>CAKZGB010000009.1 GCA_936911875.1 uncultured Lysobacteraceae bacterium
ATACATTCTCAGTTGGACTCTAGAACAAGCGCTACTCAGATTGGGGTAACGTCAGGCAGAGAACCCGTTAGGGATTGGCAAATGGTGGAACTACCGGAAAGCCTGATCTGGCCAAATCCCGTGCGCGATTAAAAGAGATCAAGAAATGACCATGAACAAACACATTGGTAGCAGCTTCGATGACTTTCTCGCTGAAGATGGTCTGCTCGAGGAAGCCACAGCTATTGCCGTCAAGCGCGTGATCGCATGGCAAATAGAACAGGCTATGCAGGCTACGGGCACCAACAAATCCACGCTAGCCAAGCGTATGCAAACTAGTCGCACCGTGGTTGATCGTATGCTTGATGCGACGGACACCGGACTAACGTTAGATACGATGACGCGCGCCGCGTCCGCTCTTGGATTTCGTGTGAAAGTTGAGCTGATTGACGGCTAATCCGATGAAAGTTAGAGAGCGTCCGGCCTAGCAGTGCGAGCATCACATGCTTTGAGGGGCTTCTACCTCTCACCAAACGCTTTCAAGATGCGTTCGACCATAATCAACTCGGCGGCCGCTTCCTCAGGCGTGGGCGCTGTCTCCTCTGACCACATGAGAACGTCGCGATAGTCTTGCTTAGCGGCAGCGACATTCTTTAATAGCTTGCCTTCATCTCCGGCGCTCAGATTCAGGATCGCTACTTGAACGCGTTCTCGCTCTTGCTCGTGTGCCTCTCTTCCGTACTCGTCAAGGATCGACAACACTAAAGCCGGATCAGGCTCTGGGAACTTGGCTTTAGCAAGCTGCTCGACTTCTGCGCGAGATACAGTCATGGACTTCCGACCCGTCCGATGTTGATGCCTAGCACCTGAGTTAAGCAGCCTGCGCACAGCGCCCAGCAATGCTACACGGTCCTAGCGTTGCCGGGTGCGGACCGCAGGTCCGCTTGAACGATTGGTTAGGCGTCAACCCAGCACGCCAAACACAGCTCCAAATAGCAGGAACTGCATCGCATGGTACCCGCCATCGATCATCCAAAGTTTGAACGAGCGCTGTGCAAACTGGTAGTTAATGCCAAAGCTTGCGGCAACCAGGCCGATACCAACTAGAGCGCCAAGTTTGACCGATGACTCCAGCGTTGGGGATGGCCCCACGAGGTATGCAAAGGCAAAAGCGGCCAGTAGCGAGAACCCGAAGCTGACCCCAAAAACCTTTGCGGGGTGCCCTGTAGCGGGTTGACCACCATTCTCCGCGTTCCAGACTTTGCCGAATAGCACGGGTGAGTACCAGAGCCCACCAACTACGAAGCTCGACACTGCTGCGAGCAATACAATCCATACATTCATGACACCTCCAATTGACGCCTAACGCCTGAGCTAAGCTGCGCCGCGAAGCGGCGTCGGCTTGAATGAATTGTTAGGCGGCAGTGACCAGGAATGCTACCGCCAGCCAATGCCACCACCGCCACGGCGAGAAAGCGCCAGAACCACAACGTCGTTCGCCCGGCATCTTCATGCCGGTCGCGGGCTCGTGAATTCCAAGGACGAGCCTCGCCCATCTTTGCCGGCGTCAAAGCTCGCCGCTGACGGAACTGGCCAGAAAGCCCCACACCAGCTTGGCCGCGTTGGCTGGTGAACGCGCCTGGGCACGGGTGAAGTCGAGCAGCGCGTCCAGGCGCGGGCGGTCGTACAGCCGCCCGGCCAGCAGCACCGCATGCAGGCGCCGCGTGTTGGCGATGTCCTCCAGCGGATTTGCCTCCAGCAGCACCAGATCCGCCGCATGGCCGACGGCCACGCGGCCGTGGCGGTGTGCCTGCCCGGCGTAGCGCACGGCGTCCAGCGTGGCCGCGCGCAGCACCTCGGCCGGCGACAGACCGGCGCGCGCTAGCAGGGCCATTTCGTCGTGGTAGCGGAAACCGCCGAGCGCGGTGTCCGTGCCCACCAGCACCGGCACCCCGGCCCGGTACGCCGCGCCCGTCAATGCCAGGCCGTGCTCGAAGTAGGCCCGCAGGGCGGCCTCGCCACGCGCGTCGGGGTAGCGCGCCGCGGTGGACTTCAGGTCGTCGCGGTACGCCCAGCGCGACAGTGGGTCCAGATAAGCCAGGCGCGGATCGCCGGTGAAAGCGGGATCGCGCGCGCGCGCATCCTCCTCGCGCGTCACGTGCGTGGGCACGAACCAGCTCCCTGCCTCGCGCATCCGTGCGAACGCGTGCCCACAGGCCGCGGCGTCGTGCCCGGCGACCATCCGCTCGGCCAGCGCGACGGGCGCTTCGGCATCCAGCGCACCGCCGCGCCATGCGGCGGCATCGCGGGAGCAGTGGCGCACGAAGAGATGAGCGTGCTCGAAACTGCGCTGTCCGGCCGCGACGGCGTCCTCCAGGTTCACCGCCTTGGGCAGGTGGCCGACCACGGGCATGCCCCATTGGCGCGCTTCGTCGGTCAGGCGCTCGTAGCTGGCCGGCGACAGGCGGTTGTACACCTTCAGCGCATCCAGCCCGCGCGCGTGATAGGTCGCAGCGAGCGCGGCCGCCTGATCGGGCGTCATGTCGGCCCGCTCGAAGTAGAAGCTGGCCACTTCGACGAAGCGCGGGCTGGCCATGCGGCCTTCGGCGGCGGCGCGGGTCCAGCGGCGCTTGTCGTCGACGCAGGCGATCAAGGTGTCATTGCTGCCGGGGCAGTCCATCAGGTCGCGGGTGCCGGTGACGCCGTTTGCGATGGCCAGGGGCAGGTGCAATTGCGGTGATAACTGGAACGCATGCGTGTGCATGTCCCAGAAGCCCGGAAGCAGGTAACGTCCGCCGGCATCCAGTATCGGTATGTGCGGTCCAGTGCGTGGGCCGTCGCCGATCCGGGCGATGACGCCGCCTTCAATCAATACCTCAGTCGGCTCGCCGACGGTGGCCAGCTCCACGTCGATGATGCGGGCGTTGCGGATCAGCCTGGTATCGGCGGCATCGGGCAGCGGGGACTTTGCCGAAGGCCAAAGCACGCCCAAGGCAAACATCGCCGCTAGGCCAGCCACCATTCCGAGCAGGTACTTAAGAAAACGTCTCATGGAGAATCTGTCCGCCCTCGTCAACGGTGGATGCCCGCCTGACACCAGAGTTAACCCGCATGGCGGAGCGCAGCGGGAATGGGGCTAGCGTAGCGGAAAAGCCCCATTCCTGCGGAGCGGAGACATGTCGGGTTGAACGAATTGTTAGGCAGCGGCTACCTTGATCTTTAGGCCAAGGGCATGCGCAACTTTGCTGACAGTAGCAAAGCTAGGATTCCCCGCGCCAGAGAATGCCTTGTACAGCCCCATGCGGGTCAGTCCAGTTTGGGCGGCAAGTTGCGTAATGTTGCGTGCGCGTGCGACGTCACCGAGCGCTGCAAGGAAGAGAGCAGGGTCGTCTTCATCCGCGCAAGCGTTCAAATAAGCCGCAATGTCTTCTTCGGACTCGAGGTAGTCGGCGGTGTCGTAACGGGTGAAGGTCTCTTTGAGTTTGGCCATGGTCATGTCTCCCAAGATGCAGCAATTTCAGTGGCGAGCCGTATGTCCTTGCTTTGAGTGGATTTGTCTCCACCACAGAGCAGAAGAATCAAAGTCTTACCCTTGAACGTGTAATACACGCGGTAGCCAGGGCCATAGTCGATCTTGAGCTCGTTGATGCCATCTTTGAGCACGCGGAACTGGCCGGGATTGCCGAGGGAAAGGCGCCTGATACGAACCTCAACTTTTGCCTTAGCGTCACGGTTGCGCAGGCCGCGAAGCCAGCTGTCAAACGTGCTGCTCTTGAGGATTTCGTACATATCAGGGAGTGTAAACCATGGTTGACGTAATGTCAACTGCGGTTGACTCACCTCCGCAGCCTAACGCCTGAGTTAAGCCGGCCCGCCCGAGGCGAACCGGCTGGCGCCGAGACCGCGAAGCGGGCTCGGCTTGAACGAATTGTTAGGCACCTGCGCGATGATCACAGTTCCTGCCCGAACATGAGCCTGTGTCCGTCAATGGTGCGAATGCCGAACTCACGCATTCCCCAAGGTTTGTTGGCCAAGGGTTGAGTGAATTCAACTCCCGAGTTCTGATACTCACTGTAGAGTGAGTCAATATCATTCACGGTGATGTATCCGTAGTAGGAGTGATCCCCAAGCTCTCCAGGCGGGATTGCGTCAGTGCATTCACCCAGCATGACGCGAAAGCTCCCGCGAGACAGGAATGACCAACCCGGCGCTTCAAAGTCCATGGCGAGACCCAAAGCGGACATGTAGTAGTCCGTAGCCCTCTTTAGATCGAGGACTGCAAGCACGAACCTGACGTTTGTGATTTCAGACATGCGAGGCTCTCAATCTGCAGAATGCTTTGGTTGGTGCCTAACGCCTGAGTTAAGCCGCGGTGCGCAGTGGCAAGCGGCGTGCGAAGCTTAGCGTAGCACGCAAGCGCCGCCACGAAGCAACGTCGGCTTGAACGAATTGTTAGACGGGCGTCAACTATTTGTCCGTGCTCAGGATGAGTTGTGTAATAACTTGACCGACAGAGGCAACTAATTCGTCACGTTCTACGGCCGATAGTTTCGGGGCCGTTGTATACACCGCTACAGCGTAATCTCTCTCCTGGGCTTTAAAAAAACCAATGTCGTTCCGGCCCCCGTTGGCGCAGGTACCAGTTTTCTCTCCAACAACCCAATCTTTAGGAAAACCCGCTCGTAGTGTCGCGTCTCCCGTTTGGTTTCCGATCAGCCACCTCTCAATGGTGTGGGTCGAGGTGGACGTCAGTGCGCCGCCATAGAGGACTTTAGCCACAGTACGTGCCATAGCAATAGGCGTAGTTGTATCTCTGAGGTCGCCAGGTGTGTTGTCGCTCATCTCCGGCTCTTTCCGGTCTAGCCGACTCACAGAGTCGCCAATTTTACGAAAATACTGCGTCATTGCAGCAGGTCCGCCAATTTCTCTCAGTAAGAGGTTAGTAGCCCCATTGTCGCTAAGCTGCACCGCAGCTTGCGCTGCCTCGAGAACCGTCATGTGTCCCGATGCTAGAAACCGCTCCGTGGCAGGAGACCATTCGACGATCATGTCCGGCCCATATGAAAGTTTTCGATCCCCCCGCTCGGTGCCTGAGTCAATTCTTTCAAAGACCAGCGCGGCTAGCGGAAACTTGAACGTTGAGCACATTGCAAAACGCTGCGCCATTCGGTGGCCCGCGACGATCTCTCCTTGGGGATCGACGATCGCAACACCGATCTGAGCTGCTTTTTCGCGCTCTAGCTTCTCAAGATCGGTCTTGAAGGTTAATTTTTCCGACGCATATGCAGAGTGAGCGATCCCTGCCAGTAATAGTGCGTGAATGAAGCGCATGGTGATCCCTTGAGATGGAAATTATCTTTGTACGCCCGTCTAACGCCTAAGTTAAGCCGAGCTGCGTAGTGGAGCCAAGCACATGGCAAGCTTTACCTGCCATATGCTTGGTGGAACGAAGCGGCTTCGGCTTGAACGCATTGTTAGGCCGCAATCCCGCTACCCTGACTTACGGCGCTGTTGGCTGAGATGCCTTGGAACCCAGTTCTTGCTCAAGGAGCGGAGCGAGGTCTCTACCCCCGGTTACCGGCGTCGCCTTGGCGCACATGTCCGTGGCGGGGCCACCCAGCCATTGCTCATACGGGTCCGTCTTGATGGTAGCGAAATTGGCCCACTCCGCCTTTGCTCCGGTGCCGATATGCACTTGCCCGCAAAGCATGTAGCTGCGCGTACCCGTATCCGTCTCCCGGAAGCGCAGGTTCACCTGCCGAAAGGCGTCCGGCTTTGGGCCGTGAGACGCAAAGTCGGAAACTGTGTACGCGGCGATAGAGTCCTCTAGGCCCTCTACATAGGAATTGTTTCCTTGCGCACCTGCGACTGTAGAGGCGCTGAGCAGCAACGCAAGGGCCAAGGGGCGGAGCCTGAAAAGCTGCGGCATCGGGACTGTCCGTTATGGTGGAATAAATCAGCTGTGGGCGCGCTGCAGACGTTTCAATGCGGCCTAACGCCTGAATTAAGCCGCGCCGCGAAGCGGCGTCGGCTTGAATGAATTGTTAGGCCTCACCGCTACCACTTGTTTGCCGCAAGTGGAATGTAGCCTTTGGTTACCCAGTAAGCACCGAACCCAAGAACACCAACAGCCTCAATGACTTTATCAGCAGCTAGGACAATTACTGGAATTGCGGTTGCATGGCCCAGCCAGCCGAAGAACGCGTCAACGGTGAAAACAACGAACAACGCCGCAAATAGCTGGAGCCACGGAATCCTTGGAGCCGCCCATTTCATGCCGATGAGGCAGACGCCAAGAAGAATTGGGAATGCATAACTCAAAATTCTGGGGTTGCCATTCAGAGCTTGGTAGCCGAGATAAATGCAAGTAAGTGCAACAGCAAGCGTGGCAACACGAATACGCTGCGGCGAAAACTTTGAGCTCATCACACCCTCCTTGTGAGGCCTAACGCCTGAATTAAGCCGCGCCGCGAAGCGGCGTCGGCTTGAATGAATTGTTAGGTGCCAGCTTACGCCAGTTGTCTGCCGAGGCGAAGATGGGCCGGCGACAAACGCTTGATGCTGTCAAAAGCGTCCTTGTACGCCGAAACGTCCCATTGCCATGCCTCTTGGATCTGATACTGAGAGTCATAGAGAACCCAGATTAGGTAGTCCCAGTCGTAGTTTGTAGCCTTGGGCACCCAAGTGACGAAGCTGCCACGTTTGCCGCTAGGGCGATTGCCTTTGACCTGGTACCGAGCGCCATTGAAGATGAAGTCATGGCCCTTTTGAACGGCAGTTATTCCCTGCATGGCGCAAGAGTACGAATTCGTGGAACAGCCGACTAAGCGGGCGGCGTCATACTCTGATAGCACGGTGGTGATTTGAGGTGCATTGCCGAATGCTCGCTCCCAAGCCAGCGTGATGCTCACCAACTGCTCGCGCAAATTTTCCATGGCACCTAACTACATTTAGGTTTCAAATGCGGGGAAATAAGAGTGAGGCCACCTGTGATCGCCATAATTACCCCCGCGCAAGTATTTGAAAACATTGAATTTACCGACTGCATTAATTCTCGCAATCAGCACCTGACCTTCATTTCCGATGTTATCAGGAATCTTTGGAGAATAAGCGGGTTTTCCGAGAAGGCAAATACCGGTTCACCGACCCGTTCTTCCGTCATTTGCTGATGTTTTCCGACGCCACGCCTAGGGACCATGAGTTATTTAACGAAATTCTTACGAGCTCGTCATGCCAACGCTTATCGAGGTCACAAGGTCACGACTTAGGGCAAAACACTACAGCCTGAGAACTGAGGATATTTATATTCACTGGATTCGGCGCTATATCCGCTTCCACAATGGCGTACATCCCAGGACACTAGGTGCGGATTCGATTGAACGCTTTTTGACGGATCTCGCAGTCAGGCACAACGTTTCTGCTAGTACTCAGAATCAGGCGTTGGCCGCACTCCTTTTCCTCTACAAAATCGTACTGCGCCTTGAGGTGCCGTGGATTGATGGAATTGTCCGTGCGAAACGCCCACTCCGCGTTCCAACTGTGCTCTCAAGGTCAGAAGTCCAGGACCTGTTATCCAACATGGATGGCAGAGCTGCGCTGATTGCCAAACTTATGTATGGCACCGGTCTGCGGCTCATGGAATGCTTACGATTGAGAATTAAGGACTTGGATTTCGCGCGCTGCGAGATCACGGTCCGTAGTGGCAAGGGTGGCAAGGATCGCAGAACGATGCTCCCCTCTTCCCTCATCGTTTTATTGAAAATGGAGATTGAGCGGGCAGCGAGTTTGCATCAAAGTGATCTGCTTGAAGGCTTTGGGGAGACCCGCCTGCCCTATGCGCTGGCTCGAAAGTATCCGTCCGCGGTCAGAGATTTGGGGTGGCAGTACGTCTTTCCATCCCTGCAACGAAGCATCGACCCTATTGACGGCAGGGAACGACGCCATCATGTGGACGATGCCGTTCTTTCCCGCGCCATCAGTAAAGGTCGTAAACGCGCCGGCATTCATAAACATGTGACTGCACATACGCTCAGGCACTCGTTCGCAACGCATTTAATCGAGCAAGGTTATGACATCCGCACAGTGCAGGAACTTCTCGGGCATAAGGATGTGAAGACAACGCAAATCTACACTCACGTTCTCAACCGCGGCGCCGGTGGTGTAAAAAGCCCCCTTGATTGAACGGGGTAACTAAGACAGGATGGCCAGCGTGAGCGAAGTCTGCTGTCGCCAGACTTCGTCGGCTACGTCCACTCACCAAGGCATAATCAGTAACTCTGCCCCACGACAATTGCTATGAGCCATTTATTTGCACCATTGACCATTGGGTCGCTACGTTTGTCCAACCGTATTGTCATTGCGCCGATGTGCCAGTATTCGGCGGTCGATGGCTGCATGACCAGCTGGCATGCGATCCATTTGGGACAACTGGCCTTGTCGGGTGCGGGCCTGCTGACGATTGAGGCGGCGGCTGTGTCACCCGAGGGCCGCATCACTTATGCCGATGTCGGTCTCTACGACGATGCGTGCGTACAGGCGATGGCTCAGGTGCTCGAAACGGTTCGTACCTGGTCATCGATGCCGATTGCGATTCAACTGGCGCATGCGGGGCGCAAGGCCTCAACTGAGAAACCATGGCTCGGTGGTTCGCAGTTCCCGAACAATGATGCAAAAGGTTGGGTGACGGTGGCGCCTTCGGCAGTGCCGTTCCGGGAAACCGATCAGACGCCACATGCGTTGACGCTAGACGAAATGGAACGGATCAAGCAGGATTTCGTTGCGGCAACCGAGCGGACGGAACGTCTGGGTATTGATGCGATTCAACTTCATGCGGCGCATGGCTATTTGCTGCATCAGTTTCTGTCGCCACTGTCGAACCATCGTACCGATGAATATGGCGGATCGCTGGCCAATCGCATGCGCTTCCCGCTCGAGGTCTTTAAAGCGGTGCGCGATGCCTTCCCTGCTGACAAGCCGGTTTCGGTTCGGATTTCCGGGACCGATTGGGTCGAAGGCGGCTGGAACATTGAAGAGAGCATCGTGTTCTCGCAGGTATTGGCGGATCTGGGGTGCGCGGCGATCAATGTGTCCTCGGGCGGCCTTCATCCGGCGCAGCAGATTCCCGTGGCGCCCGGCTACCAGGTGCCACTGGCACGTGCGATCAAACAGGCGGTCAAGATACCGGTGGTCGCGGTCGGGCTGATCACGGATTTCGAGCATGCCGAGGCCATCGTCGCGACGGGGGACGCCGACATGGTCGGAATTGCGCGGGGCATTCTGTACGATCCGCATTGGCCCTGGCACGCCGCGGCGCACCTTGGCGCCACGGTCAAGGCACCGCCGCAGTACCTGCGCTCGCAGCCGCGCCAATACCGCAATTTGCTGGTCGAGGACACGCCGGCAGCCTAAGTCCGAACCGGGGCTTGCAGACCACATATAGCCCTGCTAGAATAGGCGTCCAATTGACGGGTCGGCGTTCCATTTGACTCGTATTGGGCGGTTAGCTCAGCGGTAGAGCACTACCTTGACATGGTAGGGGTCACAGGTTCGAACCCTGTACCGCCCACCAATTCCAGCCCCTGATTCCAAATGGAGTCAGGGGCTTTTTGGTTTCCGGGCGTCACCCGAGGGTTAGCTCATCTTGGTGAGCTGCAGTTCCTTGAGACGATGGATCTGATCGCGTACCTGCCCTGCTTCCTCGAATTCGAGATCGCGGGCGTGCTTGTACATCTGTTCCTCGAGCGCCTTGATCTGCTTGCCAAGGGCGGCCAACGACAGATCCTCGACACCGGCGACCGGCTCGGATTGCAACTTGCCACGGCGGCCACGCGAACGTGCGGCATCCGGGCCGTCGTCACGGGCGCCTTCCATGACGTCCACAATTGGGCGCGACACCGATGTCGGTGTGATGCCATGTTCCAGGTTGTAGGCAACTTGCTTGGCGCGTCGGCGATCCGTCTCATCAATCGCGGCCTGCATGGACTTGGTCATGCGATCCGCATACAGGATGGCCCTGCCGCGCACGTTCCGCGCCGCACGACCAATTGTCTGAATCAGTGAACCCGTCGAGCGCAAGAATCCCTCTTTATCGGCATCCATGATCGCGACCAGGGAGACCTCGGGCATGTCCAGACCCTCGCGCAGCAAGTTGATGCCGACCAGCACATCGAACTTGCCCAAGCGCAGATCGCGAATGATCTCGACGCGCTCAACCGTATCAATATCACTGTGCAGGTAACGCACGCGGACACCGTGCTCGCCCAGATACTCCGTCAGGTTCTCAGCCATCCGCTTGGTCAACGTGGTGATGAGCACCCGGTCGCCGATCGCTACACGCTTGGTGATCTCACTGAGCACGTCATCGACCTGAGTCGCGACAGGACGGATCTCGACCGGAGGGTCAGTCAAGCCGGTGGGACGCACGACGAGCTCGACCACTTCATCGCCACTGTGCTCCAGCTCGTACTTGCTTGGCGTCGCCGACACGAAGATCGTACGGGGGGAGCGTTTTTCCCACTCGTCAAAGCGCAACGGCCGATTGTCGAGTGCCGAAGGCATACGGAATCCGAACTCCACCAAGGTTTCTTTGCGGGAGCGGTCGCCCTTGTACATGGCACCAATCTGCGGCACGGTCACGTGCGATTCGTCCACGACCAGCAGCGCATCGGACGGTAAGTAATCGAATAAACACGGCGGCGCTTCGCCCGGCATGTGTCCGGTCAGATGGCGCGAGTAGTTTTCGATGCCATTGCAGTAGCCGACCTCAGCCAGCATTTCGAGATCGAACTGGGTGCGCTGCTGCAGACGTTGCGCCTCGACTAGCTTGTTCTGCGCGTACAGCTCTTCTAAGCGCTCGCGCAATTCTTCTTTGATGGACTCGATTGCATCGAGCACCGTGCGGCGCGTAGTGACGTAATGCGACTTGGGATAGATCGTATAGCGCGGCAGTTTCTTTAGGGTCTCACCGGTCAGCGGATCGAATACCGTGACGGCCTCGATCTCGCCATCGAACAGTTCAATGCGCACCGCCTCGTTATCACTTTCTGCCGGGTGCACATCGATGGTCTCGCCGCGCACCCGATACGTACCGCGACGCAGCTCCGTGTCATTGCGCGAGTACTGCATTTCAGTCAGGCGACGAATTAGCTCGCGCTGATCAATATGCTCGCCCTTGACCATGTGCAGGACCATACGGAAGTATTCGTTGGGGTCACCCAGGCCGTAAATGGCCGACACGGTGCACACGATAATCGCGTCTTTGCGCTCCAGCAGTGCCTTGGTCGCACTGAGTCGCATCTGCTCGATGTGTTCGTTGACCGAACTGTCCTTTTCGATAAATGTGTCGCTGGACGGAACGTAGGCCTCGGGCTGGTAGTAATCGTAATAACTGACGAAGTACTCCACGGCGTTGTCGGGAAAGAACGCCTTGAACTCACCGTAGAGCTGGGCCGCCAGCGTCTTGTTGGGCGCCATCACCAGCGTCGGGCATTGCACATTGCGGATGACATTGGCGATGGTGTACGTCTTACCGGAGCCGGTAACGCCGAGCAGCGTCTGGTGCGCCAGGCCGGCCTCAAAGCCATCGGTTAGACGGCTGATGGCAGCGGGCTGATCACCCGCCGGCTGATAGGGCGAATGCAGGACAAACGGGTTGGCGACTGGAGCAACGGACACGGGCAGCAAATCCCAACGATAATCCCCTAGTTTACTGCGGGTACGTGTATGGAGCCCGACCGACTAACGGCATCGGACCAACGGATACCGGTCACCCGGCGCCGCCCTGCCGTTGCCGAAATATGCACCACCAGATCAATACAAGAATGCAGCAGATTCAGGATAGCCGCCATTTCCAGCCCGCTGCCCTCGGGCGATGCTTTGACCATCAGCGCCATCTGCTGCCAGGCCTGTTCCGCTGAGCCCGCATGACACGAGGTGATGGACCCCGGATGCCCCGAGGCACAACTGCGGAGAAAATAGAACGCCTCATCGCCGCGTAGTTCCGCCAGCAAAATCCGATCCGGCCGAAGGCGAAGACTGGCCTCGAGACAATCGCGGGCAGTGACTTTGGCTATGCCCTGGTTGCCCTTGGAATACAGCAAATGCACCGCATTGGGCTGATGCAGAAACAGTTCGCGCGCGTCCTCAATGGTGACCAGTCGTTCGCTTTCCGGGATGCACTCCACCAGCGCCCGCATCAGCGTGGTCTTGCCGCTACCCGTCGCACCGCAGACAACGATATTCCGCCGCTCCAGCACGCGCTCCTGCAGCCAACGCGCCCAATCGCCATCGCTCGGCCACTGGGGAGTCGCCGAGCCAACATGCTGCGACTCCAAGGGCTCACTGGCGGCAAACAAGCCCTGCTCTGAGAGGTCGTCTAAGGTGCGCTGAATACGCGGCGGCACGCGAATACAGACGATGCACTGATCGGCATCGCAAGCCGGCGGCAGCACCAACTGCGCGCGCTCACCGCCGGGAAACGTCAGCGACACCATCGGCTCCTGCTCGGTGATCCGCTGACCGGTGCGACTCTGATTGACCACCGCCACACAGAAGCCGCGTACGCTTTCGGCCGTGATGTTACTGCTGGCATGAAAGGTCCACTGACCGTGGACTTCGACAAAGAACCCGCCCGGCCGATTGATGCAGATCTCCGTCACTCCGGGCTCGCGCAACCAGCGGCCAAGCCCTAGCGTCTCGAACTGATAGTGCAGAAAATCCATCAGCGCGCTAACAGGTCGCGAAAATCCAGGTCACGGTCCAGCGCCACCAGCAAGGGCTCACCGGCGCGGATCCGCAGTGTCGGTCGCACCTCGCCCGAGGCTTGCGTGGCCTGCCCGGCCAGTTCCTTCAAGGCCTCCGCTGTCTGACTTTGATAGGGCTGCTCCACCACCCCGCCCCATCCGGCTTGCGTTGACGTGCGCGGACCTTCTTTGGCAGCAACCCACTGGAAGGCATCCCCAAGCAGACTAACAATCAGCGCGCTGCCGATGCGACGTGGCCATTGATCGATTCGCTGCCCCGGCAAGCCGGCATTGCCGTGCGGATCCATACTACTTGCAGCCAACTGCACGCTCCAGCCCGACGCGGTCAGCAAGCGCGTCCACTCCACCGCAAGTCGCGCATTGCGCAAATCGACACTGCGATAGCGACCATACAGACGGGCGCCGCGGTCCAGCAGCACACGCGTTCCACTGAGGGAGCGCACCGGCATGGTGACCAGGCAAGTGACTGGACCATCGATCTGGGTGTCAATAGCGCCCTCTAAGGCACAGGGAATCAAGGTGCCGGCCGGCAACAGCGAATTCGGATCCTGATGCACAAATTGCGCTGCCGAAGGCATGGCCTGACCACCGACCACCGCGCGGTCCGAACCCATATTGCCAGCAGGCTCGGGTTGGTTTGCCGTTGGGCCCGTTGTCGCGGTCATGGCCTGCAGATAGCGGCCGACCAGGTCACCCGCAGCCGCATCGCCCGATTCCACGACTACGCCTCCACGCCGTGAATCCAGGTCGCGTTCTGGCATCGGCGTAGCCGGTAAGGACACGGCGAGCATTGGAGCCGACATGGCCGCAGCGGGAACCGGAGGCCACGCGGCCATGGGCTCCGGCATCGACTGCTGACGTGGCAACGGTGGAATCGCAGGTAAGGATGCGCCGCTCGTCGCACTGTCGAAACCGGCGGGCGGATCCACGACCTCGTGAGCGTTGCCATCGCCCTGCCACGATGGCGCTTCGGGCGAGGAACGCAGGACATCGCTACGCGGCGAGTTGGCGGCAAGCTCGGATGCCAAGGGCTCCGCGGCGGCGTCATCACGATGATCGTTGGCACGGGCGACCATCCACAGCATCAGCAGCACACAAACCAACAGCCCGCCCAACCACAGCCACGCACTGCGCGGAATGCCCTGGGGCTGAATCGGCTCGTACGGCAGCAACCCGGATGGCGCCGGCTGCGACTCCGCCGATGCCTGTGCACCCGCGTCCGCATTCGCACCTGCATCTGCACCCGACAAGCGTTGTAGCCAAGAATCAAAACGCCCCATAACGCACCTCACTCAAGCGCCAACCGTTGCGCAACTGCAAGCCGGGATGCAGACCATCGACAATCAGACGACTGCCCTCGGCCCGGTAATTGACCCGATAACTGCGGCCACTGCTGTCGACGCCCAGCACAATCGGCAACTGCAGACGCGCATCGGCACGGTACTGCACCACCGTGCGTTCGCCGTCGTCGCAGATCCAATCCGGTTGTTGCGCGGCCGGCAGCAGTCGCACGTGGCGAATGGCGTAATCACAACTGCGATACTTGGGCTCCGGCGCCTTCGGAGCGGGAGTCGGCACGGCTGCAGTCGCGGGCTTAGAACCCTCAATATCTGCTGTGGCCGCAACACTCGGCGGGATGCGAATGTCGACGCGATACGCCACCCCGGCCTTGGGCAATTCGTTGAGCTGGCGCCAAGTGCCCTGCAAAACCACCAGCTCAATCAGGTACTGGCGGCGATCGGTTCGGATCAGCAGATTGGTGGCCGCGTCCTGCGTCTTGGGCTTGAGGTAGAAGACCTGATCGCGCCTTACAACGTCCCAACCTTCGGTAAACCCCAGACTGTAGTCCAACACCGCCTCCTGCGGATCCAGCGCCACTTGGGTGGTGATCCCCAATGCACCCTTGATGACGATGACCGTGCCGTCGCTCCAGTCCACCGTGCGCGCGACTTGCGCAATAGCAGCAACGGGCCAGGACCACAGCAGGATCAACGCGATGCAAACACCGATCCGGATCATGACGCACCTCCGGCAGTGAAGTCGCGGTCAACCCGATAACTGCGCACGCGGAAGCCCAAGGGGTTCAACAGGCGATCGCGATCATCCATCGGCAAATCGGGCCGATAGCGATATTCGATTTCGGCAATCCAGTGATCCGCATCGCGCGCGGTACCGGAGTGCTTATCGACCACTTGTCGTGCAAAGCGCACGGTTGCCTTGCGATAGCCGTTGATGGGCTCGGCTGCGATCTGCAAGGTACTGATGCGCGGACGCACCGCCTGCGAGATGCCGTACACCCGAAACGGCTGCGAGGGATTGGTCGGCGCATGCACGGCGCGATACGCGGACGCAACGTCATCGTCGGCCATGGCATACACCTGATTCCAGTCGCGGTCACCGAGCGTGCCGGAATCATACGACTCTCGCGCCCGAATAAAACTCGCCAAATTGGCGCGATCCACGGCCTCGGACGCACTGGCAGACAGGGGCAAGCGATCCGCCAAGCGTGCCACCGTCGCGACACCGGTATTGGTATTGGCCAGCACGACAAACGGCTCCGACCGCTTGAGCGGCAACAGCATCACCAGACCGACTAAGGTCGCTGCCAGCAACGCCGTACTGACGATGGCAATCCGCCAGGCCCGCCGCTCACTGCGCACCTGCAGATCCAGCAGACTGACCTCGTAGTTCACTGCGGCCTCGATGGCAGGATGGCGCTTCATTGCGAGGCCCCTGCGGATTCAGCGATCAGCAAGCCCTTATCCAGGCGCAACGAAATGCCCTGCGACGCATATGATTTCTGCAAGGCCGACAAGGCCGAAGGCAAATCCGGCGCCTTTACTGCGGCGGCAGCGGCATGCAACTGCCAGTCCACCGGCAGACGGTAATCGACTTGAACGCCTTCGAGATAGGCCCAACGTGCCAGGAGATGACGCAAACTGCCATCGAGCGGTGTTACCAGAAATAGCGTGTCGGGGGTGGCGACGGCAACGCGCGGTTCGGTCGGCAGATTAGCGACCGGCTGCCAATCGGACATGACGGCACGTTCCGACAGTGTGGCGCATGCACTGAGCAGCAGCACGAAAAGGCCGCCAAGAACAAATCGGTACATAAAGGCTCCCGCATTACGGTTGAGCCTTGATCGTCACTTTTAGCAGTCGGGACAACGATCGGTAAGCGCCGTTAGGGCCTGTCGGTATTCGCCTTTTTCTCGGCGTGTAAATGCCACATCCATACCAGCCGAGCAGCCAACGCAAACGCAGCCATCGCAAGTGCCAAGCCCAGCGGCGTATGACTCACCAATGGCGACACCACACCCGCAACGATGGCATTGCCGGCCGTCGAGATGAACGCCTGCATCGAAGACGCGGTGCCGCGATGCAAAGGAAAGCGATCGAGCACGGCAAGATTCAGGACCGGTGCAATCAGCGCCGCGCTGCCGGCGTAGAGGAAGGTCGGCAACACGGCCCAGGGCAAGGCGATGTGCGTGGCCAAGCCGGAGTACAGCAAATTGCTGACGACGGCCAAAGTGGCCAGGATGAAGCCGTATCGCACTTGCTGCGAAGGCGGGACCTTGCCGGCCAACTTGGACGACGCGAAGGCGCCAATGACCATGCCGGCAATGCTGGGGGCAAAGAACCAGCCGAAATCGCCTTCGCCAAGGCCTAAATGATGCAGGACAAACTCAGGCGCGCTGGCGATATAGACGAAAAAGCCCGCAAAATTCAGGCCCGCCACGACCGACAAGCGCAGGAACGGCGGATCCAACAGGATGTCGCGATACGAACGGACCAGCGAAGCGGCGCGCACGGGTGTGCGATATGCGGGTGCATGTGATTCGGGCAGCACGATCAGCGCGGCGATCCAGATCAGCGCGGCAAAGCCTGCGAGGAACCAGAAAATGATGCGCCAGTCGCCCCATCCTAAGAGCCAACCGCCCACGACCGGAGCGATCGCGGGCGCGACGCCAAAGATCATGGAGATCTGACTCATTAGACGCTGCGCATCGGCACCGGCATGCAGATCGCGAATCACGGCGCGTCCGACAATCATGCCCACACCCGCGGACACGCCCTGCAAGGCACGGAACGCGAGGAGCATCGGCATCGAGGTGGCCATCGCGCAACCGATACTGGCCAGCAGGAAGACAATGACACCCGTCAGGATCACCGGCTTGCGGCCGACGGCATCGGACACCGGGCCGTGCACCAGACACATCAGGGCATACGAAAACAGATACGCCGAGATGGTCTGCTGCAGCATCAGCTTATCGACGCCGAACTCGGCACCGATGCGCGGAAACGCCGGGAACATGGTGTCGATGGCAAACGGGCCGAACATGGACAGTCCGGCCAGCAGCCACATCAGACGGCGATACCCGACGCGCCGCGGCGGATTCAACGGCACGCCGTCACCCTCACGAATGGAGTGAAAGACCTTGCGGGCGTTTTAGGCCCACGGGTCCTGCAGCACGATGGTGTGATCGCGATCCGGACCGGTCGAGACGATGGCCAGCGGGCAGCCGGACAACTCTTCGAGCGCGCGCAGATAGGCACGTGCAGCGGCCGGCAGCTTTTCCCACACGGTGATGCCGTGGGTGTTTTCGGTCCAGCCCGGGAACTCGAGATAGACGGGTTCGATTTCGTTCCAGCCTTCGGCATCGAGCGGTGCGTACTCGGTGGTCTTGCCGCGGTACTTGTAACCGATGCAGACCTTGAGCTTTTCCATGCCGTCGAGCACGTCGAGCTTGGTGATGCACAGACCCGAGATGCCGTTGATCATCACGGCTTGCTTGAGTGCCACGATATCCATCCAACCGCAACGACGCGGACGACCGGTGGTCGCACCATATTCGGCGCCGCGATCGCGAATGCCTTGACCGACTTCGTCGTCGAGTTCAGTCGGGAACGGACCGCCGCCCACACGCGTGGCGTAGGCCTTGCAGATGCCCAGCACGTAATCGATGGCATCGGCGCCGACACCCGTACCGGCAAACGCGCCGCCCACGGTGGTGTTGGACGAAGTGACGTACGGATAGGTGCCGTGGTCGATATCAAGCAGCGAGCCTTGCGCGCCTTCGAACAGAACACGCTTGCCCTCTTTGCGCAGCTGATGCAGCAGTCCGGCGATATCGGTCTTCATCGGTTCGATGTATTCACCGAAGGCCAGTGCCTCATCCAACGTCTTCTGGTAATCCACCGCCTCGGCGCCCAGGTATTGGGTCAGCACAAAGTTGTGGTAATCCATAGCCACGCGCAGCTTTTCAGCCAGCTGGTCCGGGTAATGCAGGTCGGCCACGCGGATACCGCGGCGTGCCACCTTGTCCTCGTACGCAGGACCGATACCGCGACCGGTGGTGCCGATTGCCGACTTGCCGGCGGCCTTTTCACGGGCCTGGTCCAGCGCAATGTGGTACGGCATGATTAGCGGCGTGGCCGGCGAAATGCGCAGACGCGAACGGACGTCGACGCCTTCGGTCTCGAGCTCGTCAATTTCCTTACGAAGCGCGGCCGGGCTCAGCACCACCCCGTTGCCGATCAGGCACAGCGCGCCATCGCGCAGGATGCCGGAGGGAATCAGGTGCAGCACGGTCTTTTTGCCACCGATCACCAGT
The DNA here is from genome assembly GCA_936911875.1 of uncultured Lysobacteraceae bacterium. GTDB lineage: Bacteria > Pseudomonadota > Gammaproteobacteria > Xanthomonadales > Xanthomonadaceae > Aquilutibacter. The sequence goes on from CAKZGB010000009.1 coordinate 18,355, forward strand.
GTATGACCGGCGTTATGACCGCCTTGGAAGCGCACAACGGCGCCGATTTCCTCGGTCAACAGATCGACGATTTTGCCCTTGCCCTCGTCGCCCCATTGCGCTCCAAGTACCACCACCGATTGGCCCATGATTTCACTCCGGAATCAAAAAAAGAAAAAAGCCGACAGGATGCCCCTGCCGACTTTTAGAAATTATCCACGAAACCGACCGCGGATTCAACGATCGGACTTCAGATAACGCAGGAAGGGGTCGTTATCGTCCAGCACGATGGTGCTGTCACCCTTGCCGAACGCCTTGCTATAGGCATCCAGAGAGCGCTGGAAGGCGAAAAAGCCCTGATCCTTGGCCGCAGCCAGACCCACCACGCGGGCCGCCTCGGCATCGCCCTGTCCGCGCAGGGACTGGGCGTCCCGCTCGGCCTCGGCGACCAGCACCACCACATCGCGGTCTGCTTCGGCGCGGATGCGCTGGGCTTGTTCCTCACCCTCGGCGCGCAGTCGGCTGGCGACCTGCTGGCGTTGGGCGCTCATGCGGCGGTAGACCTGCTGGATCACATCCGAGTCGGTCGGCAGTTCAATCTGCTTGATGCGCAGATCGATGATCTTGACGCCGACGGTCGCGGCCGCACGATTGATCGTGCCCAACTGCTTGTTGGTGATGTCCGCACGCGAGCCGCTGATCACTTGTTGCAATGTGCGCGAGTTGATCTCATTACGCAGTGCATCTTTGATGATCGGGGCCAGACGTTGCGCCGCCTGTTCTTCCGAGCCGTTGGTGGCGCGATAGAACGCTTGCGGATCGGTCAGCGCTGCCAGCGCAAAGAAGTCGACGTTGATGTCTTTGCGTTCGGCGGTCAAGTAACGCTCGGGTTCGGCCGGCAGAATCTGCATGCGGCGATCGAAACGCAAGGCGCGTTCAATCAGCGGCACCTTGAAATGCAGGCCCGGTGACAAGTTGGTCCGCGCCACGCGGCCGAAGTTCAGGACCATGCCGGTCTGGCCTTCGCGCACGATAAAGATGCTCGACCACAGTACAAAGGCGACTAGCGCCAGAGCGTAGAGACGATTGGGGAAATTATTCATCAGTCACGTCCTCCGCGCGTTTCTCGTGTGGGTCGGGTGGCATCGGCCTCGGTGGCGGCCGTCACGGCAGCGGCATCGGGTTGTACGGTTTTGGCCGTCGGTTCAGACGGTGCATTGGGCACATACAGGATGGGCTTGCTGTCGCCACTTAGCACCACGCGATTCTTGGACACCACTTCGGCGACGGTATCGAGCCACATGCGCTTGCGCGTGGCCTCAGGTGCGCCCTTGTAAGCCGGCACCAGTTCGTTGAAGCGCGCAGCATCACCTTGCGCCGTGGCAATGGTGGATTGGCGGTAACCCTCGGCAGCGGTGCGCAGCTTGGCCGCTTCACCACGGGCCTCCGGCACGACCTTCGCCTTATAGGCTTGCGCCAGCGAGACCAGACGATCCTTGTCCTGTTGCGCGGAGTTGACGTCGTCGAATGCCGGTTTGACCTCGTCCGGCGGACGGGCATTGGGCAAGTTCAAACCGGTCACGACCAGGCCGGTGCGATACGCATCGAGCGATTTCTGCAGATTGGCTCGAGCCAACACGGCGATGGCACCGCGGGAACCCAACACCGTGTCGAGCGTGTTGTGACCGACCTGCTCACGCACCGTGCTCAGCGTGGCTTGCTCCAGCACTTCATCGGCACTGCGTGTACCGAACAGATATTGCTTGGGATCTTTGACGCGGTACTGCACGTTGACTTCGACCTGGACGATATTTTCGTCGTTGGTCAGAACCGGCACGGTACGCGACATCGATTGAATCTTGGTGGCATTGATGGTCTGCGCACTTTCAATCGGCCACGGCAGCTTGAAGTGAATACCGGGCGACAGCGAGCGCGAGTACGCACCGAAGCGCGACACCACACCACGCTCCTGCTCGGTTACCAGCACGGTGCTCGACAGCACAATGAAAGCGACAGGAATGGCGATGGGCAGCCAGCGCATCCAGCGTTCATCGACGCCGCGAAAATCACCGGAACCGTTACTGCGGTTGCCGCCGTTGCCGACCCCCAGGGTCTCCAACAGTCGGTCCAACGCGCTACGCGGCTTGTTGCCGCGACCACCGGATGAACCGTTGTTCGGGCTTTGATTGCTGCCGGGCGGATTCCAAACCATGCACTCTCCATCTCGGGCCGCACATGCGGCCTCTGCTCATCTATTTAAAAGGAATTGGGGTCCGGCGTGGGCGGAATCAAGGGATCCAGCGCATCACCGTGGGGACCGGCCTGCAATCGGCGCACATCGGCCAGCGGCAGGCTGATTTCGAGGCGCCAGCCATGCTCATCGACACTTTGCTCGCGAATCGCGCCCAGGGACTGCAGACGTGCGTGCAACTTGCCGGCGCTCAGCGGCAGACGCAGCTCACCGCTAATCAGGCCCTGATCGAGTTGCGCAGCAATGGCCTGATGTAGCAGGTCCATGCCCTCGCCCGTTGCGGCCGACAGCCAGACGCGGCGTGGCGCATCGACCGGCTCATCCAGGCGTGGGGCCCGGCCTTCGAGCAGATCGACTTTGTTGAACACCAGAATCTGCGGAATGTCGGCAGCACCGATTTCCTTGAGGACGGAATTGACCTGACCGATGCGTTCATCGCGAATCGGATCGGCGGCATCGATGACGTGCAGCAGCAGATCGGCCTCGCGCGCTTCGCTCAGTGTCGAACGGAAGGCGGCGACCAAATCGTGCGGCAAATCGCGCACAAAACCGACAGTATCGGCCAGTGTAATGTCACCGGTCGGCAAAGTCAGCTTGCGCACCGTGGGATCGAGCGTGGCGAAGAGTTGATCGGCTGCGTAGGCATCTGCACCGGTCAATTGGTTGAACAGCGTCGACTTGCCGGCATTGGTGTAGCCGACCAACGCGACGCGCGGCACTTCGGATCGTACGCGGGCGCGACGCATTTGCGTGCGTTGCACTTCGACCTTGTCCAGACGGCGTTGCAGCGACTCGAGCTTGCGCTGAATGATACGGCGGTCCATTTCCAGCTGCGTTTCACCCGGACCGCGCAAACCGATGGCACCACCGCGCTGACGCTCCAAGTGAGTCCAGCCACGCACCAGTCGCGTTGACAGATGCTTGAGCTGTGCCAGCTCCACTTGCAGCTTGCCCTCGTGCGTGCGGGCACGTTGCGCAAAGATGTCCAGAATCAGGCCGGTGCGATCGACGACACGCGCTTGCAACACGCGTTCGAGGTTACGCTCCTGCGTCGGTGACAACGCAAAATTGACCAGGATCAGGTCGGCCTCAACGGCCAATGCTTGCGCTTTGATTTCTTCGAGCTTGCCCTTGCCGATCAGAGTCGCAGCATTGGGTTTATCGATGCGTGCCGTGGCGGTGCCGAGAATATTGGCACCCGCCGATGCCGCGAGTTCGGCAAATTCCTCGAGCAGGCTCGGATCGCTACCGCCCGCGTACGGCTGAATCAGCAGGGCGTTATTACCGCCCCGCTTGCGCTCGTAGAACAGGCTGTCGTTGTGACGCGTCGGGTCGTTGGATTCAGTCGGCGGTGGGTTCGACATGATCAGCCGTGCTGTCGCCGGTCGGCGTGACGCGAATGTCACGTCCGGGAACGACGGTGGAAATCGCGTGCTTGTACACCATCTGCGACACGTTATTACGCAGCAGAACGACGAACTGGTCAAACGATTCGATTGTGCCCTGCAGCTTGATGCCGTTGACCAAGTACACGGAAACCGGCACGCGCTCGCGGCGCAATGCGTTCAAAAAGGGGTCTTGCAGTGACAGGCCCTTGGACACGGGAAATCCTCGTATGGCTCTTATGATTCAGCTAACCATCGTACCACGGCGGCCTATGCAGAACCCAGAAAACGCCCCACTACGGCCTGCAATTCGGTGCCATCGGCCTGCGGATCAAAGCGCAAGGCATCGACCTGAGAACGCAGCCACGTGAACTGCCGTTTGGCCAGCTGCCGCGTCGCCGCAATCCCCTGCTCTCTAAACTGCTCGAAGGACGTTCCGCCATCGAGATGGATCCAGGCTTGCCGATACCCAACCGCCCGGATCGCCGGCAAATCCAGCGGTCTAGGATATCCCTGCAACTCGGGCATGGCCTTAAGCGCCCGCACCTCGTCGAGGAACCCGGCGGCGAGCATGGCGTCGAAGCGGTCGGCGATGCGCTGATGCAAAACGGCGCGATCATGCGGCGCGACGATCACTTTCAGCACGTGATACACGCGGTTGCGCAACGGACCACTCTGCTGCAGTTCGGTGATGGGGGTGCCGGTCAGTTCGTAGACTTCGAGCGCGCGCTGAATCCGTTGCGCATCGGTGGCGTGGATGCGTTGCGCCGCAGCGGGATCGACGCGAGCCAGCTCGGCATGCAGGGCGGCCCAGCCTTCGACATCGGCGCGGGCATTCAAACGCGATCGCACCTGTTCGTCCGCAGCAGGCATCGAGCCTAAGCCTTGCAAAACCGCCTGAAAGTACAGGCCGGTGCCGCCGACCAGGATCGGCAATTTGCCGCGCGCCAGAATATCGGCGATGGCTGCGTTTGCATCGGCGGCGAACTCGGCTGCCGAATACGGCTGCCACGGTTCGCGCACATCGATCAGATGATGGGGAATGCCTTCGCGCTCTTGTACCGTCGGCTTGGCCGAGCCGATGTCGAGATGGCGATACACCAGCGCCGAATCCACCGACACGATTTCGGCTTTGTGCCGGTGCGCCCAGGCGATGCCGGTGGCCGTCTTGCCCGAGGCCGTGGGCCCCATCAGCGCGACGATGCGCGGACGGCTCAGTCCTCCGGCCATAAGGCCGCAGCAGATGACTTCGGTGCGACCGTGCGCGGACGCTGCAACGGGGCTACCGCCTGTTGGATCAGTAGTGCATCGCGGGTGGCGGCCACATCGTGCACGCGCACGATCATGGCACCATGTTGCACGGCGATCAGATGCGCAGCCACCGACGCGGCCACGCGCTCTTTGGGCTCACTGCGACCGGTCAACTCACCGAGGCTGCGCTTGCGCGACAGACCGGCCAGGACCGGCACGCCGAGATCCTGCAGCCAATCGAGACGCGCCAGCAGTTCCATGTTGTGCGCAGTAGTTTTACCGAAGCCGAAACCCGGATCCACGATCAGTCGATCTTTACGGATGCCGGCCAGTTCGCAGGCAAAAATGCGTTCGGTCAGAAAGCGATGCACATCGGCGGTGACGTCGTCGTAGAGCGGATCGGTCTGCATGTCGGCGGACGTGCCGACAAAATGCATCAGCACCACACCGCAATCCAGACCCGCCACGGTATCCAAAGCGCCCGGCTCGGTCAGCGCACGCACATCGTTGATCAGATCGGCGCCGGCCTCAACCGCGGCCTGCATGACCTCGGGCTTGTAGGTATCCACACTAATCAGCGTCGGCAATTGCCGCTCTTGGATGTGCGTGGCCACTTGGCGGATCACCGGGATCACACGCGCCAGCTCCTGCTCTGCGCTCACGGTCTCGGCGCCGGGACGCGTTGACTCACCACCGATGTCGAGGATGTCGGCACCCTCTTCGATCAGTTGCAAGGCGTGCGCAACTGCCGCGTCCGTTTGGACGAAGTCACCCCCGTCGCTGAACGAATCGGGGGTGACGTTGACGATGCCCATCAGCTGTGGGCGGTCGAGCCGCAGCGATTTGGCGCCGCAACGCACGACCGGCACGGTGTCGAACATGAGTTCGGCTCTCTCAGCGCTTACTGCGAATCGGGATGTCCGCTGCGAATGTCGGCCGGCGATTCGGGTGCGATCACACCCGGTTCCGGAGACAACGCGGTAGGACGGGCGCCACCCTGATCTTCGGGCGGCTGCGGCTGATCGCCTTTACGCGCCCAGTCGGCCGGCGGACCCGGAACGCGACCTTCCATGATGGCGTCGATCTGCGTCGCATCGATGGTTTCGTACTGCAGCAAGGCATCGGCCATCATGTGCAGCTTGTCGATGTTGTCAGTCAGAATCCGCGTTGTGCGCTTATAGGCGGTATCCAGAATGCCCTGCACCACTTCGTCGATCTTGCGCGCCGTGGCATCGGACACGTTCTTGGTCTGCGAGACGGAACGGCCCAAGAACACTTCCTCTTCATCCTCGCCATAAGCGATCGGACCGAGTTCCTCGGACAGGCCCCACTTGGTGACCATGTTGCGGGCCATCTTGGTGGCACGTTCGATATCGTTCGAAGCGCCCGTGGTGACCTTGTCCTTGCCCATGATGATTTCTTCGGCGACGCGGCCACCGTACAGCGAACACAGCTGCGACAGAATGGCTTCGCGACTCAGCGAGTACTTGTCACCCTCGGGCAGGTACATGGTGACGCCCAGCGCGCGGCCGCGCGGGATAATGGTGACCTTGTAGACCGGATCGTGATCCGGCACCAGTCGACCAACGATGGCGTGACCGGCCTCGTGATAGGCGGTGTTGCGCTTTTCTTCCTGGCTCATGGCCATGGAACGCCGCTCGGCACCCATCAGGATCTTGTCGCGGGCCTTGTCGAAGTGCTCCATGTGCACTTGCTTGCCATTTTCGCGGGCAGCAAACAAAGCGGCCTCGTTGCACAGGTTGGCCAGATCGGCGCCCGAGAAACCCGGGGTACCGCGAGCGATGGTCATCGCTTCGACATCAGCGGCCAGCGGCAGCTTGCGCATGTGCACCTTGAGGATGGCCTCACGACCCTTGACGTCCGGCAGGCCGACGACGACTTGGCGGTCAAAACGGCCCGGGCGCAACAGCGCCGGATCGAGCACGTCAGGACGGTTGGTTGCGGCGATCACGATGACGCCCTCACCGCCTTCGAAGCCGTCCATTTCAACCAGCAACTGGTTGAGGGTCTGTTCGCGCTCGTCATGACCGCCACCCAGACCGGCACCTCGGTGACGACCGACGGCATCGATTTCATCGATAAAGATGATGCATGGGGCGTGCTTTTTGGCTTGCTCGAACATGTCGCGCACGCGGCTGGCGCCGACGCCCACGAACATTTCGACAAAGTCCGAACCCGAGATGGAGAAGAACGGGACGCGCGCTTCACCGGCGATGGCACGTGCCAACAGCGTCTTACCGGTACCCGGCGGGCCAACCATCAGCACGCCGCGCGGAATCTTGCCGCCCAGCTTCTGGAAGCGCGACGGATCGCGCAGGAACTCGACGAGTTCGCCGACTTCTTCCTTGGCTTCATCGGCACCGGCGACATCGGCCAGCGTGACTTTGACTTCGTTCTCGGTCTGCAGCTTGGCGCGCGATTTGCCAAACGACATGGCGCCCTTGCTGCCGCCACCTTGCATCTGGCGCATGAAATACACCCAGATACCGATAAAGATCAGCCACGGCAGCAGCGAAATTACAATCGAGCCAATCGACAGACCCGAGGACGGCGGCACTTGCGTGATCTGCACCTTGTGGTTGATCAGATCGTTAACCATGTCGCGGTCACCCGGCGAATAGGTCACGAACTGCGAGCCATCCTTACGGAGACCCTTGATGGTGGTGTGATCGTCGGCAATCTCGACCTTGGCCACCTTGTCCGATTGGACTTGCTGGACGAACTGATCGTAGTTGAGGGTTTCGCCCGCAGTGCGGTTCGGCCCGAACAGCTGGAACGCCGCCAACAGACCGATCGCGATGGCGACCCAGAGCAACACGTTTTTGACCATTTGGTTCATAGCAAATCCTGATTATTTGGGCGTGGCCCGCTTGCCCATTGCCAGCGCGTAGACCTCGGGCGAACGCTTGCGCGAGGCCTCCGGCTTGCGGATTACAACCTTGTCGAAGCGCTTGCGCAGCTCCCGCACATAGTCGTCGAATCCGACACCCTGGAACAGCTTGATGAGAAAATTACCGCCCGTCCGCAAATGCCGGTCACAAAAATCCAGTGCCAGTTCCGACAAGTACAGGGCGCGCGGCATATCTACAGCGTCCACTCCTGACTTATTGGGGGCCATGTCGGAAAGAACAAGGTCAATCGACTCGCCGTTCAGCATGTTTTCAAACGCGGCCAGCACCTCGTCCTCACGAAAATCACCCTGCAGGAACTCGACACCTGCCAGCGGGGCCATCGGCAGGATATCCAGCGCGAAGATGCGACCGCGACCGTCCAGCCGCGCCGCCACCAGTTGGCTCCAGCTACCGGGGGCGCTGCCGAGGTCGACCACGTTCATTCCGGGCTTGAGCAGCCGATCGCGGTCGATCAGCTCTTCGAGCTTATAGAGCGCACGCGAACGCGCCCCATCCTTCTTGGCCTTTTTGACAAAAGGGTCATTTACGTGTTCGTCGAGCCAGCGGCGGCTGCTTTTGCTACGGGTTGCCATGCCAACATGTTAACCTGTTAGCCATTCACCTTTGCCTTCTCCCGCATGACCAGCTCGCTGACCAACGCCCAAATCCGATTCCTACGTGGCCAAGCACATGACCTGCGTCCCATTCTGCAAACCGGCGGCAAGGGCCTGACCGATGCATTTGTGACCGAACTGAACGCCGCGCTCGAACAGCACGAGCTCATCAAGGTCAAAGTCGTGGCCGATGACCGTGAAGTCCGCGATCAGATGATTGCGCAGCTGGTCGAAACGACGGGTGCCGCGCTGATCCAGCGCATTGGACATACCGCCATCCTGTACCGCCAATCGGCCGAACGCCGCCACATCGTCCTGCCCCGCGCCTAATGTTCTCGCTGGAGCGACCGGACTTCGAGTATTTCTTCCGGGCCGCCTCGGGCCGCTCGTGCCTGTTGGGCAACCGGGAATTATTCCAATCGTTTCTGGTGACCCCGTCGCAGCTGATTGAGACCTGGGCGCCTTCGAATCCGTTGAGCAATGCCGATCTGGACGCCGCGCTGGCGCTGGAGCCCGAGGTCATCATTCTGGGCACCGGTGATACGCAAGTGTTTCCGCCCGCTGCCGTCATGGCCCATTGCCTGTCGCGCCGTGTCGGTCTCGAGGTCATGAACAATGCCTCGGCCGCCCGAACCTTCAATATTCTGGCCGGCGAAGGCCGCAAAGTCGCCGCCGCGCTACTGGTCGGCTGATTTCCGGTCGGCGCTTAATCAGTTTGCGGGCAAAAAGACCTTGCCCGGATTCAACAGCCCTTGCGGATCGAGCGCAGCTTTGATGGCACGCATCGCGGCGATCTCCGCAACCGAACGCGTGCTGTCCAAGTAATCGCGCTTGAGCAAACCAATGCCGTGCTCGGCCGAGATGCTGCCGCCATGACGTTGAATGCAGGCCGCCAATTCCTTGGTGGCGGCTGCACAGTGACCGGCAAATGCTTCGGCCGAGAGTTCCGCCGGCTTGATGATGCTGATGTGCAAATTGCCGTCACCGATATGGCCGAACCAGATCACTTCGAAATCCGGATAGCGCTCGGCAAATAAGGCTTGCGCCTCTTCCAGAAACGCCGGCAGTTGTCCCACGCGCAAAGAAATATCGTTTTTATAGGGCTTTAGCGGCGCGATGCTTTCGGTGATGAATTCGCGCAGATGCCAGAACTTGCGCTGATGATCATCGCTGGTGCTCAGCGCACCGTCGGCAACCCAACCGCCTTCGACGCCCTGCTCAAACACTTTCAGTGCCGCGTCCTCGTCGTGATCAAACTCTGCCACCACGTAATACGGATAACGCGCATCGAAGGGCTCCGCGGCACCGTGCTGTACGACGCGCGCCAAAGCGACATCGGTCAGGAACTCATACGCCTGCAGTTTCAGCGCATCGCGCAATGCCACAAACGCCGTCAATACCGAATTGAAATCCGGCAAGGCCAGCAGCATCACTTGCGATTTGGGTAGCGGCTCGGTCAACTGCAACTCGGCACCGACAACGATGCCGAGCGTGCCTTCGGAACCGATCATGAGGTGACGCAGATCGTAGCCGCTGGAGTTTTTGATCAGTCCGCGATTGAGTTCAAGCAGGTCGCCTTGCGCGGTCACCACCGTGAGTCCGACGACCCACTCGCGCGTGTTGCCGTAACGCAGGACGCGAATCCCACCGGCATTGGTCGCAATGTTGCCGCCGATGGTGCACGAACCGCGCGCGGCCAAATCGACGGGATATTGCAGGCCCTGTGCAGCAGCAGCTTCCTGCACAACTTGCAGGATGGCACCGCCTTCGACTTTTAATGTGCGCTCCACGGCATTGAAGCCCAGGATGCGATGCATTTTCTCGAGACTGACGATGAGTTCGCCATTGGCGGCGACCGCCCCACCCGACAGGCCCGTGCGACCTCCCGATGGCACGACCGCCATGCCATGCGCTGCGGCAGCACGAACCACGGCCTGCACTTGCTCAATGGTCTCGGGCCACACCACGCCGCAGGGCGCAGGAGACCACAGATGCGTCCAGTCGATGCCGTAACGCTGCAGATCATCGGGATCGTCCGACCATTTCAGGCCGACGATCGGTTGGAGTACTGCAGCAATCCCTTGCATCTGTTGTTGCTCTTAGACCGCGGCGTCGCGGTAGTTATCGACCATCTGATAACGACGTGCGTACCAGCCGAAGGCCATCGCCGCAATCAGCGCCACAATTGCAAAGAAGAACATCTGGAACGCAATCGAACTCAAGCCGGTCTTTTCGATGGCACTGCTGACGCCATCGTTGCGAACCGCGGCGTTCATCACCAGCACCCACAGATTGCCGATGGTCGTGGTCAGGTTCCAGAAACTCATCACCACGCCCTTCATGGACTGCGGTGCCTGCGAATACGCAAATTCCAGACCCGTTGCGCTGACCAGCACTTCGCCGAAGGTCAGCAAGGCATAGGGCAACACTTGCCAGACGATGGTCATGGGCGTGCCGCCATCCATCTGCAATTGAATCAGGCCGATCACAATCCACGCCAGACCGGAGAACAGAATGCCCATGGTCATGCGACGCAACGGCGTCACGGCAATGCCGGACTTCCGCAGCAAGGGGAACAGCACCATGTTGTTGAACGGAATCAGGATCAGCACCAGTGCCGGATTCAGTGCCTGCATTTGCGAGGCGCTAAACCACTCGGGCTTGATCATGCTCTGACCTTGAATCACCCACGTCGAGGCCTTCTGATCAAACAGCGAGAAGAACACGGTGCACGGCACAAACAGCAGCAGCATCTTCAGGACGTTGCGCACGCCGTGAATGGCGGCGGCGTTGTGGATGCCTTCGGCACGATCCAACTGCAGTGCGGCACCACCACCGACACCCGCAATCAGAATCACGATCACCGAGCACAGTGCAATCACAATGAAGTGCAGACCGGCGTTCAGGCCCCACGCAATGACACCGATCGATGCCAGCACGGAGGCAATGGCCAACCACTTACCCGGCGCGCCTTTGCCCGGAACGGAGCGCGTCAACGCGGTGCGAATGATCTTGCCGAACGTGTCGGGATCGGTATTGGGTTGCGGCGGTACCATCACGTATTGCTTACGGCCCAGCCACAGCACAGCTGTCGCAATGAACATCAGGATGCCCGGGATACCGAAGGCGACGCTGGGGCCGTAGTTCTTCAGGAACAGCGGCATCAGCAGGGATGCGAACAGCGAACCGAAATTGATGATCCAGTAGAACGCGTCAAACACGACCTTGGCGAGGTGCTCATTGCGCTTGGTGAACTGATCGCCGACGAAGGTCGCCACCAGCGGTTTGATCCCACCGGCACCGAACGCAATCAGGCCCAGACCGGTATAAAAGCCGGTGCGGCTGTCTTCGAACAGGGCCAAACATGCATGACCGACGCAGTAAATCAGCGAGAACCACAAAATGGTGCGGTATTTGCCGAAGAACCGGTCGGCCAACCACCCGCCCAGCAGCGGAAAGAAATACACACCGATCATGAAGGTGTGCATGATGTCCTTGGCCACCAGCTCGCGCTCGCCCGCATCCAGAATGTGCTGCAGCAAGGTTGAGGTGATCAGGAACTGCACCAGGATGTTGCGCATGCCGTAAAAGCTGAAGCGCTCGCATCCCTCGTTGCCGATGATGTATTTGATCTGGCCCGGTAGCTTGGCGGTGTCCTGAGCGGTGTTCAAAGGTTCTACTCCTGTGGCGACCGGGCCACGCTGATTAGTCGGATTGGACGCGATTTATCGTTGCGCCGGCAAATAGGTGCGCGGATCGACGGGTTTACCGTTGTAGCGGATCTCAAAGTGCAGCTGCGGCTGCCCGTTGGAGGTGCCCATCTCGGCAATGGTCTGACCGCGCGTCACGCGATCGTTCTCTTTCACCAGACGATTGCGGTTGTGGCCATAGGCCGACAGCCACTGGTCGTTGTGCTTGATGATGACCAGTTCGCCGTAGCCGACGAGTCCGTTGCCCGAATACACGACCACGCCATCGGCAGCGGCCTTGATCGGTTCGCCGACGCGTCCGGAAATGCCGATCCCCTGCTTGGTCGGCTCACCCGGCTGGAACCACGACACGATACTGCCGCTCGCAGGCCATGCCCAGGCAAAGCCGCTACTGGCAGGTGCGCCCGTATTGATCGGCGTGCCGGCGTTACCGCTCGGAGCACCGGTTGGCGGGAACAGACGAAGGCGTTGCCCCGGATTGAGGCTATACGGCTCGCTCAGGCCGTTCCACACGGCGAGATCGGTCATCAGCAGACCGTGATTCACGGCGATGCGGTACAGGCCTTCGGATTTTTTGACGGTGTAGTACTGGCCCCACAGCGGAACCGATTTGCGTTCAGGGGCCGGCGCCGTTGTCGACGTGACCGGACGGGATTCCGTGCCTGTGCTCGTCGAAGGCCGTGTTCCCGCACCGGTGTTACGGGTGCCGTTGGTGCCTTCGGCGTTATAGACCGAGGCGCAGGAGCTCAAAGTGAAAGCGAGTGCGATAGCGGTGAGGAGTTTGACGTTCATCAGCCTGCAAATGTTTTGAATGCGAAATACAAGACGGCACCGATCAGCAGTGCCATGACAGCCCATCCGATGGGCTCGATCCAGCGGCGTAGCGCCGCTTCGGCGCGGGCACCACCGAGGAAGATGGCCAGGGCCACCAGGAATACCCGTTTACCGCGGCCAATGATCATGCCCATTAGAAACGGTAACAAAGGAACGCCGACAATACCCGAAGCCCACGTGAACACCTTGAGCGGAATGGGCGTAAAGCCTGCCGCCACAAGGAACCAGAAGACCTGCCAGTTCGAGAGCGAGCGGATGGTGCTCACGCCGCTTTCGATCTTGTCGAGCATGTGGAGGCGTTCCAGCAGCGGCTTGGCGGCATCGAACAGGTGCGAGCCCAAGTAATAACCGATCAGTGCGCCGAGCATGGATGTGACCAGACTGATGCCCGCGTAGGCGAAACCGCTCTTCGGCTTGGCCAGGCACATCGGGGCCAGCATCACCTCGGGCGGCACCGGGAAGAAAATCGCCTCAATGAAACTGAGAAAGCCCAAATAGGCCGGTGCGAGACGGTGAGTAGACCAGATCAGGACGCGGTCGTATAAAGGGCCAAATAATTTCATGCAGTGCCATCAAAAAAAGTGAGTACGGAGCGGGCCGGTCGGACTGACATCAGTCCACCAGACCGCCAAGCAGCGGCACGAATACCACGGAACCCAAGGAGTCCTCGGTGAGTTTGCCCTGCTCGTCTTTGCGGATGCGCAGCAGTTTCTGCGACGCCGCCGGACCGACGGGTGCAATCATCACGCCGCCGGGTTTCAACTGCTCCAGCAGTTGCGGCACCACGGCCTGTCCACCGGCCGTGACTAAAATCGCGTCGAAGGGGCCGTTGTCCGCCCAGCCGACATGGCCGTCGTCATGTTTGCTGCGGATTTCCATGCCGAGCGAGCGCCAACGCTTGCGCGCGCCACGTAACAGCTCGGCGATGCGTTCGACGGTGTGGACCTCGAGTCCGAGTGCCGACAGCACCGCGGCCTGATAGCCGGAACCGGCGCCGATTTCCAGCACTTTGCTCGGATTGACCTCGAGTGCAGCCTCGGTCATGCGGGCCACAACCCACGGTTGGCTGATCGTCTGACCGGCGCCGATGGGCAGGGCCGTGTCTTCGTAGGCGCGCGAGGCCAGCACTTCGTCCACAAACAGATGGCGCGGCACGCTGCCCATGACCTGAAGTACGGCGGGATTGGCGATGCCCTGCTCGCGCAGGCGCTGCACCATGCGATCACGCACGCGCTGCGACGTTAAACCCTGCCCGCGCACATCGACTTGCGGACGTAACGGCAACCGTTGTGCCGTCATGCTGCCGATTCCTTGGCGATGGCCGCGCCGTTGAGGCCGCCGACCCAGGTCGAGACCTGTTCCAGGGCCTGATAGCGCGTCAGATCGATTTGCAGCGGCGTCACCGAGATGGCGCGCGAACGCACGGTGTGGAAGTCCGTACCGATGCCCGCATCCAGCTCCGCGCCTGCCAGTCCGATCCAAAACCACTGACGGCCACGCGGATCGGTCTGGGCGACGCAATCCTCGGAGCGGTGGCGATTGCCCAGGCGGGTGACCTCAAAGCCGCGCAACTCATCCCACGCGACATCGGGCACGTTCACATTGAGGATGGTGTCGGCCGGCAGCGGATCGGCAGCGAGACGATCGACCAGAATGGCGGCAGCGCGGGCACCCGAGGCATAGTGCTGCGGCGAATGATCTTTGGAGACCATGGACATGGCGATGGCCGGCAGGCCGAGATTGCGGCCCTCCATGGCGGCGGCGACGGTGCCGGAGTAGATCACGTCATCGCCCAGATTGGCGGCGGTATTGATGCCGCTCACGACCATATCCGGCGCGTGCGCCAGCAGACCCGTAGTGGCGATGTGCACACAGTCGGTGGGCGTGCCATAGACCTTGTAGGTGGGATAGCCCGCCACACGGCGCTCCGCCGGTTGCTCGACGACGCGAATCGGCGCATCGAGCGTCAGCGAATTGCTGGCACCGCTGCGGTCACGATCGGGCGCTACCACCGTAATGTCATGGCCTGCTGCACCCAGTTCGCGGGCCAATTCCGCGATGCCCGGGGCATCTACACCATCATCATTACTGAGCAAAATACGCATGGCTCCATGATACCCGATGCGTTCCGTTGCCGACATCGGCAGATGCCCGATAATGGATGCATGAATGACGACGATGAGCGCCTGTTCCGCGACGCGATTGGCGACGGAATTCGTCCTGTACGGCACACGCCGCGGGCGGAAACCGGCGGTGCCAAGCCGCGTCCGTCGGTGCGAATGGGCGATCAGGACGAGGCCGAGGCCTTGCGCGCCTTCCGTCTGGGCCTGCACGACGATGCCATCGGTGCGTCCGACCTGTTGTCGTATCGGCATCCGGATTTGCCTTCGACGGCGTGGCAGAAACTGAAACGCGGTGAGCTCAGTGTGCGCGACGAGCTCGATTTGCACGATCTGACCTTAGAGCCGGCGCAAAAGGTGCTGGCCGACTTTCTGCGTCATGCGCGGCGCGAGCGTCACGGTTGCGTGCTGGTGATTCACGGCAAAGGGCTGGGTAGCGATGGCTTTCCGGCCATCAAGAACATGGTCAATCAGTCGTTGCGCCATCGCAGTGAGGTGCTCGGTTTTCATTCCGCGCCGCGCTCGATGGGCGGTGCGGGCGCCGTGCTGATTGTGCTGCGCACTCAGCGTTGAGTGCTGCGATCCGTGATGTCGCCCAACTCGTGCAATAAGGCCGTGGCGTAAGAACCCGGCGGCAGGCAGAACTGTAGTTCCAGCGTCTGATCGTCGGGCCAGTTCCATTTCAGTTCCGAAGGCATCACCGTCACCGCCCTTCGCTCCTGCTCCAGACCTGCGCGCCGCAAGCCTTTTGCGAGGGCGCGCAGTTGGGCGTCTTCTTCGACGACAGCCTGCTCCATCTCGCGGATCTCGCCTTGTGTGCGCAATTCGCCGCGACCCCATAGCGGAGCGGTCAGCGTCACGTCGTGTTCGTGCAGTCGCTTGGTGAGCTCCTCGTCGTTGGTGACGGGGCCAAAGATGCTACGCGAACCGGCGAGCATCAGCACGTCACCATCGGTGATGGAGAACACGCGATGCATGGCGATGCGACGGGCCAGCTGCGCATTGAAAATGGCGGCGCGTGCGGAACTCAGCAGAATGCTGCGCATGCCACGCGGAATTTTGTTGCCTGCAAACATCGACAGGGCCATGGCGATATTGTCGCCACGTCCGAACCGTTGCTCACCGAACGCGTTGGCGATGCCCAGGTCGCGGATCTGCACTAACCGTTGTTCGATGGCAGTGCGATCGCCTTCGACATTGCGCAAACGCAGCGCGAAGGCATTGCCTAGACTGGCACCCTTAGGCAATTTGCGACGATGCCGCGCGTGATCGAGGATCTCGAGCTGGTCATCCTGCAGCAGTTCAAAGTCCGGCGCTTCGCGACCGGGCAATTGCACAGTAAACCGTTGCGTAGTGATGCCGTGGCGGTCTTTGAGCCCCGCGTAGCCGATCGCGGCGTGACCGACGTCGGCCCAGCGCTGCAAAGCGGTCACGACTTCGGCGGTGGTGCGGTTGCGCTTGCGGATCGTCAGCAGCAGATGCTCGCCATCGCCGGAGGCTTCAAACGAAGGGACTTCCTCGACCACGAAGTCTGCGGGCTGCGTGCGCGACTCGGCCTGCAAGACTGCAGGCCCGAACAGGCGCGGCATGGCGATCATGCGCTATGGCTTTGGATCAGTGCGACGGCCATGGCAGCGATGCCTTCCTCACGGCCCGTAAAACCGAGACGTTCGGTCGTCGTTGCCTTGACACTGACATCGGCGGGCGTCAGGCCCAGATCGCGGGCAATGCAATCGCGCATCGCATCTGCATGCGGTTTGACCTTGGGTGCTTCGCACATCACGGTGACATCGACGTTGACGACACGGTAGCCGCGCTCTTCAATCATCGCCTTCACCTGACGTAAAAATGCGCGGCTATCGGCACCCGCCCATTGCGGATCCGAAGGCGGAAAATGCACACCAATATCGCCGAGCGCCAAGCAGCCGAGCAAGGCATCGCACAGCGCATGCAGCACGACATCGCCATCGCTATGGGCATCGACGCCGCGCGTGTGATCGATACGCACACCGCCGAGCATCACATGGTCGCCGTCGGTGAAAGCATGCACGTCAAAACCCTGGCCGATGCGAATCATGGCGATCCTTTGAGAAGTCGTTGTTGCAGCAAAAATGCCGCCAGTTCCAGATCGGCGGGCGTGGTGATCTTGAGGTTGTCGGCGCGGCCTTCGACCAGCTGGACGGCATGGCCTTGGCGTTCCATGGCCATCGCTTCGTCGGTGACGACAACGCCTTGGGATTGCGCACGTTCAAGGGCTGCGCGTAAAGCGCCACGACGGAACACCTGCGGCGTTAACGCACGCCATAAGGTCGAACGGTCAACGGTCTCGGCAATGTGCTGCTGCGCGTCTGCACGCTTGAGCGTATCGGCCACACGTGCGGCAAGAATCGCACCATGTGCATCTTGCGCATTCAGTACTTCGAGCAAACGCGAAAGATCGTCAGCATGCAGATTCGGGCGTGCCGCATCGTGCACCAGCATCCAGGTGTCGTCGTTTAGCGAATGCAATGCATGACGCAACGCGGACAACACCGAATCGGCGCGTTCGGCACCGCCGGTGACGGCAACAATCGGTTTGCCGTGCATCGATTCCATGCCCGGCCAATGCGGATCATTGGCGCTCAAGGCCACCGTGACGCCGTCAATTTGCGGATGTGACAGCAAGGCGCTGAGCGTATGCTCCAGCACGGTCCGACCGGCTAGCTGTAAATACTGCTTGGGAAGTTCGGTGCCCATGCGCGAGCCGCGACCCGCGGCCGGCACGACAGCCCAAGCATGGACCGCGTTCAATGCGGATCCGCTGGCTCGACCGGAGCCGCCGGACCTGCTGCTTTCGCGGCCTGTTGCGCCGCCTGTGCCTGACGCATGGTGCCGGCAGGAACGACGCGATAGAACGTTTCGCCGGGTTTGATCATGCCCAGTTCGTTGCGGGCGCGTTCTTCAACGGCGCCCTCGCCGGACTTGAGATCCTCGACTTCAGCGGCGAGCGAGGAATTGCGCTGACGCAAGCCCTCGTTCTCGTGCTGTTGCTGTGCCACCGCTTTGCGCAGTTGAATCACTGCCGTCTCGCCGTGATCGCCAATCCACAAGCTGTACTGCATGATCAGCAGCAGCAATGCCAGGACCCCGATCAGAATCAGGGTCGGGCTCAACTTGAATGGCAGCTCGCGGCGCGACATGCGATCCGGTCTCAGCGCTGCAGCGAAACGAAGGCGTTGCGGCCGGCGTAACGCGCGTTAGCGCCCAGTTGCTCTTCGATCCGCAGCAGCTGGTTGTACTTGGCAATACGATCGGAACGGCACAGCGAACCGGTCTTGATTTGCGTCGACGTGGTGGCGACGGCCAGATCGGCAATGGTGTGATCTTCGGTTTCGCCCGAGCGGTGCGACACGATCGAGGCATAACGGTTCTGATCGGCCATCGCGATGGCTTGCAGCGTTTCCGTCAGCGTACCGATCTGATTGACCTTGATCAGGATGGCATTGCCGACGCCCTTTTCGATGCCTTCGGCAAAGATGCGCGGATTGGTGACGAAGAGATCGTCGCCCACCAGCTGCACCTTGTCACCGATGCGATCAGTCAGTTGCTTCCAGCCCGTCCAGTCGTGTTCGGACATGCCGTCTTCGATGGTGATGATCGGGTACTGACGCGTCCAGTCGGCCAGGAAATCGACAAACTGCTCCGATGTCAGGCGCTTGCCCTCACCGGTCAGGTTGTACTTGCCGTTGTCATAGAACTCGCTCGAAGCCACATCAAGGCCCAGCAGGATGTCTTCACCGGCGTGATAGCCGGCCTTGCCGATGGCTTCGAGAATGGTTTCGAGGGCTTCCTCGTTCGAGCGCAGGTCCGGGGCAAAACCGCCTTCGTCACCAACTGCGGTGGACAGACCGCGACCTTTCAGCACGGCCTTGAGGGCGTGAAACACTTCGGTGCCGGCGCGCAATGCATCGGCAAAACGGTCGAAACCGACCGGCAGAATCATGAATTCCTGCATGTCGACGTTGTTGTCGGCATGGGCACCGCCGTTGATGATGTTCATCATCGGCACCGGCAGTTCCGGTGCAGCACCCTTGGCCAGGTATTGCCACAACGGTTGACGGGCACTGGCCGCTTGCGCGTGCGCGACCGCCATGGAAACACCCAGCAGTGCGTTGGCGCCCAGACGACCCTTGTTCTCCGTGCCGTCAAGATCCAGCATGCGCTGATCGACCGCAGTCTGATCGGCCGCATCCATGCCCTGCAAGGCAGCGGCAATCGGACCGTTGACGTTGGCTACCGCCTGCAGCACGCCTTTGCCCAGATAACGGGTCTTATCACCGTCACGCAGTTCGATGGCCTCTTTAGTACCGGTGGACGCACCGGACGGCACCATGGCGCGACCGAAAGCGCCGTCAGTCAGCGTGACTTCGGCCTCGAGCGTCGGATTACCGCGGCTGTCGAGCACTTCGCGGGCGTGGATCTTGGCAATTTCGGTCATGTCGGTAAGGATTTTTTTTCAAAGGTTTAATAAGGGGATTTTACGGGCTTACAGGGCCGATTCCGCGAACGGGCGTGCTTTCACCAGCGTATCGATTTCTTTCATGACGGTCAGCAGCTCGCGCATCATGCCTAACGGCCAGGCATTCGGACCGTCCGACAGGGCCTTGGACGGATCCGGGTGCGTTTCCATAAAGACACCGGCAACGCCAACGGCCATGGCGGCGCGCGCCAGTACCGGCACGAATTCGCGTTGACCGCCACTGCTGCTGCCCTGCCCGCCCGGCAGCTGCACACTGTGGGTGGCATCGAACACGACCGGGCAACCGGTATCGCGCATCACGGACAGCGAGCGCATGTCGCTAACCAGATTGTTGTAACCGAAGGAGGCACCGCGTTCGCAGACCATGATCTGCTCGTTGCCGGTGGCCTTGGCCTTTTCGACCACGGGCTTCATGTCCCACGGCGACAGGAACTGACCCTTTTTGATGTTGACCGGCTTGCCGGCGCTGCACACCTTGGTGATGAAATCGGTCTGACGCACCAGGAAGGCCGGCGTCTGCAGCACATCGACTACCGAGGCCACTTCGTCCATCGGCGTGTATTCGTGCACGTCGGTCAGCACCGGCACGCCGATCTGCCGTTTCACTTCGGCAAGGACCTTGAGGCCTTCTTCCATGCCCGGACCGCGAAAGCCGTGAATCGACGTGCGATTGGCCTTGTCGAACGAGGACTTGAAAATAAAAGGAATGCCGAGCGCGTCGGTAATCTCTTTAAGCTGACCGGCCACATCGAGCTGCAGTTGCATCGACTCAATGACGCACGGACCCGCGATCAGAAAAAACGGTTGATCGAGACCGACCTCAAAATCAAGCAGTTTCATTTAGCAGACTCCTGTGCCGGTGCAGTGTGCGGATGGGCCGCTTTGTAATCGCGCGCGGCTTTGATAAAGCCGATAAACAGCGGATGGCCATCGCGCGGCGTAGAAAGAAATTCCGGATGCGCCTGGCAAGCCAGGAACCACGGGTGACGGTCTTGCGGCAGCTCGATCACTTCGACCAGCGAGTCATCCATGGAGCGACCGCTAAACACCAGACCGGCCTGTTCCAGTCGGGCCTGATAGGCGTTATTGAATTCGTAACGATGGCGATGGCGTTCGCCCACCACATCGGCATCGTACATGCGATGCGCTAAGGTGTTCGGCAGAATCTTCTGGTGTTGCAGACCCAGACGCATGGTGCCGCCCAGATCGCTGGTTTCATCGCGCTGCTGCTTCTGACCGTCGGCGCCGACGAATTCCGTAATCAGACCGATCACCGGATCGGGCGTTGCCTTGTCGTTCTCGGTGGAGTTGGCATGCGTCAGTCCGACGACATTGCGGGCGACATCGACAATCGCCGCTTGCATGCCGTAGCAGATGCCGAAATACGGAATGCCATGTTCGCGCGCGTAACGCGAAGTGGCGACCTTGCCATCGAAACCGCGATCGCCGAAACCGCCCGGCACCAGAATGCCATCGACATCGGCCAGGGCCTTCATGCCCTCGTCGGATTCCAGATCGGAGGCTTCTAACCAGCGCAGTTGTACGCGGGTGCGCTGACGGATGCCGCCGTGCTTGAGCGCCTCGGCCACCGACTTGTACGCGTCCTGATGATCAATGTACTTGCCGACCACGGCGATGGTGACGTCATCGACCGGATGCGCGCAGGCATCGACCACTTCATCCCACTCGCGCAGATCGATCGGACCTGCGGCCAGACCCAGACGCTCAATGATGAAGGCATCCAGACCCGCCTCATGGAATCGGCGCGGCATCATGTAGATGTTGTCCAGATCGACCGCCGAAATCACGGCGCGCTCGGGCACGTTGGTAAACAGGGCAATCTTGCGGCGATCGCTATCGGGCAAGGGTTGCTCGCTGCGGCACAGCAAAATGTCAGGCTGGATACCGATGGAACGCAATTCCTTGACGGAGTGCTGCGTCGGCTTGGTCTTGAGCTCGCCGGCGGCCGCAATAAACGGCACCAGGGTCAGATGCATGAACAGGGCCTTGTCGGCACCGCGTTCGGTGCGGATCTGACGGATGGCCTCAAGGAACGGCAGCGATTCGATATCGCCGACGGTACCGCCAATTTCGACCAGACCGACGTCAAAGCCCTCGGTGGCCGCAAAAATGGCTTGCTTGATTTCATCGGTGACGTGCGGAATGACCTGCACGGTGCCGCCCAGGTAATCACCGCGACGCTCTTTACGGATCACGGTCTCGTAAATGCGACCGGTGGTGATCGAGTTGCGACGGCTGAGCTTGGTGCGCACGTAGCGCTCGTAGTGGCCCAGATCGAGGTCGGTCTCGGCACCGTCATCGGTGACAAAGACCTCGCCATGTTGGAACGGCGACATGGTCCCCGGGTCGACGTTGATGTACGGGTCCAGCTTCATCATGGTGACGCGCAGTCCGCGCGCTTCCAGAATGGCGGCCAAAGACGCCGCGGCAATGCCCTTTCCAAGAGAGGACACGACGCCGCCGGTGACGAAAATCAGAGGGGTCATGAGTATGGGTAGCTCAGGAAAGGACTAGTTTACCCGAACCGCCTCAAAGCAAAAACCCCGCTGCTCGCGCAACGGGGTTCTGCGTGACACTAAATGGCGCCGAAAACTCAGCCCTCTTCGGCCTCACGGCCCTTGGACTTCTTGTCCTTGGCGTTGGCCTTACGGATTTCCTCGAGCTTTTTGGCCTGACGTTCGGCCTGCTGCTGGCGAGTTTCTTCGGTGGAGCCGGCAGCCGTGGCAGCGGCAGCTGCCTTGGCCTTGTCAGCCGACGCGTCCTTGGACTGGGCCAGCGCGGGCATGGCCACAAAGGCAACACCAACCGCAACGGCCACAATCGGCAACAGGGTCAACAGACGTTTCATACGGACTTACTCTCAGTTTGAAGCGGAACCATTCCGCTCTTGCAAATGCCGCCGGCACAGATCCAGGCGACGCATTCATTTTAGCAAAACCCTTACTTTTTCCATGAATACCCGTTAATAGCGCGGTATTCGTTGCCCGGGCTTCAGGTTTCTTGGCGGAAACGGGCAAGTGTGCGATTCTTTGGCATTCCGCTGACCTGACTGCATTTTCCCTGATGAGTACCCGCTACAACGCCGCCGATATCGAAGTCCTTGAGGGTCTGGACCCGGTCCGACATCGCCCCGGCATGTACACGGACACCACGCGCCCGAACCATCTGGCGCAGGAAATCATCGATAACGCCGTCGACGAGGCCCTCGCCGGCCACGCCAACCGCGTTGATGTGGTGGTCTTTGAGGATGGCTCGCTGCAGGTCACCGATAACGGCCGCGGCATGCCCGTCGACATCCACCCCGAACAGGGCATCCCCGGCGTCGAGCTCATCCTGACGCGTCTGCACGCCGGCGGCAAGTTCAGTAACAAGAATTACGAGTTCTCCGGCGGCCTGCATGGCGTGGGCGTGTCGGTGGTCAATGCGTTGTCCAAACTGGTCGATGTGCGTATCCGCCGCGACGGCAACGAATACCGCATGACGTTTGAAAACGGCTATCGCGCATCGGCGCTGGAAATCATCGGCACCGTCGGCAAAAAGAACACGGGCACGACCGTACGCTTCTGGCCCGACCCCAAGTATTTCGACAGCCCCAAATTCTCGATGCGTTCGCTCAAGCACGTGCTGCGTGCCAAGGCAGTGCTGTCACCAGGTCTGACGGTCACGCTGCACGATATCGCCACCAACGAACAGCTCGAATGGCATTACGAAAACGGTCTGCGTGATTACCTGCTCTCGGAAATCGGCGATCAGGATCGTCTGCCGGCCGATGCGTTTACCGGTTACCTGCGCAAAGAAACGGAAATTGCCGACTGGGCTGTCACTTGGGTGCCCGAGGGTGAACTCGTGCAGGAGTCGTACGTCAATCTGATTCCGACCGCCCAGCACGGTACGCACGTTAACGGTTTGCGTTCGGGCCTGACCGATGCCCTGCGTGAGTTCTGTGATTTCCGCAATTTGCTGCCGCGCAACGTCAAACTCGCGCCGGAAGATGTGTGGGACCGCGTGGCCTTCGTGCTGAGTCTCAAGATGGGTGAGCCGCAGTTTAGCGGCCAGACCAAGGAGCGTCTGTCGTCACGCCAAGCCGCCGGTTTTGTCGAAGGCGCCGCCCACGACGCCTTTACGCTGTGGCTCAACAGCAATGTCGAGCTGGGTGAAAAGATTGCGCAGATTGCGATCGATCGCGCATCGGCACGGTTAAAGACTGAAAAACAAGTCGTCCGCAAAAAAGTCACGCAAGGCCCTGCCCTGCCCGGCAAATTAGCCGACTGCATTTCGCAGGATCTGTCGCGTACCGAGCTGTTTCTGGTCGAAGGCGATTCGGCCGGTGGTAGCGCCCGCCAAGCCCGCGACAAGGATTTTCAGGCAATTTTGCCGTTGCGCGGCAAGATTTTGAACACGTGGGAAGTCGCATCGTCGACGGTGCTGGGTTCGCAGGAAATTCACGATCTGGCTGTGGCCATCGGTTGCGATCCGGGCAAGGATGACATCAGCGGCCTGCGCTACGGCAAAGTGATTGTGCTGGCTGATGCCGACTCCGACGGTCTGCACATCGCCACCTTGTTGTCGGCTTTGTTTGTGCGTCATTTTCCCGCGTTGGTCGATGCCGGCCACGTGTTTGTGGCGATGCCGCCGCTGTTCCGTATCGACGTGGGCAAGCAAGTGTTCTACGCGCTCGACGAAGAGGAAAAACGCATCGTGCTCGATCGTATTGAACGCGAAAAGATGCGCGGCGCCGTTTCCGTCACGCGCTTTAAGGGCCTCGGCGAAATGAATCCGTCACAGTTGCGCGAGTCGGCTGTGCATCCGGACACTCGTCGTCTGGTGCAGCTCACCAACGAAGAAAACAGCGAGACGTTCAAGCTCATGGACATGTTGCTGTCCAAGAAGCGCGCGCCCGATCGCAAGTCCTGGCTCGAGGACAAGGGCGATCTCGCCACGCTCGAAGTCTAATCGGCGACGTTTAACTCAGTGCGGCGTGTAACAGCGCTGCGATCACGACCTGCGCCTGTTCGGCCTTCTCCTGGTGGAAGGCCACACGTTGCTCGTCCATGTACGTGCGTTGTGACATTTCCAGCTGGATCGTCTCGATGCCGTTGTCGACATCGTGATAGTGGCGCGTGTTGTAACCGCCCTGGAAACGGCCATTGATCACCCAGTCAAAACGGTCCTGCTCTTCGAGCACGAATTGCAGACGTTCTTGCGTTTCGGGGCGGCAGGAAATGCCACCGGCCGTACCGATGTTGAGGTCGGGCAGACGGCCTTCGAACAGGTATGGCAAATCATCGCCCTTGATCGAATGGCCCTCCCACAGAACGACGCGACCGAACTCGGTGCGCAACCGCTCCAGCTCCTCGCGCAAAGCGGCGTGGTACGGCTCCCAATACTGTTCAATGCGCAGACGGATTTCATCGAACGACGGCTCACGACCGGCCTGATACACGGGCTCGCCACTGAACTGCACGGCGGGACACAGGCCCGTGGTGTTCTGACCGGGATACAACGATTCGTCGTTGGCCGGACGATTCAAGTCGACGACATAACGCGAATACGAAGGGATCAGAATCGACGCGCCCCAGTCGCGCGCGAAATCGTACAGCTGATCAACGAACCAATCCGTGTCGGGTGCGAACTGCGCGGTATCGGTCATGCGCTCACGCAACGCATCGGGAATAAAGCTGCTGTTGTGCGGCAGCGAAATCAGTAAAGGGATAGATCCCTGGATCAGCGTAGTCATACAAAACGTTCCGGACGATACGGTGCGGGGTCGATCAGCAGATCGGAGTCGCCCACAATCAGTTGGCTCAGTAACAGTGACGAAGCGGTGCTCATGCTCATGCCCATCATGCCGTGACCGGTGTGCAGCCACAGACCTTTCTGACCGGGCACGGCGCCAATCAGCGGGATGTCATCACTGACCATGGGACGCCAGCCGGTCCAGCGCTCGAGTGTTTCGGGTCCGCTGGGATACAGCAGATAATCGCTCGCCGCATTCTCTAATGCGCGGAACCGCTTTTCGTTGAGCGAGGCATCAAAGCCTGAAAATTCCATGGTCGAACCGATGCGCAACATGCCATCCCACATCGAGACGCAGACAAAACGCTCGCGCAAAACCAACGGTCGCGAAGGCACCACCGCCGGCCGACTGTATGTAATCGAATACCCCTTCCCGGGTTGCAGTGCGCGTGCCAAGTTGCGCACGCTGCTGCCCGCAATCTCTTCGAGCTGCGCGCTCCAGGCGCCGGTGCTCAGCACCACATCGCGGGCAAAGTACTCGGCGCCATCTGCGGTCCGCACCCGCCAGCGTTCACCGCTGCGTTCGACTGCAGTGACCGTAGAGCCTTCGACCAGATCCGCACCGCGCTCACGCACCACGCGCGCCAACTCCGCGACGTATTCATCGGGACGTAAAGACGCATCGCCACGAAAGCGCAGCGCACCGGCGACACCGCGACGCATGGCGGGCTCCTGGCGTTCGTATTCGGCACCATCGATTAACTCGACAGAGACACCGCATTCGGCCAGCAAATCGAGTTCTTCCTGTCCCTCGATAAAGGCGTGCTGATCACGGAATACGTAATCCTCGCCCGTTTCGCGGAATTCGCATTGCAGGTTCAGCCGCTGCACCCACTCGGCCAACGCCGGACGCGAGGCGTTGAGCAAGGCCGACTTGGCCAAGGCGGTGGTGTGCCAATCGCGCGTGTTGCAGCGACGGGCAAACGCCATCAGCCAGCGCCATAACGCCGGATCAAAACGCGGGGGAATATACAAAGGCGCATTGGGCTGCAAGGACCAGCCGAGTGCGCGGGCAATGACACCGGGCGCCGCGAGCGGCGGTGCATGCGAAGGCGTGATCGTGCCGCAGTTGCCGTGCGAGGCCCCTGCACCAACCGTGCGTGCCTCGAGGATGCGGACCGACCGGCCCTGAAGCAGAAGCGCCAGCGCACCGGATAACCCGATGACGCCGGCGCCTACGACGAGAACGTCGCTTTCTTTATTAGTGTTCGACACCACCATCGCCGTGAACGTGGCCGTGTTCAAGTTCTTCGGCCGTGGCTTCGCGCACGTTGGTGATTTCAATGGCAAAGTGCAAATCCTTGCCGGCCATCGGATGGTTCAGATCGACGTCGACCACGGTCATGCCGACCTTTTCGATGGTGACAGCACGCGGACCCATATTGGTCTGCAGCACAGCTTGCATACCCGGCTCCAGCTTGGCGCCTTGGAAATGCTTTTTCGGGATGCGTTGGGTCATGCCTTCGCGACGTTCGCCGTAGGCATCGGCAGCGGCAACTTCGACATCGAACTTGTCACCGGCGGACTTGCCTTCCATCGCGGCCTCGAGACCCGGGATGATGTTGTTATGACCGATCAGCACGGCCATCGGCGCTTGACCGACCGAGCTCTCGGAGGGTTCCTGACCTTGTTCGGACACGGTGTAATGGAAGGCGACGACGCGGTCTTTTTCGACTTTCATGGGCAGCAATCTGGTGTTTGAATATAGCCCAATATTATAGAGTCAAAATGGGGCCGGGCTCCGCAGGGCCACCGCTTCCTCATCCAACGGATGGTCGAAGGCCAGATCCGTCGCGTGCAGCAGCAGGCGCGGCTCCCTGTCCGAGTCCGTCCCGTACAGCGCATCCCCGACGATGGGATGCCCGATTGTGGCCAGATGCACCCGCAGCTGATGGGTCCGCCCCGTGACCGGGAACAATGCCACGCGGGTCCGGCCTTCGACCGATTCCAGGATCTGCCAGCGGGTCAGGCTCGGCTTGCCCGACTCCATATCTACCATCTGGCGCGGGCGGTTCGGCCAGTCGGTGATCAGCGGCAAGTCGATCACGCCCTCATCCGTCGAAGGCCGTCCGTGCACCCACGCCTCGTAGCGCTTACGGACCTCCCGGCGAGCGAAACGCATCGACATTTCCCGCTGCAACTCGGGGTTCAGGGCCAGCAGCACCAGACCTGAAGTCGGCTGATCGAGCCGGTGAATAATGAGCGCCGTCGGATGCTGCCGTTGCACGCGAGCAATGAGGCAGTCGGCCTTGTCCGGCCCGCGACCGGGGACGGTTAACAGGCCCGCGGGTTTGTCGACCGCCAGCAGTCCGGCCTTCGACCACAGTTCACGGGGGTTGTCTTGCACCGCCAATTTCCTATCATGAGAGTCATGAATCCACGGCCTGCAAGTGTAACCGCCCTGCTCACCGCCGCCATCCTGGCGCTTAGTGTGGCGGGATGTCGGCACGATGCGCGCCCGACCAAGCCCAAGTCCAAGGCCGTGGCCAGCGTCAAAAAGAGCAATGCGCCGCGCAAGGTCCCTGCCGCCGGCCGCACCACGGCCTATCGCACCTCGCATACCGATCAGGCCAACAATGTGCTGATGCGCGCGCTGAGCCTGGTCGGCACGCCCTACCGCTGGGGCGGCAACACGCCCGAAGGCGGTTTTGACTGCTCGGGTCTGGTCAATTATGTGTACCGCGACATGCTGGATCTCAAACTGCCCCGCACCTCGGGCGCGCTGGCGGCGTATCAGGGCCCGGTAATCGACCCGACGCGCCTAAACACGGGCGATCTGGTGTTTTTCGGGAGCAACGGCAACGTCAGCCACGTGGGTATTTATGTGGGCGACGGCCGCTTTGTGCATGCTCCGAGCACCGGCGGTACCGTACGGATGGACCGTTTGGATGGCCCGTACTGGGTTTCTCACTACACGGGATCTAAACAGATCCTTGGCCGTTAATGTCCAAAACTATGACATATTTCGTGGTTTTAACATCCTTCTTAACGAAATCTTGAGCCTTTTAACGCCCTCGTTAGGCAAACTTTAGGCTTAGTGAAGAAGTGGTGAAGACCGCGTGACAACGAAATCAAACCTCGTTCAAACCGGTCGGCTCGTCGCAGGCGTCCGACTTTTAAAATCCAGAGTTGTTCTGAAGTCCCTGTTGGCCTTCTCCCTTTTGTCCCCGGCGATGGCTTTTGCCCAGTCCGCCAATGGTCAATCTCCCCTAGATTCCTTCCTGTCGCAACGCAGCGCCGCCCAGCCGGCCGCAGCCGCCGACGCCTCTACCCCGCTCGATCGCGTGGTGAGCTTCGCTAACCAAACCGTCCAATCGGCCACCTCCGGCGTCCGTTCGTGGGTTCAGCCCACCGCCACCGCTTCGATTCGTAAAGAAGTCGAAATGCTGGACCGCCAGGACAAGCTCGATGGCGACACCGCCATCGTCAGCCCCAAGATTACTGCTGTACTGCAACGCGCCACCTCGATGCTGGGCACGCCCTACCGTTGGGGCGGCACCACGCCGTCCGGCTTTGACTGTTCCGGTCTGGTCGGTTGGGTGTTCCGCAATGCACTGGGTGTCGAACTGCCCCGCGTCTCGCGCGACATGGCCCGCCAAGGTCTGGCCATCAACGATCGCAGCAAGATGGTTCCCGGCGATCTGGTTTTCTTTGGCGACGGCGGTCGCGTCAACCATGTCGGCATCTATGTCGGCAACGGTCGCTTCCTGCATGCCCCGCGCACCGGCAAGAACGTGACGATCTCGGCCATGGATAGCGGCTACTGGGGTCGCAAGTTCCTGGCTGCACGTCGAGTCGAAGGACTCTAAGCCACGCGCTTCAACAAGCAAACGCCGCAGATGCGGCGTTTTCTTTATGCGTCAGCCCACCGCCTGACGAATGGTGTCCTCAATTCCTTTTGACAGTTCCATCACCTTCAGCGCGTAGTCGCTGAGTTCGCGATCGTGATCGTTCGAGAACGACAGCGTCGGAACGGTAGTCGGCTTGCGCGTCTCGCGATCTAAAGCCACAAACACAATGATGCAGTGAGTGCACAGGCGCTCGACGCTCGCGTCTTCCATCGGGTCGCGCGCCTTCACATCGACCGCAAAGTGCATGGAGCTGGTGCCGGTGTGGACGAGTTTGGTGTGCACGGTGACCATATCGCTGATCTTGATCGGCGCCACGAAGCGAATCCCGCCCACTGCAACCGTCACGGCATACGTACCGCTCCAGCCGACTGCGGCAGCGTAACCGGCCTGGTCAATCCATTTCATCACCATACCGCCGTGCACCTGGCCACCGTAATTCACATCGGTGGGTTCGGCCAAAAAGCGCATGGTCAGTTCGCGTTGAGTTCCGGCTGACATGATCGTCCTTGATGGGTTGGCGGAGCTTACAGGTTAAACTCTTGCGACTGCCGTTTGCATGACTGCCAGCCCAATGCCCTACACCCCGATCGTCGCTACTCTTGGATACATCCTGTCACCGGACGGCAAGCAAGTGCTGCTGGTCCATCGCAATGCGCGCCCCGGCGATGAGCATCTGGGCAAGTACAACGGTCTGGGCGGCAAGATCGAACCCGATGAGGACAT
This sequence comes from uncultured Lysobacteraceae bacterium, assembly GCA_936911875.1. Lineage (GTDB taxonomy): Bacteria > Pseudomonadota > Gammaproteobacteria > Xanthomonadales > Xanthomonadaceae > Aquilutibacter. The sequence continues at coordinate 48,321 of CAKZGB010000009.1, forward strand.
GGTCGAAGGCATGCGCCGCGAGATCATGGAAGAAGCCGGCATCACCTGCACCGATCTGAGCCTGCGTGGCACGGTCTCGTGGCCCGGTTTCGGCAAGAACGGTGAGGACTGGCTCGGTTTCGTCTTTCTAATCCGCAGTTTCGAAGGCACGCCCTACACCTCGAACCCCGAGGGCACCTTGGAGTGGATCGACCTGGATCGCATCTACGAACTGCCCATGTGGGAAGGCGATCGCCACTTCCTGCCGTTAGTGTTTGACGATGATGCACGCGCCTTCCACGGGGTCATGCCTTATAAAGATGGCCGCCCGGTGCGTTGGTCGTATAGCCGCATCTGAGTGTCCGACGCGTCGGCTATGACGTGCCGACGTCAACGCGCTAGTGATTAGCGCAGCTGCGAGTCCTTGGAGCCGCGACGGTTATAGCCGGCAGCATGGCCTTTCTGCGCATCGAGCTGTTCCTGACACGCAACGCAAAGACGCACACCCGGCAAGGCCTTACGACGGCCCTCAGGGATCTCGGCATCGCATTCCTCGCAGTGCTCGAGACTTGGACCGACCGGCAACGCATCGCGTGCGCGCTTGATCGCATCTTTAACTGTGGCGTCGATCTGATCCTGTACCGCGCCATCGCCGGCCCAACCCGTTGCCATCGTTAGCCTCGTGCCGTTTCGGTTTGCAGATCATCCATTTGACCCAGACCGATGTTGGTCGACGGATCATCGTAGACGCTGCGATCGAGCAGACCGGTTTCCTTGGCGACCAGCACCGGAACCAGCATCTGGCCCGTCACGTTGGTCATGGTGCGCATCATGTCGAGAATGCGGTCAATTGCCACCAGCAGACCGATACCGGACAACGGCAAACCCGCAGCAGACAATACCAGCGTCACCATGACGGTGGCGGTACCCGGCACGCCGGCGGTACCGAAGCTGCCTAACACCGAAGCCAACATGATGATCACGTAGTGACTGGCGTTGAGATCAATGCCGTAGTACTGCGCCACGAACAGCGACGTCAGTGCAGGATAAATGGCACCGCAGCCATCCATCTTGATGGTGGCACCCAACGGCACGGCAAACGCCGCATAGTTTTTATCAACGCCAAGATTGTGTGTCACCGAACGCATGGCTGCCGGCATCGACGCAAACGACGACGACGACACAAACGCAATCTGCATGCCCGGTGCAGCGCCCTTGAAGAACTTGAGCGGATTCAGACCGTGGGCCGCGAGCAGACCGCTGTACACCACAGCAATGTGCAAGACACAGGCCAAATACAAGGCAATGACATAAGTGCCCAGCGGCACCAGTTTTTCAAAGCCGTAAGCACCAACCAATGCGGCGATCAGACCAAAGGTGCCTAGCGGCGTAAATTCAAGGACGAAGCGCGTGACTTGCACCATCAGCTTGCTGGCTTCATCAACCAGCGTGCGAATGCCTTGCGTCTTCGGGCCGAGCTTGACCAGTGCAAAGCCGCACAGTCCGGCCCAGAAAATCACTTGCAGCATGGTGCCCTTGTCGGTGAGATGGTAGAGACCATCGGCATCGGACTTGACGCGCATGGCACCCGTCAGCGCCTGGAACGGATTGCGCGGCACGATGTCCTTGAGCACCTGGATGAAGTTCGGGACTTCTTTGACTTTGTAATCGGCATCGCCCATCAGACCGCTCAGGCCGAGACCCGGTTTCATGACGAGACCCACCGTCAGGCCCACTACCACAGCCAAAGCGGCAGTGATCGCAAACCACATAAAAGTCCGTCCACCGAGTTTGGCGATGGACTGCTGACCCGAAAGCGACGCGACGGCATTCATGACCGCAAACAGCACCAGCGGCACCGCGATCATCATGATCAGTTGAACGTAGATATCACCTAACCAGCCGAACCACGTTTCCGCATTGGGGCCGAACGCAACACCGGCGAGCGCACCGAGCACAAAGCCCGCCAGTACGCGTTGCCAGAAAGGAATCTTGAACCAAGCAGAGATCACGGCACATCCGGATGCAGAAGTGAATCTCCAAGGATAAAACAAGCCGGCCCACTTAACTGCGAATCAGGACTGTTTTTGTCATATTTCGAGATTTAGAATGGGAGTTCCGTTCAGCTGCATCGTCACAGGATTCTCAATGCGCTCTCGTCTGTCCATTGCCGCACTCGCGGCGGCCGTCAGTCTGCTCTCCGGCTGTGCCACCACCGGCCTGTCAGCTTCCAACACTGCCGGCACGTCCCTCGCGCCGATTGAGGTCCCCAAGATTGAACGCCCGGCCGGTGAAACGCCCCAGTGGTGGTTCACGCAAGGTGCCTCGACTGCAGCGGCTCACGGCGCGATGCGCGGCAAGGCCAAGAACGTCATTCTGTTCGTTGGCGATGGCATGAGCCTGCCGACAGTTGCTGCTGCCCGCATCTTCCTGGGCCAGCAGACCGGTCATCCCGGCGAAGAAACGCGTCTGTCGTGGGAAGACTTTCCCAACACTGCGTTGAGCCGTACGTATAACACCAACGCGCAAACGCCCGATTCGGCCGGCACCATGACGGCGATGGCCACCGGGATCAAGACGCGCATGGGCATGCTGTCCGTGGGTCAAGCGGCGGAGCGTGCCGATTGCGGCGCCAGCCTTCAAACGCAAATCCCGACGCTGTGGGAAATGGCGGCCGATGCCGGTCTGGCTACGGGTGTAGTCACCACCACGGCGGTTACGCACGCCACACCGGGTGCGACGTTCGCGCACGTGCCGGAACGCAACTGGGAAAACGACACCGACCTGACCCCCGAAGCCACGGAACAAGGCTGTCTGGATATCGCTTCGCAAATGGTCGGCAGCCCTTACGGCAAGGGTCCGGATGTGCTGATGGGTGGCGGCCGTATGAACTTTTTCGGTGTTGATCAGAACGACCCGGAATACGACGACAAGGTCGGACAACGTCTCGATGGCCGCAATCTCGTCGACGAGTGGAAGGCTCGTCACCCCGGCGGCACGTATGTCTGGAATCTGGAACAGTTCAACGCCGCGCCCAAGGGCACGCCGATCATCGGCCTGTTCGAACCGAGCCACATGCAGTTTGAGCAGGACCGTCCAAAGGATCCGGCGGGAGAGCCTTCGCTGGCGCAAATGACCGAGTCGGCGATTCAACGACTGAGTGCGCTCAATCCCGACGGCTTTGTGTTGCTGGTCGAAGGCGGCCGCATCGACCACGCTCACCATGGTGGCAACGCCTATCGCGCGCTTAAGGACACGGTGGCATTGCATCAGGCTGTCGAGCGTGCGGCGCAGATCACCAACCCCGATGACACTTTGATTCTGGTCACCGCCGATCACTCGCACACCATGTTCTTTGTCGGCTATCCGGCTCGCGGCAATCCGATTCTGGGTAAGGTCCGCGGCGGCAGCGGTGAAGCCATGGATCCGCGAGCACTGGCGATGGATGCCACCGGCCTGCCCTTCACCACGCTCGGCTATGCCAACGGCCCGGGTTATGCCGGTGCGACTTCAACGCAGGAAGAGGGCCCTAAGCGCAATCCGCATTATCCGTCGGGCTTCCAGCAGGCTGAGAACGGCCGTCCGAACCTGACCGATGTGGATACCGAACATCCGGACTACCTGCAGGAAGCGATGGTCCCGACCAGCTCCGAAAGCCACGGCGGCGACGACGTCGGCATTTGGGCCCGCGGTACCGGCTCGGACGCGATTCGCGGCAATGTGGAACAGAACACGATCTTCCACTTCCTGCTGCAGTCCAACCCGAAACTGCGTGCGTATTACTGCAGCCGCAACCTGTGTAACGCCCAAGGCGTGCCGGTCAAACTACCGGAACCGAAAGTGGTGCGTCGCGCTCAGTAATTGAACTTGGCGAAGGCCAGGCCGTCAGAACGGCTTGGCCAACACCAGATACACAATCAGCACCAGCAAGATCAGCGGCAGCTCGTTGAGCCATCGCAATGAAGTTGCCGAAGGCAATGCCTTGCCCTTGGTGTCGTGCGCCTTGAGCAGGCGGCCGCAATAAATAAAGTAAGCCAGCAGCAAAGCAACCATGCCGAGCTTGGCGTGGAACCAGCCACCCATGGCAAAGGCCTGCGGCAGCGTATCGGGCAGCAGACGATAGCCTTGCCACATGAGCACGCCGAAGATAAATGCCATGCCGAACATGATGTGGCCGAAGCGGTACATGCGGCGTCCCATCAGAATCAGTCGGGCGTGAGCGGCATCGCCTTCGGCCTTGGCCTGCGACTCGGCCAGGTTGACCAGAATGCGGGGCAGATAGAATGTGCCGGCGACAAAGGCCATTACGAACACCAGATGGGCGGTCTTGCTGATCAGAAACAGATTCATGAATTCACGGAGGCGGTACGGTGAGCAAAGTATACGATGAGGCCTATTTCAACCGCTGGTATCGCGGTGCGCAACCTGCGGCGGACCGGGCCCATCTGCGCCGCAAAGTGGCGATGGCCGTAGCCATGGCCGAGTACTACCTGGAGCGACCGATTCGTACGGTGCTCGATATCGGCGCCGGCGAAGCCGCCTGGCGTGCGCCCCTGCTGGCGCTACGGCCCAAGCTGCAGTACCTGGCCTTTGACAGCTCCGAATATGCGGTGCAACGCTACGGCGCTCGCCGTCAGCTCCATTACGCGACCTTTGGCGATTTCGAGTGGCTGCGCCCCTGCCCGCCTGTTGACCTGCTGATTTGCGCCGATGTCATGCATTACGTGCCCACCGCCGAGCTCAAACGTGGCGCCCAAGGTCTGGCCGCGCTCACAGGAGGTTTGGCATTCCTGGAGACGTTTGTCAGTGGCGATCCCTTCGCCGGAGATACCGACGGGTTCCAAAAGCGTTCGCCCGCGGCATTCCGCAAGATTCTCGAATCGGCGGGTCTGACACCGATCGGAAGTCATTTCTGGGCGCGCAATGAAGTGGTCGCCCAATTCGCAGCGATGGAGCGCTCGGCCGGCTAAGTGGCCCGCAGCCTCATCGCCCGCCAACATGGCCGTGCTACCATCGAACATTCCGCAAAAAACGGTCTGTTTCTACGTGTTTTTGTATCAATTGCATGAAATGGGGCGCGCGTGGCTGGCGCCCATGACTTACTGGGCCGATGCGGCCGCCAAGATGTATTCGTCGCCGGGCAGTTGGCTGTCCGGCATGCCCAATGCACCTCGCATTGCGGCCGGCTATGAACTGCTCTATCGCTTAGGCAAGGATTACTCCAAGCCCGAGTTCCGCATCAAATCCGTCATGGTCGATGAGCGCGAGTATCCTGTTGTCGAACGCGAGGAACTGCGCAAGCCGTTCTGTCGTCTGCTGCGGTTTAAGCGCTACTCCGATGAGCTTGCCGGCGTCACCGATCTGAAGGATGATCCGGCCGTTCTGGTGGTTGCGCCGTTGTCCGGCCATCATGCCACTTTGCTGCGCGATACCGTGCGCACGCTGTTACGTGATCACAAGGTCTACATCACCGACTGGACCGATGCTCGCATGGTACCGCTGTCCGAGGGCCCTTTCCATCTCGACGATTACATCGATTACGTGCAGGAATTTATCCGCCTGATCGGTGCACGCAATCTGCACGTGATTTCGGTGTGCCAGCCGACAGTGCCCGTCCTTGCTGCGATCTCGCTGATGGCAGCCCGTGGCGAAGAGACCCCGCTCAGCATGACCATGATGGGCGGTCCGATCGATACGCGCCAAAGCCCGACACAGGTCAATGACCTGGCCTACCGCCGCCCGATCTGGTGGTTCGAGAACAATCTCGTGCAGCCGGTGCCTGCCAATTATCCGGGCCGCGGTCGCCGCGTTTATCCCGGCTTTTTGCAGCACATGGGCTTTGTCGCCATGAATCCGGAACGGCACGCGATGTCGCATGTTGAGTTCTATGAGCACCTGGTCCGTGGCGATCTCGAAGACGCGCAATCGCATCGCGAATTCTACGATGAGTACAACGCCGTGCTCGATCTCGCCGGCGAATATTATCTGGACACCGTCCGTATCGTGTTCCAGGAACATCGTCTGCCACTGGGCACATGGAGTGTTCGTGGCGAGCTGGTGCAGCCGGCTACGATCGGTCGCACGGCCCTGCTGACGATCGAGGGCGAGCTCGACGACATCTCCGGTGCCGGCCAGACCCAAGCCGCACATCAGTTGTGCACCGGTATTGCCAAGTCGCATCGTCAGCACATGACGGTCGAAGGCGCGGGCCACTACGGCATTTTCAGCGGCCGGCGTTGGCGCACGCAGGTGTATCCGGTGGTTCGCGAGTTCATTCGCAAGTACCAGGAACAACCGATCAAAAAGTAACAGAAAAGCCCGGCAATTGCCGGGCTTTTTGCTGATGCGCGATATTTAGCTGTGCGGCGCGATGCGCTGTGCGAATTAGTCGCGGATCACCAGCAGGTTTTTGGCCAATGCACCGTGCCACTTGCCGACCCAGCGGGCCAAGTGCAGCAGCAACAAGGTGCACAGTACGCCGAGCAGGATAAAGATCGGCAACATCACCCAACCCGAAGTCGTGAGATCGGTGCCCAGGATCTGGATGTGGCTCATGTTGACGACCACGCCATCGATCTGAAACTCACCGAACAATGCAGCAATTGGTGTCAGCAGGAATGACAGTGCCATCGCGAGCAGACAGATACTGACACTGAAATAGATCACACCCAACGGCAGCATCAGCAGCAGATACAACATGGTGCTCCACGTGCGGGGGTCGGTAAAGAAGCCCTTGATACGCGGAATCCAGCCGGTGCGCGAAGGATCTTTGGGCAGCGCAGGACGGCGCGGCATGCGCACGCCAAGTAAGGCTTCGACGATACGGCCTTCGACCAGTGCCAGGATGCGGATACTGCCTAAGAACAGGATCAGCAACGGAATGCCAAAAATCAGAACGATGGTGCCGATCGAAACGCTGATACCCGTAATCACGTATGCAAAGTAAAACATACCGGTCCACACCGAAAGCAGCATGTAGAACAGCGAGCCATAGGCGTGCGGATCCAGCAGCACATTGAACAGGCGGCGGAACCAGCCGGGCTGTCGGTCATTGACCGTGATGCGCGGTTTCGCCGCGGGTTGAATCGCAGCCTGCACGGCGGCGTCGGTCTCGCGGTAATTGCCCGCGACTTCCTGCGGTGTGCCGTAGTCGTTCAGGACCTTGGCCATGACTTCGGATTCACTCAATGCGGCGTTGTCGGCAATAGCGGCGCGCAGGTAGTCCTCGCTGTCAAACAGCGCGTCCTGGATCATGGCGGGATCGCTGCCGCGCAAAGCCTCGCGCAGTTGTGCCAGGAATTCCGCCATGGTGCGGGGGGACAGTGGATTAACAGTATTCATGACAGACCTGGCTCCAATACGGCGTCAATGGAATTGCGGGTGGCGAACCACGTTTGTGACCAGTGCTCCAGCACGGTGCGGCCATCGTTCGTGATGGTGTAGTAACGGCGCGGGGGGCCTGATTGCGATGGCTCGATCATGCTCGACAGCAAACCTGCCGTCTCGAGATTGCGCAGCACCGGGTACAGCGCGCTTTGCTTGCCGGCCAACACGCCGCCTGCCTGCTGCTCGAGCTGTTTGGCAATCTGGTAGCCGTATAGGGGCTCGGGCGCGTGTGCAAGCACCGCGAGTAAAGTCAGCGACACAGTGCCCGATGCGAGTTCTTTCTGGAACTTGCGGATGTGCGCTTCAAGATCTAATGAGCTGGTCATTTGCGGACGCCTAGATGGGCTTCTAACTACACTTAAGTTAATAGTAGTGCTTAGTTCAACATAGTGAATATGCCGGAAGTCACGACCCGTGCATTTATGGCCCTTAAGCCCCCCCCCAGTAGCTTTGACTGGTGCTCGAAACTGCCTAAATACGCCGACAAGTAAGTCGGAACCCTTAGTACTGAATGGGGCATCCGTGCAAATGATGACTTGCATTGAGATTCGCATAAGGCGCCGGATCCTGCGCCAACCAAGTGGACACCCTCGGCTTCCTGCTGCTGTGAACGAGCTGACAAAGCGTTGGGAGTTGATCTGGCAGAACTAGGAATCGCACATCCAAGTTCGCGCTGAAAACTAGGTACACCAAAAACAACTGTAGATGGCGACCATACAAAAACATCACTGGATCGTTCTTGAATCGATTCTGCAATACGGCTAAGGCAGCTCGAGTAATTGCAGAGCGTCAGACAACTGTCTATGGTCTGAGGCATAGAGGCATCACCGAAACTGCCGGAACGCAAGCAGTCGAGCAGCAACGCAGCGAAGTAGCAAGCAGGCGGCAGGGTAGCGATTCCTCCACTGACTACCGCCCATTTCAATCACGATGCAATACAGGCGCCTGGAACATGAGAGACACTTCAGAAGTCGAATTGTTAATTGATCCTGACGCGCGAAGAGCCCCGGCGTTAGAAATAGAATTGGGGTGCAATAGTGGGTTAAATCAATGACAGGCTAAATGACCTAACCCGTTAAAAGATCTTGAGCATTCACTTTTGTGCTCTAAACAGGTATACCGTCGCACTAGCCAAATTGATCAGAATGCTGGTTTTGCCTAGTATTGAGTTCTGATATCTTGGAAAGGGCCAGAAGAGATGAGAACTTCAATTTTTCCAAAGTTGAGCGCAATTGCTATTCTGTTTACTGGCGTCACGGCAAACGCTCAAGTGACAACCAAGAGCAATGGAGTGATTGCCATTGATTCGAATGTTCATGGAATCCCCATGATCTCTGAGGTGAGAATTCTCGGCAATGCTGTAATGCGCTATGACAATGCCGGCGCAGGTTTCCAAATGACGGGAAGAAGTAGCGCAGGCAACGCTTACAATCCCACTCAGGCAGGGGACTGTAGGCAAAATCCATCTCAAATTCTTTCGCTTTCATCAAATTGGACGCCAGCAGGTCTCGCACTTCCCTCATCTAACGGGTCCTTTTCTCAGTAGCGCCAAGAAACTACAACGAAGTAACGAGCTGCCCTATTGCCGGGGGACCTGTGTTGCCTTTTAAATTTGAATTTGGAGCAGCATTGGGCGACGGAGTAGCTATGCCCAAGGAAGGCATGCTGCTGGATTTATCCTATACGCGCAATCAGGGTGGGGAGATACTCGATAAGAGTCAATCAGAGGCCCCGACTATATTCCCATTAGCGGATGTGTTTCCCTTCGCATTTAGCAGTACAGATGGCGTAACAATTACGCCATTTAACGTAAATGTCGGTGGCAACCTCACAAATGACATTAGACAGTGGCCACTGACAACTAACCATTATGGAACCGGGAAAGTGGTAATGGCGTGCACTAGTAGCCAGTCAAACTGCATTGCACTATATTCACGAAAAACAACCACCCTTATATTTAGTCATCGTACTGGCGTCAATTACAATCTTTCAATGCTCACGCTAACAATCGATTCCCAAGGCGTAATTAGTGATTACCTCACTCACAGAGCACGAAAGATAATGGCTGTTGGAACTCCTAATACAATCAAATGGGTTATTTCTCAAGCAAATTCGAACATACAGGACTGGGGTGATCTATGAAACAACTTATAAACATATTGCATTCGATGTGTTGATGCTTTGAACGCCACTAGTTCACTCTATTTGTCTAATCATCGGTATCAAAATTTAGTGAAATTCATTGAATGAGCCAGACTTTGAAAAACCTGCGCCAGAATCTGAAGAAAATAGCCCCTTTATACCGGCTCGTTGGGTTTGTCAGACTGGCGCAGTTTAAGCGCGAACTTAAGCGAGCGCAGTTTGAATATGACCGAATGAACGCCTCGGATATTCCGCCTCCCAAGCTTCGTTACCGTGTCCACCGAGCTTTGGATCTTCGCAGCTACGAAACACTTGGGAATGAGGTCTCAGATGCTATAGTTGCGACAATTAAGCGAATCAATATTGAGACAGACGGTAAAGATATTCTGGATTTTGCATCCGGGCCCGGAAGAGCAGCTAAATGGCTGAAAAAAAAGTTGCCCGGGATCAATCTGACCGGAAGCGATATTGATCGTGAAGCCATAGAATGGGCCTCAACGAACTTGCCCCATGTCGGAGCTTTCGTTGTCAACGATTATCGTGCGCCGACAGAATTTAGTGAAGAGCAGTTCGACCTCATCTACAGCATTTCGCTTTTCACGCATCTTGATGAAAAGTTACAAGACGAATGGCTGAAAGAGTTGCATCGAATCTTAAAAAAAGGCGGATACCTGCTAGCGACGACTCATGGGCAATTTGCACAAAGCACATGCACCGATGCTGAGTGTACACAGTTGGCGGTCAAAGGCTTTGTATTCAGGCAAGATCACTCCGGAATGCTCAAGCTTGATGGACTCCCGGACTTTTATCAGACCGCTTTTCACACTGTTGAATATGTCAGTCGACACTGGGGACAATGGTTTGAGATTGTTGAACATATTGAAGGCGGAATTAGCGGTCATCAGGACTTAGTCGTAATGCGCCGCGCTTGAGCTTGAGCTACAAAGACAAGCTTATGCACCAGCGGCTCAGTTAGCTCGGATAGGAATGAGTTCCAGGATCATTTTCGCAGCTCTAACCTATTGAGCTATTTCATTTTTCTATCGGACTCTTAATCCGTTAGACTGGAACGACTGCCCGCCGAGGACTCCTTCGACCATGCGTTATCACGCCTTGCTCACTGCCCTGCTGATGGGTGGACTGACTGCCTGCACCACGCTATCCACGCCAACTGTTGCGACCGCGCCCGCCACTTCGGCCATCCCGCAACGCAGCACCGATGAGATTCTGAAATCGACCACCGCTGCCGACTGGCGCACCGTGGCTCCTGAAAATCTGATGCTGATGGATGTCGGCGGCAAGACGGTGATGATTGAGCTGGCGCCCTCGTTTGCGCCCGCGCATGTCGCCAACATCCGCACACTGACGCGTAACGGCTACTGGGATGGTCTCGCTATCCTGCGCTCGCACGAGAACTATGTCGTGCAGTGGGGCGATCCGAACGACGAGGATCCCAAGCTCAAACGTTCTACCGGCACCGTCAACAATCAGATTCCGGCCGAATATGAGCGCCCGCTGCAGGGTCTCGAATTTAAGGCCCTGCCCGATGTCGATGGCTGGGCCCGCACGGCCGGTTTTAGCGAAGGCTTTGCCGCCGCCAGCGATGGCCATTCGGCCTGGCTCACCCATTGCTACGGTGCCGTCGGTGTCGGTCGTGGTAATCCACCGGACAGTGGCGATGGCAGTTCGCTGTACGTCGTGATTGGTCAGGCCCCACGCAATCTCGACCGCAATATCACGGTGGTCGGTCGCGTCTTGAGCGGCATGGAAGTTCTCACTCCCCTGCCCCGCGGCACCGGTCCATTGGGCTTTTACGAGAAGGCCGAACAACGCACGCCGCTGACCCGCGTGCGCATGGCCTCCGAAGATCCTTCCGCGCCGCGCCTGCAAGTCCTTCGTACGGATAGTGCGGCCTTTGCTGAGCTGACCGAGAATCGCCGCAATCGCCGCGATACCTGGTACGTACGTCCTGCCGGCTATACCAATATCTGCAATGTCACGGTGCCGTTCCGCACCGCTCCCGCAAACTGAGAACGAATGAACATGTCTTTATCCAAACTGCTGCTGGCCACGACCATTGCTGCCGCTCTCGGCACCGCTGTACCTGCGACGGCGCCGGCTAAATCCCCTGCTGCCAAGTCGGCGACTGCTGCCAAAGTCACCGTGGACAGCAAGGTGAAATCGCAGTTCGATGCACTGACCAAGGAATGGTATGAGCAGTCGATGCTGTTGAGCCCGATCAACGCCACGCAACAGGGCGACCATCGTTACGACGACCGTATTGATGACCTTTCGGCTGCCGGCCGCAACAAGGGTCTGGCCTTTAGCAGGAATTTACTGGCACGACTGGACAAGCTGCCGTTGAATAAGCTCTCGCGCGAAGATCAGGTCGATGCGCTGATTCTCAAGAACGATCTGCGCTCCAATATTTTCTCGTCCGAGACGCTGCAGTCCTGGGCCTGGGATCCGCAGATTTACAGCGGCATTGCCGGTAGTGCGATCTATGGCCTGATGGCTCGCGATTACGCACCGATCGAACAACGTATGCAGTCGGCGATCACGCGCATTGGTCTGATTCCGCAGATTCTGCAGCAGGCCCGCGAAAATCTGGACCCGGCACGCGTACCGAAAACTCACGCAGAGACCGTCGCCAGACAAAATCAGGGTCTGCTCGATCTGATCGACAACTACATCACGCCGAACATGGAATCGCTCAACGCGGCCGATCAGGCCCGTATGAATGATGCGGTGGCCAAGCTCAAAGTTGCAGTGGATGAGCACCAGAAGTGGCTCGATGGCACGCTAGTTCCGAACGCCAAGGGGGACTTCCGACTGGGCGCCAAGCTGTATGACCAGAAGCTCAAGTACTCGCTGAACTCCGAGTTATCCCGTCAGGAAATCGGTCGTCGCGCCGAGGCTGAAATGACCCGCGTACGCAAGGACATGTACAGCATTGCGCAGAAAGTACTGAAGGACCGCAAGGATTTGTATCTGGGCAGCAAGCCGTCCGAGGCACAGCAGCAAAAGGCCATTGAGGCGGCGCTGGAACTGGCCTACGCCGACAAGCCCGCACGCGAAGACCTGGTCCCGTTTGCCAGGCAAACGCTGCAGGAAGCTACTGATTTTGTCCGTACGCACAATTTGGTGACCATGCCCGAGGCGCCGGTCGAGATCATTCTGATGCCCAAGTTCCAGCAGGGCTTCTCGGTGGCTTACGCCGATTCTCCGGGCCCGCTGGATAAGGGCCAAAAGACTTTCTATGCCGTCTCTCCCATCCCCGAGGAGTGGACGGATACACAAGTCGATTCGTTCCTGCGCGAATACAACAAGCGCATGATCCACCTGCTTTCAATCCACGAGGCCATGCCGGGTCACTATCTCGAAGGCGCCTTCTCCGCTCGGAATCCGTCGCTGATCCGCGCCGTCAATCGCTCGGGCCTGTTTGCCGAAGGCTGGGCTGTCTATACCGAAGACATGATGCGCAAGGCCGGCTATCTGAATAACGACCCGCTGTTCCACCTGATGCAGCTGAAGTTCTATCTGCGCACCATCTCGAACTCGATCCTGGATCAGGGCGTGCACGTCAACAACTGGACGCGTGAACAGGCGATGGATCTGATGACCCGTCGTGCCTTCCAGCAGGAACGCGAAGCGGCAGGCAAGTGGGTCCGGGCACAACTGTCCTCGACCCAGCTACCCACCTATTTTGTGGGCGTGCAGGAACAGTACGACATGCGTCGCGCTGCCGAAAAGGCCTGGGGCAAGAACTTCAAGCTCAAGGAATATCACGACAAGGTCCTGAGCTACGGCGCACCCGCTCCGCGCTTTGTGCGCGAACTGATGCTGGGTGAACCGATCCGCTAAGTCCGCAAACGCATTGCTGCAAAACGAAAACGGGTGTCGATTGCGACACCCGTTTTCTATTGCCTGCTGCGGAAACTACGCTTGCCGCTGACTGATGAATACACTCAGCAGAATCATGCCGCAGGCCACCGCCATGCTCCAGGTTAAAGGCTCGCGCAGGAAGATCCAGGCCCACGTCACCGCAAACAGCGGAATCAGATACGTAACCGTCGATGCGCGCGAGGCCCCAATGCGGGCAATGAGCCGGTAATACAGCACGAAGGCAATGCCCGAACACACCAAGCCAAGACCGATGGTCGCAAACCATGCCGTCTGACTGACCGCATGCTGCGGCCATTGCCGGATTGCAAACGGCGCCAGCATGATTGCCGAACAGACCAAGGTCGAGCACGCTACCGCACCGGACGGCAAATGCGAGAGATGCCGCTTGACCCAGTTGATACCGAGACCATACAGCGCTGCAGCCGTCACACCGGCAGCGACCGGCCAACCGAAATGCGCACCGTCCGTTTTGCCCGATGCGAGCACGATCACGCCGGCGAAGCCCAGCAGCAGCGCCAACATGCGTTTAAGCGTGGTGGACTGGCCAAAGAACAGCACGCCGGCCAGCGCCGTGAACAGAACCGTCATCGCATTGGCAATCGACGAGACGCCCGCCGGTGCCCGTTCCGCCGCCCATGCAAACAGAGCAAACGGAATCGCAGTGTTCACGGCACCGATGCCGAAGAGCTTGGGCCACAGGCTTAACGGGAACTGTGCTTTAGCCTTGAGGAGAAACGGCAACAGCAGGGCGCCACCGAACAGAACCCTTAAAAAGGCCACCGGCAAGGCACCGAACTCCGGCGCGGCGATGCGCATAAACAGGAACGAGGCGCCCCAGATCGCGCCGAGCAACAGCAGCTCGCCGTTATCCAGCAGGCGATTATCGGCGACGGGAGATGTATTCATGGTGGCCATTGCGGTTCTCAGTCGAGGGAGGCGGCACGGAACTTGCGGCCTTTGATCTTGCCGTTACGCAAGTAGTTCAATGCAGCTTGCGCCTGACCGCGGCGGATCGCCACATACGAACGCGTGGCACGGATCGCAATCTTGCCGATCGCTTCGGCTTTGAGTCCGCCCTCGCCTGTCAACGTGCCCAGGATATCGCCGGGACGTAGTTTGTCCGATTTACCGCCATCGATGCGCAGCGTGCGCATTGGAGCAAACAGCTTCTCGGCATTGCTCAAACGCATGGAACGCAAGGTCTTAGGCTCAATGGAGGTACCGAGCAATGCGGCAATGGCATTCAGACGGTTGCCGTCGGTATCGCCGACCAAGGTGATGGCATTGCCCTGCTTGCCGGCACGACCGGTACGACCGACGCGGTGGATATGCACCTCGGGCTCGAACGGCACATCGTAGTTGATCACCAGATCGACATGGCTGACATCGAGACCACGGGCCGCGACATCGGTAGCGACAAGTACATTGGCCGATTCATTGGCAAAGCGGATCAGCACTTCATCGCGATCGCGCTGTTCGTAATCGCCATGCAGAGCCAGCGCACTGAATCCGGCCGCATCCAACTGCTGCTGGACGGCATCACAGGCCTTGCGCGTATTGCAGAACACGACAGCCGCCTGCGGACGCCGCTCGCGCAGCACCTGGATCAGTGCCATGGCTTTTTCCGCTTCGCGCACTTGAAAGAACTCGCTGCGGATGTCGGCATGCGCGGCCTCACCGGCAGCCTGAATTCGCACCGCCTCCTGCATGTGCGTGCGTGCGATGGACTCAAGCGCCTCGGGCATGGTGGCGGAGAACATCAGCGTCTGGCGCTGCTTAGGCACTTTTGCCAGAATGGCTTCGAGCGATTCGGTAAAGCCCATATCCAGCATGCGGTCGGCTTCATCGAGAACCAGCGTGCGCAGGTTCTGCAGGTGCAAAGCGCGCTTTTTCAGCAGATCCACAATGCGACCCGGCGTTCCGACCACCACGTGCGGATCGTGCACAGCCAGCGATGACAGTTGCGGACCCATCGGCATGCCGCCGGTCAGCAGCAAGACCTTGAGGTTGGGCAGACGCACACCAAAGCGACGAATCTGTGCGGCGACCTGATCGGCCAGTTCGCGAGTCGGACACAGCACCAGAGCTTGCGTCTGAATGCGTTCGGTTTGGATTTCGCGCAACAGGCCCAAAGCAAACGCAGCGGTCTTGCCGCTACCCGTAGGCGCTAGAGCCAACACATCGCGGTTTTCCAGAATCGGCGGAATCGCCTGTTCCTGCACCGGCGTCATGTCGGTCAGGCCGGCAAGCTCCACCGCTTCAAGTAAGGCGGCGGGCAAGGCCAGTTGTGAAAATGCAGTCATGATTAGAGTCCGTCCTGATGTTGACGTCGTTGTCGTTCGAACAGACACACGGCTGCGGCGGCGGCTACATTGAGTGACTCGATGCGAGCGTTCATTGGAATATGCAGGCGAACGTCCGCACGGTCCAGCAGCTCGGGGCTAACGCCACTGCCCTCGGCACCGAAGGCCAGAATGCCATCGGCAGGCAATTCGGCGGTGTACAGCGAGGTCGCGCGTTCCAGCGTGGTGACGGCTAAGGAAGCGCGAGGCAAATCGGCAATGGTCACATCTTCGACCAGATCCAGAACAAAATGAGCGCCCATGGCAGCACGCAGCACTTTAGGCGACCAGACATCAGCACAACCTTTGCTCAGCCACACTTGACCGGTGGACGTTGCAGCCGCCGTCCGCAGAATACTGCCGACGTTGCCCGGGTCCTGCACGTTCTCCAGATAGACCGCACCACGCGACGGATCGAGCGGCAGTCGCTCCGGCCAATCGATCAGCGCCAGAATGCCCGTTTGCGAAGGCATCTGCTCAATGGCATCGAACAGTTCGCCACTCAAGGTCGTGATGCGCGACCCCGCGGTCACTGCCCTTTCCGCTAGCGTGCGCAATTCGGCGTCGGTGGAGCCATCGCGAAGGAACACATGACGCAACGGAAAGCGCGCTTGCAAAGCCGCATCCACCAGATGCGCTCCCGAGATTACCGCCTGCCGCGAACGCACGCGCTCGCGATGCGTTCCAACCAGCTTGATCAGGTGCTTGACGACCGGGTTCTGCCGCGAGTGGATATAGTCCAATGTCGTTCTCAGTCGAGCATGGGCAAATCAAGGCCCATCTCACGAGCGCAATCCTGCGCGATTTCGTAACCGGCATCGGCATGACGCATCACACCGGTGCCCGGATCGTTCCACAGCACACGTTCGATGCGACGGTCGGCCGCCTCGGTGCCATCGCACACAATCACAACGCCGCTGTGCTGGCTGTAACCCATGCCCACGCCGCCACCGTGATGCAGCGAAACCCAAGTGGCGCCACCGGCGACATTGAGCATGGCGTTGAGCAACGGCCAATCGCTGACGGCATCGCTGCCGTCCTTCATCGCCTCAGTTTCGCGGTTGGGCGAAGCGACCGAACCGCTGTCGAGATGATCGCGACCGATCACGACCGGTGCCTTGAGCTCACCATTACGCACCATTTCGTTGAAGGCCAGACCGAGCTTGTGACGCAGTCCCAGACCCACCCAGCAGATGCGCGCCGGCAAGCCTTGGAAACTGATGCGTTCGCGTGCCATGTCCAACCAGCGATGCAGATGCGGATCGTCGGCAATGATTTCTTTGACCTTGGCATCGGTCTTGTAGATATCTTCCGGATCACCGCTCAACGCCACCCACCGGAACGGACCGATACCGCGGCAGAACAAGGGGCGCACATAGGCCGGCACGAAACCCGGGAAATCAAAGGCGTTGGTCAGGCCTTCGTCATGGGCCATCTGGCGAATGTTGTTGCCGTAATCAAAGGTCGGAATGCCCTGCGCTTGGAAATCGAGCATGGCTTGGACATGGACCTTCATGGATTTCTTGGCTTCGTCGCGCACGCGCTCGGGATCCGCGGATTGCAGCTCAAGCCATTGTTCAACGGTCCAACCGATCGGCAGGTAACCGTGCACCGGATCATGCGCCGACGTCTGATCGGTCACCGCATCAGGACGCACACCACGACGCACGAGTTCCGGCAGGATTTCTGCCGCATTACCGAGCAAGGCAATTGACTTGGCCTCACCGGCTGCCGTGTACTTAGCGATGCGGGCCAGGGCATCGTCGAGATTGTCGGCCTGCTCATCGACATATTGCGTGCGCAGACGCATATCAATCGATTTTTGCTGGCATTCGATATTGAGCGAGCAAGCACCGGCCAGCGTTGCAGCCAACGGTTGCGCACCACCCATGCCACCCAAACCTGCAGTGAGAATCCAGCGGCCTTTCAGATCACCGTTGTAATGCTGACGGCCCATCTCGACAAAAGTCTCGTACGTCCCCTGCACGATGCCTTGCGAGCCGATGTAAATCCACGAACCCGCGGTCATCTGGCCGTACATCATCAGGCCTTGGCGATCGAGTTCGTTGAAGTGTTCCCAGTTGGCCCATGCCGGCACCAGATTGGAATTGGCAATCAGCACGCGCGGCGCATCGGCGTGCGTGGGGAAGATACCGACCGGCTTGCCCGACTGCACCAGCAAAGTCTGATCATCACGAAGGCCCTGCAGGCATTCGAGAATCGTGTCAAAACTTTCCCAATCGCGAGCTGCACGACCGATACCGCCATAGACCACCAGTGCCTGGGGATTTTCCGCTACATCCGGATCCAGGTTGTTCTGGATCATGCGGTACGGTGCCTCGGTCAGCCAGGACTGACAGCTGAGCGTGGTGCCATGCGGCGCCCTGATGATGCGGTCGGGGTCAAAGCGGGTACCCATGCGTGCCGGTCTCTCTTTCAGTCGGGGAAGCCATATTGTGCCGCTTTCAGGACGCGGTCTCAAACTCGCAATACAAGAGCGTTATCATTTGGGGCTATGAACTCGATCCTGCGTAAGGCCGCCACGGCCGTTCTCACACTGGCGCTGGCCGCATGCGCGTCCACCACCCCCGCTCCTTCCATTCCACCGCCGCCGGCCCATTCGGTGCTACTGGTGTCGATTGACGGCTTCCGTCCGGACTATCTGGGCAAGGGCAACACGCCAAACCTCGATCGCGTGGCTGCTGCCGGCGTGCGCGCCGAGTGGATGAACCCTTCGTTCCCGTCGTTGACGTTCCCTAATCACTACACGCTGGTGACCGGTTTGCGTCCGGACCATCATGGCATCGTTCATAACAACATGTTCGACCCGCAACTGGGCAAGTTCTCGCTGAGCAATCGCGATGCGGTCCAGGATCCGCGCTGGTGGGGCGGCGAACCGATTTGGGTCGGCGTACAAAAGGCCGGTTATCCGACCGCCGCCATGTTCTGGCCGGGCAGCGAAGCGCCGATTCTGGGCACCCACCCTACTCGCTGGCATGTGTTTGACGCCAAAGTCACCAATACCCAACGCGTCAACACCGTCACCGGCTGGATGCGTGAGCCCGAGGATACGCGTCCGCGTTTTGCCACCTTGTACTTTGACGAGGTCGATCACGAGGCCCACTCGTTCGGTCCGTTCTCGGAGCAGGCAACCACCGCCGTGCGCGCCGTCGATACCGCCGTCGGTGATCTGTTTGCGCAATTGCAGCGCGATGGCAGTGCCGCTACGACCAACGTCATCATCGTGTCTGACCATGGCATGGCGCCGGTCACCCCTTCGCAGCGGATCAATATCGCGGACATGGTGCCGGCCGAATGGGTCCATGTCGTGGCTGCAGGACAGACCGTTGGCTTTAATCCCAAGCAAGGCTTTGAGGCGCAAGCCCGTCAGCGTCTGCTGGGAACGCACGAGCATTACACCTGCTGGGATAAGGCCAAAATCCCCGCGAAATTCCATTACGGCAGCAACGCGCGCATCCCGGCCATTGTGTGTCTGATGCAAACCGGTTGGGATGCCCTAAATCCGGATACCTTTGCCAAGGCCAGGAAGCAGACCCAAACGCGCGGCTCGCACGGTTTCGATCCGTTTGCGGCTGACATGCGCGCCACGTTCATTGCCATCGGTCCGGACATTGCGCAAAACAAGGTGATTCCAGCGTTTGACAACGTTGATGTCTATCCGCTGATGATGCACCTGCTCAAAGTGCCGGCTGCACCGAATGATGGCGATCTGGAGCCGGTGCGCGGCGTGTTACGCCAGTAAGCGCTGTATTACTTGACCGTATGCGGCGAGAATCGGCTCGCCGCGCGGGTGTCGTCCGTCTTCGATGACGCGTTTGCCGTTGACCGTGACGTGACGGACGAGATTGGCATTGCCTGAAAACACCCAACGCTCGGCAAGATCATCCGCGTTCGCACCCGTCAGGATGGCGCTGTCGCCATCCAGCTCGACCGTATCGGCTGCGAGTTCGTGCTCGGCATAGCCGGTGGCCGTTGTCGCGGACTCCGCAACACCTTGCAGCAGCAATTGCGCATTGCGCGGTTCCGCATCGCTGCACAACACGGTGCGGCGTTGCTTGAGGAGTCGTTGCGCGTATTCCAGCCAGCGCAATTCTTCGATCGGCGAAACCGAGATGTGCGAGTCGGAACCGATGCCCCAACGTCCGCCCTGCGCGAAATACTCAGCCGCGGCAAAGATGCCATCGCCCAAGTTGGCCTCGGTGGTCGGACAAATTGCAACGGTAGCGCGAGAGGCTGCCAGATCGCGAATCTCGCCTTCGTCCAGATGCGTTGCGTGGACCAGTGTCCAACGCGAATCGACGGGCATCTGATCGAGCAACCAGCGCACAGGACGTGCACCTAACCATTGCAAAGCGCTGTCGACCTCTGCGGTCTGCTCGGCAATGTGGATATGCAACGGCGCTGAAGGCGGCAATGCGTTGTACACCTCGCGCATGACGTCGGCGGGCACGGCACGCAAACTGTGGAACGCGCATCCGAGTTGTGCACCACGCCCCTGCAGGGCAAACCAGTCGCGCAAGTACGACTCGGCAGTGTGACCGAAGCGACGTTGCCGCTCACTTAGCGGCGCGCCGTCCATACCCGCCGTCATGTACAGCACGGGCAACAGGGTCAGACGGATACCGGTGTCCTGCGCAGCTTGCAGCAAGGCCTCGGACATAGCCAGCGAGTTGGCGTACGGACGGCCATCGGGCTGGTGATGGATATAGTGGAACTCGCACACCGTGGTGTAGCCGGCTTGCAGCATTTCGACATAGAGCTGCGATGCCACGGCATGCAGATCCTCGGGCGAGAAGCGCTCTGCCATGCGATACATAGTCTCGCGCCAGGTCCAGAACGAATCGGTCGGATGCAGTCGGCGCTCGGCCAAACCGGCCATGGCGCGCTGAAACGCATGCGAGTGCAGATTGGCGATACCGCGCTGTGAAATCATGCTCATGATTTTATTGTCGCCTGATCTGCCAGTAGAATCGAGAGATGACCGAGACTGCGCAACCCGTTTGGGATGAACTCATCATTGGCCCGACGCTGGTCACCCTGGCGGAAACCGCCGATTACGGCTGCATTCCTGACGGTGCCATCGGCATCCGCGACGGTCTGCTGACCTATGTGGGCCCCTCGGCCGACTTGCCCGGCGCGCCGGACCGCCTCGCTCACCATGTGGTGTATGTCGAGGGCATCCTGACCCCCGGTCTGATCGACTGTCACACCCACCTCGTCTTTGGCGGCAATCGCGCCAACGAATTTGCGATGCGACTCAACGGCGCCAGCTACGAGGACATTGCACGCTCCGGTGGCGGTATTCGCTCCTCGGTCCGCAATACCCGCGCTGCCGATGCCGATCACTTGCTTGCGCAATCCCTGCCCCGCGCGCTGGATTTACTGCACGATGGCGTGACCACACTTGAGATCAAATCCGGCTACGGTCTGGATCTGGACTCCGAGCGCCGCATGCTGCAGACCGCTCGACAGATCGGCGCATTAACCGGGCAAACCGTGCGCACCACGTATTTGGCCGCACATGCATTGCCGCCCGAGTTCGACAACGACGCCGACACATACATCCAACGCGTCGTGGAATGGTTGCCCGTCTTGCATGCCGATGGCCTCGTCGATGCGGTGGATGCATTCTGCGAAGGCATTGGCTTTTCGCCCGAACAGACCCGTCGCGTGTTCGAGGCCGCACAGGCATTAGGCGTGCCGGTGAAATTACACGCCGATCAGCTCAGCGATTTGCAGGGTGCTGAACTGGTGACGCAGTTCAAGGGACTCTCAGCCGATCATCTCGAGTACACCAACGATGAGGGCCTGCAAGCGATGGCCCGCAGCGGTACTGTGGCCGTGCTGCTGCCCGGTGCCTATCACGTGCTGCGTGAGACCAAGCAGCCGCCGATTGCACGCATGCGCGAGCTCGGTGTCCGCATGGCGGTCTCCACCGACTGCAACCCGGGCACGTCACCCTTGTTGTCACTGCGCATCGCCATGCAGCTCGCGACCACGCATTTCCGCATGACTCCGCTAGAGGCTCTGCAAGGCGCCACAGTGAACGCCGCCGCCGCGCTGGGACTCACGGACCGCGGGCAGCTTAAGACGGGCTTGCGCGCCGATCTGGCGCTATGGACTGTTGACCATCCCGATGAACTCACCTACTGGCTTGGCGGCAATCTGCTGCAGGATCTGTGGCTAGCCGGACATTCTCTGCAACGACGCGAACGCGCGCCGCGACTCTAGGTTTTCCAACTTATGTTTCTTGCCTTGCTAATCGCCTCACTGATCCCCTCGCCGGTCTTCATGCCACCGGTCGTCGATACGCATATTGATGCGCCTTCGCTACAAGTCCGCGAGTGGAAGGATCTGTCAGCCCCCACCGATCGCGACTTCGACGCGCCGGCCGCTGCTAAAGGCGGACTGAAGGTCGGATTCATGTCGATCTATACCTCGCCGACGCAAGACGAGCAAGGCACTGCAACGGCCTCTGCGCATCAGCAGATCGATGCCATGGAAGCACTCGCCTATCGCGCACCTGATCGTTTTGTCGTGTTACGTTCCGCGCGGGATTTCAATCCGAGCGACACGCGCATCGCACTGACCTTTGGCATGGAAAATGCGGCGCCGATCGGTGATCGTCTTGATTTGCTGAAGGTATTTCGCGATCGCGGCGTCAGCTACATCACGCTGGCGCACTCGGCTAATAATCGGCTGGCCGATTCTTCGTATGCGGTCGATCGCAAATGGAATGGCCTGAGCCCGTTCGGCAAACAAGTGGTCGAGTCCATGAATCGCCTCGGCATCATGGTCGACGTTTCGCACGTTAGTGATGATGCTGCCTTGCAGGCCATTGCCCTGAGTCGCGCACCCGTGATCGCCAGCCACTCGGCCTTTCGCCATTTCACGCCGGGTTTTGAGCGCAATGTGAGCGATGAGATTGCCAAGGCCATTGCGGCTAAAGGTGGCGTGGTGCACGTCACGTTCGGCACGCAATTCGTCAATCGCAAAGATGCGTTGGGTTTGCGCGATTACTTTATTGCGCTGAAGAAATTTAAGGACAGCGTAGTTGCCGATCTGGCTGCGGGCCGTAAACCGCCTAAAACCGAGGCAGAGTTCGATCGCGAATGGGATGCGGCGCATCCGTATAGCCCCGCGTCGGTGCGCGAAGTGGCCGATCACATTGAATACGGCATTCGTCTGATCGGTGCCGATCACATCGGCATCGGTAGTGATTTCGATGGCGTCGGCGAGGCCTTGCCGGCCGATCTGCGTAGCGTTGCGGATTACCCCAACCTTGCGAATGAGCTGCGCCGTCGGGGCTTCAACGAATCCGATATTGCCAAGGTCATGGGCGGCAATCTGCTGCGCGTCTGGCGACAGGTCGATCAGCTGCGTAGCGAATAAAAAAAGCCCGCGAAAAGATCGCGGGCCTTTTTTTTGACGGGCAAACCCCTCAACCGGTGATCCGAATTACTCGGCCGACTTGGCGGCCTTGGTCACGGTCTTTTTGGCAACCGTCTTGGTGGTCTTAGCGGCTTTCTTAGCCGGTGCTGCCGGAGCGGCGGCAACTGCTGCGGCGGGCACGCCGCGGCCACGGGCATTGCCGTAGCTGGAGTTGTAACGCTTGCCCTTGGCGGTCTTGCGGTCGCCCTTACCCATGATCAACTTCTCCTAAATCAAATGCTTGCAGCGCGCAGTGGCGGCGCCAAATTAGTCCAATAGGATACCACGGCTAGCTCAATGGCTGCAGGTGGCG
Organism: uncultured Lysobacteraceae bacterium; assembly: GCA_936911875.1. Taxonomy (GTDB): domain Bacteria; phylum Pseudomonadota; class Gammaproteobacteria; order Xanthomonadales; family Xanthomonadaceae; genus Aquilutibacter. Next base: position 71,841 of record CAKZGB010000009.1, read on the forward strand.
TCGTGGATATGGCCGTGATTCTGACGCAGGGCCATCAGGTGGCCTAACGCGATCAGGACCCCGCCCGAGGTCATCAGGACCGCATGGCGCAGTGTGTGGTCGTGAATGGCCGGCACCAGGATGCCGATCCACAGCAGCGCCGCGCCCGGAATCAGCAGACCCTTGGCGCGAACGTGACCGTGGCGACGGTACGACAGCCACATCGACAACCCTGCCAACAGTGTGGCTATAACGGCGAAAACCCACTCAATCGTGCGGCTGGCCAGCAGGCTGACCCCCAAGCCGGGCAGCATGGCGATGGCAATCGGCAGCGCAGCACAGTGCAACGCACAGGTCAGCGACCCGGTCGCACCGAGGCGGTCGATCCAGCGATTGGAGATTCGAAGGTTCACATCTAGGTCATTAGTTGGTTTGTTATATTGTAACACTGATATATTATTACAGTCCAAGAATGACTGATTAATCGGAGTTTGTCGATGTCCCTGTCCCGCCACCCCCTGTCTCTGGCCTGCGCCGCCGTGCTGCTCTGCGGTACGACTCCGGCCCTCGCGCATGCGCAAGAGGCGGAGCACACCGACCCGCACGCCCATTCCGCGGCCCCGGTCTAGGTGGGTAAGGTGACGGTCCGCGCTTCGGCACTGAAGACCGCAGTCGAGGATCTGACGCAGCCGGTGACGGTTCTGACGGCAGAGCGTTTGGATCGGGTCAAGGCGAACTCCCTGGGGGAAACCGTCAGTAGCGTGCCCGGCGTCCAGTCGGCCGCCTTTGGCCCCGGCGTCGGTCGTCCGGTGATTCGCGGTATGGACGGTTCACGTGTCCAGGTGCTGAGCAACGGCATGGGTGTGGGCGATGTGTCGGCGGTCTCAGGCGATCACGCGGTGGCCGTGGAGCCGTTTCTGGCTGACCAGATTGAAGTGCTGAAAGGCCCCGCCACGCTGATGTATGGCGGCGGCTCGGTCGGCGGCGCCGTCAATGTCGGCGATGGTCGCATTCCCGAACATGCATCTGACGATCCGCTCACCGGTCGTTCGGAGGTTCGTTACAACTCTGCCAGCCGTGAACGCACCGGCATGGTGCGCCTGGATGGTACGGGCTTGGATGGTCATCTTGCGATTCACGCCGACGGTCTGATTCGCGACGCGGACGATCTGCGCATCCCGGGCTATGCGGACATTCATGGTGCCGAGGATGAGGACGCTGCCTTCGGCATCTTGCCCAATACCGTGCTGAAAAACCGTAGCGGCGCGTTGGGTCTGTCGTGGATCGGTTCGCGCGGTTTCGCCGGCATGTCGGCCTCGCAATTTCATACTGCATACGGCATTCCTGCCGGTGCCCATGAGCACGGCCATGAAGAAGGCGAAGAGGAACACTGTCACGAAGAGGAAGCCGGCGTTCGCATCGTCATGAATCAGCAGCGCACCGATGCCAAAGCAGCGATTGAACGCATCGGGCCGTTTGCAGCCATTCGCCCGCAATTTTCGAACAGCCGCTATGTGCACACCGAATGGGAAGGCGACGAGATCGGCACCACGTTCCATAACCGTACCCGCGAAGCGCGTAGTGATTTTCTGTTCAAGCCTTGGGGTCCTTGGACGCAGGCGCTGGGCGTGACCTTTGGCGATGAACATCAGGATGCGATCGGCGACGAGGCGTTTATTCCGTCGACGCATGTGCGTTCCTCCGCTTTATACGGCTTTGGTACCGGCAAATTCGGCGAATGGACACTAGAGGCCGGTGCTCGCTTGGGTCGCACCGAACTGCAGCTTCGCGATGCGCCTGCCGCATACCGTCGCATGGATACCGTTTCGGCCTCGCTATCGGCCCGCTATGCGATTACACCGAACTGGAGCGTATCCGGTGGCGTCGATCACGCCGAACGTGCGCCCGGTGTCGAGGAATTGCATGCCTACGGTGCGCACGTCGCAACGCAGACTTTTGAGATCGGCGATCCCAACTTGGATATTGAAAAGGCCTTACGCGGTGAGCTCGGATTGAAATACCAGAGCCGCAATCTGCGCGGTAATGTCTCGGTGTATCGCGCGCGCTTCTACCGGTTTACGTATCTGCACGAAACCGGCAATCAGGTCGATGGCCTGACCGAGCGCCGTTGGCAGCAAGCTCCGGCCACGTTTACCGGCGTCGATGCCGAAATGACCTGGACGCTGGCCGATAACGCGCATGGCCGCTGGGAATGGCGTGTGTTTGGTGACACCGTCCGTGCACAACTGACCGACGGCACCAACCTGCCCCGCATTGCGCCCTCGCGCATTGGCAGTGAATGGAACTGGAACCTCAACGACTGGCGAGCAGGCCTGTCCGCGACACGCGTTGCCGCAGCACGCAACCTGGCACCCGGTGAAACGCCGACCGACGGTTACACGCTCGTCAATGCGCACTTGAGCTGGCATCACGATGTGCGTGACGGACTGGGTGTGGAGCTGTTTGTCGACGGCACCAACCTGCTCGATCAGGAGATCCGCAACGCCACTTCGATTCTGAAAGACTCGGCACCACAAGCCGGTCGCGGCGTTGCCATCGGCGTCCGTACGTTCTTTTAATCAGCAGGGATTACTGTGCGTCGCGACAGGCGGCGCACAGACCGTGCAGTTCTAACACCTGCTCGCGCACCTGAAAACCGGCGGTGGCCGCATCGGACTGCAACTGACGCACCCACAGCGGCTGTTCCATCTCCTGCACCGACTTGCACTGATCACAAATCAGGAAGGGCGTGGCGTGCGCCTCACCACCCGGATGATGGCAGGCAATGTACGCATTGACCGATTCCAGGCGATGCACAAAGCCATGCTCAATCAGAAACTCGAGCGAGCGATACACGGTCGGTGGAGCGGCTGTGGCCTGCTCCAGACGCAACTGCTCCAGCAAGTCATAAGCTTTGAGAGGCTTTTCGGATTGCGCAATGTGCTGCAACACCCAACGGCGCGGCGGCGTTAAGTTCAGACCCCGTTCTTTACACGCCGATTCCACAGCGCGGACAAAGGCCTCGCTGTCGCCGACATGATGATGAGGGTCAGAACATTTCGTCATTAGGCTACCGGCAGAAACTGCAGGGCGCGGTCGATGCGCTGCAAGGCTTGCTCGCGACCCACCAGATAGACGGTGTGTGACAGATCCGGACTTTGCGTGCTGCCTGTCATGGCCACGCGCAAGGCGGGACCGTACTTGCCCATGCCCAGACCCAAGTCCGTACCCACGGCCTTGACGGCATCGTGGATGGCTGTCGGCGACCATTCGGCCAGTGACTCCAATGCGGCACGCAATGCCGTCAACGGTTCGCGCTTGTCGGCCGTGAGTTGCTTGGCGGCCGCTTCGGCATCGTATTCACCCAGCGGCTGATACCAGACGGCGGCGGCTTCGGCCATTTCTTTAAGCGTTTGCACGCGATCACGCAGTGCCACCACCACATCGGCAGGATCCGGACCTTGGTTCAAGTTAAAGCCTTGCTGTTGCAGGTGCCAGCGCAAATGCGCAGCCACGGCTTGCGGGTCGTCGTTCTTGAGGTACTGCTGATTGAGCCAGCCCAACTTGGCCGGATCGAGTCGCGATGCTTTGCCGTTGACGTCCTTCAGATCGAACAGGCGAATCATTTCGTCCATGGAGAACACTTCCTGATCGCCATGGGACCAACCCAGACGCACCAGATAGTTCAGCAGCGCATGCGGCAGATAGCCGGCATCGCGATACTGCATGACGTCCGCCGCGCCCGTGCGCTTGGAGAGCTTGGCGCCCTCCTGATCCAGAATCATGGGCAGATGCGCAAAATGCGGCACCGGCTTGCCCAGCGCCTGATACAGATTGATCTGACGCGGCGTATTGTTGATGTGATCATCGCCACGCACGACATCCGTAATGTCCATGTCGATGTCATCCACGACGACGGCAAAGTTATAAGTCGGCCAACCATCGGGTCGGAAGATGACCAGGTCATCGAGCTCGCTGTTGGCAAACTCAATTTCACCCTTAACCTTGTCATTCCAGCGAACAACACCGTCTTGCGGATTCTTAAAGCGGATCACGCGATTGGGGTCATCACGATACGGTTCATTGCGATCACGATAGGCGCCGTTGTAGCGCGGCTTTTCACCCGCGGCCATGGCGGCCTCACGCATGGCGTCCAATTCTTCGCGCGATTCGTAGGCGTAGTACGCCAGACCGGCATCGAGCAATTGCTGCGCAGCTTCGCGGTAACGATCCAGTCGTTGTGTCTGATAGAACGGACCTTCCTGATAATCCAGGCCCAACCATTCCATGGCTTCAAGAATGGCATCGATGGCCGGCTGCGTGCTGCGCTCGCGGTCCGTGTCCTCAATCCGCAGGATGAACTCACCGCCGTGGTGCCGGGCTTCTAGCCAGCAGTACAGCGCGGTGCGGGCCCCGCCAATGTGGAGGTAGCCGGTGGGACTGGGGGCAAAACGGGTGCGGCTTTTCATGCGGCCTTTCAGGCAATGTCTACGGAAACTCCTATTTTAGCCCGATCGCCGGCCTGCGACCGCTCTGCCCTACAATGGGCCGATGAGCACTTTGATGATCTCCGACCTGCATTTGGACCCGCAACGGCCGGAAGTGACCGCCGCTTTCCTGCAGTTCCTGCACCGTCAGACGCGCGACGCCGATGCGCTGTACATTCTGGGCGATCTGTTCGAAGCGTGGATCGGGGATGACGACGATGACGATCTGGTTGCCCAGGTGGCGATGGCCCTCGCCGCCGTGCGGATTCCCAAATTCTTTATGCATGGCAACCGCGATTTTCTGCTCGGCGCCGATTACGCCGCGCGCTGCGGCATGCAAATTCTGAATGACCCTACCGTCATTGATCTGTACGGCGAACAAGTGCTGCTGATGCACGGTGATTTGCTCTGCACTGACGATGCTGCCTATCAGGCGTTCAGGACACAAGTGCGCGATCCCGCGTGGCAGCAGGGTTTTCTCTCACAGCCCTTGGCCGCCCGTCGTGCCTTCGCAGCGCAAGCTCGCGCTGCCAGTGCCGCCCATCAGAGCGGCTTAAGCAATATGGAGTCGATCACCGATGTGACGCCCGCAACGGTCGATCTCTATCTGCAGGAATACGGTGTGACGCAGCTGATTCATGGCCATACTCACCGGCCCGCGGTGCATACCGAGCGCGGCCATCGGCGCATTGTATTGGGCGACTGGTACGACCAGGGTTCGGTTCTGGAGATTCCGTCTATCGGCGAATGGCAGCTGCAGACTTTGCCGATTCGGCACGGCGCAACGCTTTAAATCAGGGCTTTTAAGGCCGCCAGTTCCTGCTCATCGAAGCCGGCCTGCGCCCGCGCTTCGAGATTGAACGGACCGAACAGTGCGCTGCGCGCATAGTCGCGTAGCAGCTGCTCAAACGTAGCGCGCGGTTCGACACCGCGTTGGTTGCAGGCATAACGGAACCAGCGACTGCCCGCGGCCACATGCGCCACTTCCTCGCGCAGGATCACTTCGAGAATGTCCGCAGTCGCATCGTCCTGCAGCGAACGCAATTTGGTGATCATGGCGGGCGTGACATCAAGACCGCGCGCTTCGAGAACGCGAGGCACCAGCGCCATGCGCACCAGCACATCGTCCGCCGTCTTCATGGCCATTTCCCACAGGCCATTGTGCGCATCAAAGTCACCGTAGGCATGACCGAAGGCTGCCAGGCGCTGCTGCAGCATGGTGAAATGGCGCGCTTCATCATCGGCGCAACGCACCCAGTCGACGTAATACTCAGCCGGCATCTCGCGGAAGCGATACACTGCATCCCACGCCAGATCGATCGCATTGAACTCGATATGCGCAATGGAGTGAATGAAGGCAGCACGGCCTTCGTCCGTTCCTAAGCCGCGTTTGGGCAAATGCCGCGGTTCGACCAGTAACGGTCGCGAAGGCCGTCCGGGCATACCGATCGGATCGATCACGCCATCGCGAGCGCCTAACGTGAGTTGGCCATCGGCAAAGGCGGCGGCCGTCTCATGACTCAGTTGAATCTTGGCTTCAACCGTTGTCGCTGCCAGACAGCGTGCAGCGGCTGCGAACAGATCCATTACGCGTTGCGGCGTTGGGTCTTGGCCAGGTCGGAGCGGGCCTTCTTGATGCGTTCAAAATAATCCGCATCGACGCCCGTGACATATTCGCCCGAGAACACCGAGGTATCAAACTGATCCATGCGTTGCTTGGGACCGGACACCGCTTCGATCAGATCCTGCAGATCCTGATAGATCAGCCAGTCACAGCCCAGATATTCCTGGACCTCCTGCTCGGTGCGACCGTGTGCGACGAGTTCTTCGGCCGATGGCATGTCGATCCCGTAGATGTTCGGGTAACGGACCGGCGGCGCGGCAGATGCCAGATACACTTTGGCCGCACCGGCCTCGCGCGCCATCTGCACGATCTGCTGCGAAGTGGTGCCGCGCACGATGGAGTCATCGACCAGCAACACGTTGCGGTTGCGGAATTCCAGCGGTATCGGGTTAAGTTTGCGACGCACCGAACGCGCGCGCTGACTTTGGCCCGGCATGATAAAGGTCCGGCCGACGTAGCGGTTCTTGATAAATCCTTCGCGGTATTTAACGCCCAGCACGTTGGCGATTTCGAGTGCCGCATCGCGCGAGGTATCCGGAATCGGAATCACGACATCGATATCGTGATCGGGCCGTTCCCGCAGAATTTTTTCGCCGAGCACTTTGCCCATGCGCATGCGCGCCTTGTGCACCGAGATGTTGTCCATCATCGAGTCGGGACGCGCAAAGTACACGTACTCGAAAATGCACGGCGCAAAGCTGCCGGGCTCAATGCACTGACGCTCGAACAGTTCACCCTCAGCGGTGATGGCAATGCCTTCGCCGGGCTGCACATCGCGAATGCGCTCAAAGCCGATCAGATCCAGTGCAACGGATTCGGAGGCCATGGCGTATTCGACGCGACCGTCTTCGGCAATGCGCTTGCCCAATACCAGTGGACGAATACCGTTGGGATCACGAAAACCGACCAGACCGAAACCGAGAATGCTGACCAGCACGGCATAGCCGCCCACGCAACGTTTCATGGTGCCGCTAATGGCATTGAATACGGTGTCGGGCGTCAGGCCGTGCTGCTGATCGAGTTCGTGGGCAAACACGTTGAGCAGCACTTCGGAATCGCTCTCCGTGTTGACGTTACGGCGATCGGTCATAAAGACTTCGCGGCGCAGCGATTCGGTGTTGATCAGATTGCCGTTGTGCGCCAGCGCAATGCCGTAGGGCGAATTGACGTAAAACGGTTGTGCTTCGTCACTGCCCTCGCTGCCTGCAGTGGGATAGCGGCAATGGCCGATGCCGATATGGCCTTCGAGCGTGATCATGGCGGACTCGTTAAAGACATCGCTGACCAGGCCGTTGCCCTTGTGCACGCGGATCTTGCGCTCACCCGAGGTGGCGATGCCCGCCGCATCCTGGCCGCGGTGTTGCAGGACCGTCAGGCCGTCGTACAGACGAGCCGCAACATCGCTGCGGCCCACAATTCCGATAATGCCGCACATGGTTTGCAGCCTCCGCTTAGAGCTTTTGGATTTGCGAGGTGCGCTGCAGTTTCAGCGCCACTTCGGCCTTGAGTGCTTCGGCCTCTTCGCGACTGTCCAGAGCCGCTGAACGAACGATCACGATCGGCTGGCCTTTGTCATTGCGAGACTTAACCAGTACCGTGCGGATACCGGCGGCAGCAGCACGCTTATGCAGCGCCTCACTGCGGGCCGGATACGGCGATGAACCCAGGACCACGGTGTAGTTGCTGTTGTCGACAGGCTTGGCAGGCTCGACCTTGGCCGGCTCCGCCTTGGCGACGGGTTCGGCAGCTTTAGGCTCGGCGGGCTTAGCGGCCGGCTTGGCTGCAGGCGTGGTCGCGACAGTCGTCGGTTCCGGTTCGGGTTGCGGCTCGGGTTCTACTGCGGCAGGTGCAGACGTTGCAGCCGGCGCGGCGTTCAAGGCGATGACCTTGCTGCCTTCGATATTGCTCAGACCCAGCGCGGTACGACGTGCGGATTCGGCATCGGCAGCGGTTGCGAACGGGCCGATGACAATTTGCTGCAAGGTACGGCCTTCGACCATGACCGGCTTGAACGAAGCGGAGGTCAGCCCGGCGGCTTTGAGCGCATCGACCACGAGGCGTGCATCGCCGGCCGTTGCATACTTGCCGAAATCGACGATGTAGCTGCTGGGAGCCACAGTCGTCGGCGCCGTCACGGGTGCTGTGGTGGTGCCGAAATCCACTTCACGGCTGTCGACTTGCGCATCAGGAACTGCCGGCACGTCGGTAGGGACGCCTTGCATTTCCTTGCTGCTGTCAGGCGCCGGGCCGGTCACCAGCATAGGCAGAAAAATGACGGCCAGCAGAACCAAAACGCCGGCGCCGATCAGGCGTTGCTTGAGTGCGGAATCCATGAATGCAGCAAATCGCAAAAGGGGTCTGCCATTATACCGCCGCCCTTAGCCGTGACCCAAAATGGACGCGATTCGGTTCCGTCAGCGGTTCAGGTGGTGGCTTGCAGTACCGCAGCCACCGTCAGAAACGATCCGAACACCACAATGCGGTCATCCGCGTGAGTCGTGTCGATGGCATGGCGCAGCGCCGTGATGACATCAGGATGCCAGTCAGCACCGTCCAAAACGCGATGTCCGTCCAGTGCCTCGCGCAGTTGCGGCAGCGATTCGCCGCGCGGTCCCGGCAACGGAGCCAGCTCCCATTGCGCGACGTCGTCGGCCAGCTGTTCCAGCACGCCTGCCCTGTCCTTGTCGGCCAGGCCGGCAAAGACGGCGACATTGCGTCCCGTGATCGGATGCGCCCGCAACCAGGCCGACAGCTCGCCCGCCGCTTGCGGGTTGTGGGCCACGTCGACGGTGACGGAACGGCCTTCGAACGTTACGGTTTGCAGACGGCCCGACACGGTGGCGTTGGCAATCCCCTGCTGCAATGAAGCGCGTTTGGGCGATTTGGGCAAGGCGCGCATCGCCGCGATGGCGACGGCTGCATTGCGGAGCTGTATCGGGGCCTGCAATTGCGGCATGGGCACCTCAAATTGAGTGCCCGGCTCGCGCCAGATCCAGTGATCGGTATCGGGCTCGATGTCTGCAAAGAAATCGCAGCGATAACGAATGGCCGAGGCACCGATGCGGTACGCACGACCGAGCACGGACGATGGCGGATCCTCATCACCCAATACCACCGGCTTCCATGCGCGCATTACGCCGGCTTTCTCAGCGCCGATCGACTCACGGTCGGCACCCAGATAATCCTGATGATCGACATCGACCGTAGTAATCACGGCCACATTACTGTCGATGAGATTGGTGGCATCCAGACGTCCGCCGAGACCGACTTCTAAGATCACCAGATCCAACTTGGAATCGGCGAACAGAAGCAACGCCGCCAAGGTGGCAAATTCGAAATACGTCAGTGGCGTGTCGCCACGTGCCGCGTCAATGCGTTCAAAGGCCTTAACTAAATCGGCATCAGCTACTTCGGCACCTTGAATGCGAATGCGCTCGTTGAACCGCAGCAGGTGGGGCGAGGTGTAGGCCCCTACTCGCCACGACTCGCATTGCGCAATCGATTCGAGAAACGCGACCGTCGAGCCCTTGCCGTTCGTCCCTGCAACGGTAATGACTCGACGTGCAGGCCGAGGCGAACCCAGCGTGGTATACACCGCGCGGATTCGCTCCAGTCCCATATCAATCGATTTGGGGTGAATGGCCTCGATGGTCGAGAGCCATTCGTCCAAACGTTTTGAACTCATTTTTTAGCGGGTTTCATGACCGGAACGTTCAGTTCCTTCAGGAGTTCGGGTGCCGGAGCGACCTTCTCCATGATCCAACGCATGTAGCGTTGGTCGACCGAAATCATGCGGGTCATGGTCGGATCGAATACCCAGTTGGAGCTGACCGATTCCCAGTTGCCGTCAAAGGCCAGACCGACGAGCTTGCCATCGGCATCCATGACCGGCGAACCGGAGTTGCCACCGGTGATGTCCAGATCCGACAGGAAGTTCACCGGAACCGTGCCCAGACGCGCATCGGCCAAATCGGAATAGTCCTTGGCGGCAATCGCATCCAGCTGAGCCTTAGGCGCATCGAAGGGTTCCTTGCCGGTGTCCTTGGCCGGGATTTCTTCGAGCAGCGTAAAGGCGTTCTGCTTGCTGCCGTCTTGCTTGGTGTAAGCCTTGACGTTGCCGAACGTAATCCGCAACGTGCTGTTGGCATCCGGATACACGGCCAGGCCCTTGGACTTGCGGTAATCAATCAGTGCCTGCATGTAGCGCGGACGATTGACCAGCGATTCGCCGCCGCGGGTCTTAGCCTTGGCTTCTTCGGCCAACGAGAACGGCATCGATGCCACGGCCAGACGGATCACCGGATCGTTCGAGGATTCAAATGCCTTGCGATCGGCCTTAAACCACTGCGTACGGCCTTCGAGCGTGTTCAGTTCGCTGTCTTTGAGCGATGCAATGGCCTTGCTGATGGCCGCGCCATCGTTGCCACCCAACCAGGAATCGACATAACCCACACGTTGCGAGGCCGGCAACGCAACGTATTGCTTGAGCCAGTATTCCTTAAGCTGCGCATCCATGCCGTAGTCATAGCGACGGTCGAACTGCTTGAGACCGGCTTCGATACGCGACAGATCGCGGTTCTGATAGCCCTGCTCGCGTTCGGCATCGGGCTTTTCGCGCTCGATCGACAGACGGTACAGCTGGCGGGCAATACCCACCGTGCCACTGCTCAGTTGCGGCACGATGAAATCACGATCACGCGTTGCCTTGCGTTCGGCGTTGCCGGCTTCGATTGCCGCAATCGCGGCCAAAGCCGATTTGGCCTTGGATGCATTGGCCTTGTTCTTGCTCTTCGCTTGCGACTTCAGCCACGCAATCAGCTTTGCTTCTTCGTCGGCCTTGGTCTTGGCGGCATTGATGCGCTTAAAGCCCTCAAGCTGGCCTTCGTAATTTTTCATGACGTTGTTGAGGCTGGCATTGGTCGCCGCGTATTTCACGCCAACGTCCTTGTTACGCTCGCCCTCGGCGTCGATCAGTTTCAGAACCTCGTGGTAATGACGGATCGACGTGGGATACGCGTAAGCCACGGTATCGTTGAACTCGCTGGCCAATGCATAGCGCGAAGTGCGACCCGGATAACCGGCCACCATCACGAAATCGCCCTCACCCAGCGGCTTATCGGCAAATTGCAGAATGTGCTTGGGCTGATACGGCACATTGTCCGTGGAGAACGGCGCAGGCTTGCCGTCTTTACCGACGTAGGCACGGTAGAAGGAGAAGTCGCCGGTGTGACGCGGCCACATCCAGTTGTCGACATCGCCGCCGTACTTACCGACGCTCGAAGGCGGTGCGTACACCAAACGCACGTCCTGGATTTCCATATTGCGGAACAGACGGTAAGTGGTGCCGCCAAAGAACGAACTCAGGCTACAGCGATAGCCGCCACCTTGTTCACAGTCCGCAACCAGCTGCTTTTCGAGCATATCGACGGCCTTTTCACGAGCCGCAGGCGTCTTGGCGCCGGCGATGGCCTTCTGCACACGGTCGGTGACATCGGTGATCTGATCCAGCACGAAGACACGGCTACCCGGGCCGGCACTCACTTCGTCATTTAAGGTTTTCGCGTAAAAACCGTCCTGAATGTAATTGCGCTCGGCCGTCGAGTTGAGCTGGATGGCACCGTAGGCGCAGTGGTGATTGGTGACCACCAGGCCATTAGGCGACACAAAGCTGGCAGTACAACCGCCGAGCGATACGACGGCACCCATCGGGTCACCGGTCAGATCGGACAGCTGCTTGGCATCAAGGCGCAAACCGGCCTTCTTCAGCGGACCTGCAATTTCGGGCAGCTGTTGCGGAACCCACATGCCCTCACCTGCGATGGCGGTACCGGCCAAGCAGACCAGAGAGAGTCCTAACGCATAGGCCAGGTTCGACAGTTTCATCACTCGCATTGCAGTTCCTTGTAGTCGTGTATTGAATTGGTTTCGTAACGGATCTTGCGTTGTCGTACGGGTTACCGGGTGCACTTATTGCGCCGGCAAGTTGAGTTCGCGCAACAGATGCGGCGCCGGGTAGACCTTGGCCATCAGCCAGCGCATGTAACGCATGTCCACGTGGATGGCGCGCTTGTAACGCGGATCGAAGGCCCAGCTGGCGCTGACGGCTTCCCAGTTGCTGTCGAAGTTCAGCGCGATGAGTTTGCCTTCGGCATCGAGCACCGGCGAACCCGAGTTACCGCCCGTGGTATCGAGATTGGTCAGGAAGTTCACCGTCTGCGTTTTCAGACTTGGCTCGGCTGTGGTGCCGAAATCGCCCTTGCGAATTGCATCGAGCAAGGGTTGCGGTGCGTTGAACGGATCTCTGCCGGTGTGTTTCTCGACAATGCCGGCCACTGTGGTGAGCGGACGGTAATCGACGCCATCGCGCGGCGACAGGGCCTGGATACGACCGAAGCTGATGCGCAACGTGGAGTTGGCATCGGGATAGACCGCGCGGCCTTGCGATTTGCGGTAAGCCGTCAGTGCCTGCATATAGGACGGACGCAATCGCAGTGATTCGCCATCGCGCGCATCGCGTTCGTCATCCAGGCGGACCATGGCCGGCATCAGCGTAGCGGCCGCCTTGAGCAAGGTGTCATCGGCACTAGCCAGGGCTTTCGCGTCGGCTTGCAACCAGCCCACGCGACGCGCTTCGTCCTGCAACTGGCTACCCGCGTACAGCGCGGCGATGCGTGCTGCCGTTTGCGCGGGATCCGTGCCGAACACCGTATCCCATTCGGCGACATGTTGCGCCGCCGGCAGTGCCTGATACTGACGCACCAGATCCAGCAGTAGCGCCTGTTCAACGGCGAAATCGTAACGGCGCTGCACTTGTTGCAGACGGCCAAGAATCAGCTTTTCATCGCGCTCCTGAAAACCGGCACGACGCTCGGCATCGGGACGCTGACGCTCCAGCGCGCGACGCTGCAATTCCACTGCGGAACGGAACAGCTGCGTCTGACTGACAATGGTGCTCAGCAACTGATCGCGCTCGCGCAGTGCACCGGCCGTAGCCAGACCCTGTTGCAGTTCTTTAATGCCGCTCAACGTGGCGGCCACATCCGGATTGCCGGTCTTGCCGCTCTGCAACCAGGTCAGCATGGCTTGTTCGTCCTGCGCACGCACAGCGGCGGCATTGGAGCGTTGCATGCCCTCGAGTTCGCCTTGCGCGCGCTTGAGATTATTTTTCAGGCTCCGCATTTGCGAGGCATAAGCGACCGTTGCATCGGCATTGCCGGCGGTTGCGGCGTCAATCGTGCGGATCATGCCATCGAACAGAGCCACGCGCGAGGGCAGTTGCCAATCCATCTGCTGCGCAAACTCAGCCGCGGTACGATGGCGATACGTAACGCCCGGATATCCCGCGAGCATGGCGTAATCTCCCTCTTTCACATTGCGCGTAGAGATCTGCAGATGCGATGGCGGCACGTAAGGCACATTGTCCGGAGAGTAATCGGCGGGCTTGCCATCCTTACCGACATAAGCACGCAACACCGTGAAATCGCCGGCATGGCGCGGCCACATAAAGTTGTCCGTCTCGCCACCGTAGTTGCCGATAGCGCTTGGTGGTGCATAGACCAGACGCACATCGCGCAGTTCGAGTTGGCGCACGCGATAGAACTCAGCACCGTAGTACATGCTGACGACCTGGCAGCGATAACCGGCAGTGGCCTCACAGGCGCTGACCAATGCCTTCGAAGCGCGTTCAACCGCATCGTTATACGCCTTACCTTTAAGACCTGCGGTGCCCTTGAGCACTTGCGCTGTGACGTTGTCGAAATCGGTGGTCACCAGCACACGGAAATCGGGATTGGCCGGCAGCTCCTTCGAACGGTCTGCAGCGATGTAGCCACGTGCGATGTAATCGTGTTCGGGCTTGCTGTTGTACTGGATGACACCAAAGGCGACGTGATGGTTGGTCAGCACCAGACCTTGATTCGAGACAAAGGCACCGGTACCGCCGCCAACTTTGACGACTGCGTTCATGGGCGCCGTGGCCAGGTTGGCCATCTGCTTGGGATCACCGCGGAAACCGCGCTCGCGCATTGACCTGGCGATATCCGGCAGTTGTGATGGCATCCACATCCCCTCATCCGCTTGGGCAACCGGAGTCGCAGTGGAAAGGCACAAGGTAGACAGGGCAACCGCCAGTAAAGTCACTCGCATGCGGGGATCAGCTCCAAATTCAGTCAGATTGATATAATCGCAGGTTCCCGGGTACGGTTAAATAGGTCGTTCGTTATGGCTCCAACCACTATGAAGGCGCTGGTCAAGCGCGAAGCTACCAAAGGCATCTGGATGGAGGACGTACCGGTTCCCACGCCGGGCCCCAACGAAGTCCTGATTAAGCTCGAAAAGACCGCGATCTGCGGCACCGATCTGCACATTTACCTGTGGGATGAGTGGAGCCAGCGCACCATTCGCCCCGGTTTGGTGATCGGCCACGAGTTTGTCGGCCGTATCGTCGAAATGGGCAGCGCCGTGAGCGGTTACACCGTCGGTCAGCGCGTTTCGGCCGAAGGCCATATCGTCTGCGGTCATTGCCGCAACTGCCGCGCCGGCAAACAGCACCTGTGCCCTAACACCGTGGGTATCGGTGTGAACCGCAACGGTGCCTTCGCCGAATACATGGTGATGCCTGCCAGCAACCTGTGGCCGATCCCCGATCAGATTCCGTCGGAACTGGCCGCGTTCTTTGATCCGTACGGCAACGCAGCGCATTGCGCACTGGAATTCGATTTGGTCGGTGAAGACGTTCTGATCACCGGCGCCGGTCCGATCGGCGTGATTGCTGCAGGCATCTGTAAATACATCGGCGCCCGCAACGTGGTCGTTACCGACGTCAATGATTACCGTCTGAAGCTCGCAGCCGACATGGGCGCGACACGCGTCGTCAATGTCGCCAACACCTCACTCAAAGATGTGATGGCCGAGCTGCACATGGAAGGCTTTGACGTCGGTCTGGAAATGAGCGGCAATCCGCAGGCCTTTAACGACATGCTTGATTGCATGTACCACGGCGGCAAGGTAGCCATGCTCGGCATCATGCCCAAGGGCGCCGGCGTCGATTGGGACAAGGTGATCTTTAAGGGTCTGACCTTGCAAGGTATCTACGGCCGTCGCATGTACGAAACCTGGTACAAGATGACGCAACTGGTGCTGTCCGGATTCCCGCTGGGCAAAGCCATGACGCACCAACTGCCGATTGACCGCTTCCAGGAGGGTTTCGACCTGATGGAACAAGGCAAGTCCGGCAAGATCGTCCTTTCCTGGAACTAATACAACATGTCATTGACCGCACGATACGAACAGACTCTGCAGGAAATCCGCGATGCGGGCCTGTTCAAATCCGAACGCATCATCACCTCGCCGCAGTCGGCAGAGATTGAACTGCAAGATGGCCGCAAGGTCCTGAACTTCTGCGCTAATAACTATCTGGGTCTGGCCGATCATCCGGACATCATTGCCGTTGCGAAGGATGCGCTGGACACCCACGGTTTCGGCATGGCCTCAGTGCGTTTTATCTGCGGCACGCAAGACTTGCACAAAGAACTCGAGGCCAAAATTGCTTCGTTTTTCGGCAAAGAGGACACCATCCTTTACGCCGCTTGCTTTGATGCCAACGGCGGTCTGTTCGAACCGCTGCTCGATGAGAACGATGCCATCATCAGCGATGCGCTGAATCACGCTTCAATCATTGATGGTGTACGTCTGTGCAAGGCCAAGCGCTACCGTTACGCCAACTGCGACATGGCCGATCTGGAGCGCCAACTGCAGCAAGCCAAGGCCGATGGCGCCCGCACCGTTCTGATCACCACCGATGGCGTATTCTCTATGGACGGCTTTATCGCGCCGCTCGATGAGATCACCGCGCTGGCCGAAAAATACGGCGCCCTGGTGCACATCGACGAGTGCCACGCCACCGGTTTTCTCGGCGCAACGGGGCGCGGCTCGGCCGAGGTAAAGGGCGTGCTCGATCGCATCGACATCATCACCGGCACCTTGGGTAAAGCCATGGGCGGTGCACTGGGCGGTTTCACCACCGCCAAGCGCGAAGTGATTGAACTGCTGCGTCAGCGTTCGCGTCCGTACCTGTTCTCCAACTCGCTGCCACCGCACGTTGTGGCTGCGGGCACCAAGGCGTTCGACATGCTTTCCGAAGCCGGTCATTTGCGCGATCAGCTGCAGGACAACACGCGTCACTTTCGTGAGCGCATGACCGCTGCCGGCTTTGACATCAAACCGGGCGTGCATCCGATCTGTCCGGTCATGCTCTACGATGCACCGTTGGCACAACGCTTTGCCGAGCGTCTGCTTGAGGAAGGCATCTACGCCATCGGCTTTTTCTTCCCGGTGGTGCCGAAGGATCGGGCTCGCATCCGCACGCAGATGTCGGCTGCGCATTCGCGTGAACAGCTCGATCGTGCCATCGATGCGTTTATCCGCATCGGCAAGGAACTGGGCGTCATCCAGTAACGCGCCACGCCAACGTCACACCGCAAAAACCCCTGAAAACTCAGGGGTTTTTGTTAGGTACCAGTAAATTCTGTTCGTCTGCGGTCAGCGTGCGCCACTGCCCCTTAGGCAACTCGCCAAGCTGCAACGGGCCGATCGCTACGCGCACCAGCCGCTCGACCTCGGCGCCCATCGCCTCAACGATGCGGCGGATCTGTCGGTTCTTGCCTTCATCCAGCGTAATCTCCAGCCAAGTCGAACGCGTACCTGTGCGCAACACCTGCGCATGCTTGACTGACAACGGCTCCTCATCGCCGGCAATCACGACGCCCTGCTCCATCTGCCGGCAGTGGGATTCATCCCACAAGGCCGCCACCTTTACATGATATGACTTATCCAAGTGCACCTGCGGCGATGTAATCTGCGCCGCCCACTGCGGGTCATTGCTCATCAACAGCAGGCCCTCACTGGCTTTGTCCAGACGTCCGACCGGCGCTAACCATGGCAGACCACTACCCTCCAGTGCGGAATAGACGGTCTCGCGACCTTTCTCATCACTGGCCGTGGTCACGATGCCTCTGGGTTTGTTCAACACAATCACCAGGCGTTCAACGGCACCGGACAAGGGCACGCCATCCACGGTGATGCGAGGATTGGTCGCCGTGACAATCGGAAACTCCGGATCGGTCACCACGCGATCGTTCACAGCCACTCGTCCATCACGGATGCGGCGCTCGGCTTCGGAGCGCGAACAGACACCGGCCTTGGACAGTACGCGCGCAAGGCCGTGCCGCGGAGTACGTGGTTCCGCAGCGCTTGTTCGCTGTTCTGGCCGTTTGCCGGCCGCGGACGCCGATTTACGGCGTGGCGGGAACCGTTGCACCTTGGCTAGGGCTGACGCTCGGAGCCACTGAGGCGGGCTGCGGTTTGGGCGCACCCGTGGCAATGCGGATACCCTTGGACTTCATCCAGGCATCAAACTCATCGGCCGTCATTTTCTTGCCGTTCTGCGTCATGTTGAAACGCCACGGCGTGTTGTCGAATTCAGTCTTGGGCTTGTAGCCGGCCGCATCGATCATGCCCGAATTGATTTTGGGCGCCGAAGCCGCCGCCAAGGCCCGACAGTTGGTCAGCTTGAGGCGGGTAATCAGATGATCGACAGACAGGGTCTGGTTATAGGCCTGCGTCAGCACCCCGCTAGCACCACCCAGCACGTAGCTGGCGGGCGATTCAAGCTCAGGAGCCAGGCTGAGTTCACTGGCTTGCACCTTGGCGATGGCGCCACAGGTGTTCTCCTGCGCGCCCGCGGGCGAGACAGCCAACCAGCTCAGAGCCGCTACAGCGGCAACAGCGAACCAACGCATGAGATCACCCTCAACAGAATCAGGAACAGACCTTGGTACTTTACCCTACAGCACTTCAATCAACAATGTGCGCTGCCCGCAAAAGAGAAAGGCCCAACCGAAGTGGGGCCTTTCCATTTCTACTGTCGCCCTGATCCTAAGATCAGGCGAACCCGGGATGCATTAAGCGCCGGTGTTCAGTTCGGTGCGACGGTTGGTTTCCGACTTACAGGCCGGCAGCGTTTGCGGGGTGTTTTCCAGCGGACGCGATTCGCCGTAACCGTTCGGACCGGCCAGACGCGAAGCGTCGATGCCGTTGGCGGTCAGGTAGTCATACACCACGCGAGCGCGGCGTTCCGACAGCGATTGGTTGTAAGCATCGGAACCGCACAGGTCGGTGTGACCGGCAACTTCAACGCGCATTGCAGGGTTACGCTTCAGAACTTCAACAGCGTTGTTCAGGATTTCGATAGCGTCCGGACGCAGGGTGGACTTGTCGAAATCGAAGTTCACGCCCTTGAGGTCGATCGAAACCGGAACGGCACAGCCGTCAGCACCGATAGCTTCACCGGCTTGCGAGCCCGGGCACTTGTCGTTGCAGTTGTTGACGCCGTCACCGTCGTCGTCCAGATCCGAGCAGCTCGGAGCAACCGGAGCTTCGACAACCGGGGCAACCGGCAGCGCGCCCAGCGGGACCACAACGCCGATCGAGGCCAGCAGGTCAGCGAAGCTGTCCTTGTCGTCGATCGAACCGCCGAAGTTCGGGGAAACGCCTTCGTCGTCCATGTCCAGACGGTAAGCGATTTCGGTACGGACCTTAACGCGCTTGCCTTCGGATTGCAGACCGATACCGGCCTTGGCACCCAGGCCACCATCCTTACGGTGGGTCGGGCCATTGTTGTTCAGGGCAGCGATTTCTTCGGAGTGGTATTGGTAACCCAGGCCACCAACCACGTACGGACGCCATGCCTTGTCGTTCATGAAGAACTTACGCAGGTCCAGCGAAATGCCGTACTGGTGCCAGTACAGGTCCGAGTTACGGGTGGTTGCCGGATTTTGGTAGTTGAGTTCGACATCGACAGCGACGGACGGCGAGATTTGCTTGCCCAGACCGATGGCGCCAAACGGGGTATCTTCCGTGTTGCGGTCATTGTCTTGGAAATTCATGCCCACAGAACCGGTGACGTACCAGCGGTTGTCGAAATCTTGGGCACCTGCAACGTTGGCGACTGCGACGCCAGCAAACAGCGCGGCAGCCAAGAGGCGGATCTTCATGGTTTAACTCCTAATGACAATTATTAGCTGTCGAAAAAATATTTTTATGTAAACGACCGTCACACCGGAAAGGTGAAAAATCCGATAGGACATTCGCAAGGCCAAATATACACAGTTAGCGAACCCTTAACAATCGATTGAGAATTTATTTAGCAACCCGTTCAGATTCAATTGGTAGTCATGATGGCCGTGTGAAGGCCTATCCGGGGGGGCGCTGGGCCGTAGATCGACCTATATATAAGGAAAAAGGGCCCGATCCGGAGATCGAGCCCTTTGGGTACAACAGTCAGCCTAGACTGAACAGAACCTGAATTAGTTCTGAACGTTCAGCTCAGTGCGACGGTTGGTTTCCGACTTACAGGCCGGGAGCGTTTGCGGGGTGTTTTCCAGCGGACGCGATTCACCGTAACCGGTCGGGCCACTCAGACGCGAAGCGTCGATGCCGTTGGCGGTCAGGTAGTCATAGACCACGCGAGCGCGGCGTTCCGACAGCGGTTGGTTGTAGTCGTCGCTACCGCACAAGTCGGTGTGACCGGCAACTTCTGCACGCATGGTCGGGTTGCGCTTCAGCACTTCGACAGCTTGGTTCAGAATTTCGATGGCGTCCGGACGCAGGGTGTCCTTATCGAAATCGAAGTTCACGCCGCGCAGGTCGATCGAGACCGGAACCGGGCAACCGTCAGCGCCGATGGCTTGGCCGGCGGCCGAACCCGGGCACTTGTCGTTACAGTTGTTGACGCCGTCACCGTCGTCATCCAGATCCGAGCAGCTCGGAGCGGCAACGACTGGAGCTTCCGGAACCGGAGCGGCCGGCAGAGCGCCCAGCGGCACTACGACGCCGATCGAGGCCAACAGGTCACCGAAGCTGTCCTTGTCGTCGGCCGAACCGTCAAAGTTCGGAGAGACGGCTTCGTCATCCATATCGACGCGGTAAGCCAGTTCGGTACGGACGCGGACGCGGTCGCTGGTACGGGATTCGAGACCGATACCGGCCTTAGCAGCCAGGTTGCCACCCTTGCGGTGGGTCGGGCCGTTGTTGTTCAGGGCAGCGACTTCTTCGGAGTGGTATTGGTAGCCCAGGCCACCAACCACGTACGGACGCCAGTTCTTGTCATTCATGAAGAACTTACGGGCATCAACCGAGATGCCGTACTGGTGCCAGTACAGGTCCGAGTTACGGGTGGTAGCCGGATTTTGGTAGTTCAGTTCCACGTCGACAGCAACCGACGGGGTGATTTGCTTACCCAGACCGATGGCGCCGAACGGGGTGTCTTCCGTGTTGCGGTCATTGTCCTGGAAGTTGTAGCCGGCGGTACCGGTGACATACCAGCGGTTGTCAAAGTCTTGCGCAGCGGCGGCGCCGGCAATCATAGTGCCGCCCAGCAGGGCTGCCGCGAGAATCGTCTTTTTCATCTGTTGCTCTCCGTTCTTGATGCTTGTAAACGTTCTTAAAATTCGGTTATTCAATCGAAAACGCGCTGCGTGCTCGATGAATGTCAGACTAAGGGTTCGTAAATGAAGTCTGAGTTAACACGGCGGTAACACGGAACTCGAGTTACAGCTCAGGTTCATGAAAAAGTTCAGTACGGTTCAGACAGAAACCGAACAGATGCGTGACATGCCTTCGCCATGTGAGAATCCATGTTGACTCGTACAACCTGATGGAACGCCCGTACATGCACTACCCTCACCTGTTCGAAC
This sequence comes from uncultured Lysobacteraceae bacterium, assembly GCA_936911875.1. GTDB lineage: Bacteria > Pseudomonadota > Gammaproteobacteria > Xanthomonadales > Xanthomonadaceae > Aquilutibacter. Next base: position 92,684 of record CAKZGB010000009.1, read on the forward strand.
CGTTAGATCTCGGCTTTTGCACATTACCTAATCGTGTACTGATGGGTTCGATGCATACCGGTCTCGAGGATCACGCACGCGACTTCCCTAAGTTGGCGCGATATTTCGCGGAACGTGCCGAAGGCGGAGTCGGCCTGATGGTGACCGGTGGTTTTGCACCGAACATGGTGGGCTGGTTAACACCGTTTGGCGGCACACTCAGTCACGCATGGGAAGTGAGCAAGCATCGTGAAGTGACGAATGCGGTGCATGCAAGCGGTGGTCGTATCTGTCTGCAGATTCTGCATGCAGGACGTTATGGCTATCATCCGCTGCAGGTCGCACCTTCGAAAATTCGTGCGCCGATCAATCCGTTTACGCCGCGCGCTTTGAGTGCGCGTGGTGTGGAGCGCCAGATTCGTGCTTTTGTCCGCAGCGCCAAGTTAGCGCGTGATGCCGGTTATGACGGCGTGGAAATCATGGGCTCCGAAGGTTACTTCATCAATCAGTTCACCGCGCCGCGTACCAATCATCGTCAGGATCAGTTCGGCGGCGATGCCGCGCGACGTGCGCGCCTGGGTACCGACATTGTCCGTCGTGTGCGTGAGGCCTGCGGTCCCGACTTCATCATTATCTATCGTCAGTCGCTGCTCGACTTAGTCCCCGATGGCAACACCTGGGACGAAGTGGTCGCGCAAGCATTGGCTGTGCAGGAGGCTGGTGCCACGTTGCTCAACACCGGTATCGGTTGGCACGAAGCGCGGGTCCCGACCATTGCGACTTCGGTTCCGCGCGCGGCGTTCTCTTCGATGACGGCGCGACTGCGTCCGCATATGCGCATACCGGTGATTGCCAGCAATCGCATCAACATGCCGGAGATAGCTGAGCAACTGTTGAGCAACGGCAGTGCAGATCTCGTGTCGATGGCCCGACCGTTGCTTGCCGATCCGCAATGGGTCAACAAGGCGAAGGCCGGGCGTCGCGATTCCATTAATACGTGCATTGCCTGCAATCAGGCGTGTCTGGATCATGTGTTCCAGAAGCGTATGGCAACCTGTCTGGTCAATCCGCGCGCATGCAATGAAACGACGCTCACCGTGCAGCCCGCGATGCAATCGCGTCGTATGGCGGTGATCGGTGGCGGACCGGCCGGCATGTCGGCCGCCGTGACCTTGGCCGAACGCGGTCACGCGGTCGTTCTGTTTGAGTCGGCCGATGAGTTGGGCGGCCAGTTCAACTTGGCGCGCCGTATTCCGGGCAAGGAAGAATTTAATGAGACGTTGCGTTACTTCCGTCATCGTCTCGATGAACTCAAGGTGGATGTGCGCCTTGGTCAGCGCGCAGACGTTGCCGACTTGAAGGAGTTCGAACATGTCATCGTTGCGACCGGTGTGTTGCCGCGAGACATTCAATTGGATGGCATCGATCATCCGAAAGTTGTGAACTATCAGCAAGTGCTGCGTGGCGAAGTCAAAGTGGGATCGCGCGCCGCCATCATTGGTGCGGGCGGTATCGGTTTTGACGTCGCCGAGTTCCTGGTGTGCGATGAGGTCTCGCCTTCGCTCGATCCGACGCTATGGGCCGCCGAATGGGGCGTGGACATGCGCTACGAAGACGATCGCGGCGGCCTGACCGAGCCGCACGTGAGCCCTAGCCCGCGTCGCGTGTGGTTGCTGCAGCGGACCGATGGCCGACCCGGCGCCAAACTCGGCAAGACGACGGGTTGGATCCATCGCGCCACGCTCAAGCAAAAGCAAGTGAAGATGCTCGGCGGCGTTGAGTATTTGCGCATTGATGATCAGGGCCTGCATGTCAAGATCGATGAGCAACCCGCCGTACTCGAGGTCGACCACGTTGTGATTTGTGCCGGTCAGGTTTCACAGCGTGAACTGCTGGCAGGTCTCGAAACTGCAGGCATTGCACACACCGTCATTGGCGGTGCCGATGTGGCCGCTGAGCTCGATGCCAAGCGTGCCATTGATCAGGGCGTGCGCATTGCCGCCGCGCTCTGATCTTGTGATCTCTGAAATCTGTCCCTATCTCTAAATTCAACCGTCTTAAGTCTTAACTGGAGAACTGCATGAAGTTGTACACCAAACCCGGCGCCTGCTCGACGGCCGATCATATTGCCCTGGCCTGGTCGGGCCTTCCGTATGAGTTCGAAGTCGTCAAAGACTCCAAATCGCCCGAGTTTCTGGCGGTGAATCCCGCGGGCTCGGTTCCTGCATTGCAGGATGGCGATTGGGTGCTGACGCAGAATGCAGCCATCATGCATTACATCAGCGACTTGGCCCCGCAAGCCGGCCTGTTCGGCGACGGTTCGCCCAAGCAAGCCGCGGAGGCCAATCGCTGGTTGTCCTTTATCAATGCCGATGTGCATCCGGCCTTCAAGCCGCTGTTCGGCTCCGTGAGCTATCTCGATGAGGCCACGCAGAAGCAAGTCAAGGACAAGGCACTGGAAACGCTGCGCGGTTATTTCACGCGCATCGACGAGCAACTCAAGACCAATGATTACCTGGCCGGCTTCCGTTCTGCTGCCGATGCCTATACGTATATCGTGGCGCGTTGGGCCAAGGGTGTTGGCGTGGATCTGTCCGGCCTCGATGCACTGAAGGCTTATATGGGCCGCATGCGCGATGACGCCGGTGTGCAGGCTGCATTCAAGGCCGAAGGCATCGGCTGAGTTTTCAGTTCTACCGGCTGCAATAAAAAACCGCGGGTTCTGCCCGCGGTTTTCTTTGATCCGGTCAGCGCGGATCGGGGACTCTAACCAAGCCTTCCATCAGGACGCGTGCGGAACGGCTCATGATCGCCTTACGCACCACCCACTGGCCGTTCTCGTTGGTCACCTGCGCACCGACGCGTAACAAACCCGAGGGATGCGCAAAGGTGACGGACTCGCCCACTTGACCGCCGGCCGCGGCGTTCACCACGGTACCCGGCACGCCCGCCGCCGTCGCAATCGCAACCGATGCCGTGCCCATCATGGCGTGATGCATCTTGCCCATCGACATGGCACGCACTTGCAGATCCATCTCGCTTGCACTCACTGATTTGCCGGCCGAGGACACAAAGTCCATTGGCGGCGCCACCATTGCCACTTTGGGTGAATGCTGACGCGAAGCGATTTCCGCCGCGTCACGGATAATGCCCATGCGCAACGCACCGGCGGTGCGGATCGCTTCGAATCGTTGCAGTGCTGTAGGATCCGAGTTGATATCGCCCTGCAGTTCATTGCCGCGATAACCGATGTCGGCCGCATTGATGAAGATGGTGGGGATACCGGCCGTGATCATGGTGGCGCGCAGCGTACCGATGCCGGGGACTTCGAGATCGTCGACGACATTGCCGGTGGGAAACATCGAACCGGCGCTGTCATCGTCGCCATCATCTGACGGATCAACAAACTCCAGCACGATCTCGGCGGCGGGAAAGGTCACGCCATCGAGCTCGAAATCACCGGTTTCCTGCACCTGACCGTTGCGTACCGGCACGTGCACGATGATGGTCTTTCCGATGTTCTTCTGCCAGACCTTGACGGCCACTGTACCGTCTTGCGGGATACGGTCAGCAGGAATGAAGCCGTTACTGATAGCAAACGGACCCACAGCCGTACTGAGATTGCCGCAGTTACCGGTCCAGTCCACGAAGGCCCGGTCGATTGCGACTTGCCCGTACAGGTAGTCGACATCGTGGTCCGGCTGTGTGGCAGGACCGATGATCACGCACTTGCTGGTGCTCGAAGTGGCGCCGCCCATGCCATCGGTATGTTTGCCGTAAGGATCGGGCGAGCCGATCACGCGCATCAGCAAGGCATCGCGCTGCGGGCCCGGCACTTGCGCCCACTCCGGCAGATCCTGCAAGCGGAAGAACACGCCTTTAGAGGTGCCACCGCGCATATACGTGGCGGGTATCCGCAGCTGCGGCGCGTTACTCATGCCGGGGCTCCGACTTGCGATTCCAGAAAGTCCTGCGCAAAACGCTGCAGCACGCCACCGGCATTGTAGATATGCACGTCTTCGGCAGTATCCAGGCGGCACTTGACGGGGACGGTCAGCTGCTCGCCGTTGCGACGATGAATCCGCAGCGTCAGCTCCGCGCCCGGGGTGCGAGTGCCTTCGACATCAAAGGTTTCGGTACCGTCGATGTTCAAGGTTTTGCGGTTGGTGCCCGGCAGGAACTCCAGCGGCAGTACGCCCATGCCGACCAGATTGGTGCGGTGGATGCGTTCAAAGCCCTCGGCAACGATGGCCTCGACGCCGGCCAGACGCACGCCCTTAGCGGCCCAGTCACGCGAACTGCCCTGCCCGTAATCGGCGCCGGCAATGATGATCAGCGGCTGACGACGTTCCATGTAGGCTTCGATGGCTTCCCACATGCGCACGACATTGCCTTCGGGCTCCAGACGGGCGAGCGAACCTTGCTTGACCTCACCGTCAACAACCGCCATTTCGTTGATCAGTTTCGGATTGGCGAAGGTTGCGCGTTGCGCGGTGAGGTGATCGCCGCGGTGTGTGGCGTAGCTGTTGAAGTCTTCTTCCGGGACGCCCATCTTGGCCAGGTACTCACCGGCAGCACTGCCGGCGAGAATGGCGTTGGATGGCGACAGGTGATCGGTGGTGATGTTGTCACCCAGCACGGCCAAGGGACGCATACCTTTCAGCGTGCGCTCACCGGCCAGTGCGCCCTCCCAATACGGCGGGCGGCGAATGTAGGTGGACATGGGTCGCCAATCGTACAGCGGGCTGACGCGCTCACCATTGTCGACCTGCAGTTTGAACATCGGCTCGTAAACCTGACGGAACTGCTCCGGCTTGACCGAAGCCTTTACGGCCGCATCAATCTCGGCATCGGTGGGCCAGATGTCCTTGAGTCGGACCTCGTTGCCCTGCGCATCGGTGCCGAGCACATCTTTTTCGATGTCAAAGCGAATCGTGCCGGCAATCGCATAAGCAATCACCAGCGGTGGCGATGCAAGGAATGCCTGCTTGGCATACGGATGGATGCGGCCGTCGAAATTGCGGTTGCCCGACAGGACCGCCGTCGCATACAGATCGCGTTCGATGATTTCGCGCTGGATTTCAGGGTCCAACGCACCGCTCATGCCGTTACAGGTGGTGCAGGCAAAACCGACCACGCCAAAGCCAAGCGCTTCGAGATCGTCCATCAGACCGGCCTCGGTCAGATACAACGGCACGGTGCGCGAGCCCGGGGCCAGCGAAGTCTTGACCCATGGTTTGCGTTGCAGGCCGCGTGCGTGCGCATTGCGGGCCAGCAAGCCGGCAGCAATCACGTTGCGCGGATTGGAGGTATTGGTGCACGAGGTAATGGCGGCGATGATCACGGCGCCATCGGGCAGCAAGCCTTGGGCTTCCTGCTCGTGTGCCAGCGTCAGATCGTTGGCGACGCCACGCGATGTGAGTTCAGACGTTGGCAAACGACGATGCGGATTGGAAGGACCCGCCATGTTGCGCGTGACCGACGACAGATCGAACTGCAGTCGGCGTTCGTAATCGGCAGTGCGCAAGGCATCGGCCCACAGACCGGCCTGCTTGGCATAGGTCTCGACCAGTTGCACCTGCGATTCTTCGCGACCCGTCAGACGCAGGTAATCAATGGTCTGCTGATCGATGTAGAACAACGCCGCAGTGGCACCGTATTCCGGTGTCATGTTGGAGATGGTGGCACGATCGCCCACGGTCAGATGCGCAGCACCCTCGCCGTAGAACTCAATGTACGCACCGACCACGCGTTCATTGCGCAGGAACTCGGTCAGCGCCAGCACGATATCGGTGGCAGTGATCCCGGGTTGCGGCTTGCCGGTGAGTTCAACGCCGATGATGTCGGGCAGACGCATCCACGACGCGCGACCGAGCATCACGCTCTCGGCCTCGAGTCCGCCCACACCCACAGCAATCACACCCAGCGCATCGACGTGCGGCGTATGGCTGTCCGTGCCCACGCACGTATCGGGAAAGGCCACGCCATCCTGCACAGCAACCACAGGGCTCATTTTTTCCAGATTGATCTGGTGCATGATGCCGTTGCCGGGCGGGATCACATCGACATTGCGGAACGCACGCTTGGTCCAGTCAATGAAGTGAAAGCGATCGGCGTTGCGGCGATCCTCGATCTCGCGATTGCGGGCAAAGGCCTGCGGATCAAAGCCACCGCATTCGACGGCCAGCGAGTGATCGACGATCAGCTGTGTGGGCACGACCGGATTGATCTGCGCCGGATCCCCACCGCGCTCCGCGATGGCATCACGCAAGCCGGCCAGATCGACCAGTGCGGTCTGCCCCAGGATGTCGTGGCAGACCACGCGCACCGGGAACCACGGAAAATCCAGATCGCGACGCCGTTCAATCAGCTGCGTCAGATACGCATTCAACTGCTCGGGATCGGCACGACGCACCAGGTTTTCCGCATGAATGCGTGCGGTATACGGCAGGCGATCGTACGCGCCGGGTTGAATGGCATCAACGGCGGCGCGCGCATCGATCCATTGCAGATGGGTGTCGGCGAGCGGCTTAAGGAACGGCGAGGCTTTCATGGAACTCCGGAACTGATATTAGCGCTTGGCAATCGGGACGTACTTGCGATCCTCGGGGCCGACGTAGTTCGCCGACGGACGGATGATCTTGCCGTCTTCGCGCTGTTCGATGACGTGGGCCGACCAACCGGTGGTACGGGCAATCACAAACAGCGGGGTGAACATGGCAGTCGGGACACCCATCATGTGATACGCCGATGCCGAATACCAGTCGAGGTTCGGGAACATCTTCTTGGTGTCCATCATCAGGTTCTCAATGCGCTCGGACACATCGAACAGCGTCTTGTTGCCGCCGTCCTTGGTGAGCTTGCGCGAGAGTTCCTTAATGATCGGATTGCGCGGATCGCCGATGGTGTACACCGGGTGACCGAAACCGATGATGATTTCCTTGCGCTCCATGCGGGCGCGGATATCGGCTTCGGCTTCGTCGGCGCTGCCGTAACGGGCGATGATGTCCATGGCCACTTCGTTGGCGCCGCCGTGCTTGGGACCGCGCAGTGCGCCAATAGCACCCGTAATGCACGAATACATGTCCGAACCGGTACCGGCGATGACGCGCGAGGTAAAGGTCGATGCATTGAACTCGTGTTCGGCGTAAAGAATCAGCGACTTGTCGAGCGCTTCAGCGTGCAGCTTGGACGGGGCTTCACCATGCAGCAGATGCAGGAAGTGTGCGGCCACGCTGTCGTCATCGGTTTCGCAATCAATGCGCTTGCCGTTACGGGTGAAGTGCCACCAGTACAGCAGCATCGAACCGAACGAAGCGATCAGGCGATCGGCAATGTCACGCGCTTCGGCGGCGGGATGGCCTTCGCGTTCGGGCAACACAGTACCGAGAACCGAGCAACCCGTACGCATCACGTCCATCGGATGGGCGTTGGCGGGAATCAGTTCCAGTGCTTCCTGCACAATCACAGGAAGGCCACGCAGGCGCTTGAGCTTGGTCTTGTACGCCTTGAGCTGCGAGGCATTCGGCAGTGCGCCGTGGACCAGCAGGTGAGCCACTTCTTCGAAGGTGGACTGCGTCGCCAGATCGTGGATGTCGTAGCCGCGATAGTGCAGATCGTTGCCGGAACGGCCAACGGTGCACAGTGCGGTGTTGCCGGCGGGCGTGCCGCTTAGGGCGACGGACTTTTTAACGCGCGGAGCGGCGGGCTCCTGAGCTACGGCTTGCTTTTTAGTGGCCATGTGAACTCCCTAATGAATTATTTACCGAACAAGGTATCAAGCTTCTGTTCGTATGCGTGATAGCCGAGAAAATCGTACAGTTCTTCGCGCGTCTGCAAGGTATCAATGATGTTCTTTTGAGTGCCCTCGCGACGCACCGTTTCATAGAAATTAAGCGCAGCCTTGTTCATGGCGCGATACGCACCGCAGCAGTAGAGCGCGATATCGACATTGGCCGAAGCGAGTTCCTGCGTCGTAAAGAACGGCGTCGAACCGAACTCAGTCAGGTTGGCCAGAATCGGCACCTTGACGGCGTCGCGGAAACGGCGGTAATCCTCGAGCGTTTTCATCGCCTCGGGGAAGATCATATCGGCGCCCGCCTCAACATAGGCGACTGCACGCTCAATGGCGGCATCAATGCCTTCGACAGCAGCGGCATCGGTACGCGCCATGATCACAAAGCCCGCGTCAGTACGGCCATCGACAGCGGCCTTAACGCGATCGGTCATTTCCTGCTTGGAGACGACCTCTTTGTTGGGACGATGGCCGCAACGCTTCTGACCGACCTGGTCTTCCATGTGGACTGCAGCCACACCCACGCGTTCAAAGCTACGAATGGTGCGCGAGATATTGAATGCACCACCCCAACCCGTATCGATATCCACCAGCAGCGGCAGCTGCGTGGCCTCGACGATGCGACGCGCATCGGTGAGCACATCTTCCATGGTAGAGATGCCCAGATCGGGCATGCCCAAGGAGTTGGCAGCGACACCGCCACCGGACAGATACAGTGCGCGATAGCCGGTGCGCTTGGCCATCAGGCCGGCGTAGGCCGTAATGGCACCCATGACTTGCAGCGGTTGTTCCTCGGCGACGGCCTGGCGGAACTGTTGACCCAAAGATACGTTCATCTCGACTTTCCGTATTCCAAAGCGAGCAAGGCAGCCGAGGCTGCCTTGCGTGTGTGTTGCTTACAGCAGGTGGGCGACGCCGGAGCGCTCTTCTTCGAGCTCTGCCAGGGTCTTGTCCATCGCAGCGCGTGAGAACTCATCGACCGGGACATCCTTGACCAATTCGTATTCGCCGTCTTTGGTCACCACCGGGAAGCCGTAGATCACGCCTTCAGGGATGCCGTAGCTGCCATCGCTCGGGACACCCATGGTGACCCATTCGCCATTGCTACCCAGCGCCCAATCGCGCATGTGGTCGATGGCGGCGTTGGCTGCCGAAGCGGCCGAGGACAGACCGCGTGCTTCGATGATCGCGGCGCCACGCTTGCCCACGGTGGGGATAAACGTGTTGGCGTTCCAGTCGGCATCGTTGATCTTGTCTTTCAGCGATGCGCCGTCGACGGTTGCGAAGCGGTAGTCGGGATACATGGTCGGGCTGTGGTTGCCCCACACGACCAGCTTGCGGATATCGGCAACCGGCACGCCGGCCTTGGTGGCCAGTTGCGACAGTGCGCGGTTGTGATCCAGACGCAGCATGGCGGTGAAGTTGCGGGCCGGCAGATCCGGTGCCGACTTCATGGCGATGTAGGCATTGGTGTTGGCCGGGTTGCCCACGACCAGCACCTTGACGTTGCGGCTGGCGACCTTGTTCAGAGCCTTGCCCTGCACCGTAAAGATTTCGGCGTTCTTGAGCAGCAGGTCTTTACGTTCCATACCCGGACCGCGCGGCATGGCGCCAACCAGCAGTGCGTAGTCGGCGTCCTTGAACGCGACTTCCGGATCATCCGTACCGACCATGCCGGCCAGCAGCGGGAACGCGCAATCTTCGAGTTCCATCATCACGCCCTTGAGCGCGGCTTGAGCCTTTTCGGCCGGGATTTCGAGCATTTGCAGAATGACCGGCTGGTCTTTACCCAGCATTTCGCCGGCAGCAATGCGGAACAGCAGGGAGTAGCCGATTTGGCCGGCCGCACCGGTGACGGCAACGCGAACAGGAGCTTTCATTGAGAATCCTTGAATCAAGACAGTTCAGAGAAGAAGGAAGCGATACGGTCCATACCCGGCTGCAGTTGCGGCGTCGGGCAGGTGTAGCTGATACGAATGGAGCGCGGCGCACCGAAGGCCGAGCCCGGCACACAGGCAACGCCCTTGGCTTCGAGCAGGACATTGCAGAAATCGACATCAGTCGAGATCAGCTGGCCGGTCGGGCCATGCGTCTTGCCGAACGCGCAGGAGATGTCCGGGAACACATAGAAGGCACCTTGCGGACGCGGACACACCACGCCCTCGATGCTGTTGAGCACGTTCATGACCAGATCGCGCTTGGACTCGAATTCACGGCATTTCTGTTCCGGCACATCTTGCGGACCTGTCAGTGCCGCTACGCCGGCGGCGTTGACCATTTCACTCACGTTGGTGATGTGATTGGAATTGAGCGTGACAACGGCATTGGCAACGACCGTCGGTGCCGCAGCAAAGCCCAAACGCCAGCCCGGCATGCCGTAGGTCTTGGACAGCGAATCGACAAAGATCAGGCGATCGCGCAGTGCAGGCTGATGCATGACAAAGTTGGTGTACTCGACTCCGTCGAACAGCATGCGGTTGTAGATGTCGTCAGTGATGATCCAGGTGTCCGGATACTTGACCAGCACGTCGGCCAGTGCCTTGACCTCATCGGGACCGTACACCATGCCGGTGGGGTTCGACGGGTTGTTGAACAGGAACACCTTCGGCTTGCGCGCCATCGCTTGTTCAAGCTGTTGCGGCGTGATCTTGTAGTTCTGTTCGGCCAGCGCGGGGATCATGTCGATTTCTGCACCGACAATCTCGGCGATATCGACATAGCTCGTCCAGTACGGAACCGGGAAGGCAATGGTGTCGCCCTCGTTCAGCAGGGCCTCGAACAGGTTGTACAGGACGTGCTTGGCGCCGTCACCGGTAACGATGTTTTCACGGCCGTAACCGGTCAGGCCGATCTGTTCCATGTGCGTGATGAAGGCATCAAGCAATGCATCAGGACCGCGGTTGCTGCCGTATTGGCCACTATCGTGCTTCAGAGCCTCTTCGACAGCTGCATACACGTGCGGACCCGGCAGAAAGTTCGGAACACCGATCGAAAACGAAATGATGTCCTTGCCCTGGGCCTTTAATGCCTTTGCCTTGTTGGCAACTGCCATAATGGCACTAGGCTTGGCGCGGCTCATTCGCTGTGCGAGGTCCAGCATGGAATAGTCACCTTAAGTCCAAAAAGGGGTCCTCTATTCTAGCATGCGACCCTAATTCACCCGAACCTCGGAGCGCACATGACCCCCACCCTTCTGATCCCCGGCCTGGCCTGCAGTGCCGCACTCTTCCGGGACCAAATCGGCGCCCTGAACGCCTTCGGGCCGGTGCATATTGCCGATCACCGCGGCGCTGACACCGTTGCGGAGCTGGCTGCCGGCATTCTGAAAACGGCACCCTCGCATTTCCGGCTGTGCGGCCTGTCCATGGGCGGCTACATTGCCTTCGAAATCTGGAGGCAGGCGCCTGAGCGCGTGACGCACATGGCCCTGCTCGATACCTCGGCGCGGCCCGACACGCCGGAGGGCACCCAAAAGCGCAAGGATGCCATCGCACTGTGCCGTAAGGGACAGTATCTGCGCGTCATTAAGGAAGGCATCCCCAACCTGCTGACCGAGGAACATGTCCGTACCGCTGCCATGCGTGAACGCGTACTGGAGATGGCAGAGGACTGCGGCGTGCAAGGTTACATTTCGCAGCAGATGGCCAATGCATCGCGACCGGATTCGCGGCCGACGCTCAGCACCATCACAGTGCCGACTCTGGTGCTGGTCGGTGAGCACGACATACTGACGCCTGAGGCGATGGCGGTAGAAATGGTCGAAGGCATTGGCGAGCACGCCGAGTTAGAGGTGCTGCAACAGGCGGCGCATCTGACGCCACTGGAACAGCCGCTGGCCGTTCGCGCTGCGTTGACTGAGTTCTTTGCGCGCTATCCGTAAGTGGTTCTGATCGTCAGCGCCGGAACGCAAAAAGCCCGAGTGCGAACACTCGGGCTTTTGTTTGCAAGGCATGTCGGTGGCCGCAGTAGCCATCGTGCCCTTAACGCATTAGGCGCGGTTGGCGTCGAGCGTCTGATTCCATTGCGCAACGCGGTCGGCCTTGGCATCCAGAACGGACTGCGCATCGCCCTCGATTGTGATCGCGTTGATCAGATCGCCTTGCTGAACGGTATCGACGATTTCCTGACCCTCGAGAACCTTGCCGAACACGGTGTGCTTGCCGTCGAGCCACGGGCATTCGACATGCGTGATGAAGAACTGCGAACCGTTGGTGTTCGGGCCGGCATTGGCCATCGACAGCACGCCGCGCTGATGGCTCAGGCCGTTGTTGGCTTCGTCTTCGAAGCGATAGCCCGGGCCGCCGCTGCCGATACCTTGCGGGCAGCCGCCCTGGATCATGAAGTCAGCGATGACGCGGTGGAAGTTCAGGCCGTTGTAAAAGCCGCGTTGGGCCAAATTGACGAAGTTGGCGACCGTCAGCGGGGCCTTCTCGGGTTCCAGTTGAATCTTGATGGGACCGCGGGAAGTATCGAATTGGGCGATCAGGCTCATAAGTGCTCCGATTAGTGGGAATGGACGGTTTCGTTCAGTAATGAAACCGTGTTCGAAATGGATATGGGGTCAAAAGCCCGATGAACAAGCCCGCAGAGTATAATATGGCGCTCCTAATTACATCCCCAGCCGGTGGCCGCTGTTGCGCTCCGCCGCGAGAATTCCCATGTCCATTGAACGCCTTCGTAATATCGCCATTGTCGCCCACGTTGACCATGGCAAGACCACCCTCGTCGACCAGCTGCTGAAGCAGTCCGGTACCCTGAGCGAGCGCGCTGTGGTCCCCGACCGCGTGATGGACAGCAACGATATCGAAAAAGAACGCGGCATCACCATTCTGTCCAAGAACACCGCGATCCGCTGGACCAATCCCAAGACCAACGAAGAGTGGCGCATCAACATCGTCGACACCCCGGGACACGCCGACTTCGGCGGCGAAGTGGAACGCGTGCTGTCGATGGTCGACTCGGTGCTGATCCTGGTTGACGCCATGGACGGTCCGATGCCGCAAACGCGCTTCGTGACGCAAAAAGCCTTTGCCATGGGCTTCAAACCGATCGTGGTGGTCAATAAGGTTGACCGTCCGGGTGCACGTCCGAACTGGGTGCTGGACCAGACGTTTGATCTGTTTGACCGCCTCGGCGCCACTGACGAACAGCTCGACTTTCCGGTGGTGTACGCCTCGGGTCTGCAAGGTTATGCAGGTCTTGATGACAGCGTGCGCGAAGGCGACATGACGCCGTTGTTCGAAGCCATCTGCGAACACGTTGCCGCGCCGCCGGTCGATCCGGACGGTCCGTTCCAGATGCGCGTGACCTCGCTCGATTACAACAACTACGTCGGCATCATCGGCGTCGGTCGCATCCAGCGCGGCAAGGTCAAGACCAACCAGAATGTCACCGTAATCGGTACCGACGGCAAGACCCGCAACGGCAAAGTTCTGCAGGTTCTGGGCTTTATGGGCCTGGAGCGCGTTGAGGTCGGCGAAGCGCAAGCCGGCGATATCATCGCATTCAGCGGCATCGAAGGCCTGGGCATCAGCGAAACGCTGTGTGACCCCTCTGCCGTCGAGCAATTGCCGGTTCTGACCGTCGATGAACCCACCATCAGCATGACCTTCCAGGTCAACGATTCGCCCTTCGCCGGTGTTAAAGACCGCAGCGGCGGCAAGTTCCTGACCTCGCGCCAGTTGCGTGACCGTCTGACCCGTGAAACGCAGCACAACGTGGCCCTTAAGGTCGAAGACACCGCCGACGCCGACAAGTTCAAGGTCAGCGGCCGTGGTGAGCTGCACTTATCGATCCTGATTGAAAACATGCGTCGCGAAGGCTATGAACTCGCCGTGTCGCGTCCTGAGGTCATCATCAAAGAAATCGACGGCGTCATGAGCGAACCGTTCGAATCGCTGGTGGTCGATCTCGAAGAGCAGTTCCAAGGTGGCGTCATGGGTCGTCTCGGCGAACGTAAGGCCATCCTGCAGAACATGGAACCCGACGGTAAGGGTCGCGTCCGTCTCGACTTCATCATTCCGGCGCGTGGCCTGATCGGCTTCCAAACCGAATTCCGCACACTGACGGCCGGTACCGGTCTGCTCTTCCACGTGTTCGATCATTACGGTCCCAAGCAAGATGGCGCCATTGGCCAACGCATCAACGGCGTGCTGATCTCCAACGCCACCGGTCCGTCGCCGGCCTATGCGCAAATCGCCATGCAGGAACGCGGCCGTCTGTTTATCGAACCGGGCGAAGAAATTTACGAAGGCCAGATCGTCGGTATCCACGCCAAGGACAATGACCTGACCGTCAATGCCCTGCGCGGCAAGCAGCTGACGAACTTCCGTGCCTCGGGTACTGACAAGGACGAGGGTCTGATCCCGCCGGTCAAGCTGTCGCTGGAACAGGCGCTGGAATTCATCGACGATGACGAACTGGTCGAAGTGACTCCGAAGCAGATCCGTCTGCGCAAGAAGCACCGTACTGAGAACGATCGTAAGAAGGCACAGCGCGGTTAATCCCCGACTCCCTGTGACGCAAAAAGGCCGGCAAATGCCGGCCTTTTTTATGCGATCAACAATGATGCATTGATCAGTCGATGCGGAACACGCGTGCCTTGGGCAAGTTCTCATCGAACTCCATAAACCAGCGGCCGGCCATGCCCGGCACAATGCGCACCGGCAGATCCGTACGCGGCGCGCGCAACTTGCCGTAGCCCTTTAAAACCTTCCAGCGTTGACCGTTGTCGAGCTCGATCACGGTACCGGGTTCCCACGACGCAAACGTGCCCTTGGCCACAGCTTGAATCGGACGGCCATCGAGCGTTTCCAGCAACGTCGCCTCACGCTCAGCGGCCTGCTCGCGCTGCTTGACGGCATTGCGCTGCTGCTCCTGCTCGACGCCCGACAGAATGCTGTTGAGCAGCTCCAGCTGCGCCGCGCTCAAGCCGGCCACACCGGTCGCCACGCGCTGTTCGGCAGTGAGACGGTCTTCGAGCTTGACGTAATCGCCGGCCATGGCAGACAGCGGCAGCAGCAACAGGAGGAAGGCTAAACGTTTCATGGAGAAAACCCGAGTGCAGAAAGCGATCAGTTTACGCTGCGGATGTGACGCTGGCTTGACGGGCAATCAGCATGGCCAGTTCCAGCGACTGTTCGTAGTTCAGACGCGGATCCACCGTCGAGTGATACGCACGGGCCAAATCCGAATCGGTGAGCTCACGCGCACCACCCGTACACTCGGTGACGTTTTCACCCGTCAGTTCCAGATGCACACCACCGAGATGCGTACCGGCTTCACGATGGATGGCGAAGGACTGCTCGACTTCGGAACGGATGTTCTCAAAACGCCTGGTTTTATAGCCGTTTGAAGTCGATTCGGTATTGCCGTGCATCGGATCGGCAACCCACAACACGCGGCGGCCGGCATCACGCACAGCCTTAAGCAACGGTGGCAATGCTTCGGCCACGTGCGCTGCGCCCATGCGATGAATCAGCGTCATGCGGCCCGGTTCGTTCTCGGGATCGAGATGATCGAGCAGATGCAGCAGCGCATCGGGCTTAACGTTAGGACTGATCTTGACGCCAATCGGATTCGCAATGCCACGGAAAAATTCGGCGTGGGCACCATCGACTTGCGCCGTGCGCATACCAATCCAGGGGAAGTGCGTGCTGAGATTGAAATAGCCCGGATGCCGCGGAACTTTCCGCGTCAGGGCCTCTTCGTACGGCAACAGCAAGGCCTCGTGCGAGGTATAGAAATCCACGCGGTCGAGATTGTTGACCTGCGATCCGCTGATGGTCTCCATGAAACGGACGGCGTCACCGATGCCTTCGAGCATGTGGTGATATTCCTCGGCCAGCGGCGAGTGCCCTACCCATTCGAGATTCCAGTACTCAGGGTGATGCAAATCGGCAAAGCCACCATCGATCAGAGCTCGCACAAAGTTCATGGTCATTGCCGAGCGGGCATGCCCCATGATCATGCGGCGCGGATTGGGCTCGCGATCCTGCGGTGTAAATTCGGGACCGTTAATCAAGTCGCCACGGTACGAAGGCAGGGTCACGCCATCGCGCGTATCGGTATCGCTGGAGCGTGGCTTGGCGTACTGACCGGCAAAGCGGCCGACGCGAATCACGGGCTTGCGCAGGCCGTGAATCAGCACCACGCTCATTTGCAGCAGCACTTTGAGACGGTTGGAAATGATCTCGGGCCGGCATTCGGCAAAGGTCTCCGCACAGTCACCACCCTGCAGCAGGAAGCGTTTGCCCTCCTGTGCCTCAGCGATGGCCTGCTTGAGCGCCACAATCTCCCAGGAGGTCACCAGCGGCGGCAGATTAGACAGCTCGCGCAAGGTGTTATCGAGCGCCGCCGCATCGCCATAGGTCGGCAATTGCGTGGCAGGCCGCTGCCGCCAGCTGCCGGGCGTCCAAATCGTGTCGGGCATCAGCAGTCCTTAGCGGCCGCGCAACAGCGCCAGCAGGCACCACAGCGTGAGTACCGCAAAGCCGACCAGGCTCCACTCGGGCATCGACAAGCCCAGCAGGTGCCAGTCGACCTTGGCGCATTCGCCCGAGCCTGTGAGCACCGAACGGATCATGCCACCGGCGCCCACGGAATCAAGCAGATATTCAAGACCCGGACCGCACTTGGGCACTTTGTCCGGCGGCAGATGCGTCAGCCACACATGACGTGCAGCGATGCCCATACCCGTTAACAGCGGAATCAGAGTGAGCAGCGCGAGACCGCGACGTGCACCGCGCGAACGCATCGGCAATACAGCGCCGATCAGAAACAGCACACCGGCCGCAGCATAAGCTACGCGCTGAAAAATACATAAAGGACATGGCACCAGTTGGTCCATGTGCTGGAAACCGATTGCCAGTGCAATCAGACCGAAGGCGGCAATGGCGCCGAGCAGAAATCGCAGGCGGAACGCCTTACCGGCCGCAACCGAAGTGTGAGATGCAAACGTCATCCGCATAGGATAACGCAAAGAAAACGGGAGCCCCTAAGGACTCCCGTTTTTTACAGCTGGATTTCGCAGATTACTCGGCGTCCGACTCGGCCGAAGCCGGGCGGTCAACCAGTTCAACGTAAGCCATCGGGGCGTTGTCGCCCGCACGGAAACCGCACTTGAGGATGCGGGTGTAACCGCCTTGACGTTCCTTGTAACGCGGACCGAGGTCCGTGAACAGGGTACCGACTGCTTCCTTGTCACGCAGACGCGAGAATGCCAGGCGACGTTGGGCAACGCCATCGTTCTTGGCCAAGGTGATCAGCGGTTCGGCAACGCGACGCAGTTCCTTTGCCTTCGGCAAAGTAGTGCGAATCAGGCCGTGCTTGATGAGCGAAGCCGCCATGTTAGTGAACATCGCATCGCGGTGTGCACTGGTGCGGCTGAACTTGCGTCCGGATTTTTGGTGGCGCATGGTAGTGGTTCCTTACGACTCTTGGATCAGCCCATCATGCCGTGCGACATGGCGCCGGCAGGTGGCCAATTTTCGATTTTCATGCCCAGCGACAAGCCGCGCTGATTCAGCACGTCCTTGATTTCGGTGAGCGACTTCTTGCCGAGATTTGGCGTCTTCAACAGTTCGACTTCGGTCTTTTGGACCAGGTCGCCGATGTAGTAGATGCTTTCGGCCTTGAGGCAGTTCGCGGAGCGGACCGTCAGTTCCAGATCGTCGATCGGACGCAGCAGCGTCGGATCCACTTCCGGACGGTCTTGCACCACGCTCTTGGTCGGCAGCTCGAAATCGCCCAGTACGGACAGCTGTTCGGTGAGAATGCGGGCTGCCGTAGTGATGGCATCCTGCGCACCGATTGCGCCGTTGGTTTCGATTTCAAGGATCAGCTTGTCCAGGTCGGTACGCTGTTCGACACGAGCCGCTTCGACGGCGTACGCCACGCGGCGCACCGGCGAGAAGCTGGCGTCGAGAACGAGACGGCCCACTTCGCGGGTGTCTTCGTCGGCACGGCGACGGGCAGCGGCGGGCTGATAGCCCAGACCGCGCTCGATGCGCAGTTCCATGTTCAGCGGACGATCCTTGGTCAGCGTGCAGATGACGTGATCCGGGTTCAGGATCTCGACATCATGGTCGACCTTGATGTCGCCGGCTCGCACCGTACCCACGCCGCTGTGGTTCAGCGCCAGGGTGGTCGAATCGCCGGTGTGCATCTTCAGTGCGACATCCTTAAGGTTCAGCAGGACTTCGAGTACGTCTTCTTCCATGCCCTCGAGCGTGGTGTATTCGTGCTCGACGTTGTCAATCTTGACTTCGGTGATCGCCCAACCGGGGATCGACGACAGCAAGACTCGACGCAACGCGTTGCCCAGCGTATGACCATAGCCGCGTTCCAAGGGCTCGATAACGACCTTGGCACGGTTTCCGGTGAGCACTTCGATTTGAGGTGCCTTCGGGCGCAAGACTTGGTTTGCGTTTACCGTCATGTTTGGATGGTCTCCTAATGGCCCCCATCAGGGGCTGATGGGGGTGGCAGTGAATGGATTACTTCGAGTACAGTTCGACGATCAGCGCTTCGTTGATGTCCGAAGGCAGATCGGCACGCGCCGGAACGCGCTTGAACTCACCCGTGAACTTGCCGCTGTCGACCGAAACCCAATCGGGGTTCAGCGACATGGTTGCGGCCACATCCATCGACTCCTTAACGCGCAGTTGCTTTTGGGCGCGTTCGGACAGAGCGATCACATCACCGGCCTTAACCTGGTACGAAGGCAGGTTGACCGACTGACCGTTGACCGTCACGCCACGGTGCGAGACCAGCTGACGAGCAGCAGGACGCGTCACGGCGAAACCCATGCGGTAGATGACGTTGTCAAGACGGGTTTCGAGCAGTTGCAACAGGTTTTCACCGGTGTTGCCCTTCTTGTTCGAAGCCTTCTTGTAGTAGTTGCGGAACTGACGTTCCAGCAGACCGTAGATGCGCTTGACCTTTTGCTTTTCACGCAGCTGCGTGGCGTAGTCAGACATCTTGCCCTTACGGGCGGTCGGGCCATGCTGACCCGGCTTTTGTTCCAGTTTGCACTTGGAGTCCAGAGCGCGGGCCGGCGACTTGAGCATCAAGTCGACGCCTTCGCGACGGGACAGCTTGCACTTGGGACCAATATAACGTGCCATATTTAGTGTCCTCCTTAGACGCGACGCTTTTTAGGCGGACGGCAGCCGTTGTGGGGGATCGGCGTCACGTCAATGATGTTGACGATCTTGTAGCCGACGTTGTTCAGCGAGCGCACGGCCGATTCACGGCCCGGACCCGGTCCCTTGATGCGAACTTCAAGCGACTTCAGGCCGTAATCCAGAGCGGCACGGCCGGCCTTTTCGGCGGCGACCTGAGCAGCGAACGGAGTCGACTTGCGCGAACCACGGAAACCGGCGCCACCCGAAGTGGCCCACGACAGGGCATTGCCCTGGCGATCGGTGATCGTGATGATGGTGTTGTTGAAAGAAGCGTGGACGTGGGCGATGCCGTCAGTGACGACGCGCTTGATCTTCTTCTTGACTTTCTGTGTGGGCTTGGCCATTCGTCAGGTCTCCTTACTTCTTGATGGCCTTGCGCGGACCCTTACGGGTACGTGCATTGGTCTTGGTGCGCTGACCGCGCAACGGCAGACCACGGCGATGGCGAAGGCCACGGTAGCAACCCATATCCATCAGACGCTTGATGGCCATACCGACTTCACGGCGCAGGTCACCTTCGACGACGAACTTACCGATCTCGGCGCGCAGGCGCTCGACTTCGGCTTCGGACAGGTCACGGATTTTAGTGTTCAAAGACACGTTTGCGGATTGGCAAACCTGCTTGGAACGAGTACGGCCAATGCCGTAGATGCTTTGCAAGCCAACCCAAACGTGCTTTTGGGCCGGCAAATTGACGCCTGCAATACGCGCCATAGAGCGATCTCCATTGAAGATTCCGCCCGATACGGACGGAGTGAATCGACAAGTTGAAATAAAACCCCGTTCTGATGAATTGCGACCTTGTACTAACGGCTGCAATCGGCATGGGGAGTGTGCCCATGCTCCGGCGATGGCAGGCAGCTGCGGGAGACAGGTTGTCTTGACCCTGTCACCGCGGCGCTTGCTACTCTGGCAAGCGCTCCGGCTACAAGCCACCCGGACACGGGATCCACGTCCGGGTCGCCCTTTGCGTCAATTCACTGGAGATCAGTCATGACGCGGAGGAAGAATCAGGTCAGCGACGCCCCGCGGAGCGGCTGCCCTTTAAATTGGCCTTGCGAAGAAGGCTTTCGTACTGGTTGCTCTGACGATGTGCTTGCAGTTGCGCAATGAAATCCATCACTACGACAACCACAATCAGCAACGAAGTGCCACCGAAATACATGGTGGTATTCATCTGTGAACGCATAACCTCAGGCAACAGGCACACCACCGTAAGGTAGATGGCACCTGCCGCCGTCAGACGCGTCAGCACGCCATCGACATAATCTGCCGTGGACTTGCCGGGACGAATACCGGGGATCAGGGCACCCGATTTCTTGAGATTCTCAGCCGTTTCCTGCGAATTGAAGGTCAGGGCTGTGTAGAAGAAATCGAAGCCAATGATCAGGGCCGCATATAATACCATATGCAGCGGCTCGCCGGGGGTCAGCATTTGGCTCAGCTTGAGCAACCAGGCACTGCCCTCGCCTGCTTGAGCACCCGAGGCAAACCACTGAGCTGCCGTAGCGGGGAACATCACGATGCTCGAGGCGAAAATGGCCGGGATCACACCCACCATGTTCAGCTTGAGCGGCAGGAAGTTCGACTGCTGCTGCATGCGACCACCCTGACCTTGACGGCGGGCGTAGTTGACCGTGATGCGGCGCTGCATGCTCTCAATGTAAACCACCGCGAACGTGAAGAATGCCACGATCAGCACGATCATCAGGACCTTGATGAAGGACAGATCGCCGTTCAGCATTTGCTGGAACATGGTGATCACGGCACCGGGCAAGCCGGCGACGATACCTGCAAAGATCAGCAAGGATACGCCGTTACCGATGCCGCGCTCGGTGATTTGCTCACCCAGCCACATCAGGAACATGGTGCCGGCCGTCAGGGCAATGATGGCCGTGATGACGAAGCCGTAACCGGGGTTGTACACGACCGGGATGCCGGCCGACGTACCGCCGGCCTGCAAAGCCGTGGCAATGCCCCAGCCCTGGAAGATCGCCAGTGGGATCGCGCCGAGGCGCGACCACTGGTTGATCCGCTTGCGACCGGATTCGCCTTCTTTCTGAATTGCCTTGAGGCTAGGCACAATCTGCACTAGCAACTGGACAACGATCGAAGCCGAGATGTACGGCATCAGGTTCAGCGCAAACAGACTGAAACGGCTGAGGGCGCCGCCCGAGAACATGTTGAACATGTCCACGATGGTGCCCTTTTGCTGTTCCATCAGGCGCAGCATGGCGTCAGGGTTGACGCCCGGAACGGGGATATAGCAACCGATCCGGTACACGATCAGCGCACCGATCACAAACAGAATGCGTTGGGCGAGCTCGGAACTCAAACCGCCGGCGTTACCGCCGATGGTCTGGGTCATGGCCTTTGCGTTTCGCGACATGCGGGAAAAGACTCCGGTAAACCTGATTTACGGCCGAGGCCGTGTGATTACTACAAATTACTCAGCGTCGGCGAACTTGCCGCCGGCAGCTTCGATGGCAGCCTTGGCACCGGCAGTTGCCAGCAGACCCTTGAGGGTGAAGGCCTTGGTGATTTCACCTTGCTTCACGATCTTGGCTTGCTTGGCCTTGGCCGGAACCAGCTTGGCTTCACGCAGCTTGGCGAAATCGATTTCGCCGGCTTCGAGGCCTTCGAGCTGATACAGGAACACTTGAGCAACATTGTCTTTCAGCTTGGAACGGAAACCGATCTTAGGCAGACGCATGTACATGGGCATCTGACCGCCTTCGAAGCCGGCCTTGATCTTGCCTTTACCCGAACGGGCAAAAGAACCCTTGTGACCGCGACCGGCGGTCTTACCCAGACCCGAACCGATACCGCGACCGACGCGCTTGCGTTCCGAGCGTGCGCCCTCTGCGGGGCTCAATTCATTCAAACGCATGGTGATTACTCCTCAACCTTGACGAGGTAGTGAACTTTGTTGATCAGACCGCGAACTTGCGGGCTGTCCTTAAGTTCACGGACGCTGTTGAGCTTGCCCAGACCCAGAGCCTTCACCGACAGACGGTGACGAGCTTGGGAACCGCGCAGACCCTTGACCAGACGCACCTTGATGGTGCCGGTGGACGATTCGTTCTTAGCCATGGTTCAGGTCCTCGAGTTTCTTGCCGCGCTTGGCTGCAATGACCGACGGCGAATGCATTTCCGACAGGCCCTTGATCGTGGCGCGAACCAGGTTGATCGGGTTACGCGAACCGACGGCCTTGGCCAGCACGTTATGCACGCCAACAGCTTCGAGCACGGCGCGCATTGCACCGCCGGCGATGACACCGGTACCCTCGGAAGCCGGTTGCATGTAGACGCTGGCAGCGCCGTGATGCGACTTGACCGAGTGCCACAGCGTGCCGTTGTTCAAGTCAACGGTGTGCATGTTGCGGCGGGCTTGTTCCATCGACTTTTGGATGGCGGCCGGAACTTCCTTGGCCTTGCCGTAACCGAAACCGACGCGACCGTTGCCGTCGCCGACGACCGTCAGAGCGGTAAAGGTAAATTGACGACCGCCCTTGACGGTCTTGCTGACGCGGTTTACTGCGACCAGCTTTTCGATCATGCCGTCATCGATCTCTTCGCGCTCTTCGCGCTTGCGATCACGACCACGGTTTTCACGTTGTTCGTTTGCCATAGTTCTATCTCAGTAATTAAGGAAATTACGGCTAGTAGTGCCGCTTGTTGTTGTGAAGTACTGCCGGTGTTTCGTTACGCTCGCAACCGAACGTAACGTCGGGGGCTTTTTGATTCCGCCCCCGCGGGAACTTAGAACTGCAGACCACCTTCGCGGGCGGCGTCAGCCAGGGCCTTGATGCGGCCGTGGTAACGGTAACCCGAACGGTCGAATGCGACCTTTTCAATGCCGGCGGCCTTGGCGGCAGCGGCGATCGCCTTGCCGACAGCCGAAGCGGCCTCGAGGTTCTTGCTCGACTTCAGGTCGCCCTTGACGGCGGCTTGCGTGGTCGAGGCCGAAGCCAGGCACTTGGAACCGTCAGCCGAGAAGATCTGGGCGTACAGGTGTTGGCCGGTGCGCAGAACGGTCAGACGCTCAACACCCAGCTTGCGGATGTGCGAACGGGTGGACTTGGCGCGACGCAGACGGGCGGTATTTTTGATGCTGCTCATTTTTTATTTCTCCAAAAGCTGAAGGAATGTACGAAGGATCCGTTGCACGACCCGACGATCATTAGGCCTTCTTGGCTTCCTTGCGGATGATGACTTCGTCGGAGTACTTGACGCCCTTGCCCTTGTACGGCTCCGGCTTGCGGTATCCGCGAATCTTGGCGGCGACTTCACCGACGAGTTGCTTGTCGGCACCGGTCACGACGATTTCAGTAGCAGACGGCGTGGCAATGGTGATGCCATCGGGCGTGCTGAACAGAATCGGGTGCGAGTAACCCAGCGACAGGTTCAGGTCCTTGCCTTGCATGGCGGCACGATAACCCACGCCAACCAGTTCTAGCTTGCGTTCCCAACCTTCAGAGACGCCCTTGACCATGTTGGCAACGATGGCACGCAGGGTACCGGTCAGAGCCACTTGATCTTGGTTTTCAGTGCTGAACACCAGCGTTTCACCGTCTTGCTTAAGAACGATGTTGGCCGGCTTGGCTTGGGTCATAGTGCCCTTGGCACCCTTGACCGTGATCAGTTCGTCTTCGATCTTGATATCGACGCCCTTGGGCAGTGCGATCGGCTTTTTAGCTACGCGAGACATTTTCTGTATCTCCCTTGATTAAGCCACAAAGCACAGGACTTCGCCGCCGACGCCAGCTTGGCGTGCCTGCGCATCCGTCATGATGCCCTTGGAGGTGGAAATGATGGCGACGCCGAGGCCACCGAGGACCTTAGGCAGTTCGCTCTTGCCGCGATATTGGCGCAGGCCCGAACGCGAGAAGCGCTCAAGGCGTTCGATGACCGGACGGCCTTCGAAGTATTTCAGCGAGATTTCGAGTTGCTTTTTGCCCGGGGCAATGTCGGTGACGATAGCGTCAGCGATATAACCCTCTGCCTTGAGGACGTTGGCGATAGCGACCTTGGTCTTGGACGACGGCATTTTCACCGTGGTCTTGCGGACGGCTGCTGCGTTCTTGATACGCACCAGCATGTCTGCGATAGGATCAGTCATGCTCATGAATAAGCTCCGTTATGGATGAGTGCACCGATATCCGCGCATGCGAATAATTCGATATTTCGTTGTAAACCCTGCCCGGTTCACGGACAGAGTTGGAAAGTGTAACGTTTTTTTTCAGTCTGCACAAGCACTTACACTGAATACGAAGGCAAGCCTGCCCTCCTCCGCCCCGTGCATGCTTTAATGAACGGCCAAGTTCATTTTAGACCCCGTCCGATGACCGACTCACCCCGCCCCAGCGCGCTCGCGCTGCTGCCCCTGCTGCTGTTTCTGGCCCTGTTTTTCGGCGCAGGACTGTATTTTACAGCCGCCGGCACTGAGATGGGCTTCTACCAATTGCGGGCACCGGTGGCGATCTTGCCGGCGCTGGCGCTGGGAGCCTATCTGGCATGGCGGCGCGGCGTGAAGCCGACCGAGACCCTGCTCGAGGGCATGGGGCACTCCAATGTCATGCTGATGTGCTTGGTTTTCCTTCTGGCGGGCGCATTTGCCACCGTCAGTAAGGCCATCGGCGCGGTGGATACCGTGGTGGCACTGGGATTGGGCAACTTGCCTCCGGTGCTGATCTTGCCGGGCATGTTCCTGGTCTCGGCCTTGGTGGCCCTAGCCATCGGAACCAGCATGGGCACCATCGCCGCCGTGGCGCCCATCGCCTTGGGCGTTGCCACACAGGGCGGATTCGATTTGCCGTTGATGATCGGCGCCGTGATCGGTGGTGCGATATTCGGCGACAACCTGTCGATGATTTCGGATACCACCATTGCCGCAACGCGTTCGCAAGGCGTGCGGATGAAGGACAAGTTCCGCGAGAACTTCCGGATTGCCCTGCCGGCCGCCCTGCTCACCGCCGGGTTGCTGTTCGCCCTCGGCGACAGCGGACAGACGGTCGCGCCTTCCCACAACGGTTGGTGGCTGGCTCTACCCTACCTGCTGGTTTTGGTTCTCGCCCTGATTGGCATGGATGTGCTGCTGGTCCTGGCCATCGGCATCGCCGTCGCCGGTGCGTTCGGCTTTATCGCCGGTGATTACAGCGTGGTCCGATTCGGAACCGACATTTACGCCGGCTTTGAGTCGATGATCGAAATCATGTTGCTGTCGATGTTGATCGGCGGCCTGGCCGAACTGATGCGCGCCGCCGGCGGCCTGGCTTGGTTGTCGGACCGAATCCGCCGCTTTGCCGGTGCGCATTCGTCGCGACGTGCCGGTGAGTTCAGCATCGCATCCTTGTCCCTAGCAACCGATGTGCTGACCGCCAACAACACCGTGGCCATCCTGGTCAGCGGCCCATTGGCCAAGGACATCGCCGACCACCACGGCGTTGCGCGCACGCGCAGCGCCAGTCTGCTCGACATATTCAGCTGTGTTGCGCAGGGCGTGATTCCTTACGGCGCGCAAATCCTGCTGGCTGCCTCACTGGCCAAAGTCTCCCCTCTGACGCTGGCCGCCAACGTACATTACTGCTGGATTCTTGCGGCAGTGACGATTGGCTTCATGCTTTTCCGCCCGTCCAATTCAGTCAGTTAACGGTCAATCGGCGGTTACGCTACGGGATAGCTGAAACATAAGCGTCGGCAGGATTTTTTGGTCGGTGCGATTCACCATGACCGCAGCCGGCGAACTGAATTGCCTTGATTCCCGGCGCGTTCCTGCCAGCAGGTTACCTACTGAGACCGAAGCAGCCCAACGACGGCTCCAGCGCCAGCCAACTTGGATCTGCAAATTGACGGGCTGATCCGATTCCCGGATCAGCCCGGGGCCGAGATAGACTTTTCCTGTGTCTCGATAAGATGCCGTTAACTGGGCATTGACCGCACCTGCAAGGATATTCGCCGACAAGTCGGCACTCAAAGGCGCCGCCACATCGAGTGCATTCGCGGATCCGATTTCTCCGCTCAAAACACGATTGGCTGCCACATTCGCCCTCAATTCCACACTACCGGCAACGGGCCACTGTGACTTAAAGGTGCGACTCAATGTGGCTGCGACACCACCCATGGACATGCGAGCGGTGGTATCAAACTCGTTGAACCAGGTGTCGCCCCTCAGAAAAATGCGATCGGACGGCATGTTGTTGAACTGCCGCCAGGTGACTGCGGTAAATATACGAAGATCATCTCGCGACACCCAGTCTGTCGACAATGTCAGGGTATCAACCTTACTGCTATTGCGTGCGCCTAATCCTGCGACAGTGACGCCGAATAAGGGTAAATTTTCCTGTTGCAGAACCGGCATAGTCGAGGCAATCAATCGGTTCGCAGTCGGCAGAGTAACGCTGTGCGCATACGACAACACAGTGCGACGACCGTTTTTTCCGGACTTTGACCACGTCACCGAGGGTTCTATCCAATCCGAAAAAAGGTCATATGGTCCTCCTCCCGCACCGGTTCCGGATTCGCCGCTCAGGCGCACATGATTCAGACGAACTCCACCACTCAGAGCAGTTGACTCGTTTATTGTCGTTGCGACATTGAGGTACGCAGCATAATGACGGGATAAAGCCGTACCGCGAAAGCCGAGCGGTGTGGAGCCAACGTCCTGCCGGGCACGCCAGTGCATCGTTCGTTGTTCACTGGTCTGAACAACGTTGGCACCAGCATGGAGGTCCACGCCGGGCCGTAGAGAAAAACGCAACGAAGTATCCAGCTCATTCGAGTTCCGTACACTGGCAGATGCACTGTTTGCAGTGCTTGCATGTCCCATCGGCAACGCGAAGTATTCAAGGTACTGGGTCGCATTCGAGGTGTTGCGTGAATTACGCAGCATAACGTCCAATCGCGTAGACGCCGTCAGTCTTTTCTGCCAATCAACTGAAAGACCTCGGTTCAACTGCGAAGATACGGTATTCGAGGACGAGACACCGTAGGCGTCGGCTGACCTGTCCGAATCAATTACGGAATTGTGCAGCCCAAAGCGGGTATCGGCCAGAACAACGGACCAACGCAGAGTCGATTGATCCGGAAACGGATGGGTCAGTCCGTAGTTAAAGGTCTTCCCTCTGCTGCTCGATACCGACTGTGCAGTACGATATTCGTGACCGGCCAACAGGCCCCTGCCACCCCATTCGAGAAAATCCCCCTGCGTCCGCGGTTCATTGGTTACATCGGTAAATGACAATGACAGATTGTGGGAGGCATACAGTCCAATCGGGCGAGCACCACTGAGACTAGCAAGCCGACCTTCGCCGTCACCTGCCACAAGGGAAATCGACATGCTCGAGCGAGCCTTCAATGCGTTTCTGCGCATTATGAAATTGACGGTACCGGCCACACCTGCGCCCGGATAAGAGGGATCAGAACCGAAGCTATATTCGATTCGGTCCACATCCACCGAACGCAAGCTATTAAGACTGAATCCGACGGGAGGCCTCCTCCCATCGACAAGTATTCGTGTCGCGCGTTCATTCATTCCTAGCATGGATATACCACGCGGCGACACCGCAATACCTCCAGCTCTGGCCAGTGCCTGTATTGCCAGAGGCCGGTCAGGGTTATCAAGTTCGACCCGGCTGATGACGTAACGCGCACCACGTCCGGCATCCGGCATTGCGCCCTGCACAATGACTTTACCAACCCGATTTGGCATCCCTTTCAGAGTCCCTTGCGACGGAACCGACGGAGACGAAATGCAAGGAGCAACCGAATCAGACGTTGGACTCTTGGCGGGTGCAGATACAGGGGCCATCAGTGTCGCTGGATCTACATCGAGCCCCGTCTGCGCCTTAATTGCACGCAGCAAGCCCGCCGGTGCCTGCGGTCTTCCTCCATGCGACGCCTGCGGCTTCCCGGACGCCTCATTTGGGTTCTTAGGTTCAGCACAAAGAGGTATCCCAGTAGTCGCCTGGGCGGACGCCTGACGCCAAGGCCCCAGCGTACACACCACAATGACAGGAGACGCCAGCACCAAACTCCACGACGACCAACATTTGCTTCGTGTGTCTTTAGTGTTACTCAGAGTCAAAGTCCCCGAGCCAGCAGCGACCGTCATTCGACCGGAGGAATAGAATCCACTTAAATGCAGTCTATAAGCGAAGTAATGTTGCCCTGACTGTCACGTTGAGCTGTACAGCGATATGCTTGTCCAGTCTCAGGATCCCTAAAATAGACGGTGGTCGTCGCATGAGCGAGTGTCGGGAGTAGGCATGCAAACAACAAAGTTGTCGAAACCTTAGAAAAACGAGCTCTTTTCATCCAACGCCCCACCCCTCAATGTGAATACTCGAGTCTACCCAGCCCAGTTGAAAGCGTCAAGCGATGGCAAAAACCGCCAAATACCGGCATTCCTTTTTTGCGTCGCACGTTGGATTTTCGGATTTCAAATTGGCACACGGAGCGGTCGAAATCACCGGGAAGCCTTCTACTTCTCCTAGTAGCTCCGTGCAATGGAGAACGTAAACATCGGCGCAGAGCATTTACGGCTGGCTGTTTGGATAAAATGGAGTCCATCGTCGAATACGGTTGCATACTCTGATATGCCCTGGTTCAATCGAATAACCGAGAACCCCAAACTCCATAGCGGATTCAATCGGTAGCCCATTCCAATAGTCGCAAGTGCGGGCGCCGCCAATTCACTGTAATAACCGGGTCCGCGATACTGTCGCCCCTCATTGCGGTAACTGATACGCGCATTTAGGGAATAGGGCCCGTTTCTGTAACTTGCCGCAAATTCAGCCGCAGACTTCGGGAAGTCCTGCAACGTATTCGCCTGTGCCGTTTCACCGATCGCCGAAACCCGGTTGAAACTCGAGCTGCCTTGCAGCTGCAGTGTTCCCGGGAACCATTTCGTCAGCTTCAGATCCTTTTTGACCGAAACAGATGCCCCAAATACGTGTGCACGGTCCAATGACCACGGCTGCCTGAGCCACGTTCCGCCATCCGAATAGATGCGATCCCCCTGCACATTTTTGAGTGTTCGATAGGACAGGCTCACAAACAGAGTTGAATTGCCGGACCGAATCAGATCGTCGGTCAGTACCAGGGTATCGATTGTACTGTCGTTGCGTCCGCGTTCGCCCCCGATCGGAGTTGCATCGAGCGGCAAGTTATCGGAACCCAGCGCGGGTATATCCCGCACCAGAAAGCGCTCAACGGTGGGTGCCCGCACTGTTCGACTGTATGACAGCGTTGTGACGCTGGGTTGCCGATTACTGAAATTGACCGTAACGGACGGCTCAATCCAACTGTCGGAGAAATCATAACCCCCCCCCCCGGCGGGTGCGGGATTGCGTGCCCTCACACTGATACCAGGTCTTCCGCAGGCCCGCATTCACCGTCATTGACGGCCCCATAGTTCTGACGACCTTTGCGTAGACGGATCGGGTGGAATTTTGCCCGCGATCCTGATACCTGTGAATTCCGGCGCCATCGTTACTACGGTTCCATTCACCGCGGTTGTCGTATCGGGACCTTTCGAAGTCGAAACCGACTTCGGGTGACACTCCGACAATCTGTGGCCACCGGCAACTGCCGTCCAGTTCCAGGTTTCGGCGACTCCGCTCACCGCGAGATGCATTCGGCTCAATGACCTCATCGGTAAGACCCGGAAAGAATTCAAAGCGTGTGGAGAATTCGGAATCGTTCTCTGAATAGTTCATGGCGACTGTCGCAGTCGCATCACTCTCAAGTACCTTGCGCCAATCCAGGCCGGACCCGCGCACGACATCCCGGTTCCGTGTGGTGCGATTGCGGGACTCCAGGTCAAGGTGCTCACCCGTCCAGTCTTCGACGTCCTCGATATTGCCTTCACGGAATTACGGCGCATCACGATGTTGATGGTTCCGGCGACACCCTCACCTGCGTAGACCGCATCGGAACCGAACGTGTAATCAACGCGCTCGACATCCGATCCGCGCACATTCGACAGTCTGAATCCAATCGGCGGTCGCCGCCCATCGACGAGAATTCGCGTTGCACGTTCACCAAGACCCAACATGGAGACACCGCCGTTCGTGACGGTCAGACCAGGTGTTTTTGCCAGCACTTGCAGTACGTAGGGCTCATCCGGATTATCAAGCAAGTCCCATCCGATAATCCGCTTGGTGTTATCTCTGACTTCACTCACACCCTTAACGATCACAGCCCCCACACTGGGCGCTGCCGCGGAGGATGAACGCTGATTATTGTCCGGCGTGCCCACGGGCCGACAACACACAACAGACTCGTCAACCGGCCGCGAATAGGACGGCGCCATTTTGACGTCCTCAGGCTTGATGCCGTGTTGACGCTGTAACGCCTCCAACAGTCCTTGTGGTGGAGCATTCGTGCGAGCTACCGGTGCAGCCGCCCCGCGCTGTTTCGGCAGACCGGACTCATTATCCGTTGGATTGCAATGACTAGGGTTGAATCGGAGGTGCCGAGTCCAGTGCGATGCAGCCTCTCACTTCGATTAAAGTCTACTCGTCGTCGTAAACGCCGGTGCAGGAAAACCACTGATTATTGCGATCATCGTCAACATAGACGGTACCACTCGCCAGGGCAGCAGGGGGAAATAGCAGTAACGCAGAGAAAATAAGACTCGAAATAAGCAGTCTGACCGGATGCATGTGTAAGCCCCTAGTTTCAAAGATATATTCTGATGCTAGCCGCGCCGATCGGACATTGCCAATTTAACCGACCTACACTGCAAAATGACCCGCCTCGAAGAGACGGGTCATTCTGCTTTGCAGTGCTGCTTAGTTATGTCGAGACATATCTAAGCGCCGCGACTTACCAGGAAGCCTTGCGCAGGCCTGGGACGTCGCCCTTCATGGTGTGTTCGCGCAGCTTGTTACGGCCCAGGCCGAACTTGCTGTACACACCACGCGGACGACCGGTCAGCACGCAACGGTTTTGCTGACGCGACGGCGAGCTGTCACGCGGCAACTTTTGCAGCTTGGTTGCAGCTTCCATCTTTTCTTCGTACGAAGCGGTTTCCGAAGCGATCACTTTCTTCAGTTCGGTACGCTTGTCCGCATAGCGAGCGGCCAGCTTGGCACGCTTCACTTCGCGGTTGATCATCGAGGTCTTAGCCATAATCTTTACCTGATCCTATTAACGGAAGGGGAAGCGGAACGCTTCCAGCAAGGCCTTCGCTTCGGCGTCGGTCTTGGCAGTGGTGGTGATGGCGATGTCCATACCGCGCACCGCGTCGACCTGGTCAAAGTCGATTTCCGGGAAGATGATCTGTTCCTTGACGCCCATGTTGTAGTTGCCACGGCCGTCGAAGGACTTGCCGGACACACCGCGGAAGTCGCGGGTACGGGGCAGCGAGATGTTGATCAGACGATCCAGGAATTCGAACATTTTGTCCGAACGCAGAGTGACCTTGCAGCCGATCGGCCAGCCGTCACGGATCTTGAACGAGGCAACCGAGACGCGCGACTTGGTGACCACAGCCTTCTGGCCGGAGATCTTTTCCATGTCGGCCACGGCATTCTCAAGCACCTTCTTGTTGGTCGCGGCTTCGCCGACGCCCATGTTCAAGGTGATCTTGACCAGCTTAGGCACTTCCATCGGGTTCTTGTAGCCGAACTTTTCGGTCAGCTGCGGAACCACTTCTTCTTTGTAGAACTTTTCGAGACGAGTAGTCATAGTTTCAATTCCTTAGGCGTCAATCGACGCACCGGAGCGGAACACACGGGTCTTGGTTCCATCCTCCAGGACCTTGATCGAAACGCGTTCGCCCTTGCCGGTGGCAGGGTTGAACAGCATGACGTTCGAGATATGGATCGGGGCCTCGCGTTCGACGATACCGCCGGCCAGACCGGCCTGCGGGTTCGCCTTGGTGTGGCGCTTGATGATGTTGACGTTGGACACGGTGATCTTGTCGCCCTTAATGGCGAGTACTTCACCCTTGTTGCCCTTGTCCTTACCGGCGATGACGACGACTTGGTCGCCCTTTTTAATACGGTTCATTTGAATTGCCTCCGATTACAGCACTTCCGGCGCAAGCGAGACGATCTTCATGAACTTCTCGGAGCGCAGCTCGCGGGTGACAGGTCCAAAGATACGCGTACCAATGGGCTCTTGCTTGTTGTTCAGCAGCACGGCAGCGTTGCCGTCGAAGCGGATCAGCGAACCGTCCGGACGACGAACGCCCTTACGGGTGCGGACCACGACGGCGTCATAGACGTCGCCCTTCTTGACCTTGCCGCGCGGAATCGCGTCTTTCACGGTGACCTTGATGATGTCGCCGATGCCGGCGTAACGGCGCTTCGAGCCGCCCAGCACCTTGATGCACATCACTTCCTTGGCACCGGAGTTATCGGCCACGTCGAGGTAGCTTTGCATTTGGATCATGGTTCTGCTCCTCTCTTATGCTTCGGCAGCGCGGTTGACGATTTCAACCACGGTCCAGTTTTTGGTCTTGGACATCGGGGAGATCTCCTTGACGCGGACCACATCGCCTTCCATGCAGGAATTATCGGCGTCGTGGGCGTGCAGCTTGGTCGAACGACGCACGTACTTACCGTACAGTGCGTGCTTGACTTGGCGTTCCACCAGAACGGTGACGGTCTTGTCCATCTTGTTGGAGATGACTCGGCCTTCAACCGTGCGAATGGCTTTCTCTGTATTGTTGTCGGTCATGGTGAGTCCTTACTTCTTCTCGGTCAGCAAGGTGTTGACGCGAGCGATTTCGCGGCGCACAAGCTTGGCCTGATGGGTGGTGGCGAGCTGGCCCGTGGCCTTCTGCATGCGGAGCGAGAACGACTCCTTATGCAGATCGGTCAGGTGAGCGCGCAGCTCGTCCGCGGACTTATTGCGGAGTTCTTTAATGTTCATTAGCGCACCGTGCGGGAAATGAAGGTGGTGGTCACCGACAGCTTAGCCGCAGCCAGACGGAAGGCCTCGCGGGCGACTTCTTCGCTGACACCTTCGATCTCATAGATCATACGGCCGGGCTGGATCTGGGCGACCCAGTATTCGACGTTACCCTTACCCGAGCCCATGCGGACTTCGATCGGCTTCTTGGTAATAGGCTTGTCGGGGAACACGCGGATCCACATCTTGCCGCCGCGCTTCACGTGACGGGAGATGGCACGACGCGCAGCTTCGATCTGACGGGCGGTCAACTGGCCGAAGCTAGTGGCCTTGAGGCCATACTCGCCGAACGACACTTGGTTGGCCGACCAGCTCAGGCCGGTGTTGCGGCCCTTGTGGACCTTGCGGAACTTGGTACGTTTAGGTTGCAACATGGCGGATTACCTCGCTTCACGTGCCGGACGACCACGGCCCGGACGATCCTGACGGTCGCCACGGTCACCACGGCCTTGCGGCGCGTCGTCTTGCTTTTCCTGGCCAACTTGGGAGAAGTCAAACACTTCGCCCTTGTAGATCCAGACCTTGATGCCGATGATGCCGTAAGTCGTCAAGGCTTCGGCAGTACCGTAATCGATGTCGGCACGCAGCGTATGCAGCGGCACGCGACCTTCGCGGTACCATTCGGAACGGGCGATTTCGGCGCCGTTGAGACGGCCGGCCACGTTCACCTTGATGCCCAGGGCGCCCAGACGCATCGCGTTACCGACAGCGCGCTTCATGGCGCGACGGAACATGATGCGGCGTTCGAGCTGCTGAGCAATCGACTCGGCAACCAGTTGGGCGTCCAGATCAGGCTTGCGGACTTCGGTCACGTTGATGTGAGCAGGAACGCCCATC
This sequence comes from uncultured Lysobacteraceae bacterium, assembly GCA_936911875.1. Classification (GTDB taxonomy): domain Bacteria; phylum Pseudomonadota; class Gammaproteobacteria; order Xanthomonadales; family Xanthomonadaceae; genus Aquilutibacter. The sequence goes on from CAKZGB010000009.1 coordinate 126,404, forward strand.
ACTTCCGAGACTTCCTTACGCAGCTTTTCGATGTCCTCACCACGCTTACCGATCACCACGCCCGGACGGGCCGTGAAAATCGTGACGCGGGCGTTGTTCGCCGGACGTTCGATCAGGATCTTGGAGACGCCGGCCTGAGCCAGCTTCTTGCGGAGAACTTCGCGCACCTTAAGATCGGCGGCGAGGAACTCGGCGTATTGCTTCTTGTTGGCGTACCACTTGGAATTCCAGTCTTTCGAAATGCCCAGGCGGATGCCGGTGGGATGTACTTTATGACCCATAAGAGTTCCTGCCTTACTTGCCTTCGCCCACAACCACAGTGATGTGGCTGGTGCGCTTGAGGATGCGGGTGCCACGGCCCTTTGCACGCGCCATGAAGCGCTTCAGCGTAGGACCTTCGTCAACCATGATCGTTTGGACTTTGAGAGCGTCCACGTCAGCGCCGACATTGTTTTCGGCGTTGGCGATGGCGGACTCAACCACCTTCTTGATCAGGTGAGCGGCTTTCTTGTCCGAGAACTTGAGCAAGTCAACAGCACGGCCGGCGGCCATGCCACGTACTTGGTCAGCAACCAGACGGGCCTTTTGGGGGGAGATACGCGCGGAGCGCAGAATTGCTTTAGCTTCCATCGTCAAGTCTCCTTACTTGCTCTTCTTATCCGCACCGTGACCTTTGTAGGTACGGGTCAGTGCGAATTCGCCGAGCTTATGGCCGACCATTTGCTCGTTAACGAGCACCGGGACGTGGTTCTTGCCATTGTGCACGGCGATCGTGTAACCGATCATTTCCGGCAGGATGGTGGAACGACGCGACCAGGTTTTAATCGGGCGCTTGGTTGTGCCGGCGTTTTCCACCTTGGAAATCAAGTGGTGGTCAACGAACGGGCCTTTTTTCAGTGAACGTGCCATGGCCGATTAGCTCCTGCGATCGCGCACGATGAACTTCTGCGTGCGCTTGTTCTTACGGGTCTTGTAACCCTTGGTTGGGACACCCCAAGGCGTGACCGGGTGCGGATTGCCCTGGCCGGCCTTGGCCTCACCACCGCCGTGCGGGTGGTCGACCGGGTTCATAGCTGCACCGCGAACGGTCGGCTTGATACCGCGCCAGCGCTTGGCACCGGCCTTACCCAGCTTTTCAAGGCTGTGTTCGACGTTGCCGACTTCACCGACGGTAGCGACGCATTCGACCGGCACCTTGCGCATTTCGCCGGAGCGGAGACGCAGAGTGGCATAGCCGTGTTCGCGAGCAACCAGATAGACACCGGCGCCGGCAGCGCGGGCCATTTGGGCACCCTTACCGGGCTTCATTTCGACGCAATGCACCGTGGTGCCGACCGGAATGTTGGCCAGCGGCAGGGTGTTACCTGCACGGATCGGAGCGTCACGGCCTGCGAGCACTTGGTCGCCGGCCTTCAGGCCCTTCGGGGCAATGATGTAGCGGCGTTCACCGTCGACGTACAGCAGCAGCGCGATGTGCGCAGTGCGGTTCGGATCGTATTCAATACGCTCAACCTTGGCGGGGATGCCAATCTTGTTGCGCTTGAAATCAATGACGCGGTAGTGTTGCTTGCTGCCACCACCGATGTGACGGGTAGTGATGCGGCCATAGTTGTTACGGCCACCGGTCTTGCCCTGCTTTTCAAGAAGCGGCGCGTACGGCGCACCCTTGTGCAGGTCAGGCGTCACCACGCGGACGGCGCTACGGCGGCCCGGCGAGGTGGGTTTAAAGGTCATCAAAGGCATAGTCGTTTCCTATCCTTAAGCCACAGCAGTGACGTCAATCGACTGGCCTTCAGCCAGCGTGACGTATGCCTTGCGCCAGTCCTTGCGGTTGCCTTCGCGGAAGCGGAACGTACGGGCCTTGCCCTTGACGTTCGCAACGTTGACGGCTGCCACCTTGACGTTGAACAGCTTTTCCACGGCGACTTTGATGTCAGCCTTGGTAGCGTCCTTCGCCACTTCGAAGCAGTACTGGTTCGAGACTTCCTGCAGGCGTGCGGTCTTTTCGGACACGCGCGGTGCGCGGATTACGTTGTAAAGCTTGGCGTCGTTCATGCCAGCCACTCCTCAATCTTCTTGACGGCGTCAACCGTAATGACGACGGTATCGGCACCGACCAGCGACACCGGATCCAGGCCTTGCACGTCACGAACTTCGACGTACGGCAGGTTACGGGCCGACAGGTACAGGTTTTCGGTTGCGTCTTCGGTGACGATCAGCGGGCGCTTGCCGACGTTGAAGTCCTTGAGCTTGGCGGCCAGACCCGAGGTCTTCGGCGCGTCCATGTCAAAGGTTTCAACCACGGTCAGGCGGCCTTGACGGTTCAGTTCCGACAGGATCGACTGCATGGCCGCACGGTACATCTTGCGGTTGACCTTTTGCGCGAAGCTACGCGGCTTGGCTGCAAAAGTCACACCACCGCCGACGAAGATCGGAGCCGTCAGCGCGCCATGACGTGCGCCGCCGCCCTTTTGCTTCTTGGACTTCTTGGTGGTACCGGCAACTTCCGAGCGGGTCTTTTGTGCCTTGGTGCCGGCGCGGCCCGCATTGCGGTAAGCGACGACGACCTGATGCACCAGATCCTGGCTGAAGTCACGGCCGAAAGTTTCTTCGGACACCGAGACCTTGTTGCTGCTGTTAAAAACGTTCAGTTCCATGATTTCCTAGCTCCCTCAACCCTTGCTCGAAGGACGGATGATCACGTCACCACCCGGAGCGCCGGGAATGGCACCCTTGATAGCGATCAAACCGCGTTCGGCATCGATCTGGACGATTTCGAGACCTTGGGTGGTTTGGATTTCGTGACCCATGTGACCGGACATTTTCTTGCCCGGGAACACGCGGCCCGGCGTTTGACGCTGACCGATCGAACCCGGTGCGCGGTGCGACAGCGAGTTACCGTGGGTGGCATCACCCATGGTGAAGTTCCAGCGCTTGATGGTGCCCTGGAAGCCCTTACCCTTGGTCACGCCCTGGACGTCAACAATCTGGCCGACTTCAAAGATGTCTGCCTTGATTTCGCCGCCGACTTCGAAGTCAGCGATCTTGTCGTCTTCGACACGGAGTTCCCACAGACCGCGACCGGCTTCGACCTTGGCCTTGGCCAGGTGACCGGCCTCTGGCTTGTTGATCAGCGCAGCGCGACGCACGCCAACAGTCACTTGAACTGCGGAGTAGCCATCGGTGTCTTGAGTTTTGATTTGGGTTACGCGGTTCGGGGTTGCCTCAATCAGGGTCACCGGAACCGACTTGCCGTCTTCAGTGAAGAAGCGGCTCATGCCGGCCTTACGGCCAACGATGCCCAACGAATATTTCTTCGTAGCCATTGTTTATGCCTCAGCTCAGCTTGATCTGGACGTCAACGCCAGCGGCCAGTTCGAGCTTCATCAGCGCGTCCACGGTCTTGTCGTTGGGGTCGACGATATCGAGCACGCGCTTGTGCGTGCGGGTCTCGTACTGGTCACGCGCGTCTTTATCGACGTGCGGCGAGACGAGGATGGTGTAGCGTTCGATCTTGGTCGGCAGCGGGATCGGGCCCTTAACTTGGGCGCCGGTGCGCTTTGCCGTCTCAACGATCTCGCTGGCCGAGCGGTCGATCAGACGATGATCGAAGGCCTTGAGCCGGATGCGAATCTTTTGGTCCGCCATAACGGGGGGTTCCTTTAATAAAAAAAGAGCGACAGGCCGGGCAGCACATGGTGCACGACCCCATTTCTTAGATCAAAAAGCAGAGTTCAAAAAGCAAAAAAGCGGGCCGTTAAAGCGGTCCGCCCGACATGGATGTTTTGAGTGACGCAGTCCGTGCCTGTTGACAAAAAAACCCTTTAAAACAAGGGATTTTTGCAAACCGGCAAAGCCATGCGACGCATCCGTGTCCGGCGAATACGAAGCAAATCCTATGCCTCATTTCGCAGTTTTATACCACTACCGAAGGGGAAGTGAGCCGCTATTCTAACCCGAATTTCGACCGCTGTGCAAGTTGAATCGTAAAAAAATCAGCAACTTAGGCGATTGGTGATTTTCTGACCGGCCTTCGCGGCCGGTTGGGGTCAGACGGCGATCCGGCCGTTGCCGTCGCCCGATCCGGTACCGCTATCGGGGCCACCGGTCGGCGGCGGAGGCAGATTGCCGCCACCCCCACGGCGCTTGGCCTCAAAGAAGGCATTGGCGGCGGGGCGATACAACATGAACGCCATCAGGGCATGCAGCCCGGCGCCCAGCAGCATCGTGGTGTTGCCGGACAGCAGGCCCATCAGCGCCACTAACAGTGCCAAGGCCACCACCGCGATACGGGCCCAGTTAAGGCCCCGCAGCACGCTCAGGCCGATCAGGAACATCACCACGCAGGCGAACATCGCAATCGGAATGGCCCGCGAGATGTCGGCACCGGTGGCGGTGGGAATCGCCTGGGCCAGCAATGACGGATCTTTGCGGATGGCCGTCAGGCTCAGGAAGTTCATGGCGGATTGGATCAGGATAAAAAACCCGATCACAGTAACGGTCAGTGGACGCTTCGGCATGGAAGGTAGAATACCAGATCGGTGTTTTGACCCTTAATAAGGATGTGTGCGTGTCCCTGAGCCTTTCCGATTTGTCCGAGCGCCGCTCGGTGCCGGTTACACAACTGGGAGCGCCCGGCCCGGACCGCGCTACCCTGCTCCGCTGCATTGAGGCAGCCGTTCGGGTGCCCGACCACGGCAAGCTGGTGCCGTTCCGCCTGATTGAGATCCCCCTGACCGCCCGTGACGCGCTGGGTGCGGCGTTGGTGCGGCGCCATCAGGAGCTGGACCCAGACATCGCCCCAAAGGTACTGGACAAGGACCGGACCCGCTTTTCGTTCGCCCCGACGGTGGTAGCTGTGGTTGCCCGGATTACCGACAACCCCAAGGTGCCGCGTCTGGAGCAGGAGCTGACGGCGGGCTGTGTGGCCTTCCAACTGTTGCAGGCGCTAGCGGCCGAAGGCTTTGCGGGCAACTGGCTGACCGGCTGGGCGGCCTATGACCCCGAGGTGTCGCGCTGGTTCGATCTGGCGCCCCATGAGCTGATCGTGGGCTTTATCCATATCGGAACGGCCAAGCTGGAGGTACCCGAGCGGGAGCGTCCTGATGCCGCTTCTCTACTATCCGAATTTGACCCGGATGCTATTTCTTTTACCCGGGATTAATTGATGAGCACTGTGTCGCGAACTGTCTATCTGGTGGATGCGAGCATCTACGTGTTCCGCGCCTGGCACTCGATGCCCGATCATTTCACCGACTCCGAGGGGTGGCCGACCAACGCGGTGCAGGGATTTGCGCGCTTTTTGCTGGACTTGCTGGAGCAGACGCAGCCTGAGCACATCGTGATTGCCTTCGACCAGTCGTTGGACCAGTGTTACCGCAACGAAATTTACCCCCCTTATAAAGCCAACCGCTTGCCGGCGCCGGAAGATCTGCTGCGGCAGTTCGCATACTGCCGTGCGCTGAGTGAGGCCTTGGGCTTACCGGTGCTGGGCGATCTGCGTTACGAGGCCGATGACCTGATCGGCTCGGTGCTCAATCATTTGCGGCCGCAGGGTTTCCGCGGTGTGATCGTGTCGGCGGATAAGGATCTGTCGCAGCTGCTCGCCGGAACCGACGAGCAGTGGGATTTTGCGCGCGGTCTGCGTTGGACGCACAACCAGGTGATCGATAAGCACGGCGTGCATGCGCATCAGATTGCAGATTATCTGGCGCTGGCGGGCGATGCCATCGACAACATTCCGGGTGTGCCGGGAATCGGGGGCAAGACGGCGGCGGCCTTGCTGGCGCATTTCGGCTCGCTCGAGGAACTACTGCGACGCGTGGATGAGGTGCCGCTTCTGAGCAACTTGCGCGGCGCCAAGTCGGTTGCGGCCAAATTGCGCGAGCATGGCGAACTGGCGCGGCTGTATCGTCAACTGACGGTGATTGCGCTCGATGCGCCGTTGGGCGATGTGTCGCACGGGTTTGCGCGCGGGTCTGCCGACACGGAACGTTTGCTGCCGCTGATCGAGACGTTGCGCCTTGGACCTGTCACCAAACGGCGACTGAGCGCCTGCTAAGATCGGGGCAACCGGTAGGAGAAATTGACCGTTATGCCTTCGACATTGCAATCGCCTATTGCCCAAATGCCGGTCGAGACTCTGCTCGAGGGCGACTGGCTGCGGATGCGGCGGCAAGGCACGTGGGAGTTTGTCGAGCGCGTGCACGGTCGCGGCATGGCGGTGATCATCATTGCGGTGACGCATGACAATAAAGTGGTGTTCGTCGAGCAGGATCGGATTCCGCTGGGGCGTCGCACCATTGAAATGCCGGCCGGGCTGGTCGGCGACCAGGCCGGTGAAGACACGCTCGAAAATGCAGCACGTCGTGAGCTCGAAGAGGAAACCGGCTACATCACCGACAGCATGGAAGTGTTGCTGATCGGGCCCACGTCGGCAGGTTTAACCAACGAGCGGATCGCGTACGTGCGCGCCGGCAATCTCACCCGTAAACATCAAGGTGGCGGTGTAGAGGCCGAGGACGAAGCCATCATCGTGCACGAGGTCCCGCTGCAGGACGCTCCCGGTTGGCTGCTGCAACGTCAGGCCGAAGGCTATGAACTCGATCTCAAACTATGGGGCGGACTGTGGATGATTGAGCATCATCTGGACGGTCGCAAACGGTAAACGCGCGGCTGATTACTCGCCGTTGTTTTCCGGCTGTTTGACCGGCGGGACATTGTCGCCTTGCTGGCGGCTAGTCTGCACTTTGTCACCCATGCGCACCGTCACACTGCCGTAGCGTGTCGCTGCCGCGACGTACTTATCCTTGAATTTCTGATACTCCGTCGGATCCCAGAATTTTTCGGCATGGAAGGCATCGGGCCGGATGTCATCCTCGATGGATCCGTCGTCATTGAAGGCAATCATGCGGGTCAGTAAGCGGCCGTAACCTTTCGCGCGATTGCGCTCGCCCTTGGAGTTGCGCAGCACTTGCGCGATCTTTGGCATCGCCACTTTATCGGAGTAAGTTCCGAGTATTTCGTCAGCCATGGCCATGGCCTGTTGCTGCTCTGCAGGAGTCATGGCCGCCCAATACTGCTCGCGCTTGCCGATTAAAAACGGCTGGTTCATACGTTCGGCGGCCACATCGGCCATCGCATAGGCGCGTGCCTTATTGACAGGCACCCCCTCGCCGTTCCAGTACATCTCCGCAAGCATGGCCTGCGCCAGCTTCTCGCCGTAGCGCGCTGAGCGTTCCAGCGCGGGAATCGCTTCCTTGTAATTGCCGGCGAAATACGCCTTACGGCCGCGCAGCAGATACTTAATATCGGGATGCGAGTTCAGGAACGTGTCCAGCGACATGGCCTGAGCCTCGCGGTAGCTCAGCAGCTGTTCGCCCTGCAACTTAATCTGCGTCGGTTCATTAATCTGCGCCTGTACGGGCACTAGCGGCAACAGCAGCAATAAACCAGTGATCAACGGTCGAGTCATGTCGTTGCTCCTTGTCTCAGTTTGCAAAACGATCGGTGGCGCGTACCAGTGCGTCGACGTTTTCCGCTTCGAATGCACTGTGGCCACTGGCCGGCGTAATGATCAGCTCACCCTTTGGCCAGACTTTGTGCAGATCCCAGGCGTTATTGACCGGGCAGACCACATCGTAGCGGCCATGCACAATCACACCGGGAATGTCGGCTATGCGATGCGCATCGCGCAACAGCTGATCATCGACTTCGAAGAAGCCCTTGTTGACGAAGTAGTGGTTTTCAATGCGGGCAAAGGCCAACGCGAACTGCGGATCGCCATGCGCATCGGCAAAGTCATCGTCAATGTGCAGGAAGCTGGTGGCGCCCTCCCAAATGCTCCATGCCTTAGCAGCGGCCAGACGGGTGGCTTCATCATCGGAGGTCAGACGACGGTGATAAGCCGCGATCAGGTCGCCGCGTTCGGACTCCGGAATCGCATTAAGGTAGTGCTCCCACGCATCGGGGAACAGGCGGTTGGCGCCTTCCTGATAGAACCACTGCAATTCCCAATGACGCAGCATGAAGATGCCGCGCAGCACGAGCTCGGTCACTCGCTCCGGATGCGTTTGCGCATAGGCCAACGCCAAGGTCGAACCCCAGGAACCGCCGAACACCTGCCAGCGATCAACGCCCAGATACTCACGAAGGCGTTCAATGTCCGCGACCAGATCCAATGTGGTGTTGTCGACCAGATCGGCATGTGGAGTCGATCGGCCGGAACCGCGCTGATCGAACAGAATGATGTTGTATTTGGCCGGATCATGGAAACGGCGCATCTTGTCCGTGCAGCCGCCGCCAGGACCCCCGTGCAGCATCACGACCGGTTTACCCTGCGGATTGCCGCATTGCTCCCAGTACAACGTGTGGCGATCATCAACGGCCAGCGTCCCGGAAGCATAAGGAGTAATATCGGGATAGAGTTCGCGCATGCTCAGTCGGTCGGTAGTGGTGATGTTTTCATTGTAGGACGATACAGTTGGCCCATCGTGATGCGATCGTTATCGCCGAAATCGCGCCGGGTTTCGATATGCGTGTAATTGGCCTGCTCGAACAGCGCCCGCACAGCGGCACCCTGATCGTAGCCATGCTCCACCAGTAGCCAACCGTTGTCGTTCAGATAGGCTGCAGCACCGGCAATGATCAGCCTTAAATCGTCGAGCCCGTCCGGGCCGGACGCGAGTGCAGTGATGGGTTCAAAGCGCAGATCGCCCTGCTCCAAGTGCGGATCGTCACTGCGGATGTACGGTGGGTTGCTGACGATCACATCGAAAGGCGTTGTCGGATCGGGCAACGCCGCAAACCAGTTGCCGATGAGGAATTCGACGTTGTGCAAACCGAGTGCGGCTGCATTGCCCGCCGCGACGCGTAACGCATCCTCACTGCGATCGGTTGCGACAACCTTGGCGTGCGGGCATTCGCGGGCAATCGCCGAAGCGATCGCCCCACTCCCGGTGCCCAGATCCAAAACGCGCGGCGTTTGGAACAGCTCAAGCTTCTCCAGAGCAGCGGCGACCAAGTTCTCGGTGTCGGCCCGCGGAATCAGCGTCGAGGAATCCACCTGCAGCTCCATCGACCAGAAACCGCGGCTGCCGGTGAGATAGGCGACGGGTTCGCCGGCGGCACGGCGTGCGAGCAGCGCCTCCAACTGCCCCAGTTCATCGGGCGTCAGCTCGCGTTCGTCATGCAGGAACAGGCCGGTCGGGGTCAGGGCCAGCACGTGCATCGCCAAGTAACGCGCATCCTCCGGATCCACGGGATCGTGCGCCTGCGCCAACCATTGTCGAATTGTTGTCACCGCTGTAGCCATTTCTTAACCGGGAACGTGGGATTATGGCATTGGCCCCCGTAGCAGCCGATAGCCTCTTCCAATCACACAGATAAAAACAATCAATTTGTGCGGTGCATGATGTTTGCCTAAGCTATCAATCAACCTTTCACCCATAGACAGCAAAGAAGGAAATCCCGATGTCGCTGATCAACACCAAAATCAAGCCGTTCAAGACGCAAGCCTATAAAAATGGCGAATTCATCGAAGTGACCGACGAATCCCTGAAGGGCAAGTGGTCGGTGATCGTGTTCTACCCGGCCGACTTTACGTTCGTCTGCCCGACCGAACTCGAAGACCTGGCTGACCATTACGAAGAGTTCCAAAAGCTCGGCGTCGAAATCTACTCGGTCTCGACCGATACCCACTTCGCGCACAAGGCTTGGGCTGACACTTCGGACGCCATCAAGAAGGTCAAGTACACCATGCTGGGCGACGCGACCCAAACCCTGTCGCGCAACTTTGACGTCCTGATCGAAGAAGAAGGCCTGGCCCTGCGCGGCACCTTCGTCATCAATCCGGAAGGCGAAATCAAGGTTCTCGAAATCCACGACAACGGCATCGGCCGTGACGCGTCGGAACTGCTGCGCAAGGTTAAGGCCGCTCAGTACGTTGCCTCGCATCCGGGCGAAGTCTGCCCGGCCAAGTGGACCGAAGGCGAAGCCACTCTGAAGCCGTCGCTGGATCTGGTCGGCAAGATCTAATCCTCAACGGATTTCAGCAGTACTCAAAGCCCGGTGATCAGCAGATCACCGGGTTTTTTGTTGTCATCGTGTCCGCCGCAACAATCGAAACTGTCCGCGGACACTGTGATTGCCGGAAAATCCTTCGCAAATCAATCAGTTAGCGGCACGCAATCCGAATCAATTGCGCGAAAATTCGCGGCTACCTTGTAGTCATGGCGATTCAAGATACCCGCGACCAAGACATCCGCATCGAACCGGCGCAGCTCAAAGGCGTCCGCAACCGCAAACGCGCCCTGCAGATTGCGGCGGCAATTGCTGTGCTCGCAGCAGCCGTCTGGCTCACCTTTGCGTGGCTATCGGGCGGGCGCACCATCAGCAAAGACCGAGTGCGCATCGCAACCGTGACGCGCGGCGACCTGATTCGTGACATCGCAGCCGAAGGCCGGATCACCGCGGCCAACAGCCCGAGTCTTTATGCTGAAGCCGGCGGTCTCGTGACCTTGCATGTCGTTGCGGGCGATGTCGTCAAAGCCGGTCAGATCCTGGCGCAGATCGATAGCCCTGAGCTGCGCAGCCGTCTCGCTCAGGAACAGGCCACACTGGCCGGTCTGGATGCCGACGTGGACCGCGCCGCGCTGGATGCGGAACTGATCCGTTCGGCCGCGCTCAAGTCGCTGGACCAGGCCCGCGTCGACCAGACCGCCGCGCAACGGCAACTGCAGCGCTACACCCGCGGTTTCGAAGGCGGAGCCGTAGCCCGCGTCGACGTGGACAAGGCACAGGATGATGTCTCCAAGACGCGCATCGGCGTCAGTCACGCGGTCAAGGACGTGCAGCTGCAGGCCAGCAGCGCCACGATGGATGCACGCAATCGCCGCGCGTTGGCCGACCGTCAACGCGCAGTCGTCGGCGAACTCCAACGCCAAGTTGCCGCCCTCACCCTGCGCGCTCCGTTTGATGGTCAGGTGGGCCAGATTCTGGTCAGCCAACGTCAGAACGTCCAGACCAACGCAGAACTTCTCAGCGTGGTTGACCTGCGCAATCTGGAAGTCGAGATCAAGGTGCCGGAAAGCCAGGCACGCAATCTCGCGATTGGCATGCCGGCACGATTGAGTGCTCAAAGCGGTGATGTCGGCGGCACGATCTCCGCGATTGCACCCGAAGTTGTGAATGGCGAAGTCAACGTGCGCGTCCGATTTGATCCCGGCGCTCAACCCAAAGACCTGCGCCAGAACCAACGCCTCAATGCGCGTGTCCTGCTGGGCACCCGACGTAACGTGCTCAAGGTCGAACGCGGCCCGAGCATGGATGTCGGCACCACCAAAGCATGGGTCGTGCGCGATGGCATCGCCACTGAAATTCCCGTAAGCGTCGGCCTGAGTGGCACCGATGCCGTTGAAATCATCAGCGGCCTCGTTCAAGGCGAACGCGTCATCACCTCCGGCGCCGACGACTTCAAGTCCGGTGAAACCATCCGCATCCGCTAATTCCCTTCCTACAAGGACTGCACTGACATGCTGCAAATGAATCAAATCGCCAAGGTCTATCGCACCGAACTGGTTGAAACGCACGCACTTCGCGCCCTGGATCTGCAAGTCGCCGAAGGCGAGTTCGTTGCCGTGACGGGACCGTCGGGCTCCGGCAAGACCACCTTCCTCAATATCGCCGGATTGCTGGAGAGCTTTACCGGTGGCACTTATATTCTCGATGGCGAGAACGTGAGCAACCTGAGTGATGCTGCGCGCTCGCATCTGCGCAATCAGAAGATCGGCTTTATTTTTCAGGGATTCAATCTGATCCCCGACTTGAATCTGTTCGATAACGTCGATGTCCCCTTGCGCTATCGCGGCATGTCGGCCAAAGAGCGCAAGGAACGCATTGAACACGCCTTGTCCGAAGTGGGCCTTGGCTCACGGATGAAGCACTATCCCGGCGAGCTCTCGGGCGGACAGCAGCAACGCGCTGCAATTGCACGCGCACTGGCCGGCTCCCCGCGCCTGTTACTGGCCGACGAACCGACGGGTAACTTGGATACCCAAATGGCCCGCAGCATCATGCAGCTGCTCGAGGACATCAATTCCAAAGGCACCACCATTGTCATGGTGACCCACGACCCCGAGCTTGCGGCACGCGCCCAACGCAATGTCCATGTGGTGGATGGCGTTGCTACCGACATAGTCCGGCCTTCGCCCTTGTTTGCCGGCAATCACGCGACCGCGGCCGTCGCGGGGGCATAAGAATGAACTCCTATTATTTCAAGCTCGCCCTGCGCAGTCTTAAGCGCAACCGCATGTTGACCTTTCTGATGATTCTGACGATCGCAGCGGGCGTCGGTGCGACCATGACCACGCTGACGGTCTACCGTGCACTGTCCGGCGACCCCATTCCGGACAAGAGCGACGTGCTGTATCGGGTGCAACTGGACACCCGTCCCACCGATTACCCGTATGCAGATAACGAGCCACCGGACGATCTGACGCGCACGGACGCGGAGCAACTGATGGCCGAAGCCAAGGCTCCACGCCAGACGATCGTCAGTGCCGGCGATTCCATTATTGAGATGCCGAACGGCAAGAGCGCTCCGACTCGCGTTCCCACCCGCCACGTCAGCGCGGATTTCTTTCAGATGATGAACGTGCCGATCATTAAGGGCCGCAGCTGGACGAAGGCAGATGATGCCGCCAAATCACGCGTGGCTTTAATTAACTACAAGCTCGCTGAGAAGATGTTCGGTGCCGCCGATCCCGTCGGCAAGACTATTAAGTTCGGGCAGCAGACCTTTCAGGTCCTCGGCGTTGTCGGCAAGTGGATGGTGGCACCGCGCTTCTACGACTTGAATTCGGGCCGGTTTAGCGGCGAAGACCAAGTCTACGTGCCATTCACTACAGCACGCGATCTGAAGCTCAGTTTTGCAGGCAACATGGACTGCAGCCAGCGCGTACCGGAGGGCAAATACGTTACCGACAGCGGGCTGCATTGCAACTGGCTCCAGTACTGGGTGGAGTTGCCCGACGCATCGGCTCGCACCGATTACAAGAACTATCTGACGCAGTATTCGCAGCGTCAGAAGGACAACGGCTGGTTCTACAGGCCCCCGAATGTGCGACTGCGCAACGTGATGGAATGGCTGGATTACCAGAAGGTCGTACCGTCGGACGTGCGTCTGCAGTTGTGGTTGGCGCTTGGCTTTCTGCTTGTGTGTATGACTAATGTTGTGGGCCTGTTACTGGCCAAGTTCCTGCGTCGCAGTGGAGAGATCGGTGTTCGGCGGGCCTTGGGCGCCACACGACTGCAGATCTTCCGTCAGTTCCTGACCGAGTCCGCGATGATCGGTGCTGCAGGTGGAGTCGGCGGACTGCTACTGGCCTGGCTGGGTCTGATGGCTGTGCGTAAGCAGCCGGTCGATTACGCGAATCTCGTCAACATGGACATGACCATGCTGATCACCACACTGCTGATTGCTGTTGCAGTGACTCTGCTCGCCGGTTCACTGCCAGCCTGGCGTGCGATGCAAATCGCGCCGGCCATCCATCTTAAGAGCCAATAATCGTGACTGCTATCCGTCCTATCCTATCGAGTCTTACCCGCCATAAAGGTGCCGTTGCAGTCATCGTGATGGAGATTGCGCTGACTTGCGCCATCTTGTGCAACGCGTTTGACCTGATTTCACGCCGCGTGCGCGACATTCAGACCGTCAGCGGCGTTGACGAAGCCCACATCGCACGGATTCTGACCAGCCCCCTGGGCCCGGAATCCGAACGCTGGGCACGTACGAATGCCGATCTGGAGGTGATCCGCTCGGTGCCGGGTGTTGCCGATGTGACCATCCTCAACCAGCTGCCGCTCACCAGCAATTCAAGCAACTCCAGCTTCTCGACCACTCCGCAAGGCGCCACTATCAGTGCAGGCATCACCATGGCCGACCCCGGTGTCTTTTCCACCTTGGGGTTAAAGATCGTGCAAGGACGCGCCTTCGCTAATGATGAATACATCAAAGTCTCGGAGGCCACCGACGATACGCGCTTCACCAAGGCTGTCATTACCAAGGCGATGGCTGACAAACTCTTTCCGGGTCAGAATGCAGTCGGCAAAGCACTCTACATGGGCGAGGACAGTCCGATTCAGATTATCGGGGTTGTCGAGCGATTGGTCCGTCCCGGTAAGGGCTGGGCCGCTAGCGAGGCGAAAGAGTACACAGTGATCGCACCCTTTCGCACGCCGATCGATTTCTTTGGCCAGTATGTAATCCGCACTAAAGAGGGCTTTAAGCCCGCCACGGTCCTCAGCGCGGTCGACGCGGCACTGACTCGCGCCAACCCCAACCGCATCTCATCGGGCTCGGAGACCTTTGCACAGATGCGCGAAGACTATTTCGCATCCGACCGGTCCATGGCCTGGTTGTTGAGTATTGTCTCCGTGATCCTGCTGTGTGTCACCGCATTCGGGATCGTCGGTATTGCAAGCTTCTGGGTACAGCAGCGCACCAAGCAGATCGGTATTCGTCGCGCGCTCGGCGCAACCCGCACCGACATCGTCCGCTATTTCCAGACCGAGAATTTTCTGATTGTCTCCGGTGGCATCGTGCTGGGTCTCATCCTGGCGTTCGGCCTCAATCAGCTGCTGATGGCCAAGTATGAAATGCCGCGCCTGCCATGGATCTATCTGCCGATGGGTGCCGTCGCGCTGTGGATCATCGGGCAACTGGCCGTATTGGCACCGGCATTGCGCGCTGCCAATGTCGCACCGACCACAGCAACAAGGACCGTCTGAGCGGAGTCGTTTAAGCTAATGTCTATGCCGCGAGTCCTAGTCATTGATGACAACCCAAGCGTTGCAACCGCGCTTGAGATCCTCTTTTCTCTGCACGAGATGCAGGTGGAACATGCCGCGACGCCGGATGCCGGCGTCCGGCGTGTTGAGCGAGGTGACATCGATCTTGTCATCCAGGACATGAACTTTGAATCGGACTACACCTCGGGCGACGAGGGAGTGGAACTGTTTCATCGCTTGCGGGCGGTCTCTCCCGATCTGCCGATCATTCTCCTGACCGCCTGGACTCAGCTGGAGCACGCAGTTGCGTTATCTAAAGCCGGTGCGGCGGATTATCTGTCCAAACCGTGGGATGACAACAAGCTGGTCGCCAGCGCATTGACGCTAATTGAACTGCATGACTTGCAGCGTGCCGCCACACGTCAACGCACCAACCGACGGGAACGGCAGGAGCGTCTGTCAAGGCATTACGATTTGCGCGGTTTTGTCTTTGCCGACGAGGTCACAGAGCAAGCGGTCAATCTGGCGTGCCAGGTGGCCAAATCGCCCTTGCCGATTCTGATTCAAGGTGAAAGCGGTGTCGGCAAAGATCTTCTGGCCGAACTCATCCATCGCAACTCGGCGGTCAGCCATGGTCCGCTCATCAGCCTCAACTGCGGCGCGATTCCCGAGGACATGCTGGAGTCCGAACTGTTCGGCGCCGAAGCCGGTGCCTTTAAAGGTGTGACGCGCTCACGTGGGGGCAAACTGGAAGCGGCCGACGGCGGCACTCTGGTCCTCGAAGACATTGCTCAGCTCAGCATCGGCAATCAGGCCAAACTCCTGCGCGTCATTGAGACCGGTCGCTTTACGCGCCTTGGCAGCAATCGCGAACGTCATGCGGCATTCCGCGTGATTACGACGAGTAATGCGGATTTGCACCATTTGGTTGCGCAAGGCCTGTTCCGTCAGGATCTGCTGTACCGCCTCAACGGGGTCACTGTGGAACTGGCACCGCTCAGGCAGAGGCACGACGACATTGTTCCGTTGGCAAAGGCGTTCCTCACGCAGGACAAATCGCTCAGCACTGCTGCCGAGGACGCGCTACGCCGCAGTCCTTGGCATGGCAACGTGCGTGAATTGCGCAGCACGATTCAACGGGCATGCGTCCTTGCACAAGGATCTGTAATTGAAATCGAGCATCTGATGCTGCCCGCCAATGCAGGCATTCTCGGCACCGGCGAACCCGATGCGGACAGCATCCGGCATGCATTATCAAAACATCGCGGGGTGATCGCTCAGGCGGCCGCGGAATTAGGCCTATCGCGACAGGCACTCTATCGCCGCATGGATCTGTATGGCATCGCCAAACCGCAGTAACTGGCGGGAATCCATTACTCCGGTAGCCGTCACAGTGTGTGCGGCCGCGGGCATCTGGCTGCCGGTGCTGGGCATGGTTAAAAGCTGGCCGTTGTGGCTCACCGTCGTCTGCATTGCGGTACCGTGGCTCGCCCTTTGCCTCGTCCTGTTGACGCACTGGCGTCGCGATGCCCGTACGCGCCGCGCGCTGACCGCAATGATCGCGAGCTATCGCGATGGCGAGTTCAACGTGGGCCTACGGGATCTGCACGATGAGATGTCGCCCCTGGTCCAGGCACACAATCAGTTGGGCGCCACCTTGCGCGCGGAACGCGTCGCGCTGTCGCAGCGAGAACTGATGCTCGACACCGTGATTGAAAACACGCCGGTCGCAATTGTGCTGATCAGTCCCGGCGGACATATCGTGCTGGGCAATATCGCGGCACGGCAAATGCTCGCGGGCGGATCACGACTCGAGGGCAATCGACTGGATCAGGTGGTGGCCGGTGCGCACCCTGCACTCAAGGACGCGTTGGATGCCGGCGGTGACGCCGTATTCGATGTCGGGATCCATGACGAGTCGGAAATTATCCAGCTGTCGCGACGTCGTTTCCGTCTGAACGGACAGTTGCACGAGCTCCTGCTGCTGAAACAGCTGACGGCGGAATTGCGCCGGCAGGAAGTCCGCACCTGGAAGAATCTGATCCGTATCATCAGCCACGAACTCAACAACTCATTGGCCCCGATTGCATCGCTGGCCAGTTCGAGCCGGCTGTTGCTGGAGCGCGAACAGACGCAACGCCTGCCCGATGCCTTAAGAACGATCGAAGAGCGCGCACGCCATCTCGAAGAATTCATTCGCGGATATGCACGGTTCGCGAAATTGCCCGAGCCGCGCCGCGAGCCCTTCCTCTGGGGCGATCTCATCAGACGCCTGCAGATGCAAATGGCGATCGGCTGGGACGAGCACCATGCCGAAGGCAAGCCCAACGCGGACACGGCACAGCTCGAACAGGCACTGCTGAATCTAGTGAAGAATGCCCTGGAATCGGGCAGCGACCCGGCGGCGGTTGAACTGCAGCTGCGTAAATTGCCCAACGGCTGGCGGATCGACGTGCTCGACCGCGGTCCCGGCATGCCGGCGCATGTCATGACCCAGGCGCTGCTGCCGTTCTACTCGACCAAACGGGACGGAACCGGTCTTGGGCTGGCCCTGGCGCGGGAAATTGCCGAGGCGCACGGTGGCAGCCTGTCTCTGGCCAACCGGGAGCCCCACGGCCTGATGGTCTCCATGACTCTGCCCAATAGCGATAATTAATAGCCGGGTCCTATCGCCGACATCCAAACAATCGATTGGATTAATATAGGTGGACTGAATAGACTTTCTCTATCGACTTTTTATTGTCCATTGAGGATATCCCTATGTTGGATCAAGACCTGCAGAATCAGCTGAAAACCTACTTTGAAAAGCTGGTTTACCCGATTGAACTGATCGGCAATTTCGACGACTCCAAGGCCTCCGGCGAGCTGCGCGAGCTGCTGACGACCTTGGCCACCCTGTCCGACAAGGTCAACTTTGTCGAACGCACCGACGCCGCCGCGCGCAAGCCGAGCTTCACGATTCATCGCGTCGGCAGCACCGAACAGGTGAGCTTTGCGGCCATCCCGCTGGGCCACGAATTCACTTCGCTCGTGTTGGCACTGCTTCAAGTTGGCGGCCATCCGGCACGCATCAGCGATGAACTCGCACAGCAAGTGCGCGCGCTCGATGGCGACTTCGCCTTCGAAACGTTTATGTCGCTGCATTGCCAAAGCTGCCCCGATACGGTGCAGGCGCTCAACCTGATGAGCATTCTGAATCCGCGCATCTCGCACATCGCGATCGATGGTGCCCTGTTCCAGAACGAGGTCGCGCAGCGCGAAGTGATGGCCGTGCCGACCGTGTTCCTCAATGGCGAATTCTTTGAAACCGGTCGTCTGTCGGTTGAACAGCTGGTGGCGCGTCTCGACGCCAATGCCGGCGCCAAAGCCAAGGACGCCATCGATGCCAAGAAGCCGTTTGAAGTGCTGGTCGTGGGCGGTGGACCCGCCGGCGCTGCAGCCGCCATTTACGCTGCACGTAAAGGCATTCGCACGGGCGTTGTCAGTGAGCGTTTTGGTGGCCAAGTGCTCGACACCATGTCGATCGAGAACTTTGTCTCGGTGGAATACACCGAGGGTCCGAAGCTCGCTGCCAACTTGGAAGCACACGTCCGCCAATACGAGGTCGATGTGATCAATGCGCAGCGCGTAGCCAAGCTGATCCCTGCGGAGGTCGAAGGCGGCCTGCACACCGTTGAGCTCGAAAATGGCGCCCAACTCAAGTCGCGCACCATCATTCTGTCGACGGGTGCCTCGTGGCGCACCATGAACGTACCCGGTGAAAACGAGTTGCGCAATAAGGGCGTGACCTTCTGCCCGCACTGCGATGGCCCCTTGTTTAAAGGCAAAAAGATCGCAGTGATCGGTGGCGGCAACAGCGGCATCGAAGCGGCAATCGACTTGGCAGGTATCGTCGACCACGTCACGGTGCTCGAGTTTGCCGACACGCTGAAGGCCGACGATGTGCTGCAACGCAAGTTGGCCAGCATGCCCAACACGGCCGTGATCCGCTCGGCCGCAACGACCGAAGTCATTGGCACCGACAAGGTGACCGGTCTGCAGTACAAGGACCGCACCACCGACGAATCGCGCACCTTGGATGTCGATGGCGTCTTCGTGCAGATCGGTCTGTTGCCCAACACCCGCTTCCTCAAGGATGTTGTGGAGCTCAGCCCGATGGGCGAAATCGTGATCGACTCGCACGGCCGCACCAATATCCCCGGCGTGTTCGCCGCAGGCGACAGCACCACCACGCCGTACAAGCAGATCGTGATTGCCATGGGTGGCGGTGCTACCGCAGCCCTGAGTGCCTTCGACTATCTGATTCGTACGCCGGTGACCGACGATCAGCAACAGGCAGCCTAAGTCATGAATCTGCGCGATCTGCGGTACCTGGTGGCGCTCGCCGATCACCAGCACTTTGGCAAAGCAGCGGCTGCGAGTTTCGTCTCGCAGCCCACGCTGTCCACGCAAATCAAGAAACTCGAAGAAGAACTCGGCGTCACGCTGGTCGAGCGCGCGCCCGGCAACGTAATGCTCACGCCGATCGGCAAGGATGTCGTCTCCCGCGCCCGCACCGTTCTCACTGAAGTCGATGGCATGGTGGCGCTGGCCAAACGCAGTCGCGATCCCGAATCGGGCAAGATCCATCTCGGCGTGTTCCCCACTTTGGGCCCCTATCTGTTGCCGCACGTGATTCCGGTGCTGCACGAGCGGTTCCCGCGCATCGACTGGTATCTGGTCGAAGAGAAAACCGACGTCCTGCTACAGAAGTTGCGCGAGGGCAAACTCGACGCTGCCTTGCTCGCACTGCCGATTGAAGGCGATCAATGGGATATCGATCCCTTATTCCGCGAGGAATTTGTACTGGCAGCACCGAAAGCCAAACCGCTGCATCTCAAGCATCCGCTCGCACTTGAAGATCTGAAGGAACGTACGCTACTGCTGCTGGATGAGGGCCATTGTCTGCGCGATCAGGCCTTGGCGGTCTGCCGTCTCAGCGGTGCACGCGAACAGCAGGATTTCCGCGCGACCTCGTTGGAGACCCTGCGCCAGATGGTTGGCACCGGACTCGGCGACACCTTGCTTCCGGCGCTGGCGACACTACCGCCGCACAACACCGAGGATCTGCAACTGGTCCCGTTCGAAGGCGAGGCCCCCTTCCGCGAGATCGCCTTAGTTCGCCGTCATAGCTCCGCCATGTCGAGCACGCTCGAAGCGATTGCCGCCACGATCCGCGATATTCCTGTCTTGAAGTCTTTACGCGCAGCCCAGTAAAGTAAGCCCATGTGGCGCGCACTTAAATGGTTAGTGATGGCAGCAGTTCTTGCTGCCATCTCTGTGTTTGCCTGGCAGTACGTTCAGGCCTTGCGTAAACCGCACCCGGTGCCGGTAACCGCGGCCGTCGAGCCCACTGCACTCACCCCGCCGCCGACTTGGCATGCGCCTGCCGGCGTTCAGGCCCAACAACGCGGCATCGCCACTGTGTATGGCGGCTGCTCACCACCGGCCGGCAAGAGTCTGGGCAGCGAACCGCTGCAAACACCGGTGCCGCGCGGCATGCAATCGTTCGTGCACAACAACCACCGACTCAAACCGCTGTACGGCTTTAGCGTCGATGCCACAGTGATGTCGTCCAAGCACTACTCAACGGATCGCGAGGCCAAACTGGCACCGGTCGATCTGGCTTTGGCCTGGGGCCGCATGCGCGACGATGCCATCATCAAGGCACTCAATGTGACGCAGGACCAGCGCTGGTATCGCTGGCGCTGGTTTGGCAAGGAGCCGCTACCGACCGCAGAAATCATCAACAGCAGCGCCAATATGCACATGATTCCGTCCAACGACGCGGTGCGCGCGGCCCTTGAAGGGATTCAAGCCGGTGACGATGTGCGCATCGACGGTTGGCTGATCGAGGCTCGCGGCAGCGATGGATGGAACTGGCGCAGCTCCACGCAACGCGGCGATACCGGGCAAGGCGGTTGCGAAGTGATTTACGTCTGCGCGGTGACGCCCGTACCCCGCAAGCCGCAATAACCGTTGGGATTCTTTTCCAGATAGCGCTGATGGTATTCCTCGGCGCGCCAGAACGCGGGTGCGGGGAATTGAATATCGGTCGTGATCGGGCCGAAACCCTGCGCCCGCAGCGCCTTCTCAAACTCATCCTTGGATTGCAGTGCCGCCGCGTATTGCGCCTGCGTCGTGCAAAAGATGGCCGAGCGGTATTGCGAGCCGATGTCGTTGTCCTGACGGTCGCCCTGCGTCGGATCGTGCGACTCCCAGAACACCTTGAGCAGGTGCGCCAGCGAGGTCTGTTGCGGGTCCCATTCGACTTCGACGATTTCCGCATGCCCGGTAGCACCCGAACACACTTGCTCATACGAAGGCTGCTCGCGCCGCCCACCCGAATAGCCGACGGCCGTGTGAATCACGCCCGGTTGTTGCCAAAATCGCCGCTCTGCGCCCCAGAAGCAGCCCATACCAAAGTAAATGCGTTCCACGGCTCTCTCCCGATTGCTCGTATAATTTCCAGTCTAATCAACCGTTTGTAAGCGCCACATGACTGATCCTAACGCCACACCCGCCTCCACCGAATCCGCGCCGCTGAAGCAGGACTTCATCCGGCAGATCGTGCGGGACGACTTGGCCTCGGGCAAGCATACGGCCATCAAGACGCGTTTTCCGCCCGAGCCCAACGGTTATCTGCACATTGGCCATGCCAAGGCCATCTGCCTCGACTTCGGTATCGCCGGTGAATTCGGCGGCGTGTGCAATCTTCGTCTCGATGACACCAACCCCGCCAAGGAAGATCCGGAATACGTTCGCGCCATCCAGGACGACGTGAACTGGCTCGGTTTTCAGTGGAACGATCTGCGCCACGCCAGCGACTATTTCGAAGTGCTGTATCTGGCCGCAGAAAAACTGATCCAACAGGGCGATGCGTTTGTCTGCGATCTGAGCGCCGAGGATGTGCAAGCGTATCGCGGCACGTTTACCGAGCCGGGCCGCAATTCGCCGAACCGCGATCGCAGCGTCGAAGAAAATCTCGATCTGTTCCGTCGCATGCGCGCCGGTGAGTTCCCCGACGGCGCCAAGACGTTGCGCGCCAAGATCGACATGAGCTCGCCCAACATGAACTTGCGCGATCCGGCGCTGTATCGCATCAAGCATGTCGAGCATCAGAACACCGGCAACGAGTGGCCGATCTATCCGATGTATGACTTTGCCCATTCGCTCAGCGATTCGGTCGAAGGCATCACCCACTCTTTGTGCACCCTGGAATTCGAAGATCACCGCCCGCTGTATGAATGGTGTGTCGCCAAGGTCGATCTGCCGAACTCACCGGAACTGACGCAGCCGCTGGTCGACAAAGGCCTGCCGCGCGAAGCTGCGGTGCCGCGTCAGATTGAATTCTCGCGTCTGAACTTCAACTATCTGGTCATGAGCAAGCGCAAGTTGTTGGCGCTGGTCAACGACAAGCTGGTGGATGGCTGGGATGATCCGCGCATGCCGACGCTGCAAGGTATCCGTCGTCGCGGTTATACGCCGGGCGCATTGCGTCTGATGGTCGACCGCGTCGGCATCAGCAAGCAGAACTCTCTGCTCGACATCGGCATTCTCGAAGGTGCCCTGCGCGAAGATCTCGACGCCAATGCGCAACGCCGTCTGGGCGTGCTCGATCCGGTCAAGGTCATTCTGACCAACGTCGATCCCTCGCACGAAGAAACCCTGACCTTTGCCAATCACCCTAAGGATGAGGCTGCAGGCAGCCGCAGCGTTCCGTTTGCGCGTGAACTGTGGATCGAGCGCGATGACTTCGCCGAGGTTCCGCCTAAGGGCTTTAAGCGTCTGACTGTCGGTGGCGAAGTCCGCCTGCGTGGCGCCGGCATCATCCGCTGCGATGAAATCGTGCGCGACATCAACGGTAAAATCAGCGAACTGTTGTGCACGCTCGATCCGGAATCGCGTCCGGGCATGGAAGGCTCGCACCGCAAGGTCAAGGGCACCATCCATTGGGTCAGCGCGCGTCATGCCGTGCCGGCCGTGGTGCATCTGTACGACCGTCTGTTCACCGTGCCGAACCCCGACACCGATGAAGACGGCAAGACGTACCGCGATTACTTGAACCCCAATTCGCGCCGCACCGTGACTGCTTATGTAGAGCCGGCTGCTGCTGATGCCGCGCCGGAAACGCACTTCCAGTTCGAACGTACGGGTTATTTCGTGACCGACCGATACGATCATTCGCCCGAGCATCCGGTCTTTAATCGCGCGGTCGAACTGCGCGACAGCTGGCAGGGTGCCTGAGCATGATCTACGGACAGGTACATCTGACCTTGCCGGCATGGACGCATGATCTGCAGCTGGAGTCGTCCTACCCTGGCGATGACGCCAAGATGGCGTTGGCTATTGAGCTGAGCCGCCTCAATGTCGAGCATGGCACCGGCGGACCGTTCGGTGCGGTGGTGTTCGATGCGCAAGATCGCGTGATCAGCGTCGGCGTGAATCGCGTCGTACCGCAAAGCTGCTCGGTCGCGCACGGCGAAATGATGGCGTACATGACGGCGCAACAGCGCACGCAACGCTTTCGTCTCAATCGTGATGAGAATGATCAGCCCGTCGGCCCGATTACTTTGGCCACCTCGGGTCAGCCTTGCTGCCAATGCTATGGCGCCACGGTGTGGGCCGGTATCGACCGCCTGCTGATTGCAGCCCGTTCTGAAGATGTCGAAACGCTAGCCGGTTTTGACGAAGGCCCGCTGCCCGCCAATTGGGTCGGCGAGCTGGAAAATCGCGGCATTGAAGTAGTCACGGATCTGCAGCGCGAAGAAGCGCGCAAGGTCTTGCAGCAGTATCGCGACTCCGTTGGAGTGGTGTACTGAACGGCATGAGCGCCAACACCGCGGCAGCGATCGGTCTGCTCGGATGGTGCCGACAGGGTTTTGAACCCGAGTTGGCCGCCGAGTACCAGAGCAAGGCGGCGGAACTGGGTGTTGCCGGCTATGCCAAGGCGCAACGCGATAGCGGCTATGTCGAATTCCTTTGCGAAGATGCGGCGGCACTGTCGCAACAGCTCGGCACCAACTCGCTGATCTTTGCGCGTCAAAGCATTGGGATGCTGGCGTCGCTGCCGAACCTGCCGCGCGAAGATCGCATCACGCCCATCCTCAATGTTTTGCGCGAAATGGGTTTGAACGGTTTCGGTTCTGTCGCCGTTGAATATTCCGATGCGGATAGCGGCCGCGAGTTTTCCGGCTTGGCCCGCAGTCTTGGCAACGCCTTGCGCGCCGCCCTGCGCAAACATGGCTTTATGAGCGGCAAAGACCGCCCGCATCTGCCCTGTCTGCATCTGCTGCTGACCGGTGCCGAGTCCGGCATCCTGGGTGTCAGTGATTACTCGCAACGACCGGCCTTCCCGATGGGCATTCCGCGTTTACGCATGAATGCACAGGCGCCCTCGCGTAGCGCCTTGAAACTCGAAGAAGCGCTGCTGACGCTACTGACCGAAAGCGAGCGCGAGAAATGGCTGCGCGATGGCATGCGCGCCTGCGATCTAGGTGCCGCACCCGGCGGCTGGACTTGGGTGCTGATGCGTCATGGCCTGCTGGTCACGGCCATCGATAACGGCCCCTTGCGTGAGCATCTGCTCGAGAACGGTCGCGTTGAACACTTGCGTGCCGATGGCTTCCGCTGGTCGCCCAAGTTCCCGCTCGAGTGGATGGTCTGCGACATGGTCGAGCAACCTGCTCGCGTTGCACAGCGCATGGGTGAGTGGTTTGCGAACGACTGGTGTCGCCGCAGCATCTTCAACCTGAAATTGCCGATGAAAAAGCGCTACGCCGAAGTCGAACATTGCCTGCAGCGCTTTACCGAAGCCGCGGGCATGCCACTCGATATCCGCGTCAAACAGCTCTATCACGATCGCGAAGAGATCACGGTCTACGCCGGCATCATCTCGCGCAAAGACCGCTAAACCGTAACGAGTTACAGCCCTGCAGCTTTACGCCAGAACGCGCGAGTCAGTCCCGGAATTTTATTGACCACACCCAAGGCCGGTCCTCGGACTAAGGTGGGCAACACGGCATCGGAAGTGAACAAGGCATTGAGTGCTTCAAAGCCGTAAGCGCCAACTGCGCTCTCGGAACGGCGCGTGCGGCCCCAGCGATTCCACGCGGTCTGATCATCCCAGGCTTTGCCGGCGCTCAACTCGCGCAGACCCAGGACATCGCGAAAACCGATGTTGACGCCCTGCCCTGCAAGCGGATGCACCACGTGCGCGGCATCGCCTAACAGTGCGACGCGACCTTCGACAAATGAAGTGGCCAACTGACGACGCAGCGGAAACGCAGCGCGTTTGCTGACACCCGTCAGCGCGCCTAAGGGACCATCAAATGCGCGCTCGAGTTGCTGCAGGAATTGCGCATCATCCAGCGCCAGCAGATCCTGCGCGAGTGCATCGGGCACGGTCCAGACGATGGAGCTGGCCCGGCCTTCGACAGGGAGAAACGCCAACGGACCGGTCGGCAGAAACCGCTGCCAGCAAGTGCTTTGGTGATCGAGCTCGTGATCGACATAGGCCACGATGCCGCGTTGTCCATAATCGTGCGACTTGGTTTCAATGCCGATGGACTGACGGACCTGCGACGCGCCTCCGTCCGCGGCCAGTACGCGACGCGCCTCGAGATGTTCGCCGTTATCGAGCACGAGACGGACACTGCGCTCGTCATGGGCTAGCTCGACAACGTGCGTGCCCAACACCAGCCGCACATCGGTCGCGCGTAGCGATTGCCACAACGCGTCCTGCAGCAAGGCGTTCTCGACGATCCATCCCAGTTGCGGCCGCGCCAATGCAGCGGCCGAAAACACGATCGGTTGCTTGGGTGCAGCAGCATCCCACACTTGCATGCGGCGATACGCGGGAGCGCGCGCCCGGCGAATACGGGCGCCCGCACCGACATCGTCTAATAACGCCATGGAATCGGGTGCGATCGCAAACACGCGCAGATCTTTGCCTTGCGGATTCCAAGGTGCAGGTTCGCGTGGCTCAATCAGCGCCACTTGCAGACCCTTGCGTTGCAGCTCCAGCGCGGCCGTGGCACCAACCGCACCGCCACCTACGACGACGGCATCGAAAATGCGGCTCATACGACGTCCCTGCACAGTTCCGGCACATCGCCGCTCAGCCCCATGGCCTGTGCGACCACGCGATCTTTGACGGACTGCACGCGACCGATCAGCGCCATTCCCAGAGTCCGCAACGGACGCAACGGCAGCAGCGGATTGGTACCCAGCGTCGCCATCGAATGACTGAAGGTCAGCGTCCGCTCGCGATGCTCACGACGTCGCTGCGCATACTGTTGCAGCATGGCGGCATCACCGATCGCGGTCGCCGAGGCGATGCATTCGGCCAAGGTCAGTGCATCGCGCAAACCGAGATTGAATCCCTGCGCGCCGACCGGATGCAAGGATTGGGCCGCATTCCCGACCAGCACCGCATGCGAAGCCGTCAACGCCGACGCCAGATCGCGACGTCCCGCATAACGCGAACGCTCACCCACCGACACTAAGCGCCCCGCACGATAGCCAAACCGATCCTGCACGTATTGCAGATATTGAGCATCCGCCATGGCCATCACGCGATCGGCATCGGCACGCTCGACGCCAACGATCAGACCCACTTGCCCATCGCCTCGCGGCAACATGGCCAAGGGCCCGTGATCACTAATCCGTTCGAAGGCCGTGCCGTCCAACGGACGATCCAGCCGCGCCGCCGCCACCAGCAAGTCATGACCGTAATCGAAACCGGTCACCTCAATACCGAGCGCGGAACGCACCACGCTATTGGCGCCATCGGCACCGACCAGCAATTGGCACGGCAGCACATGCGAAGCACCGTCAGCATCGTAATGCACCTGCCGCGCGCCGTCCGTCTCCGAGGTGCCGGTGAAACGCGCAGGGCGGATTCGGGTCAAGGTCTTCAGAGCAGACAGGCGCTGCTCCAACGCGCGGCCAAAATCGCTGGCAATCACCACGCGCCCGAACTCACTTCGGCCGTAATCGGAGGCCTGCATGACGACGCGGCCAAAATCGCCGACGCGACTGGTCTCAATGCGGCGAATCGGCCCGGAAGGCGCCTCCAGCAACTGCAGTACTCCCAGCGCGGTCAGCGCATTCACAGTGGCCGCATTAAAGCTCAGGTTGCGCTGATCGAACACCGGCGGCATTCCGGTGCCGGCATGCGCTTCGAGCATCACGACCCGCAGATTCAGCGGCTCCAGGGCGATGGCCAGACAGGAGCCGACAAGTCCGCCCCCGACAATAACGACATCGGCCGAGGGTGCAACGGTTACAGGGGAGCTAGGCATTGCGTTATCCTAATGGTTCCTAGGAGCGCTCTCAAATGAACATGAACACCACCAACCCTCGTCTGGCCGTCGGGCCGCTGATTCTTGCCGCCATGATCGTGCTGGCATGTTTGTCGCGTTTGCTGCCGCATCCGCCAAACTTCAGCCCCATCGCTGCCGTTGGCCTGTTTGGTGGCGCGTTCTTTGCCAGCCGCAGTCTCGCACTGCTGGTGCCGGTGTTGGCCGTTGTAATTTCCGACGTGGCCTTGGGCTACATCAACGGCGGCTTGTACGGTGATTACGTGGGCAGCAACGGTCAGCTGATCGTGCTCGGTGCCACCGTGTTGTGCACTGTGGTGGGTTTTGCTCTGCGTGACCGCAAGTCCTCGCCGGCCATTGCCGGTGCGGCTCTCGTCAGCACGGCTGTGTTTTTCCTGGTCACGAACTTCGGCGCCTTCCTGTCGGATCCGCAGTATCCCAAGACGGTTGCCGGTCTGGGGATGGCCTACATGGCCGGTATCCCCTTCGTGAAGTGGTCGCTGGTTTCGACGCTGATGTACAGCGCATTCCTGTTCGGCGGTTTCCAACTGCTGCGTAGCGGCGCTCCGGCTCTGCGCACCCAAACGGTCTAATTCGCCGTGGGCAATCGGCTGTCCAAAATCTATACGCGTACCGGTGACGATGGCTCGACGGGCCTCGGCAACGGTGAACGCATCGGTAAGGACAGCGCACGCGTTACCAGCTACGGCACGGTCGATGAGGCCAACAGCTGCATTGGTTTGATCCTGGCCACGCCGGGTTTGGACGAGCGCATCCATTCCCTGCTGACCACCGTGCAGCACCAGTTGTTTGATTTGGGCGGCGAGCTCTGCATCCCGGGGCATGCCGCCATTTTTGATGCCGATATCCGGCGTCTGGAGCAGGAGCTCGATGCGTTTAACGCCGACCTGCCGGCGCTGAGTGATTTTATTTTGCCGGGTGGCGGTGAGGCCGCCGCACGCTGTCATATCGCACGCACGGTGGTCCGCCGCGCCGAACGCGAGACCGTGCAATTGAGCCGTGTCGATGCGGTGCGCCCCGAGGCGATCCGTTATCTCAACCGTTTAAGCGATCTGCTGTTCGTGCTGGCACGCGTAATGGCGCGCCAATCCGGTCACGGCGAGACGATCTGGCAGCACCAGCGCCGCTGAGGCGACGGCTTAGCCTTCGTCTGAAAAAGGCTCGGTTTCGGGCACGAAATCCAACGCCGCCGAATTAATGCAATAACGCAAACCGGTCGGCGGCGGTCCGTCGGGAAAGACATGCCCCAAGTGCGACTCGCAGCGGGCGCAAACCACCTCGACGCGGCGCATTCCATGACTGTTGTCTGCGCGTTCCTGAACCCGATCGGGAGCAATCGGTTGCACATAGCTCGGCCAGCCGCTGCCCGAGTCGAATTTGGTATCGGATGCAAACAGCTCCTGCCGGCATGCCACGCACAGATAGGTGCCGGGCTCATGATGGTCCCAAAAACGACCGGTAAAAGGCGGCTCCGTGGCGGAACAGCGGCAGACCAGGTACTGTTCTTCCGTCAGTTCCTGACGCCACTGAGAATCGTCTTTTTCGATGGGTTGCATGTCGGTGACCTATAATTCTGTCTGAATGAATAAAACTGAACGTCCCCGTCGTGGATTGTCCGATTGGTCCGCTTCAGGCAAGCTAGCATGATTGATTTTCTACGTCCCGGATCCTATTGCGTGAGCAAAACCATTCGTTTGCTGCCGTTAACCTTGGCAGTCCTTGCCGCCATGCCCGCCATGGCCAAGGATTACGACCATCTCGACTGGGGTCTGTGTCCTATTAAGGATGCCGTTCCGCGGTTTGAAGATGCGGGTCGCCCTTCGTCTGACGCATTGAGCCGACTCGGTCAACCGACCGATATCGAGGGCGATACGGCCGAGGGTGACGAGACCAGCCAGACGTTCACCGGCAATGTCAATTTGCACCGTGGCGATCAGTTCCTGGGCACCGACAATCTGCAATACAACGATGAAACCGGTGATTACCAGGCCACCGGATCGGTCCGTTATCAGGACAGCAATCTGCGTTTGCGCGCCGCCAATGCATCGGGCAATCAGGAAAAAGATCTGCACACCGTTACGGATCTGGACTACCAACTGCTGTCGCGCAGGGGTAATGGCGAGGCCGACAAGATCACCTTCCAGGGTGACCAAGGCACGATGACAGGTGCAACGTACTCCACTTGTCCGCCGGAAGACCGTCGCTGGGAAGTGGAAGCCGACGAGATTCGGGTAGACAATGCATCCGGCTTTGCAACGGCACATCATGCCAAGCTACGCATCGGAAAAGTGCCGGTGCTGTACATGCCCTATTTTAAATTCCCGATCGATGATCGACGTCGCACCGGCCTGCTGTATCCGGCCATCAGCATGTCGAGCCGCAACGGATTTGATTACAAGCAGCCCTATTACATCAACTTGGCGCCGAACTACGATGCCACGATTACGCCGCGCCTGATGAGCAAGCGAGGTCTGGCGGTTGCCGGTGAATTCCGCTGGCTGTACGAGCGCGGCAACGGCATTGTGCAGGCCAACTTCCTGCCGAACGATCGCCTGCCGGAAAACGATCCGGACCGCTATCTGCACGATGACAACGGCAATCCGTATCCGGATCCGGAGTCGCCGAGTAATCGCGGCATGTTCAGCCTGCGCAACTTCCACCAGTTCAATCGTCAATGGTGGGCGTCGACCAATCTGAACTGGGTCAGCGATCGTCACTATCTCGAAGACTTCAATAATTCCCGCTACGGTCTGGCCGAGTACATGGTCACCAGCACTGCCGGACTGTACGGTCGCGGCAAATACTGGAGCGCCTCGTTGTCGGCCGATCATTACCAGATTGCCGATTACACGCTGACGGATACCTCACTGCCGTTCGATCGTTTACCGCGCGGCGTGTTCGAATACAACCGCCCGTGGGGTAAATTCGAAACCGGCCTTGCCGCAGAGTTGGTGAATTTCCGTCATCCGATCTACGACGGCGGCTCGCGCATGGACGTGCGTCCGTACGTGTCGATGCCGCTGCAGGGAGGCAGCTGGTTCCTGACGCCTAAGGTGCAATATCGCTACACCAAATATCAGATCGACAAGGATCTGGCCGCACGCTTGGGCGGCAATACCTCGCCTTCGCGCAGCTTGCCAATTGCGAGCCTGGATGCCGGTATGTACTTCGACCGTCATGTGACGATCAAGGGCGTCAAGTATCTCAATACGTTGGAACCGCGGGTCTATTACCTGTACACCCCGTACGAGGATCAGTCCGATCTGCCGGTGTTCGACACCGTGCCGTTTACCTTCAGCTGGGGTCAGCTGTTCCGTGACAACCGCTACACCGGCGCTGACCGTCAGTCCGATGCCAATCAGCT
The DNA here is from genome assembly GCA_936911875.1 of uncultured Lysobacteraceae bacterium. GTDB lineage: Bacteria > Pseudomonadota > Gammaproteobacteria > Xanthomonadales > Xanthomonadaceae > Aquilutibacter. The sequence continues at coordinate 156,938 of CAKZGB010000009.1, forward strand.
GACCACCGCACTGACCACTCGCTTTATCAGCGAAGACACGGGGCGTGAGCGCTTGTCGTTGTCACTCGGACAGATTCGTTATTTCAAGGGCGTGCAAGTCGCCATGCCCGGCGAGACGCCACTGCTGCAAGGCAAGTCCGCGTACGTGGCCGAAGCTTCGTTCGCTCCTAGCGATCGCTGGCTGGTCAATTCCACCTACCAGTGGGATCCCAAGCGCGGCGGCCGCGATCTGATGTCGCTGCGTGCCCGTTACCTGATTGGCGACCAGGGCGTCGTGAATCTGGCTTATCGTCACCGTCGCAGTCCGGTCACTTCGCAGGACTTGGTCAAGCAAGCCGACTTCTCCTTCCTGTACCCGATCAATCCCAACTGGAGCATAGTTGGCCGCCATTACTATTCGTTGCTCGATAATAAAACCATCGAAACGCTGGCCGGCGTTCAGTGGGAAAGCTGCTGTATCGCAGCGCGTGTAGTGGCTCGCCGTTATCTGCGTGATCGCTCCGGCAATCTCGACGATGCCATCAATTTTGAATTTGAGCTCAAGGGTCTCGGTTCTGCAGGTCAGGACACTCGCCGCATTCTGCGTCGATCGGTTCTGGGCTATGACCGTGACGATTTGTACCTGATCCCGCCGGCGCTCAATGACCGCACCACCGGCAATGACGCCAAAAACCCGGATTAATAAATGAAACGACTTCTCACTCTCTCGTTGACCACCTTGCTGCTGGCCGCTCCGGCTTTTGCACAAACGACGACGCCTCTGAACAGCATCGCCGCCACGGTCGATGAAGACGTCATCCTGCGCAGCGAGTTCGATCGCGCCATGCGTACCTACAGTGCGCAACTGGCACAACAGAACAACGGTGCAAAGGCATCTGAGGCTGCGATCCGCAAGCAGGTCATGGAACGTCTGATTCTGACCAAACTGCAAGTGGCCCGCGCCCAAGGCACCGGTATCAACGTCACTGACGAAGACATCACGGCCGCTCTGAATGCCGTGGCCCAGCAAAACGGCTGGAGCGTCGACCAACTGCGCGCCAATGTGGAAAAGCAAGGTCTGAACTTTGCCGATTACCGCGCCGCCCTGCGCGATGAAATCTACACTCAACGTCTGCAGCAGGCTTTTGCCCAGCAACGCGTGAACGTGTCCGAGGCCGAAGTCGACAACTACCTGAAGAACTCGCCGGCTGCCGGTCCGCAGTTGCATCTGGCCAACATCCTGGTTGCCACGCCGGAAGGCGCAACGGCTGCGCAAATTGCCGACGCTGAAAAGCGCGCCAATGCCGCTGCCGCCAAGTTGAACGCCGGCGCTGATTTTGCCGCCGTCGCAACGGAATATTCCAACGCCACCAATGCCCTGCAAGGTGGTGATTTGGGCTGGCGCTCGGTAGCCGACATCCCGGCCGCACTGGTTGACGCCATCCGCAGCCTGCAACCCGGCCAACACAGCGCTCCGTTGCGTGGCCCGAACGGTTTCCAGATCATCAAACTGGTTGAAGTGCGCGAAGGCGCAGCTGCCGGTAACGTCACGCAATACAAGGCACGTCACATCCTGATCAAGGTGGGTGCCGATGGCGAGGAAGCCGCTCAGAAGCGCGCACAGGACCTGTACGAGCGTCTGAGCAAGGGTGCCGACTTTGCCAAGTCCGCCCGCGACTACTCGCAGGATATTGAAACCAAGGCCAGCGGCGGCGATCTGGGCTGGTTCGATCCGGACCGTCACGGCCCGGAACTGGCCACCGCCCTGCAAAACCTCGCCAATGGTGCGATCTCGACTCCGGTCCGCACGGCCGCGGGTTATCACATCATCCAACGTCAGGACATGCGCAGCGTTCCGGGCGGCAATCAAGCCTTGCGTGATCAGGCTCGCGAAGCCGTGGGTCGCCGCAAGCTCGAAGACGAATGGGGCCGCTTTGTCCGCTCCATGCGCAACGAAGCCTTCGTGCAGTACATGCTGCCCGGTTTCGAGGACGAGGCGACGACTCCGTAAGCACTCCCCTGCGATCGCTGTATAAAACCCAAGGCCCAAGCATTTGCTTGGGCCTTTTGCTTGGCTCGCTTAAACTGAGCCGATGACATCGCGACCGCTACTGGCACTGATTCCCGGCGAACCTGCAGGTGTAGGTCCCGAGCTCACCGTGCGTGCCCTGCAATCTCCGCTTCCTGCAGACGTGCTGGTGCTGGCCGATCCGCTCACCTTGCAGCATGCTGCTGAATCGCTGCAATTGCCGCTGGAGTGGCGCGAAGTGGCTGCGGGGGATTCTTCGCAATGGGCTGCGGCGTTGCAATGGGCACGCGAACAAACCGCACGCGCCGTGATCTGTCCGATTGCGCAAGCGCGCGAGACGATCGCAGGACAGACCGATTCGCACAATGCTGCCGCCGTGATCGATGCATTGAATCTCGGCAGCGACTTGGCGCTGGCGGGTCACGTGCAAGGACTGGTCACGGGTCCCACGCACAAACATGTCTTAAAACAAGCGGGATTTGAGTATTCGGGCACCACGGAATGGCTGGCGCAACGGGCCGGTACGCCGGTGGTGATGATGCTGGCGCACTCGCGTCTGCGCGTTGCGTTGCAGACGACGCACTTGCCTTTGCGTGCAGTGGCCGATGCCATCACACCCGAATCGATGGAGCGCACCGTGCGCATCACGCATCAGGCCTTGCAGAGCCGCTTCGGTATTGCCAATCCGCGCCTGATGATTCTGGGCCTGAACCCGCACGCCGGTGAACAGGGCGACATGGGTGACGAGGAGTTGCGCATCTTCGCGCCGGTCATTTCTAAACTCCGTGGCGAAGGCATGGTCCTGTCGGATCCGTTGCCGGCCGACACGGCCTTCCTGCCGGAAAAACTGCAACAGTGGGATGCGGTGATTGCCGCGTATCACGACCAAGGTCTGCCGGTGCTGAAATTCTCGGGGTTTGCTGAGGCTGTGAACATCACGCTGGGACTGCCCTACCCGCGTGTGGCGGTCGATCACGGTACCGCGTTGGATATTGCATGGAAGGGTGTGGCCGACCTTGGCAGTTTTGCCGAGGCAATCCGACAATGCGCGCAGATGGCCACGCATCGGCGACAATAGCCGCATGGCTACCCGCAAATCTTCTTCCCACCGTTCGGCGCATCCGCGTCTGGATGGCCGCAACACGGCCGCCGGATTCGACAAGGCAGCCAAGAAACAATTCGGCCAGCACTTTCTGACCGACAGCCAAGTCATCGCCCAGATCGTGCGTGCGGTGAATCCGCAGCCCGATGACCGGCTGGTGGAGATCGGGCCCGGCCAAGGTGCGATTACATTGCCGCTGCTCGACGCACACGGTCGTCTGACGGTCATCGAGTACGATCGCGACCTGATCTTCCCGCTCAGCGAGGCGGCGCGTCCGCACGGTACCTTGCGCGTGATCCATCGCGATGTCATGGAAGTCGATTTCACCGCATTGGCACGCGACGAAGGCCATCACGACGATTTGCGCATCCGTCTGGTCGGCAACTTGCCGTACAACCTGTCATCGCCGATTCTGTTCCACGCCCTGGACCACGCCGCCGCGATCAAGGACATGACCTTCATGCTGCAAAAGGAAGTGGTCGATCGCATGGCTGCCGGCCCCGGCAGCAAGGTCTACGGCAGGCTGAGCGTGATGCTGCAGGCCTACTGCGGGGTCACGCCATTGTTCGACGTACCGCCTGAGGCCTTCAATCCGCCGCCCAAGGTCGATTCGGCCGTGGTTCGGCTGGTGCCGCGCCCGCCGGCCGAAATCGGCATTACCGACCCTGCCATGTTCACTGCGGTGGTCCGTGATGCCTTCGGCCAGCGTCGCAAGACTCTGCGCAATGCCCTGTCTAAACTCTGCGACAGCGCCGCCATCGAGGCCGTGGGACTGCGTCCGGACCTGCGTGCTGAACAGATTGAGGTCGCCGATTTTGTAAGGCTGGCGAACTCGCTTAAAATGGCGTGATGGAGAATCACCCGAGCGAATACGCCATCGACATTGATGTCACCACCCAATATGTCGATGAACAGTCGGTCCCCGAGCAGGATCGGTACGTGTTCGCCTATACCATCTGGATCCGCAACAGCGGTAACGTGCCTGCGCAACTGCTGGCGCGCCACTGGGTTATCACCGATGCCAACGGCCATACCGAAGAGGTGCATGGCGAGGGCGTAGTCGGCGAACAACCGTGGCTGCAGCCCGGCGAGGGTTTTGAGTACACGTCCGGCGCCATTTTGCCGACGGATCTCGGGACCATGTGCGGCAGCTATGACATGCTGGCCGATGACGGCACGCACTTCCAGGCTCCGATTCCTCCATTTACCCTGACCATTCCTCGCACGCTGCACTAACGGGGAGTCACGATGGCGGTATGGGCAATCGGCGACTTGCAGGGCTGCTACGAGGTTACTCAGCGGCTACTCGACGCCATTAAATTTGATCCGGCGCAGGACCGTCTGTGGTTCTGCGGCGATCTGGTGAACCGTGGCGGTCAGTCGCTGGAAACCTTGCGTCTGGTGTACTCGCTGCGTGAGCACGCCACTGTGGTGCTGGGCAATCACGATCTGTCGCTGCTCGCGGTCGGTCAACGCACGCCCGAAGAACAGCGCAAGGTCAATCCCGATCTGCAGCGCGTGGTGATGGCCGATGATGCGCACGCCATGCTCGAATGGCTGCGTTCACAACCGCTGTTCCATGTTGATCACGAACTTGGTTGGGGCATGGTGCATGCCGGCCTGCATCCTTCGTGGACCATTGAACAAGCCGAGCGTTGTGCCCGCATCGTCGAAGAGAAACTGCACGGCAAGCAATTCCAGCGTCTGCTGCGCAACATGTATGGCGATAAGCCCGCGTGGAATCCGCAGTTGGGCGGACTGGAACAATGCCGCGCTATCATCAACATCATGACGCGCATGCGTTACGTGACGCCGCGCGGTCGCATCGAATTCGAAGCCAAAACCGCACAGGGTGAGCAACCTGCAGGACTGTATCCGTGGTTTGCTGTGCCGGGCATGGTCCGTCGCGATCTCAAGCTGGTGGTGGGTCACTGGTCCACACTGGGCTTGAACATCACCAACGGCGTGCACAGCATCGATACCGGCGCGGTGTGGGGCGGACGTCTGACCGCATTGCGTCTCGATAGCGAATCGCCGCAGATTGTGCAGGTGGCAGGTCGTGAAGTGCCGCCCGAGTTGCGTGCGGCCAAGTTGGCGACTTCGGCCAATGCCAAGTTGCCGCCCAAGGGCGCCAAGCGTCCGGGCTCAACGCGTCGTCGCCGCCGTGGCGGTCGAGGTGGTGGCGGTGGTGCTTCGCGTCCGCCGCGTGGCACTGCGGAGTAATGGGGCGCGTTTAGGGCCGACTGCCCTGCTCTGCGAGCTCGCGTCAGTTTTTAACGCGCTTAAGCGTGATCAGTGAGAATCCCAGCTTGCGCTCCGCGCCGGCGGGGTAATGCTCCGATTCGACGGTCTGCCATTCGTCTTCGTTCAACGCCGGGAACCACGTGTCCACATCGAACTCGGCATCCACGCGCGTCAGATGAATCTCAACGGCCAGCGGCAAGGCCAGACGATAAACCTCGCCACCGCCGATGACCCAAAGGCGTTCGCTGCCCGTTTGTTCCAGGGCTTCCTGCACGCTCTGTACGGCCTGCATGCCATCAAACGGCACTTGCCCGCTACGCGTCAGCACCAGATTGGTGCGGCCCGGTAGCGCGCGACCTAAGCTCTGCGCGGTCTTGCGCCCCATCAACATCGTGGCGCCCATCGTCAGCTGTTTGAAACGCCGCAAGTCCTCGGGCAGATGCCAGACCAGCGTGTTGTCTTTGCCGAGCCCTAAGTTGCGATCAACCGCAGCAATCAGTGCGATGCGCGGTCGCTTGTCCGACGCTAGCGTCACACCGCCACCGGTGCTTTAATCGCCGGGCACGGATCGTAACCTTCGATGGCAATGTCATCGTAGGTAAAGGCAAAAAGATCGGTGACAGCGGGATTCAGACGCAACGTCGGCAGCGCACGCGGAGTGCGTGAGAGCTGCTCGTGTGCCTGATCAAAATGGTTGTTGTACAAGTGCGCATCGCCCAGCGTGTGGACGAAATCGCCGGGCTCGAGTTCGCACACTTGCGCCACCATGTGCGTGAGCAATGCATACGATGCGATGTTGAACGGCACGCCTAAAAAGATATCGCCGCTGCGCTGATACAGCTGGCAGCTCAGCCTTCCCTGCGCGACGTAGAACTGGAACATGGTGTGGCATGGCATCAGTGCCATCCTGTCGAGCTCACCGACGTTCCAGGCTGATACGACCAGACGACGCGAATCGGGATTGCGGCGGATCTCATCGACGACCCATCGGATCTGATCGATCACGCGGCCATCGGCGGCCTCCCATTGACGCCATTGTTTGCCGTACACGGGACCCAGTTCGCCGTCGGCGTCGGCCCACTCATCCCAGATGCTGACTTTGTTGTCACGCAAGTAAGCGATGTTGGTCTCGCCTTTCAGAAACCACAGCAGCTCATGGATGATCGAGCGCAGATGCAGTTTTTTGGTGGTGACCAGCGGAAAGCCTTCGCGCAGATCAAAACGCATTTGCGCGCCGAAGACACTGCGGGTTCCGGTGCCGGTGCGATCTTCTTTATCGGTGCCGTGCTCCAGAACGTGGCGGAGCAGATCGAGATACGCTTTCATGCGACTTGCGGTTGCAAGGTGGGGCTACGACGCGACAGCCACAGCAGCGCCAGTCCGAACAGAATCAGCGGCACGCTCAGCAGTTGGCCCATGGTCAGCCAGCCGAACGCCAGATAGCCGAGCTGACTGTCGGGCAGGCGCACAAATTCGACGACAAAACGGAACACGCCATACAGCAGTGCAAACATGCCGGCCACTGCGTAACGCGGTCGCGGCTTGCGCGAATAGAACCAGAGCACCACGAACATGACCAGGCCTTCGAGCAGTGCCTGATACAACTGCGACGGATGACGTGCGAAGGCATTCAGTGCACCCTGCGCGTATTCCTGACGAATCAGCTCCTGCGGTTTACCGGCGAGCTCGGGTGCGGTGGGGAAAATCACCCCCCAATCGGCCTTCGTCAGCTTGCCCCACAGCTCACCGTTGATGTAATTACCGATGCGGCCAAAGCCCAAGCCAGGCGGCACCAGGGGCGCGACAAAATCGAGCGTGTCCGCCAGGTGCGTGCGATGTTTGCGCGACCAGATCCAAGTGGCCAGCAGCACACCCAGCAAACCACCGTGGAAACTCATGCCGCCCTCTTTGATGCGGAACAGCATCATCGGATCCTGCAGGAAGTCGCCGAACACATAGAACAGGATGTAGCCAATACGGCCGCCGAGAATCACACCCAGCATGCCGTAGAACAGCAAATCGCCGAAGGCCTCAGTGTTAACCCCGGGCAACCGACCTTGGCGGATGCGACGCGTTCCGAGCCACAGTGCCACGGCAAAGCCGAGCAAGTACATGAGCCCGTACCAATGCACCTCTACAGGGCCGAGTCGGAAGGCAATAGGGTCGGCGTCGTGCAGAGCAATCATTCAAAAATCCGGAAACTACAGAAATACTTAAAGTACGAAGGGCGCGTTGGGCAGCTCATTGTCCACGACATCGCTGGGAACTCGCGGAAATTCGAGCTCGGCCAGTTCCGACAGTTGTCGGATGGCCGCGATGACCGCATCGGCGCCCTCGTTCTGATGCAGCCGCTCTTCGAGCAACTGACAGATGCCGCGCCATTGTTCACCGCTGACGACCTCGTGATAACCGCGATCGGCCACGATTTCGATGCGATGCTCGGCCGTCAGCATGTACAACAGCACGCCGCTATTGCGCGAGGTATCCCAGACGCGCAAGTGCGAGAACAGCTGATGCGCACGGTCGCGCGCCGTCATGCCTCGCAGGACATTGCCAAGGCCCAATGAACGCTCAATTGCAAAACAGATCTGACCGTTATGCCGCGTTTCACATTCGGTAATGACATCGGCGATGCGTTGCATGTCCTCGGCCGGAATCATTGCCGACACCGGCATCGAGAAACAATGTTGAAGCCATCTTGGCATTACCAGCTCCCCGAGGCGCCACCGCCTCCGCTCATGCCACCGCCGCCGCCCCAGCCGCCACCACCGCCGCCGAAACCGCCACCACCACCGAAGCCTCCACCACCGCCCCAGCCACCGGAGATCGGCGGGAAGTTACCCCAGTCATGATGCTTAGCAAAGCGACCGCCGCCACCGCCCAGGAACAACTGGACGATAAAACCGATCAGCACACCCAACAGGCCAATGCCAAGCAACTGCGAGGCACCGAAGGCCAGGAAGCCGGCAGCACCCATGGACAGCGGATAGCGCAGCAAGCCCGGCAACCAGCCCAGGAAAATACGGATCAGAACCGCCACCATGACCGCAAGCATGAGGGCTTGCATGACATCGGGGCCTTCATTTGCGGATTTGGCCACCATCGGTTGCGGCAAGGCCTCACCGTCGATGAGTTTGACGAGGGTGCCCGTAGCCTCTTCGATACCGCCGGCAAAATCACCCGCGCGGAATTTGGGTACCAGGTACTCTTGGATTACGCGGCTCGCCGTGGCATCGGGGATGGCGCCTTCGAGGCCGTAGCCCACTTCGATGTGGACACGACGATCGTCTTTGGCAACCACCAGCAGAATGCCGTCATCGACCTTTTCACGGCCGATGCGATATTGCTCAAACGCGCGAACGCTGTATTGGGCAATGTCCTCGGGCTGCGTGGTCGGAATCACTAGCACTTGCAGCTGCGAACCCTTGCGTTGCTGCAAGGACAGCGACTGCTGCGTGAGCCGTTCGACTGCGGCCGCATCGAGTGTGGCCGTGGTATCGATCACCGGTCCGCTCAGAGGCGGAATCGGCGCCAACGACTGCTGGGCGTAAGCCGTTAATGAAAAACAGGCCGCCAACAGCAAGACAAGCCACAGCACGACCTTGCGGGTCATGACTGTGGCTTGCTGGCGAGGCGCAATGAAGTCGCGCATGGCGGCTTAGCCCCTACGGCCCGAATTACTGAGCAGGTGCCGGAGCCGGTTGCTGTGCTTGCGGTGCCGGCGTCGCAGGAGCCGCGCCAGTTCCGAAATCAACCGCCGGTGCCTGCTGGATTTGGGCTTCGTTCTCAACCGTAAAGTTCGGCTTGGCCTTGTAGCCGAAAATCATGGCCACAATGTTTTGCGGGAACGAACGGATGTACGTGTTGTAATCCTGCACCGTCTCGATGTAGCGCTGACGTTCAACGGTGATGCGGTTTTCGGTGCCTTCGAGTTGAGCTTGCAGTTGCAGGAAGCTCTGATCGGCTTTCAGTTGCGGATAGTTCTCAGCAACCATCATCAGGCGACCGATGGCCGATTGCAGACCGGTTTGTGCTTCCTGGAAGGCTTGGAGCGAAGCCGGGTCATCGGCATTGACGTTGATCGAACCGACCTTGGCACGCGCTTCGGTCACTTGCGTCAGCACATTCTGTTCGTGTGAAGCATAGCCCTTAACCGTGTTGACCAGATTGGGGATCAGGTCGGCACGACGCTTGTAGACGTTGATGACCTGCGACCACGAGGCTTTAACGGCCTCATCTTTCTGGATGATGGTGTTGTAACCGCAACCGCTGAGCAGGCTGGCCATCACGACCGCCGTCAGCAACATCAGAATTTTACGCATGGAACTCTCCGGGGAAAAACGGGGGATGACAGGAACAGTGTACAACCGAGCGGGTCAGGTCGAAGCGTGCGAATTGGCCTGGCGACGGCGACGGGCCCAGATGTTCAGGGCCTCTACCGCTGCCGAGAAGCCCATCGAGCCGTAAATATAGCCCTTTTCAATGTGCAGACCGAAGCCGTCAAGCAGCAGGTAGGCACCGATTAGGACAATAAAGGCCAGCGCCAGCATCTTGATGGTCGGATTGTTGTCGATCAGATTGCCCAGCGGCTTGGCTGCCAGCAACATCACACCAACTGCCAGCAGAATGGCCGCCACCATGATGGGCTGATATTCAGAAGCCATACCCACTGCGGCGATCACCGAGTCAAGCGAGAACACGATGTCAATGACAGCGATCTGCGCAATGACAGTCCAGAACGTGGCCTTGGGTTTGGTGTGAATATCATCGGATTCGGGTTCACCGATGATCTGATCCTTGATTTCGGCAACGCCCTTATAAATCAGGAACAGACCGCCAAGTATCAGGACCAGATCACGGGTCGAGAACCCACGGCCCATGATGGTGAACAGATCGTGCGTCTGATTGGCCAGCCAGGCCAGCGACAGCAACAGCAGAATGCGGGTGATACAGGCGGCAGCGATACCGAACTTACGGGCTCGCTCGCGCTGGACCGGCTCCAGATGGCTGACAGCAATGGAGATAAACACCAAGTTGTCGATGCCCAGCACAATTTCAATGGAGGCCAGGGTAATCAGTAGGATCCATGCTTGCGGATCGGTCAACAGTTCGAGCACAACTTGTCCTTAAAAAATTCAGTAACTACTTTACCAAATGCGCGAAAGCAGGATCAGACCCCACGTGATCAGCACATTCATCATCAGCACGAACACAGCGGCCGAGCCCATATCCTTAGCACGGCCGGCGAGTTCGTGATAATCGTCGCCGTAGCGGCCGATTACGGCCTCGACGGCGGAATTGGCCAATTCCATGCTCATCACCAGCAAAATGGAGCCGATCATGAGCACGCGTTCTACCGGCGTCTCACCGAGCCAGATGGCGATCGGCGTCAGGACGGCGGCCAGATAGCACTCCAGGCGGAATGAGGACTCGTGCAACCACGCGGCCTTGAGGCCCTGCGCCGACCATTTCGCGGCTTTGATGATGCGTTGCGGGCTACGCGGCAAGTGTCCGTACTCATCTGCCATTTCGGTATTGTCCAATTCGGATTTGCAGCGCTGATTTTGCCACACTTCTCCGTGTGAGCGCCTCCATTTGCCCGCATTACGGGCTAAACCAGAGCTCGGCGCGCGTCCCATTGCCCGGCTCGCTCTGCAGCACCACATGCCAGCCGGCGCGCTCGGCCAGCTGACTCACCAAAGTCAGGCCAATGCCCTGTCCCTCGGTCGCAAACGGATCTTCGCGAAACAAAGGATCGAAGGCCCGACTCAGCGCCTCATCACTCATGCCACTTCCGGAATCCTGCACGCTCACGCGTTCGGGGGTGACTTCAATCCGCACCAGACCCTGCGTGGTGAACCGCATGGCGTTGGCCAGCAACTGCTCCATAATCAGCGCGAAGGCCTGCGCCGCGCCGTTCACGATCACCGCCGAACCCGGCTCCAGAACCAGCTTCACATCGCGATCGGCAAAACGCGTCCTGACCAGCGTCATCTGCTGCTCGGTCAGCTCGCGCACCTCAAACGGTTCGGCCAACATGCGCACCTCGTTTTCACGGGTCAGCAGCATCAGCGCGTCGAGCTTGGACTGAATGCGACCGCTGGCCATGCGCAGCCGCTCCACGCTCCGTTGACTCGAAGGGTCATCCGCCAACTTTGCGGCCAGCGTCTCAACTGACATATCAATTACGGTGAGCGGCGTACGCAACTCATGACTGGCGTCGCGCAGGAACTGATTCTCGCGCAGCGTAAATGCCCGAATCCGCTGCGCCAATCCGTACATGGCCTGCCACAGATTGTGTGTTTCGAGATTGGCGGACGCTAGCGGTTCCATGGCACGCAGTGCCGAATCGTCCAGACGTCCGGGGCGCCACGCATTGACCGCATTGGAGAGCTGCCGGATCGGCGTCATGACCCGTTTGACGGCCAAGTAGGATTGCCACGTCACCAGCGCGAAGGCAAGTAGAGTTGCCAGCGTGATGGTGGCAAGAAACCAGGCCATGTTGCGGTTGACGATGCGCGTGTCGCGCACGACATACACATCGGCATCACCGACACGGACCCGGATCTGGCGCCAATTCAGGTTAATTCTCGACGTTTTGTCCGGATTGATCTGCTCCTCCATGCGATGCATGAAGACCGGACGCAATTCCTTGTTCTGCAGGAATTTGGCGTAGCGCTGTGCAGGCGTCTGCGAGAACGGCGCCACAAAGACCGCTGAAGTTGCGAACTGATAGGCCTGCCGATCCGGGTTGTACCGCTGCTGACGGACCACCTGCTTGGCGACGGCCGTCAGCTCCTGGCGCATACGGAACTCGCTAAATAAAACCGAGAGGCTCAGCAGCGCCAGCAGTAGCAAGGCGCAACCGAATACGCCTTGGCGGATGAAAACAGTACGGATTTGAGAGGGCAGGCGCTCTGACATGCCCTACATCTTACGGACCGCGCGTTAAATAGAAGTCTGCACGTCGGCGATGCGATAACCGGCTGATTGGACGGTATGCAGCAGCTGACGCTCAAAATTCTTGTCGACGGCTTTACGGACGTTATACAGATGGCTGCGCAAAGTGTCCGAATCCGGCAAGGCATTGCCCCAGATCTCCCGTTCGATTTCCTGACGGCTCACCACCCGCGGCGATTCGCGCATCAGAATGGTCAGCAGCTTCAGACCGATCGGCGAGAGTTGCAGTTCGGTGCCGGCGCGCGTGGCGCGCATCGAGGACGGATCCAATTCAAGATCGGCGACCTTGAGCAGCTCGCCACCAATCTGGCGACGCTCACGACGGATCATGGCGCGCAGTCGAGCCTCGAGCTCCTGCACGGCAAACGGCTTGGTCAGATAATCATCGGCACCGGCGGACAGGCCATCGAGCTTTTCTTCGAGCGCATCGCGCGACGTCAGCATCAGAATCGGCGTGGCCTTCCGTGCATCTTCACGAAGGCGGCGACACACTTCCATACCGTCCATGCGCGGCAGCATCAGATCCAGGATGATCACATCGTAGTTGTTGTCCGTGGCCAGACGCAGACCATCGGCCCCGTCTGCAGCAAAGTCCACATCAAATCCCTTGGACTCCAGATACTCACCCACCATCTCGCTAATATCGCGATTGTCCTCAACAATCAGTACCAGCCCACCGTCGCGTGTGTGTTGCATCGTGTCCCTCATGCCTGTCTTGATGTTTATGAATGAATCGTGTTCAGTTTAGTCAAGGTCATGAAACCATCGCTGAACCGAGGTTATTTGACGCGGCTCCACATCATCTCGAGTTCAGATAAAGATAACTCGCCGAAGGCACTCCGCTGCTCCTTCGCGATGGTTTCCATGGCGCGGAAGCGGGTTTCGAACTTGCGGTTGGCCGTGCGCAGTGCCGTGCCGGGATCGACTTCGAGATGCCTTGCCAGGTTGACCGCTACGAACAGCAGGTCGCCGACTTCCTCTTCGATCAGGGCGGCATTGGTGGCGCCGTTGCGATGGGCCTCGATTTCGACCTCGACTTCGCTGAGTTCCTCGCGCAGCTTGGCAATCACCGGTTCAATCGAAGGCCATTCAAACCCGGTACGTGCAGCGCGTTTCTGCAACTTGATGGCGCGTTGCCATTCCGGCAGCCCCTGAGCGATGCCGGCCAACGCCGATGTGTCGCGCTCGCCTTTGGCCTCGCGTTCGCGTTGTTTGTGCTGTTCCCACAGTTCCGTCTGCGCTTGCGCATCGGCGACGTGGTCTGCGCCGAACACATGCGGATGGCGGCTCACCATCTTGTCTACGATGGCCGTAACCACATCGTCGAACGAAAACGCATTTTGTTCCATTGCCATCTGCGAGTGGAACACCACCTGCAGGAGCAGATCGCCGAGTTCCTCGCGCAGATCGGCCATGTCATTGCGGTCGATGGCATCGGCGACTTCATAGGCTTCCTCGACGGTGTACGGCGCGATGGTGCGAAAGTCCTGCTGCAGATCCCACGGGCACCCCGATTGCGGGTCGCGCAGTGCGGCCATGACATCGAGCAGACGTTGAATATTCAAGCGGATTCGGGCTCCATCCACAAACGCCAGGGCAATGCCGCATCGCCGATTGCAAGTAACGAAGGCACCAGCAGCGAGTCCGTCCGGTTGTAGAGCAAAGGCTCGCCGTCGGGATCGAGAACCGCACCGCCCGCCGCTTCGAGAATGGCTTGAGGTGCCGCGACGTCCCACTCCATGCACGGATGCAGACGCAACATGAAATCGGCATCGCCTTGCGCGATCGCCGTGTATTTGAGTGCGGATCCCTGCTGCACACTGACTGCGGGTCCCCACTCGCCGGCATCGATGCGTGCCAGCACTTGCGGTTCGCGATCGCCGCGATGGTCACGACTGGCCAGAATGCGAACCGGCTTTTGCGCAGGCATGCTGATGCGAATGGCTTGCGCCTGCTCCGTGTCTGCATCGGCATCCATGCGCCAGGCGCCGTATTGCTTGCCGCCAAACCAAGTGGTCCTCAATATCGGCGCGTGCACGGCGCCCCAGATCACTTCGCCCTGATGGACAAGTGCAACGTTGATCGCGAACTCGCCGCTGCGGCGCAGAAATTCCTTGGTGCCATCGAGCGGATCGACCAACCATAGCGTGTCGTTCTGCAGACGTGTCGTTGCGTCGTGATTGCGGGTGTCCTCTTCGCTGAGTATCAGCCAGCCCCACTCGGCCAGGCCCTGCGCGAGAATCCGATGCGAGGCCAGATCGGCTTGGGTCAACGGTGAGGAATCGGCCTTCTGCGACGCGACGACGGTGTGCTCGCTGTTGTAGACATCGAGGATGGCGCGTCCGGCCTTCGCCATGCACTGCAGGACCGAACGCATCTGCGGCATATCCAAGTGCGGTGCAGGATTGGAAGAAGACATTAAGAGGCAGTGCTCAGCCGAACTCGCGCAGCCACTGCCGCGCAATGAATAGGGCCGCAAACGAGCGGCCGTCGGTCATGTCCGGACGCAACAGCAGCGATTCCAGATCGTCGAGACGCCACGTCACCAGCTCGAGCGGCTCGGGCTCATCTCCCTCGAGTGTTTCCGGATACAGATCACGCGCGATCACCAAATCGGCCGCATGCGTCATGTAATTGGGATTGAGGCTGATGCGGCGAACGTAATCGAGGCGACGCGCACCGAAACCGATTTCTTCGCGCAATTCGCGATTGGCGGTTTCGGTTGGGGTTTCACCGGGATCAATGCGGCCTTTAACCGGACCCAGTTCGTAATGCTCCATGCCGCAGGAATACTCGCGGATCAGATACACGTGCTCGGGATCGGGCAAGGCGACAACATACACCGCCCCATGTCCGGGCTGCAGCATGCGGCGATAGGTACGCGATTCACCGTTTGAGAATTCGAGGTCGATCTCCTCGCCATGCGGCGGCTGCCCAAGGATGGGGCGCCGTGCGTGGATGATCGGAAAGCGTCGCGTCATGGATAATGGAACGATGAACCCTGTCGATTCCGAGTCATGATAGCAGACGACCAGTGGCGCCGCCGCGACTTGCAGGTGCTGTGGCACCCGTGCACGCAAATGGCCGAGCACCCGGATCCGCTGCCCTTGCTGACTATCGCCTCCGGCCAAGGCGCCTACCTTGTGGACCATTCCGGCCGACGCTATCTCGATGCCGTGTCGAGCTGGTGGGTCAATCTGTTCGGGCATGCCGAGCCGCGCATTGCTGAAGCGATAGCGCGGCAGGCCAAGACCCTATCGCAAGTGATTTTGGCCGGCGCCTCGCACGAGCCGGCCGTCGAGCTGGCCGAGCAATTGCTGGAGCTGGCACCACGCGATCCTGCCCGCGAGCCACTGGCCAAGGTGTTTTACGCCGATAACGGCTCGGCCGGTATCGAGGTCGCACTCAAGATGGCCTTCCACTGGTTCCGCAACCGCGGCGATCTGCAGCGCACCCGCTTTGTCAGTCTGCACAACGGTTATCACGGTGAAACCTTAGGCGCATTGGCCGTCGGTGACGTCCCGCTGTATCGACGCGTCTATGCGCCCCTGCTGGCGGAGCCTCTGTTTGTCCGCTCGCCCGATGCCTTCGGCATGGATCCGCAACAGGCCTGTTCCTTGGCCCTGGATGATTTGCGCCGCACGCTGGAGCAATGTGGCGACACCGTCTGCGCTGTGATTCTGGAACCGCTGGTGCAATGTGCCGGCGGCATGCGCATGCACAGCCCGGAATACTTAAAGGGCGCCCGTGCTCTCTGCGATCAGTACGGCGTGTTTCTTATCGCCGATGAGATTGCCGTCGGCTTCGGTCGAACCGGCACACTGTTTGCCTGTGAGCAGGCCGGAATCCAACCGGACTTTTTGTGCCTGTCGAAGGGACTCACCGGCGGCACGCTGCCTTTGGCGGCAGTGCTCACCACGCAATCGGTCTATGACGGTTTCTTAGATCGCAGCCGCGAGCGCGCGTTCCTGCATTCGCATAGCTATACCGGCAATGCACTGGCTTGTGCGGCGGCCTTGCAGACACTGCGCAACATCAAAGAAGACGACATCATTGCCCGGAACCGCGAGCGCGCTCAATGGCTAGCCGATGCGGCTGCTGCGCTGGACGGTCATGGGATTGTCTGCGAGCGCCGTCAGACCGGCATGATCGTGGCGTTTGAACTCAGTCCCGATGGCACGCCGCACAGCGAGTACGCGGATCCGGCGCGAGCCGGGCTGCGTGCGTATCGTTACGCGATTGAGCACGGCGTGCTGCTGCGACCGTTGGGCAATGTGCTGTACTGGATGCCACCGTACTGTGTGGATCAACAGGACATCGAGAAACTGGCGGCTGTGACGCAAGGGGCTATCGCCGAACTGGCCCAACATGGAGAATGGCCACAATGAGAGTGACGCGAACCTTTGTCGACTTACCGTTGCAGCCCGGTCAGACAGTGGAACTGCCCGACGATGCCGTGGCGCATTTGGGCCGCGTCTTGCGCCTGCAGCCAGGTGACATCTGCGTGCTGTTCAATGGCGATGGCCATGACTACACCGCAACGCTTACCGACATCGGAAAAAAGAACGGCACCGCTCAAATTGATTCGGTGCAGGCACAGACCAATGAATCGCCGCTGCAAATTACCTTGATTCAGGGCATCGCACGCGGCGACAAGATGGACTGGATCCTGCAAAAGGCGACCGAACTGGGCGTCGCGCACATCGTGCCGGTGCACTCGCAACGCGGCGAGGTCAAACTCGACGGCGATCGCGCCCGCAAACGCCATGAACATTGGCGGCAGGTCGTGATCAGTGCCTGCGAGCAATCCGGACGTGCTACGGTGCCTACAGTCGCCCCGCCCTGCGATCTGAATAGCATGAGCATTGCGGCGCCTGTGCGTCTGCTGCTCGAACCTACAGCAGATACCGATCTGCGCACCTTAAAACTGCAGGACTCGGCGGTGGCCATCGCCATCGGTCCGGAAGGCGGCTGGAGTGAGCGCGACTTGGCGCAACTCGAAGCTGCCGGCTTCAGCGGCCTGCGATTGGGTCCACGCATCTTGCGCACCGAGACCGCGGGCATCGCGACCATCGCCGCGCTACAAGCACACTTTGGAGATTTTTAAGCATGACCTATACCGTCTACGTGGTGATGGATCCGATCGAAAAGATCAAGATCGTCAAAGACTCCACATTTGCCATGATGCTCGAGGCGCAACGCCGCGGCGCGCAGCTGCGTTATATCAAACCGGGTCATCTGCACATTGCCGAAGGCCAGGCCGGCTGCACCGCCGCTCCCGTGCAAGTCTGGGACGATGCCGAGCACTGGTTCGAGTTGAGCGAGTTCACCAATCATGTGTTTGGTGCCGACGATGTCGTTCTGATGCGCACCGATCCGCCGGTTGATCCGAACTATCTGCAGGACACCATCGTGCTGTCGATGGCTCAGCAACAGGGCGCGATGGTGGTGAACGACCCGCAGGGCCTTCGTGATTTCAACGAGAAGCTGGCGGCCTTACTGTTTCCGCAGTGCTGCCCGCCGACGCTGGTCTCGCGCGATCGCGCGCAGCTCAAGGCCTTTGTTGAGCAATACGGTCAGGCGGTTCTGAAAGTGCTCGATGGCATGGGCGGCCGCTCGATTTTCCGCGTCGCGCACGGCGAGCCGAACGTCAACGTCATTCTCGAAACCCTGACGCACGACGGTCGCAACCTGGCGATGGCACAGCAGTTTATACCGGGCATCAAACAGGGCGACAAGCGCATTCTGCTGGTCGATAGCGAACCCGTCGATTACTGTCTGGCCCGCATTCCGCAGGGCGATGAGTTCCGCGGCAATCTCGCCGCCGGCGGTCGCGGCGAAGGCCGTCCCCTCGCCGATCGCGATCGCTGGATCGCACAACAAGTCGGCCCGCTGATGCGCGAGCACGACATGCTGTTTGTGGGGCTCGATGTGATCGGCGACTACTTGACGGAAGTCAATGTCACCAGCCCTACCTGTATCCGCGAACTGGATGCCCAGTTCGGACTCAACATTGCTGGCCTGCTGTTTGATGCGATCGAACGGCGCCTGGCCGCAAGGTCGCTGTCCGCTTAAGCGGACAGCGCCTTGTTCAAGGTGGCGCTCGGACGCATCACTGCGCTGAGCTTGTCAAAGTCCGGACGGTAGTACCCGCCGATATCTTGCGCACCGCCCTGTGCACCGTTGAGTTCCGCCACGATGGTGGACTCGTTGTCGGTCAGGGCTTTCGCGATCGGTGCGAAATGGGCAGCCAGTTCCTTATCGGCAGTCTGCTTGGCCAGAGCCTGCGCCCAGTACATCGCCAGATAGTAATGCGATCCGCGCGTATCGAGCTGACCGACATCGCGCTTGGGCGAACGGTCGCTGTCCAGGAACTCGCCGTTGGCGACATCGAGCGCATCGGCTAGCACTTGAATGCGAGCGTCACCGGTGCGATTGGCCAAATGCTCAAGCGAGGCAGCCAGCGCCATGAATTCACCCAGTGAATCCCAGCGCAGGTGGTTCTGCATCACGAGCTGCTCGACGTGCTTGGGTGCCGAACCGCCCGCACCCGTTTCGAACAGTCCACCGCCGGCCATCAGCGGCACCACCGACAGCATCTTGGCCGACGTACCCAGTTCCATGATCGGGAACAGGTCGGTCAGGTAATCACGCAGCACGTTACCAGTCGCCGAGATGGTGTCTTCACCCTTGCGGATGCGACGCAGCGATTCGGCCATCGCATCGACCGGCGACATGATGCGAATATCCAGACCGGTGGTGTCGTGATCCTTGAGATAACTCTCGACCTTGCTGATGACATTGCGGTCGTGAGCGCGGTTAGAGTCCAGCCAGAAAATCGCAGGCGTCTTGCTCAGACGTGCACGATTCACGGCCAGCTGCACCCAGTCACGCACCGGCGCATCCTTGGTCTGACACATGCGGAAGATGTCACCGGCGTCGACTTTAATTCTCAGCAGCACGTCACCGGCGGCGGTACGCACTTCGACATTACCGCTGTCCTGCAGCTGGAACGTCTTGTCGTGCGAGCCGTATTCCTCGGCTTTTTGAGCCATCAGACCGACGTTGGGTACCGAGCCCATCGTGGCCGGATCGAAGGCACCGTTGGCCTTGCAGTCGTCAATCACAACCTGATAGATACCGGCGTAGCAACGATCGGGAATGACGGCCTTGGTGTCCTGCAACTGACCTTGCGCGTTCCACATGCGGCCGGAGTCACGAATCATGGCAGGCATCGACGCGTCGACGATCACATCGGACGGAACATGCAGATTGGTGATGCCCTTGTCGGAGTTCACCATGGCAACGCCCGGACGCTCGGCATACAGCGCCGCAATATCCGCTTCGATGGCACTACGGACACCGGCATCAAGCTCGCCCAGTTTGGCGTACAGGTCACCGATCCCGTTGTTCGGATCAAAGCCGATCTTATCCAGATCTGCAGCGTACTTAGTCAGCACCGGGCTGTAGAAGGCCGACACGGCCGCGCCGAACAGCACGGGGTCGGAGACCTTCATCATGGTGGCCTTGAGGTGCAGCGAGAACAGTACGCCCTTGGCCTTGGCATCTTGGATTTGCGCATCCAGGAAGGTGCGCAGCGCGGCCATCGACATCACCG
The DNA here is from genome assembly GCA_936911875.1 of uncultured Lysobacteraceae bacterium. GTDB lineage: Bacteria > Pseudomonadota > Gammaproteobacteria > Xanthomonadales > Xanthomonadaceae > Aquilutibacter. The sequence goes on from CAKZGB010000009.1 coordinate 176,870, forward strand.
ATGCATCGATGATTTCACCGGCCTTGACGGACAACTTGGGCTTGAGCACTTTGCGTTCGCCGGCGTTGTTGACCAGCGAGATTTCGAGATCATCGGCCTGCGCCATGATGTGGCTGACTTCGGTGCCGTAGAAATCGCCGGCATCCATGTGCGAGACGTGCGATTTGGAATCGGCCGACCATGCACCCATGCGATGCGGATGCTTGCGTGCGTAATTCTTGACGGACAGCGGAGCGCGGCGGTCGGAGTTGCCTTCGCGCAGTACAGGGTTCACTGCGGAACCTTTGACGCGGTCATAGCGAACTTGCGCGTCGCGTTCGGCATCGGTCGAGGGCTCCTCGGGATAATCCGGCAGCGGATAACCCTTGTCCTGCAGTTCCTTGATGGCGGCCTTGAGCTGCGGCACCGAGGCGGAGATGTTCGGCAGCTTGATGATGTTGGCTTCCGGGCGGCCGGCGAGCGCACCGAGTTCGGCAAGATCATCGCCAACGCGTTGCGACTCCGTCAGCAGTTCCGGGAACTGCGCCAGGATGCGACCGGACAGCGAAATATCGCGCGTTTCGACGCGGATGCCCGCAGGCGCCGTGAACGATTGAACGATGGGCAGGAACGAACCGGTCGCCAGCATTGGCGCTTCATCGGTCAGGGTGTAGATAATCGTGCGATCGGACATGTGCGGCTCCACGGAAGAAACGAATTCCTCCATTTTAACCCGCGACGGCCTATCGGCAGCCTGCGAACAGATCCCGATCGGCACGATACAGTGCCGTATTGACGCCCATCAGTCCCAGAACACTATGGAACAGGTTGTCATGCGAGGCCGGTTGCGTGGCCCGCTTGGCCAGACAGTTCTCATCGATACTGCGATCGCGCTTGAGACCGTCACTCAGCCACATGATCATCGGCACGGTCTTTTGCGTCTGCGGTGCAATCGAATACGGCAGACCATGCAGGAACAGTCCGTTCTCGCCGAGCGATTCGCCGTGATCCGAGACATAGATCAGCGCCGTGTCGCGATCGGTCATGGTCTGCAGATAGGCAATCGTGTCGGCCAGCATTGCATCGGTAGCGATGATGGCATTGTCGTAGCTGTTCGTGATCTGCGCAGCGGTACAGCGACCCAGATCGTCCTCAAGACACTCAGGCGTAAAGACCCGTGCAGAGGCCGGATAGCGCGCGTAATAACTCGGACCGTGATTACCGAGCGTGTGCAGCACCACGAACTGATCGCCTTTGACATGCGGCACGGCCTTCAGCCGGTCGGTGAGTTCACGGTCGAAACAGCCCTTTTCTACCGTGCAATACGGCGTTGCCTTGGTGACATGCTGAATCGATTCCGTGGGAAGGCCTTCGCACACGCCTTTGCACCCGGACTGATTGTCGATCCAGCGCACATCAATGCCGACACGATTGAGAACATGCAGGAACGACTGCGAGTTCTTGATCTTGTCCATGTCGAAGTCCGCGCGGCCCCATGGCGAGAACATGCACGGCAACGACACCTCGGTCGCCGTACCGCAGGAGGTGACATGACTAAAGTTGATCGGTCCAATCGCTTTCAGACGCGGCGTGGTTTGCCGCGCATAACCGTTGAGGCCCCAATTCTGCGCGCGCACCGTTTCGCCCACCACTAACACAACCAGCGCCGGCTTTTGTCCGGGCTTTTGCGGTGCGAGCTTGGCGTCGAGTCCGATGACCTGACGCGGCTTGCGCTTGGTCTCGCCTGCCGCCAACTTGGCCAGTCCGAAAATATAGTTGGACGGTGTGACCAGATAACGCATCTCACGATGATTTCGCAGGAACGACGATAACGGCTGGTACGAAGCGAAGGCCGTCGCGGCCAGTACCGCCAGCGTGGCAATGATCCAGATCAGACGGCGACGGATTGTCAGGAGCATGCGGCTCTTTTTAATGCGCAGTCGCCACAGTACCAGTGCCGGCAAGCCGCCAAGCAACGCAATCGTGCCGATCATCGGCAGCGTCAGAAGCTCGCGCGATTCCTTGGTGTCGGTGTGCAGCACATTGCGCAGCATGTCCACATCGAGATAGACCGTGTAGCGCGACATGTAATAGGCGGCGGACGCCGAGATCAGCAGCACCAATGTCAGCAGCGGTTTGACCGTGAAGCGATAGGACAGCAACAGAAAGATCAGTAGATGCAAGGCGGTGACGACGATCGTCAGCGCCACACCCAGAATGAGACCCGACATTCCCTGCAGGCTGTGCGTTTCGATGACCTTGCCGGCAAACGTCCAGTTGAAAGCGAGCGAACAGAACACAGCGACCGCCAGACAGATGGACTCGACCGACCATTCACGAGTACACAGCTTGCCCTCAAACAATGGTTTCACGTTGGCTATCCCTTGCTTCTGCGGCTGACTTCGTTACATGCCCCTGAATTGCATCATAGACCAAGGCACCCACAGTCCAGCAAATCCACATCGTGGTGAGATCATGGGACAGAAAGTGGGCACCGCGCAGCTGCTGTGCAATTCCTAAGATCATCCCGAACGTTACACCGAGAGCAAGACCTCGAAATCGCCATTCCGGACGAACCATCAGCGCTGCAAAATACTGGCTAATCCACGCATATCCGGCACTGGCCTGCCCGGCGGGAAAGCACCGGCCGGCCTCCAGATTGACGCGATCGATTTCCAGCAAGGGGACATACACCTTGCTGCCACCGAATCCCATCAGATCCCAGGGACAATCCATGTGCGACATGCCCTTCGCCATGGCTACCAGCGCCGTTGCCAATCCGACGCTAATGACAATCAGTCGCAGTGCGCGCTCCCATGTGGCTCGCATACTTGAACGCTTGCGAGTGCGGAACGCCCAAACCCAAACCGCAACAGTAACGAGCCAGGCTGCAGTAGAGATGTTCTTGCCGATCCGGTGAAACCCCTGCGTCAGCAGTGGTGCATCACGAAGTGCCCAGCGACCGCCTTCGAGATCAAAGAGCCAGCGCGCGACCGCGTGATCGATGCCGCCATAAGTCAGCACCAGGAACAGCAATGCGAACACCGCCGTTGGAACTACAAAATGGCGCTCGATCGTTTCGGATCGGATGAACGGGCTGATGATGACGCTTCTCATGCACGCAATGGTGCGATGCGCATTGTCAGAAACCTGTCAGAATGGCGCCATGAGACGCATATTGGTGATCGAGGACCACCGCGATCTGGTCCGCTCGATATTCAATTATCTGGAGACCCGCGGCTACATTTTGGACACCGCGCCCGATGGCCGCACCGGACTGGAGCTGGCCGAATCGCAGACCTACGACGCGATCGTTCTGGACTGGAACCTGCCTCGCCTTGAGGGGCTGGATGTGTTGCGCGCTTATCGCGAGCACGGCGGACTCACACCGGTGCTGATGCTGACCGCTCGGGATGACATCGATGACAAGGTCGCTGCGTTCCGCACCGGCGTGCAGGACTATCTCACCAAACCGTTTGCGCTGGCCGAACTGGAAGTCCGCCTTGAAGCACTAATGAATCGTCAGGCGACGGAATCGCGACAGTTGCAGGTCGCCGATCTGGAGTTTGATCTCGGCACCCGACGCATTATTCGCAATGGCATCGAGTTGCATGTCTATCCCGCCTGTCGAAGGCTACTCGAGGTCCTGATGCGCGCCAGTCCGGATGCCGTCACACGCGAGCAACTGGAACGTGCAGTCTGGGGCGAAGATCCGCCTGATGCCGATCGTCTTCGTGCACATATCTATGATCTACGCAAAGTCATTGACGGTCCGTTTGAAACCAAACTGCTTCACACATTGCCGCGTGTGGGCTATCGCCTCGCTGACGTAAAGGTCACACCATGAAACCCCTCTTGGGCGACACCCTACCCAGACGCCTGATTACTGCCATGGTGCTGTATCTGGTCGTGCTGACCATAGTGCTCAGTGCCTTCACCGTCATCTCCAATGAGCGTGCGGAGAAATTCGGATGGCGTGCCATTTTGAGCAATGCAATGTCCGAATGGGATGGCCCGAGCCGGTCCGATGCGAATGCGGTGCCCTCACCCATCCGCCGATTCGGTGACACCGCCACCCCGATGCCGAGTGAATTCTCGGAGCTTCCTGATGGCATTCATGACGACATACCGTTCAACGGCAAGGTCTATGCCGTGCTGATCGCTACACGCAATGGGCATCGCCGCGCAGTAGCCGTAGACGCCAGCTCCATTGAGAAGAAAGAGCACACCTTGGCTACGCAGGTACTGATTGTAATTGTGGGGACCATGGTACTGGCCGGCTTACTCGGCGCATGGGGCCTCAAGCGCGCCCTTCGACCCTTGGGCGAAGTGGTACGGGAGATCAGCTTGCTGGATCCGGAATCCTCGGAGGTTCGCCTGACGCCACCGGCCGATGCAACGCAGGAAGTCCGGACACTCACGGGTGCGGTCAACGGATATTCAAATCGTATCGGCGAGTATGTGAAGCGTGAGCGTGCCTTCGTTGAGATGGCCAGCCATGAATTGCGCACGCCCGTTGCGGTACTGAGCAATGAACTTGAATTGCTGCAGGACGAGGCACAGCGTGAAAATCGGGAGATCGCGCGATTGCAACGTGCGCGTCGCACAACTCAGGATCTGCAGTCCCTGTTAGAGATCCTGCTGTTGCTGGCCAGAAATCCGGAGCGTCTACTGAAACAGTCGAGTTGGGTCGACCCGGTCGCCATCGGACAGAAACAGATTGAGCTGCATCAGCCGCTGCTGCAGCAGAAACAGCTGCAGATCGTCCGGAGTGGTGTCGAGCACGGTCGTCTGCTGGCACCGCCGGTGCTGGTCGAGGTCACGGTGGCCAATCTGCTGCGTAACGCCATCGAGAACAGTGATCACGGCGACATCGAAGTGCATTGGGACGCGAACGGCACACTGACCGTTACCGATCCGGGCAGCAGTATGAGCGCGCAACAGGTCAGCGAACTCTACCGTTGTGTGCTGCGTGGGGACTCCATGCCCTCTGCGGGGATCGGCATGCAATTGCTGTCGCGCATTGTCGACCACATGGGCTGGCGACTCGACTATTCCGAGGTGGCCGCCGGCCGGACGCAGGCGCGGGTGCAATTTCCACAGTCGGGGCCAGTTGAGTTAGCCTAACTGCTTCACTTCCCGGATCCGCTCATGGCTCAGTTCACTCCCCCACCTGCTTCCGCTGTTGACTCCATGATTCCGCAAGGCCGTGGCCGAGTGCTGGGCATAGCCGGCATTGCCGCGCTTGGCGGTTTCCTGTTCGGTTACGACAGTGCCGTAATCAACGGAACCGTCGATGCACTGCGTGATCAGTTCAAACTCTCCGATGGCTTGCTCGGCTTTTCTGTGGCATCGGCCCTGCTCGGCGCCATGCTCGGTGCGTGGTGTGCAGGTCGTATTGCTGACCGTTTCGGCCGTGTGCGGGCCATGCTGGTTGCCGCCCTCATGTTCAGTGCCGCCTCGGTCGGCTCGGCCTTTGCATTCTCCGTGTGGGATCTGATTTTCTGGCGGGTGGTCGGTGGCGTGGGTGTCGGCATGGCCTCGGTAATTGCACCGGCCTACATAGCTGAAATTGCACCGGCGGCAAGCCGCGGTCGGCTCGGTAGCCTGCAACAGCTGGCGATCGTGACCGGTATCTTTGCCGCGTTACTGTTTGATTACTGGGCTGCCCATGCAGCCGGTGGTGCGGCCATGCCTTCGTGGGGCGGAATTGAAGCCTGGCGCTGGATGTTCCTGAGCATGTTGGTGCCCTCCGTTCTGTATGGTGGTTTGGCATTGACCCTGCCGGAATCGCCGCGTTATCTGGTGGGTCGCGGTCGCGAAGCGGAAGCTGCCTCTGTGCTCAGCCGCACGCAAGGACTGGCACCGGCACAGCAGTCGCAACTGATTGAATCCATCCGTTCCACTCTGACCGGTGATCGTCGTCAGTCCCTGCAGGACCTGTTCCAGGGCGGCAAACTGATGCCGATCGTTTGGGTCGGCATTTTCGTGTCGTTGTTCCAGCAGTTTGTCGGCATCAACGTGATCTTCTATTACTCGGCCATGTTGTGGCGCTCTGTCGGTTTTACCGAAGAAAATGCACTGCAACTGACGGTACTCACTTCGATCATCAACATTGCCGTGACCCTAGTGGCCATTGCGCTGGTCGATCGCATTGGCCGCAAGCCGCTGTTGCTGATTGGCTCGATTGGTATGGCCATCACGCTGGCCATCATGGCGTACTGCTTCTCGCAGGCCACCGGTATCGGTTCGAACCTGACGCTGCCCGGTTCGCTGGGCACGTTGGCGCTGTTCGCCGCCAATGCCTTCGTGATTTTCTTTGGCGTGAGCTGGGGTCCGGTGGTCTGGGTGCTCTTGGGTGAGATGTTCCCCAACCGCATTCGTGCGATTGCACTCTCTGCCGCTGCTGCCGCGCAATGGCTCGCCAATTTCCTGGTCACCATGACCTTCCCGATGTTGGCTGCGGCCGGTCTGCAGCTTGCCTACGGGCTCTACGCGTTCTTTGCACTGCTGAGCGCGATCTTTGTCTGGCGATGGGTACGCGAGACCAAGGGTGTCGAGCTCGAACAGATGTAACCGAAAGGCCCCGCAGATGCGGGGCCTTTTTTTGAACGGAGTTGCTAAGGGCTAATCAGAAATTAGCGGCCCTTACGCTTGGACTTCGGCTTCTCACTCTTGGCTTCGACCTTGAGATCATTCTTGGTCTGGGCCTGAGCGGCCGTTTCCTGACCTGCTGCAGCTGCAGCGGCCGCATTGGATTCGCCATCAATCTTGGCGCTGACCGACGCAGGGTTAGCGTTCACATCCACGGCCACATCGGTTGCAACCGCTGAATCAGCAGCCACTGCCGGGACGGCCGGCACGGCAGGAACTGCCGGAACTGCAGAAGCGCCATCCATTGCAGGTACTGCAGGAACTGCCGGCACTGCCGGAACCGCGGGGGCTGCAGCGTTCGCGTCGGCGGCATGTCCAGCATGGGCATTGGCAGCGGCTTGGCCGGACTGCGCATTAGCGCTCAAAGCAGCAAGCGACAGAGCGGCGGATGTCAATAGAAGGGTCGGTTTGAACTTCATTGGGATTGCTCTCCGGTTTCGAAACAGATTCCGACGAATAAGTGCCGGAGTCCACAGCCTGAAGCAATCCGCATGAATCAACTGAAACCGTGAAGCTTAAAAACAACGAACTTTTTGCAACTGCATTTGCGTAGTGAATTAGCGATTTGCCGATAGCTCCGAAATACGTGACGCAGTCCAATGCGCGTTCACGACCGCTCACTCACAAAAGCATGAACACTCTTCGAATATCAACAATGCGTTAATCAACTTAGAAATCAAAAATCAGTTGTGAAATCAAAAATCAAAAATCAAAAAATAAAGAGCAACAGCAACAGCAACAGCAACTGCAACTGCAAGAGCAAAAGCAGAAGCGAGAGCAAAAGCGAAAGCGTATAAAAAAGGGCCGCTCGGTGAGCGGCCCTTTTTTGTGGTGCGGTGGTGGCTGGATTACTTGATGATCTTGGCC
>CAKZGB010000010.1 GCA_936911875.1 uncultured Lysobacteraceae bacterium
CTAATTGGGATTGAACTCTAAATCGCTGTGCTACTCAAATGTGGGGTAACGTCACAGCCACAATTGATCGGCAAGCCATGACACTGCGCGAGTTCTATCCCATCTATCTGGCCGAGCATTCGCGCTCGAGTACGCGTCGCCTGCATTTCATCGGCACCACGCTCAGCATTGTCTGCGTTCTGGCAGGCGTTGCAACCGGAAATGCCTGCTGGTATCTGATCGCACTAGTCCAAGGCTACGCGTGGGCGTGGGTAGGGCACTTCTTCTTTGAGCACAACCGCCCCGCGACCTTTAAGCATCCCCTTAAGTCCTTTGTCTGCGATTGGATCATGTGGTTCGACATGCTCCGCGGGCGAGTGGGGTTCTAGCAGTTAGAGCTGTTGAGGCAGACACTGCAGCGCGTCTTCATGTCGCTCCTTGAGCTCGTCCGCCAAAGCTGGCGCCTCCTCGCGGATACGTTCGATGAAATCACGGGTACAGGCGATTGCCTGGGCATTGGGTTCTTGCGCGTCCTGCCGAATCCAATCGATGACCTCCCAGTACGCAATCGCTAGGATCGCCTTTATCAATTCATCGCATCCATACCGTCCACGCGATTCGGCTTGCAGCCACGTCGCCACCTGACGAATTGATCCCTCCATAAGGATGATGTCGTAGTTGTGGTCGTAGGGTCGTTCACTCGACTCTAGCCATTGGCGGGCGAGGTCCTCGCCGAGCGAACTATGGGCGTTGGGCATATGTTGGAGTGTAGCGGCCGGTAAGGTTGGCGTCCGGTTGCTTCTGTCTCACCTCATGAGACGGAATTAGGACATAATGTCCTATATGGATCCCCACAAGCCCTTAGATGAAGATGTCTCGAAACTGCTAGCCAGTCTGCGTGTTCGAGTGACCCAGAATGAACTAGCAGAATCATTAGGTGTAACGCCTAGAACAGTGCGCAGATGGGAGTGTGGAGAAACTGAGCCGCCACCATACTTGATCAATGTACTGCAGCAAATGCTGTTGCCAGTGAGCGCGTTTGATGATGCGACAAACGCGGAGTTTAAGTTTATTGATCTCTTTGCGGGCATCGGGGGGATGCGTCGTGCGTTTGAGGATATCGGCGGAACTTGTGTCTTTTCAAGCGAATGGAATCCGTTCGCCCAAAAGACTTATCTTGCCAACTATCCATCATCCGTCCATCATCTTGCCGGAGATATCACTAAGATTTCAGCGGCGGAAATACCTGATCATGATGTCTTGCTTGCAGGGTTTCCATGTCAGCCCTTTAGTATTGCAGGCGTTTCGAAGAAGAATTCTCTTGGTCGCGCGCATGGATTCAATGATGAAACTCAAGGAACTCTGTTCTTTGATGTAAAGCGAATTATTGAAGAAAAGAGGCCTGCCGCGTTCCTTCTAGAAAATGTAAAAAACCTTATCAGCCACGATAAGGGAAATACATTTAGAGTCATTAAGCAGGTGCTTGAAGAACAATTGGGATACTCCATTTCGTATCGTGTCGTTAATGGCTCGCATTTTGTCCCACAAAATAGGGAGCGGATTCTGATTGTAGGTTTTCGCGAGAAGACTGATTTCAGTATGAATGATTTGGAGCTTCCCGAAATCGGCCCACGTCTTTCGACGATTCTTCATCCTCAAGATGGAAGTGAGAAGTCAGAGTCACACTACACTGTTGGCAAGAGAGCAAAAGTATCAGAGCGTTATACGTTGACCCCGAAGCTCTGGGAATATTTGCAGAATTACGCCGCTAAGCACCGTGCGGCGGGCAATGGATTCGGATATGGTCTAGTTACTGAATCGGGGGTTGCGCGGACATTGTCTGCACGTTACTACAAGGATGGTTCGGAAATACTTGTTTCCCAGGGCGAGAATAAAAGGCCGCGGCGGTTGACCCCGCGGGAATGTGCAAGGCTCATGGGGTTCGATGACAACTTTGTAATTCCGGTTAGTGACACTCAGGCATATAGGCAGTTTGGGAATAGCGTTGTAGTTCCCGTTATGCGTGAAGTTGGTCGTTTGATGAAGCCGCATATTCTTGAGGTTATGAAGAAGGCGGATTGATCTGTCTAGATTAGAAGGGGTGGATTATGTCGCTGAACTGGCTTAATGAGTTGACATTAACGCGTGTGGTTTCCATGTTGAAACAAAACGGCGTTGAGGAAATTCTTATTAAGTTCCTCGCAAGCAATGACAACTCAAAGAATCAGATCTACCTCGCAGGCGATATGTCTCAGGTTGGAAAGATCCCCAGCGGGGAGGTGTCAGCGCATCTTGGGACATCTGAGAAATCAAAAGGAGTCGGTGCTGTTTTCCGTGCTCCCCTTAAATTTGGCTGGCTAAATGTTTACGGAGAAGTAACTCCTGCGATTCATGCAAAGCTAATCTTCTATCCCCAGTTTCCAGAGGTCCGACTTTCTGGATTTCTGCGCGGGTGCTCAGATGCGCCTTCCGAGCTTTTCGACGTGCAGAAGAGGGGGCGTGAACCGGGGCGAGTCCTAGTGCTCGGGATCAAGAGAAATAAGGAGATTGTTGCAATCGTCCTGACAGACAGTTCTCCAGCCGCTAATGAGCTTAGAAATGACGCGAAGCTTGAGAGATATGGAGCGCTTCATAGTCTGGTATTGGACGACCATCAAGATGATCCGCTCGAATTGTTTCGCCTACTGTGCAGAATTCACGGGATGGGATTTGTCAGTGCACGGCGCCTTGACCCGCTTGGTAATGTAGTCCCATGCACTTCATCGAACTGCAATGGAAATACATTGGAGGCGTTGCTGGGAATCCGTAGCAATGGGTTTGCATTACCTGATTTGATGGGCTGGGAGGTTAAGGCTCGAACTGTCGCGAAAGTATCCAAGCCTGGCGCAAGTACTGTCACATTGTTTACTCCAGAGCCTTCGGGTGGGATCTATAGATCCTTAGGGCTTGAAGCCTTTCTCAATCAGTTTGGATACCCTGACTCCGGAAATCGTGACCGGATAAATTTTGGTGGGGTTTACAGAAACAATGGCGCTGCGCATGCGCGAACCGGATTACGATTGCGCATTGAGGGGTTTAGATTGGAATCGCCGCGGACATTCTCAGCAGATGGGGGCGTGGAGTTAGTTGACGCAAAAGAAAATATCGCAATGCAATGGAGTTTTGCAAAGCTATTGGAGCACTGGAAGAATAAACACGCCAAGGTTGTTTATGTGCCATGTGAGAAAGGCGTAGGCGGTCCCCTGAGATACCAATATGGCCGAAATGTAGTCGTAGGTCTTGGGGCGGACTTCAGTCGCTTGCTAGAGCTGTTCGCGAAAGGGAAGGTTTACTACGACCCCGGGATCAAGATGGAAGGCTGCTCGACTGGGAAACCAAAGAGTAAACGAAGAAGTCAGTTCCGAATTAAGAGTTCTGACATTCCAGACCTGTATGAGCATTCCGGAGTTGTAGATGTCTGTGACCCAAGCAACCTGAACGAATTACTACTTTGATAGTGGAGCTAGCGACTCTACGCGGTATCTGAGCGCAAGCTCCTGACGTTTGCAGTTAGCGCTTGCCCGACGCGGCGCTGAGAATGCACAGCAGATGCAGGATCAGCCCAGGAACGAACAGTAGGGCATAGCCGATCACCACTGCGATTAACCAGACGATTCCGGCGCCAACTTGGCCTTTATACATTTGGCCGGCGCCGGGAATGACAAGACTTAAAACAGCGGCAATGCCCGGGTGCCACGTTGCCGGCGCTTGTTGCATCACCGGTGCTTGAGCAGCTGCCCGATTGAGCGTGTAGCCGCAGTTTGGACACGACACGGCCTGATCCGAGATCTGCTTGGAACATTCAGGGCAGCTAATCATTGCCATTGCGTAACGCGTCCTATTCGTTGAGCGATCTGATCAATGTAACTCAATGCACCGAGTCAACGCGGATCACTCCGCGCTACGAGTACTCACCAAGTGATCGACGACCGAGGGATCGGCCAGGGTGGAGGTGTCACCCAGGGCGCCGAGCTCGCCTTCGGCAATTTTGCGAAGGATGCGGCGCATGATCTTGCCCGAACGCGTCTTGGGCAGGCCGGGGGCCCAGTGGATCACATCCAAGGTGGCGATCGGACCGATGGTGCTGCGGACCAGTTTGACCAGCTCGGTGCGCAGGGCGTCGGACTCGGCGACGTCGGCGTTGAGCGTGACGTAGGCGTACAGACCTTGCCCCTTGAGCTCGTGCGGGAAGCCGACCACGGCAGCCTCGGCCACGTCGGCGTGGGCGACAAGAGCGGACTCGACCTCGGCGGTGCCGATGCGATGGCCCGAGACGTTGATGACGTCATCAACGCGGCCGGTGATCCACCAGTAGCCGTCTTCGTCGCGGCGCGCACCATCGCCCGTGAAGTACGTGCCGGGATAGGTGGTGAAATACGTTTCAAAGAAGCGCTGCGAGTCGCCGTAAATGGTGCGCATCTGACCCGGCCACGAGTCGGTGATGACCAGATTGCCCTCGGTGGCGCCGGTGAGGATGGTGCCTTCGGCATCGACCAGTCCAGGTTTGATGCCAAAGAACGGACGGGTGGCGGAGCCGGGCTTGAGCGCGGTGGCGCCGGGCAGCGGGCTGATCATGATGCCGCCCGTCTCGGTCTGCCACCAGGTGTCGACGATGGGTGACCGTGAGTCGCCGGCCACTTCGTAGTACCAGCGCCAGGCTTCGGGGTTGATCGGTTCGCCGACCGAGCCGAGCAAGCGGATCGAAGTGCGTTCGGACAGTTTGACGTTCTCGTCACCCTCGCGCATCAGTGAGCGGATGGCCGTGGGCGCGGTGTACAGAATGGTAACGCGATGGCGATCGATGATCTGCCACGTGCGGCGCACGTCGGGATAGGTGGGGATGCCTTCGAATAGGACTGTAGTAGCGGCGTTACACAGCGGGCCGTAGACGATGTACGAGTGGCCCGTGATCCAGCCGATGTCGGCCGTGCACCAGAACACATCGTCATCGCGCAGGTCAAAGACCATGCGATGCGTGTGCGCGGCGTAGACCATGTAGCCACCGGTGGTGTGCAGCACGCCCTTGGGCTTCCCGGTGCTGCCGCTGGTGTAGAGGATAAACAGCGGATCCTCGGCGTTCATGCGTTCGGGTTCGCATTCGACGGGCTGATTGCGGACGACCTCATCGAACCAGCGGTCGCGCGGCATTTGCATGTTCACCGCGGCGTGCGTGTTGCGAACCACAAGCACGGTCTCCACGCTGTTGGTGCCCGGCAGTCTCAGGGCCGCATCGACATTGGCCTTGAGCGGAACGTGTTTGCCGCCGCGATGGCCCTCGTCAGCGGTGATGATCAGTTTGACCTGGGCATCCTGCACACGATCGGCAATCGACTGCGCACTGAATCCGCCAAAAATCACGGTGTGGATGGCACCGATACGCGCACAGGCCAGCATGCTGACGGCCGCATCGACAATCATCGGCATGTAGATGGCCACGCGGTCGCCCTTTTGCACCCCGAGCTGACGCAGTGCATTGGCTAGCTGGCAAGTGCGATCGTGCAGTTCGCGATAGGTGACGCTGCCGCTGGGATACCGCGGGCTGTCGGGTTCAAAGATGTAGGCAATCTTGTTGCCCTTGCCCTGCTGCAGCTGACGGTCGAGACAGTTGACGGTGATGTTGAGCTCGCCGTCCTCGAACCACTTGATGCCGAAATCATCTTTGTTGAACGAGGTGTTCTTGATCACGGTCGGTTTCTTGAACCATTCGAACGTGTCGGCAATCTCGCCCCAGTAGCCGTCCGGATCGGTAATCGAACGCTGATACTGCTCGATGTACTGCTCGTCGGTGCACAGCGTGCAGGCGCGCAGCTCTTGGGGAACGGGATACACATCTTGCGTCACGTTACAGTCTCCGGCACAGGGGCAAACTTTGAGACTAGCAACGATTTACCAAGAATTCGTCACACTGTGTCGCGATTTTCGAGATCGGGCGCGCTATTTTTCGCCCTATGCTCCACGCGATGGGGCGTAAATGCGAACCGTCTGCAACTAGGCCGTGTCAGTTCGGCAGCACGCCGTAGAACAACCCGTATGAAGGCAGCTCCAGCGCCGCACCATCCGCCGTCAACGTGCCCGCCACTAGGCCGTGACCGTCAATCGGCGACAGACCGGCCGGCACGTCGGACAAGGTCGCAGCAGCAGCCGACAGATTGAACGCGCAGAACAGCGTCGAACCCTCGTACGTCCGGGTAAAGGCCAGCACCGGCTCGTCGGTATCGAGCATGGTGATCGAACCCAGCGTCAGTTCGGGACGCGTGGCACGCCAGGCGATAAAGCGACGGAACCCGACCAGCACACTATCGGCATGGTGCTCCTGCGTATCAACGCTCAGTTGCAGATGACGCGGATCGACCGGCAGCCACGGCTTGGAGCCGTTATCGGACACCATGAAATCACCGTGCAGCGTATTGGCCCAAGGCATCGGCGTACGACATCCGTCGCGACCCTTGAACGCCGGCCAGAACGCAATGCCAAACGGATCCTGCAGATCTTCGAAGGCCACCTCGGCCTCCGGCAAGCCCAGCTCCTGGCCCTGATACACGCACACCGAACCGCGCAGCGACAGCAGCATCGCATTGAGCAGATTGGCCGCGTATGAAGGCGCCTGATCTTTCAGCCAGCGGGTCATCACACGTTGGACGTCGTGATTGCTGATCGACCAGCACGGATAGCCATCGACCACGCGCGATTCAAACGCACGCACGGTGTCGCGAATGTGCTGCACCGAGAATTCATCGGCGGCGAGCTCAAACGAGTAGCCCATGTGCAACTTGTCCGGGCCACTGTACTCGGCCATGGTGGCGAGCGAGTCCTCGGAGTTGAGTTCGGCGACGGTGGTGATGCCTTCGTACTGATCAAACAAGGCGCGCAAACGACGGATGAAGGGGATCATCTCAGGCTGCGTGTTGTTGTGATAGTGGTACTGGAAGGCGTACGGATTGTCGGGCGAGTACCCGCGCCCGGTCCGCGCTTCGGGCGGTTTGGCAGGATTGTCGCGCAGCTCGCGGTCATGGAAGCAGAAGTTGAACGCATCGAGACGGAACCCGTCGACGCCCTTGTCCAGCCAGAACTTGACGCTGTCGAGCACGGCCTCCTGCACTTCCGGATTGTGGAAGTTCAGATCCGGCTGTTCGACCAGGAAGTTGTGCAGGTAGTACTGCTTGCGACGGCTGTCCCACTGCCAGGCATTGCCGCCGAAGATGGAGAGCCAGTTGTTCGGCGCGCTGCCGTCGGGCTTGGCGTCGGCCCACACGTACCAGTCGGACTTGGGGTTGTCCTGACTCTGACGCGACTCGGCAAACCACTCGTGATCGATCGAGGTGTGCGAAAACACCTGGTCAATAATGATACGAAGGCCATGCCCGTGCGCCGACTCGATCAGCGCATCAAAGTCATCCATGCTGCCGAACATGGGGTCAATGGCGCGGTAATCGGCAATGTCATAGCCGAAATCGCGCATGGGTGACTTGAAGAACGGCGAGATCCACAGCGCCTGAACGCCCAGCGATGCCAGGTACGGCAATTTGCCGATAATGCCCAGCAGATCACCGATGCCATCCCCATTGCTGTCCGCAAAACTGCGCGGATAGACCTGATAGATGACGGCCCCTCGCCACCATTCCTGCTGCATGTAACTCACCCGATTTGGTTTGGACCACTATAAAAGAGTCCCGCCTTGCAGCATGCCGCTTTGGAATCGTATTCAGCGCCTGAGCGTTGGCGTATGATGAGCGCATGTCAAAGGGCAAAGTCACCTCATTCGACATCGCCTATCGGGCCGGTGTCTCGCAATCGACCGTGTCTCGCGCCATGAGCGGCTCGCCGCTGGTGTCTCAGGATACGCGCGATCACATCCTGGCAATCGCCCGTGAGATGAACTACACGGTCGACAAGTCGGCGTCCAACTTGCGGCGCCAGCACTCGGCCACGCTCGCGGTCCTCATCTTCGAGGACCCGACCATCGATGACTCGCTGATCAATCCGTTTTTCACCACGCTGCTGGGGGCCATACTCAAGAGCGCCGGCCAGGCCAATTACGATGTGCTGGTCTCGTTCCAGCAGTTCAACACCGACTGGCACGCCGCGTATCTCGACAGCAACAAGGCCGACGGTCTGCTGCTGCTCGGCTACGGTGACTACGTCGCCTCGCAGGGCGTGCTCGAACGCCTGGCTGAAAGCGGCACCAAGTTCGTCCGCTGGGGCAACCTGCAGGGCAGTGGCGTCAGCATCGGCTCGGACAACCGCCAAGGCGGCTATGCGGCCACACACCACCTCCTGCAGCGCGGCGCACGTCGCATCGCCTTTATCGGCGACTGCAGCGAACACAGCCCCGAATTCCGCGAACGCTACTTAGGCTATTGCGATGCACTGGCCGAGTTCGGCATCGAACCCGATCCCGCACTGCAAGTCGGCGTGGCCGACAGCATGGAAGTCATGGGCGAACGCGCCACTAAGCAGCTGCTCGAGAGCGGCGCCGCTTTCGACGGCCTGTTCGCCGCCAGCGACCTGCTGGCCATCGGCAGCATCTATGCGCTGCACTCGGCCGGCCGCTCCGTCCCGGGCGATGTCGCCGTCGTCGGCTTCGATGACATGCCCGTAGCCCGCTATCACAACCCGCCATTGACCACCGTCCATCAGGACACCAAGCGTGCCGGCCAAGTCATGGTCGAGGCCATCCTGGCCATGATCAAAGGCGAGGCGGTGGAGTCGCAGCAGATCGCGAGTGAGTTGGTTGTGCGCTCTAGTGCCTGAGAGCGGTAAATGGTAAATGGGAGTTGGAAACTGGTAAGGCCGGTAAATGGTAAATGGGAGTTGGAAACTGGTAGTTGCCGCGGCTGTGCGTGTACCGCTCTAACCATTTTCCATTTCCCACTCACCAATTACCATTTCCCATTCACCAATTTCCATCATCCGCCGCGCCTGTACGCGTGCCGCTCTAAAGTCGGACTGAAGCAGTTTCGGCTTGAATGAATTCTTAGGTAAGGCCCGCGGTCGTCTTCTGGCTTGGTCGTGCTAGCAGGTAACCGAGACACGCGAAGGGGAAGTACGCGCCAATCAAGTCCACTGCGACAAACCAAGTCGGCGCCGGGATCATGCGTGCTGCCGATATTCCGCCGACAAAGAAAAGTGCGCCCACAACCAATGCGGCCATCAACTTGTGCCGAGGCGCCAATTTTGCGGCGATGAAGGCGCCAACAAGTGTTCCGAGGGCGTGGGCTAGAAACGGGAATAGAAAGTGGCGTGGCTCTAACTGCGGCAGCGCGGCACGAATGCCGTCAGCCGTTGTCATGTCGGCACCTGAAGGAGGCGGAATCACATGGCCGCTGGCCATGATGAGCGCCATGTTTATGGCGCTGCCCAGGACAAGGCCAAGAACAACTGCGAGGATGAGTTTTACAGTGGGCATCGGTGTTCTCTCTTAGTGTTGCCTAACGAATGGTTAGATTGCGTACTAAGCAACCTTGAGGATCAACTTCTTTCCACATGCGTCCGCATACTTTCGCAGGGTGGCGATAGAAGGAGAGTGTTTTCCTGTAGCCAATGACCTCTCAAGACGAGCCACGGCCGGAGCCTGAGTTCCCATTTTTGCTGCGACATCGGCTTGGGTTAGCCCCGCTTTGTGTCTGGCCTTGAGAAGCGCATCCAGAAGCGCACCTTCTTCGTGTTCGATGCGTTCGACTTCTGCTTTGACACCAGGCCGCCGCAGAAGCGCTTTTACCATTTGGTCATGACTGCGCATGTTTGATCTCCTTCATTCTTGCAATTGCAACTTCCAGATCCCGCTTCGGTGTCTTTTGTGATTTTTTGACCAGCGTATGCAACATAAAAATACGTTTGCCAACGACGGTGCAATAAAACACCCGAGCGATGCCCTCGGCACCTTTGAGCCTGGGTTCAAATAGACCGCCACCAAGCGGCTTGGTATGAGGAACGCCCAGATTTGCGCCAAGTGCGACCATTCTCATGGTCAATACGATGTACCTCGCCGCAAGTGTGTCCGGCAGAGAAAGGATCTCTTCCTGAACCTCACTGCTGTAGTACTCGATCCTGTAATCTACTCGAGCATGATAACAAATATGTTATGCTCGTTCAAGATGGCTAGACGAGCAATCTAACGCCAGAATTAAGCCGAGCCGCAAAGCGGCGTCGGATTGAACGCATTGTCAGACGGCGAAGACATCTGAGTTGAGATGGAAAATGGTGGCCGGGACCATTTACCAAATCCGATTTTCTATTTACCAGCTCCTACCATCCAAGAGCCCCCAACCCCCATCACATTCGGCAGCTGCAGGAAATCCTGGGCCGTCGCCTCGGTGATGCCGCCCGTCGGGCAGAAGCGCGCCTGGGCGAACGGGCCGGCGAAGGCCTTCAGCAGGCCGATGCCGCCGGCGGGAACCGCCGGGAATAGCTTGAATCGGGTGTAGCCACGCTCGAGGCCGACCATCAGTTCGCTGGCCGTGGCCACGCCGGGCAGCAGGGGAATGGTGGCGGCGTCGCCCATGTCGTACACGGCCGGCGTAGCGCCGGGTGCGATGGCGAAGCGGGCGCCGGCGCGCGTGACGGCATCGAGCTGTGCGGGGGTCAGGACGGTGCCGGCGCCGACGATGGCTTCGGGGACTTCGGCGGCGATCTTGGCGATCGCGTCGATGGCGGCGTCACTGCGCAGGGTGATTTCGAGGACGGGCATGCCTTCGGCCACTAAGCGGCGGGCTAGTGGGATCGCGTCGTCGAGTTGAGCGATAGTGATGACCGGTATGATGCGGGCCGCTTCGAACAGGGCATCGACGGCTTGTTCGCGGGCGGCGGGCGTAATGGGCGAAGTCATTTAGGGCCCCAGCGGGTGCGTGTTGCGGAGTGAGTTGGCGGCGCCGAGCAGGCCGGGCTCGGGGTGCGTGGTGGCGAACACGTCCACGTTCTCGAGGTAGGCGACAAAGCGGCCCTTGGCTAGGAAGCGTTCGCGGAAGGCACTGGCCATCAGGAACGGAATGAAGCGCGGCACGATGCCGCCGGCAATCACTAAGGCGCGCGAGCCGTGAATCAGAGCCGTGTCGCCGCAGACGCTACCCAAAATGGCGCAGAAGCGTGCGAGGGTGCGGCGGGCGTCGTTGTCGTGTCCGGCCAATGCGGCCGCGACGATATCGGCGGGATCGCGGACCGATTGGGTCTGGCCGGTGGCGTGGTCGATCTGGTTGCGCAGCACGGCATCGATCTGCGCCATGCCGCTGCCGCACAGAATGCGTTCGTTCGAGCAGCGTCCGTGACGCGCGGTGAGCCAGCGGTTGATCAGTTCTTCTTCGGCATTGAGCGGGGCGAAGGACACGTGGCCGCCTTCCGTTTCAATTACGTCCCAACCGGTGTTCGCATTGCCGACCAGCATTGCCACGCCCAGACCCGTGCCCGGGCCGAGCACCGTGACGGGGCCGCGGCTGATGTTTTTGTTGCGCACGTACAGCGGCATCAGATGTTCGGCGGTCAGCGCCGGCACACTCCAGGCCACCGCGCCGAAATCGTTGAGCAGTTGCAGCTCGTCAAAGCCCAGCGCCTTGCGCAGGTCTTCGCGGTTGAAGCTCCACGACAGATTGGTCAGTCGAATGTTGTCGGTGTTGACCGGGCTGGCCACGGCAATCGCGGCGCGCGGCGGGCGAATGCCGATCTCGGTCAGATACGTTTCGATGACGTGCTGCAGGCTGGCGTAGTCCGCATTTTTATAGCGGCGCGCATGCAGCAGTTCCAGTTCCGGTGTGGCGGTGTCGGTGATCGCAAAGCGCGAGTTGGTGCCGCCGATGTCGGCTACCAGTGCCAGCGTTGCCACGTCGCTACTTATGTTCGAAGCGGCACTCGTCGCATCGTTTGTGTTGCTCATGCGAGCTCCTTGCCAAATAAGGAACAGGCGCCCGACTCCGCGGGGCCGGCCACGGATCGGTTGCCGGTGAACAGCTCACGACCGAATCCGAACTGATTGCCTTGCAGGTTGCCAGTCAGCACTTCGCGCGTGGCCAGTTCCTCGTCGGCGACCAGCAGCTGCACCAGTCCCTGTTCGGCATCGATTTCGATGAGATCGCCGTCGCGGACCTTGCCGATCAGGCCGCCATGCAGGGCCTCGGGCGTGATGTGGATGGCGGCCAGCACCTTGCCGGATGCGCCCGACATGCGACCGTCAGTCAGCAGCGCGACGCGTTGGCCGCGGTCCTGCATCACCGACAGGGCCGGCGTCAGTTTGTGCAGCTCGGGCATGCCGTTGGCGGCGGGACCTTGGCCGCGCACCACCACCACCATGTCGCCAGTCAGCTCGCCGTTCCGGAACGCGGCATGCACCTGATCCTGCGAGTCGAACACGCGAGCCGGTGCGCGCAGGTGACGGTGTTCGCCCGCGACCGCGCTGATCTTGACCACGCACCGGCCGAGGTTGCCTTGCAGACGGCGCAGACCGCCTTCGGAATCAAACGGATCGACGACCGGGCGCACGACTTCGCCATCGAGGCTGCTATCGGGCGGCTGGCGCCACGACAGTTTCAGATCGTCGAGGAAGGGCTCGCGGGCTTGCGCGTACAGATCGCCGCCGTGCACGCACGCGATGTCCGCATGCAGCAAGCCGTGATCGAGCAGTTCGCGGATGATAAAGCCCAGTCCGCCCGCCGCCTGGAAGTGATTCACGTCGGCCGAGCCGTTGGGGTAGACGCGAGCCAGCAGCGGAGTGGCGCGCGAGATCTCATCGAGATCGTCCCAGTTGATCTGCACGCCGGCGCAACGGGCCATCGCCACCAAGTGGATCGCCAGGTTGGTCGAGCCCCCCGTGGCTGCCAGTCCGACCATGCCATTGACGAAGGCCTTCTCGTCGAGCGTTTGCGCCAGCGGGCGATAGGTCGCACTCAAGGCGGTGTTGCGGATGACCTGCTCAGTGGACGCGGCGGTCAGCGCATCGCGCAGGGGCGTACCGGGCTGGATGAAGGCGGTGCCGGGCAGGTGGAGGCCCATGACTTCCATCAGCATCTGATTGGAGTTGGCGGTGCCGTAGAACGTGCAGGTGCCGGCGGCGTGGTACGAGGCGGCCTCCGCAGCGAGGAGTTCGGCGCGTGTGGCCTTGCCTTCGGCATAGCGATTGCGGACGGCAGCTTTCTCTTTGTTGGGGATGCCGCTGGGCATGGGACCGGCGGGCACAAAGATCACCGGCAGGTGGCCAAAACTCAGGGCGCCCATAACCAGGCCGGGCACGATCTTGTCGCACACGCCCAGCAGCAGGGCGCCGTCGAACATGTCGTGGGACAGCGCGATGGCCGTGGCTTGCGCGATCACATCGCGCGAGAACAGCGAGAGCTCCATGCCGGCGCGGCCTTGGGTCACACCGTCGCACATGGCGGGCACGCCGCCGGCCACTTGCGCGGTGGCGTGATGCGCGCGGGCAATGGCACGGATCAGGCTCGGGTAGGTCTCAAACGGCTGGTGCGCGCTGAGCATGTCGTTGTAGGCGGTGACGATGCCGATGTTGGCGCCGGCACCGTCGCGCAGTTCCTGCTTGTCCTGGCCCGAGGCCGCAAAGCCGTGCGCCAGATTGCCGCAGCTCAGGCGCGTGCGGGCGGGAGAGCTGAGGCGCGCGGCATCCATGCGTTGCAGGTAGTCGGCGCGGCTGGCAGCCGAGCGCTCGCGGATTCGGCGGGTGACCGCCTCGATGACAGAATTCATGGGGCCCAATGGATCTCGGTGTTGGTGGCGCTGTCGTTGATCAGCGCCAGAATCGGGGCGAGCAGCGGATCGCCCAGGTCCAAGGCGCGACGCAGGGCATCGCGTTTGGCTTGGCCTCGGATCGCCAGGATCACCGCGCGCGAGCGCAGCAGGCGTTGGGCCGTAAGGGTAATGCGCGGATACGGCGCCTCGGCGGGCAGCGGATCGGGAACGGTCTGCAGCACGTCGACGTGGCTGAGTTTGTCGAGCCCTTCGGCCAGGTTCACCGCGCCCGGGAACAGCGAGGCCGTGTGCATGTCATTGCCCATGCCCAGCACGGTCGCCGTGAAATGCATCGGATAGGCATTGGCCGCATCCAGTGCCGGTTGAAGGCCCGTACCGCCATCGTCTTGTGTAATCGGCAGGACGGTCACGCCGGCGGCGTCGGCAAACGCTTCGCGGAACTGATGCACGTTGCTGTGGATGTCGGTATGCGCGACGCAGCGATCATCGCCGGGGAGCACCGTGACGCGGGACCAGTCCAGATTGGCGCCGGCCAGTTCTTTGTATACGGGCAGGGGGGTGGACCCGCCGGCCAGACACAGCACGGCCGGACGGTCGGCGGCCAGATCCTCACGCACTCGAGTGACCAGTTGTTTGACCAGCGCGCGTTGCCAGTCGGCGGCACTCTTGTAGGGGATCAGCTCAAACGGCATGGCTCAGTTCCACTCGTGGCCGTTGCGCACCACCAGGTTGGTCGCGGTGGTCGGGCCCCAGCTGCCGGCGGGATACGGACTCGGATGCAACTCGGCTTGCTCCCAGCCGGCCAGAATGCCATCGACCCATGCCCACGAGGTCTCAGTCTCGTCGCGACGGACGAAGAGCGTGCCATTGCCTTCGATCGCGTCTAAATACAGACGTTCGTAGGCGGGGCGGCGGCGCAGGGCCTTGAACTCTTCCTGCGCGTCAAAATCGAGCGAGACTTTGGCAAAGCGGATGCCGTGGCGGTCGAGGCCGGGCGTCTTGTTGAGGAGCTCCAGTTCGATGCGCTCCTCGGGCTGGAGTCTGATGATCAGCGCGTTGGGCTCGTTGATCACCTTGCCGCCAAAGATCGAGTGGGGCACGGACTTGAACTGGATGAAAATCTTGGTCTCACGTTCCGGCATGCGTTTGCCGGTGCGAAGGTAGAACGGGACGCCGCGCCATCGCCAGTTATCGACCATGGCCCGCACGGCGACAAAGGTCTCGGTGTCGCTGTCGCGTCCGAGCTCGTCATCGTATCCGGGGACGGCCTGGCCTTCGATAGCGCCTGCCGTATATTGCCCGCGCGCCGTTTCGACGTTGACGTCATGCGCCGTGATCGGCCGCAGCGAGGACAGGACCTTGATCTTTTCGTTGCGCACCGCGGTCGGTTCAAACGCCGAAGGCGGCTCCATCGCCGTCAGGCACAACAGTTGCAGTAAGTGGTTCTGCAGCATGTCGCGAATCGCGCCCGAGCTGTCGTAGTAGTCGCCACGGCCTTCGACACCTACCGTTTCGGCAATCGTGATCTGCACCTGCTCGATGTAGCGGGCGTTCCACAGCGGTTCGAACAGCGCGTTGCCGAAGCGCAGGGCCAGCAGGTTCTGCACGCCTTCCTTGCCGAGGTAATGATCGACGCGGTAGATCCGTTCTTCGTCAAAGTGTTGCGCCACGCCGTCGTTGATCTCGCGGGCGGTGTCCAGGCTTGTGCCGATCGGTTTTTCCAGCATCACGCGCGTGCCCGCGCCGGACAGATTGTGTGTGCCCAGTGCCGCCGTTATCGGCGCAAAGAAGCGGGGCGCCGTGCTCAGGTGGTAGACCACATCGCCATGGCGCAAGTCGGTGATGACTTGGCACAGTTCCGCCATCGACTGTTCGCTGCTGACATCGGCGGGGTGGTAGTGCATTCGTGCCAGCAGGGCCGTCACGTGGGTCTCGTTGAGTTCACCCTTAGGAATAAAGGTCTCCAGCGCCTCGCGCACAAACGCTCTGAAGCCGGCGTCATCGAGCTCGGTGCGACCCGTGCCCAGAATGCGCATGGCATCGGGCAGCAGGTTCTCGGCTTGCAGGCCGTACATGGACGGCAGCAGCATGCGCTGCGCCAGATCGCCGGTGGCACCAAAGATGACGAACAGTGTGGCAGGTTGAGCTCTCATGAATTCCCGGGCTGAAGGGTCCACATCATTTAACGGCATGCGCCGTAACCGTATGGCGTGAATACGATATCAGTATGCCCGCAAACCTATAATGGGGACGGAGGGAATTAATTTCGCGTTACGTAACGCGAAATTAATTCCCT
>CAKZGB010000011.1 GCA_936911875.1 uncultured Lysobacteraceae bacterium
GCGGTTTGCGGTTTGCGGTTTGCGGTTTGCGGTTTGCGGTTTGCGGTTTGCGGTTCGCGGTTCGCGGTTTGCGGTTTGCGGTTTGCGGTTTGCGGTTTTAGGGCAATTAGGCGTGACGGAGCCAAATGCGGACAATCGATATGTTGGGTAGATGGCGCAATAGGCTAAAGTAAACGGGCATGCGCACTCGTCTGACTCCACTGCCGGCTTTGTGTCTGTCGCTGCTGGCGGCACTGTCCCTGGGCGGGTGCAACCGCGATGCCGCGCCCAAAGCGGCGACCGTCAAGGCCGATGCAACAGGCCAAGTCCGCGTGACCGAAGGGCCGGCGCTGGAACGGTGGATACCGCCAGCGGTGAACATCGCAGCCGACCAAGTCGACGTCGCGCTCGATCAGGCCGAAGCTGCGGCCGAAAACAAACAATGGTTCCGTGACGAACAGTCGGTGTTGCCGATTGTGCTGGCCGTCGAATCCATTGCAACAAACACGCCAAAGCAACAACTGCGAGCGGAGAGCCTTCGTAAAGATGCGATTGATGCGTTACTGCAGCAAGGGCAGGATCTGCTGCCGCAACTCGACATTGACCCCATTGCCTTAAGCGAGGCGCGGACCATCGCGGCGGTGATCCGTTCCGCGGCACCGGGTGAGGAGAGGACCTTTGCCTTCCTCGATGAATTTGAGCGACGGCAAGTGGCAGCACTGCTCAACGGGCAGGCGCTCGCGGCGTTGCAGCGCAAGGATCTGGGCGATGCACCCGACCAGGGCGCGCAAGGATTGTATCGGCAAGTCCTTCGTACCGATCCGAACAATGCGGTCGCACAACAAGGGTTGGCGCAGGTTGAGCAGGCCTTTATCGATCGGGCGTATTTTGAGGCCGACCGACGTCTTTATCACTTGGCTGCACGCGCACTACGGCAGGGCTCGCAAGTGCGTTCCGATGTCGAAGGCAATGTGGCGGGCGCAAGTAAAGACCTGCAAACCCATCGCACCCGCTATCTGCAGCTGTTGAAAGCGCAGGGCATTGCCGGTCTGGTCGATCGCGGCGATCTGAAACTGGCGCGCGCCAAACTCGTGGAGATGATTCGCGTGTCGCAACCGGGTGAGCCGATGGTTGCGGAACTCAGCACGCGCATCGAACTGTTTCAGCATTACGGTCCGTATCGTCCGGGTCAGACGTTTACCGATGAGATGCCGAGCGGTGGACGTGGACCGCGGATGGTAGTGGTGCCGCACGGTGCCTTCGTCATGGGTTCTACGGATGCGGATCCGGATGCGAACAAGAACGAGAAGCCGGCGCATGAGGTGCGGTTCGCCCGTGGTTTTGCGATGGCCGAACATGAAGTGACGGTCGCGGAGTACGGTCGTTTTATCGCGGCGACGAAGCATCGGACGCGCGCATCGCGGCGTGGGTTCAGCACCATCTATAGCGAGTCGTCCGGTAATTACGCGCGGCAAAGTTTTGTCGACTGGTATTCGGATTTTCATGGCGCCAAGGCGGATATGAATGCGCCGGTCATGCACATCAGCGTGCGTGATGCCTTGGCCTACGTGGAATGGCTGTCCGAAAAGACCGGGCACGAATACCGTCTGCCGTCCGAGGCGGAGTTCGAATACGCATTGCGTGCGGGTAGCGCTGAGGTGTTCCCGTGGGGCACCGGCTCGCCCAAGGCGCGCGTTGAAAACCTGACGGGCCTGCGGGATGTCTCCATCAGCGGTCGTCGCTGGGCCAACGGTTTCGAAGGCTATGGCGACGGCTTTTGGGGCCCCGCCCCGGTGGGTCAGTTTGAGGCCAATGCCTTCGGCCTGCGAGATATGGGTGGCAACCTGAGTGAATGGACGGCGGATTGTGTACACGCCAGCTTTCGGCGCGCGCCGAAAGACGGCAAGGCCTGGGTCAACTCCGGCTGCCGCTCGTATGTGACCAAGGGCGGGTCCTGGGCCAGCTCGCCTGAGCAGACCCGCAGTGCCTTCCGCGTTGGCATTGACGCCGATACGACCAACGCTAAAATCGGCTTCCGCGTCGTCCGCGATTTGTGAAGAACGCCTTCATCCTGCTTCACTGAGCATTGGGTATAGTGAAGGGACGGTGCGGAGCACCGAACAATCGGAGTCACATATTTAATGAACACTATTGGCACTTCTTCGGGTTCGCCCTTTGGCCGCCGCTCCGGTGGTGGTGGCTTCAGTCTGCGTTGGATTATTCCGCTGCTGTTTGCTGCCTATGCGGCCTTCAGCTGGTTTGGCTCGGCCGAAATCGACCCGTATACCGGTGAAAAAGCGCACTACGGCACCACGCCCGAGCAGGATATTGACCTCGGCGGTCAGGCCTTCCAGCAGGTTGTTGGCGAGGCTCAGCAACAAGGTGCGCTGCTGCCGGAGAACGCGCAGGTTTCGCAACAGATTCGGACTATTGCACAGCGGCTGATCAATAAGGTGCCTGCAGTTGCAACCGAACTGGCAACGCAGAACAAGCAGCCGGTGCCCGATAGCTACAAGAATTTCCAGTGGAACGTCGCGGTGATCCAATCGGATGATCAGAATGCGTTCTGTCTGCCGGGCGGCAAGATGGCGGTGTACACGGGTCTGTTGCCGGTGACGCAAAATGAAAATGCGATGGCAGTCGTCATGGGCCATGAAATCGCGCATGCACTGCTGCGTCACAGCTCACAGCGCATGGCTCAGGACAAGCTGGTCCAGATGGGTCAGATGGCAACGGGCGTCGCGATGTCGGGCATGGATCCGGGCTCGCAACGCGCCATCATGGGGGCCTTGGGCGCCGGTGCGCAATACGGTCTGGTGTTGCCCTACGGTCGCAATCAGGAGTCGCAGGCTGACCAGGTCGGATTGATGCTGGCTGCAGCGGCTTGCTACAACCCCGAAGAAGCGATTCCGTTGTGGGAGCGCATGGCGCAAATCGGTGGTGGTGAACGTCCGCCGGAATTTGCCTCGACGCACCCGGATCCCGCCAATCGCATGCAACGGCTGAGCGAGCTGATGCCGGCTGCTAAGGCCTTCTATGCCAAGTATTGCGGTGGTGGTGCGCAAACGGGCACGACGTTCTGATCGCACGATCTCGCTGAGAAATCAGGCAAAACAAATCCCCGCCAAACGGCGGGGATTTTTTATGGGGTCACGCAGCCGAGCAGTTGTAACTTAATCGGACTTCTTGCTGCTGCCGTTGCCGGTGCTGTTACCGGTTCGTGTCTTGGGTGCGTCGTTGCCCGGTGCGGCATCAGAGGGCGGCCGCATACCGCCGACCATGTTGCGCTGGAAATCCTTCCATAGCGCCATATTGCGTTCGGTCAGCTGATTCATGAGATTCCATGGGGTCTGTTCGATCAGACCGCTGAACTGCGAGCGCAGTTGCTGCTGCTGATCCATAAACATCTGCATGGAACGCTCGAGATAATTGCCCATGAAACCTTGCATGGAGTCGCCGTAAAAACGGATGATCTGGCTCAGCATGCGCTCGGACAATACAGGCTGACCTTGCTGTTCGTGTTCGCTGATGATTTGCAGCAGCACCTGGCGAGTCAGATCCTCACCGGAGCGGACATCGAGCACTTGCACGGCTTCGCCTTCGATAATCAGACGCCGGACATCATCCAGAGTGATATAGCTGGAGATGGCCGTGTCATACAGACGGCGATTCGGGTACTTCTTGATGACGCGGTTGGAGTCCGACATGGCTATCACTCTGCAGAAACGCGAAAAGGGCGCCCCGCAAAGGACGCCCTTTCAGTCTATACGCTAAATCCGACGGATTACCAGCCCATGTACTGGCCACCGTTGGCCGACAGGTTGGCGCCCGTGATCCAGGCGGCCTCATCGGGGATAAAGAAGCCGACGGCATAGGCGATTTCATCGGGGGAGCCCAGACGCCCGGTCGGGATCTGCTGGATGATCTTGTTGCGGACTTCTTCGGGCACGGCCATCACCATGTCGGTGCCGATGTAACCCGGAGACACCGTGTTGACGGTAATGCCGAATTTGGCATTTTCCTGCGCCAGCGAAATCGTGAAGCCGTGCATGCCGGCTTTGGCGGCCGCATAGTTGGCCTGGCCGTACTGACCCTTCTGGCCGTTGATCGACGCGATCTGAATCACGCGACCCCACTTGCGTTCACGCATGCCCTCGATCACTGGACGGGTCATGTTGAAGCACGAGTTGAGGTTGGTGTTGATCACATCGGTCCATTGCTCGGGCTTCATTTTGTGGAAGGTCGAGTCGCGCGTGATACCGGCGTTGTTGACCAGAATGTCAATGGGGCCGACATTGGTTTCGATATCTTTAATCATGGCCTCGCACTGGGCGGCGTCGCTGACATCGCCCTTGGCCAGGTAAACATCGATGCCCTCAGACTTGAGTTGCTCCTGCCATGCCTTCGCTCTGGTTTCGTCACGATAATTGGTGGCAACTTTGCAGCCTTGCTGTGCCAGTCGCTTAATGATGGCAGTGCCGATACCGCCGGTGCCGCCCGTGACCAGTGCAACTCGTGTCGTCATATTCAGGAATCCTTATCACGCTAAAAATGAACTGTGTCATCCATCCTGACAGCTGCATATAAAATTTGAAAGCACGATGCGAAACTTTCGTTGGTGCGCCGCAAAAACGGCATCCGGGCGTTAACGCAGGATCAAGGACTCGTCGAAGTGATCGCGGGCACGCTCAAGAAATGCAGCCGCGGAGGGGGCGTCGCTAACGTCGTCGGTGAGCGCCCTTTGACCTAGTGCCAGCCAAGCGCGTTGCAGGACCGTAACCGGTGCACCTTGCGGATCGATCGCACGCGGATCCTCGTCGCGCTTGGAGAGTTTGCGGCCGTTACGATCCAGCTGCAAAGGCAAGTGCGCGTATTCGGGTGTGGGCACACCGAGCAGCGATTGCAAATAGATCTGACGCGCCGTTGAATCCAGCAGGTCAGCGCCGCGGACCACTTGCGTCATGCCTTGTAACGCATCGTCCACAACCACGGCCATCTGATACGTCCATTGGCCATCCGCCCGGCGCAAGCTGAAGTCGCCGACGTCCGCGTACACATCCTGCTGCAATTCGCCCAACAGCCGATCCCGGAAGCGGATCACGGTGCCCGGCAAGACCCGCAAACGCATCGATGCAGGACCGGTACGCAGCGGGTCCAGACAGCGGTGATGCGTACCGCCCATGGCCGCCACCTCGGCGCGCGAACAGCGACACTCAAACGCATGACCACCTGCCAGTAACTGCTCCAGCGCCGCCTGATAATGTGCCGCGCGTTCGGACTGGCGCACGACCGGGCCATCGGAATGCAATCCCAACATCGCAAGATCCGCCAGCTGCGTTTGCTCATGCGCGAAGCGGCAACGGTCGCGATCGACATCCTCAACGCGGATCCACCATTCGCCACCGGACTGTTTGGCCAACAGCCAGCTGCCAAGCGCCGCCAACACCGAGCCGAAATGCAGCGGACCGGAGGGTGAGGGTGCAAAACGACCGCGTACGGTCGCCGCCGGAGTGAGGTGCTGAATCAAGTGAAACAATCCGTTCAGGTATTGGTTGAGTTTGTTGCCAACTTCCCCCATTTTATTGGGGAAGGCTAACCGGGTGGCGGTGGCCAAATTGCGGAATAACACTCCACATGTTGAAGCGAATTTTCTTTTTCATTCTGACAAACATTGCCGTGCTGGCAATGATCTCCATCGTGCTGTTTGTACTGCGCACGTTCTTTGGCATCCAAGTGCCTTCCAACGGCCTGCTGTTTGCGCTGATCTACGGCATGGGCGGTTCATTCATTTCGCTGTGGATGTCCAAGTGGATTGCCCTGCGCGGCGTCGGCGGTCGCGTCATTGAGCAGCCCGCTAACGAAAGCGAACGCTGGCTGGTCGATGTGATTGGCCGTCAGGCCCAAGCTGCCGGTATCAAGATGCCTCAAGTCGCGATCTACGACTCGCCGGACGTCAATGCCTTCGCTACGGGTCCGAGCCGCAACAACTCGCTGGTTGCCGTTTCGACCGGTCTGTTGCAGTCGATGACGGCCGATGAAGCCGAAGCCGTTCTCGGTCACGAAGTCAGCCACGTCGCTAACGGCGACATGGTGACGATGGCGCTGATCCAAGGCGTGTTGAACGCCTTCGTGATTATGCTGTCGCGCGTGGTGGCCAACATGGTGGCCGGTGGTCGCGATGGTGAGAACAGCGGCGGCATGATGTATTTCGCCGTGGTGATGGTGCTGCAGATCGTGTTCGGTCTGTTCGCCTCGCTGGTGCAGATGTGGTTCTCGCGTCATCGTGAGTTCCGTGCCGATGCCGGTGGTGCACGTCTGGCCGGTCGCGAAAAAATGATCGCCGCGCTGCAACGTCTGAAGTCGCGTCACGAACCGAGCGAGATGCCCAAGGCGATTGCCGCCTTCGCCATCAACGGTCGTTACACCGCCGGTTTCTCCGAGCTGTTTATGACGCACCCGCCGTTGGAAAAGCGCATCGCCGCTTTGCAGGCTTCGGTGCAGTAATCAAAAAAAAGCGGGCTTCGGCCCGCTTTTTTCTTATCCGTGGATCGGCGTTTTGCCGGAATGTCCCTGGATTTCGCGAACTAACTTGGGAACCAGGTAGCCCGAGAGCTGCGTCGCCAGTTCCTGATGCAGGGCAATGGCTTGCTCATCGGTAATTGCAAAATGGCCTGCACCTTGCACTTTGTCGAGCACGTGCAGGTAGTAGGGCAGTACGCCCGCCTCAAAGCCGCGCTCGCTTAAATTGCGCAACGCGTCGACCGAATCGTTGATGCCTTTCAGCAGGACGGCCTGGTTGAGCAAGGTCACGTTGGCGGCGCGCAAGGCCTTCATGGCGTGATCGACTTGCGCGTCGAACTCGTTGGCATGATTGGCGTGGACGACCATGGTGACCGGCCACGGCAACTCGGCGAGCCATGCGATGAATTCTTCATCGATGCGTTCGGGCAAGGTGACCGGCAGACGCGAATGGATCCGCAAACGGCGGATGTGGGCAGTGCCGCGCAAGCCTTCGGTCAGTTCACGCAGTTTGCGTGTGGACAGCGACAGCGGATCGCCGCCGGACAGAATCACCTCGTCAATGGTCTCGTCAGCCTGCAGCGCTTGCAGGGTGTCGGACCACTGACCGCCGGCGGCCGACTCTTCGGCATAAGGGAAATGGCGGCGGAAACAGTAGCGGCAATGGATGGCGCAGGCGCCCGTCGTAATCAGCAGAGCGCGACCGCGATATTTTTGAATGACACCCGTCGCCGATTTGGCCAGCGAGTCGCCGACCGGGTCCAGCAGATTGAAGCCGGGGACGGCGTCCATCTCGGCGTGCAGCGGCAGGACCTGCAGCAGCAGCGGATCGTTGGTATCCCCCGGACGCATGCGCGCGACGAACGACCGCGGGACACGGGTCGGAAACTGGGCATGGGCGGCGGGGCCAAGAAGCGAGTGGGGGAGGCCGAGCAGATCGAGCAGTTCGAGCGGGTCGGAAACGGCATCGCGATAGGCGGCTTGCCACCCCCGGGCGGCGCCCAGCTCACGCAGGGGGGTGAGTGGAGCTGGTATCATAGCGGGCTAATTGTATCAATTCAGGAGCCCTCCACATGGCCAGCTATGGCATGAACGACGTCAAGAACGGTATGCGCATTCTCGTGAACGGTGAACCGTGCGTGATCACCGACACGGAATACGTAAAGCCGGGCAAGGGCCAGGCCTTCACGCGTGTTAAGTACCGCAACATCAAGACCGGCCGCGTGGTCGAACTCACCATGAAGGCGACCGACGATCTCGAAGCCGCTGACGTGGTCGACGTCGATATGCAGTTCCTGTACGCCGATGGTGAATACTGGCACTTCATGAATCCGGAGAGCTTTGAGCAAGTGCAGGCCGACAAGGCCGGCATGGGCGGTGCCGAAAAGTGGCTGAAGGGTGAGGAAGAGTGCGTCGTGACCTTGTGGAACGGCTCGCCGATCATGGTCCAACCGCCGAACTTCGTTGAACTGAAGATCACTGAAACCGATCCGGGCGTCCGTGGTGATACCTCGGGTGGCGGCGGCAAGCCCGCTACGCTGGAAACCGGTGCCGTCGTCCGCGTGCCGCTGTTCGTCGGTACCGATGAAATGATCAAGGTCGATACGCGTTCGGGCGAATACGTCTCGCGCGTCAAGTAATCGGCAGGCCATGCCCGTATGAGTATCGGTCCGCGTGATCCGCAGGTTTGCGATGTTCTGATTGAGGCCGGATGGGTGGTACCGGTGGTGCCGCGCGGAGTGGTGCTGGCAGATCATGCCGTCGCCGTCCGTGATGGCGCCGTCATCGGTATTCACCCGATTGCCGAAGCCCGCGAACTGTATCTGCCGGTCGAGCACGTCAAACGTCCTGACGCGGCGCTGATTCCGGGCTTTATCAACGCGCATACGCACAACCCCATGACGCTGATGCGGGGTGTGGCGGATGATCTGCCGTTGATGACCTGGCTCAATGAGCACATCTGGCCGATCGAAGGCCGCATCATCGGCACCGACATGGTGGCCGATGGTGTGACCTTGGCGATTGCCGAGATGCTGCGCGGTGGCACCACCACCTGCAACGAAAACTATTTCTTCCCTGATGTGCAGGCGCAAGTCTATAAGCGCCACGGCTTCCGCGCGGTTGTCGGATTGCCTGTCATCGACTTTCCCACCGCGTGGGCCAAGGACGATGACGAGTACTTCGATAAGGCGCGACAAGTGCACGATCAGTGGTTGGGCGATCCGTTAATCGGCACGGCCTTCGCGCCGCACGCGCCGTATACAGTGAAGGATTCGAGTTTTGAACGGTTGGCGATGCTGGCTGAGCAACTGGATATCCCCGTGCATTGCCATGTGCATGAAACGCAAGTCGAAGTCGATGACGCCAAGGCCGCAACCGGTATGCGTCCGCTGGCGCGTCTGGATCGCCTCGGCGTGGTTTCCGAGCGACTCATTGCGGTGCACATGACCGCAGTGGACGATGCCGATATCGCGTTGTGCGCCGACAAGGGCGTGAGCGTGGTGCATTGTCCGGAGAGCAATCTCAAGCTGGCCTCGGGTTTCTGCCCGGTGGCTCGCCTGCAGGAGGCCGGCATCAATGTGGCCATCGGTACCGATGGCGCCGCCTCCAATAACGATCTGGACATGTTCGGCGAGATGCGTACCGCGGCGCTGCTGGCCAAGGCCGTTGCCGGCGATGCGACCGCGTTGCAGGCCGGTGATGCCTTGTACGCCGCCACCATGGGCGGTGCACTGGCGATGGGTCTGTCTGATCGTGTCGGCTCGATTGAGTGCGGCAAGCGCGCGGACCTCGTTTGCGTTGACTTGGGTGCACTCGAAACGCAGCCGATTTATCACGTCCTGTCGCAGCTGGTGTATTCCACGGGTCGTCAGCATGTGACCGACGTATGGATTGACGGCGTCGCCAAGCTGCGCAGCCGTGTTCTGGTCGATATGGATCTCGATGCGATTGTCGCCAATGCCCGGAGCTGGGGCGCGCGCATCTCTAATGCCTGACGGCGGAGCTTTGCAATGACCGATACCAATTTTTCGCAGGCCGAGCTGGATAAGTTCGGCGCGCTGGCCAATCGCTGGTGGGACCCGGACGGTCCGCAAAAGCCGCTGCACGCGCTCAATCCGGTGCGTCTGCAGTATGTGGCGGATCGGATTTCATTGAGCGGTGCTCGCGTGCTGGATGTCGGCTGCGGCGCCGGCTTACTTTCCGAGGCAATGGCCACTCGTGGCGCTAACGTGTTGGGCATCGACTTGGCGCCCGAACTGACCAAAGTCGCACGCCTGCATGGTTTAGAGACCGGCGTTAAAGCCGAGTATCGCGTGGTCAGCGTTGAGGCTTTGGCGGCCGAAATGCCCGGCACCTTTGATGCGGTGACCTGCATGGAAATGCTCGAGCACGTGCCCGATCCCGCAGCAATCATTCAAGCCTGTGCCACCTTGCTTAAACCCGGTGGCAAGTTGTTTCTCTCCACATTGAATCGCACGCCGGCCGCATTTGCATTGGCTGTGGTCGGTGCTGAGTACATTGCGCGTCTGTTACCGACCGGTACGCATAGCTATAGCCAATTCATTCAACCGGCCGAGCTGGCACGCTGGTGTCGCGCCGCCGGATTGGCGATGGGCGATGTGCGCGGTCTGCTGTATCAGCCATGGAATAGTACGGCGCGCGAAATTCCCCGACCCGATGTGAACTACATCGCAGTGGCGGACAAAGCCGCATGAGTGCGTGGAAAGGTGTTCTGTTCGATCTCGACGGAACTCTGGTCGATAGCGCACCCGATTTCGTAGCGACTCTCGAAATCATGGCTGCCGCACGTGATCTGCCACCGGTGAGCCTGGAGCAGTTGCGTCCGCATGTATCCAAGGGTTCGCGCGCCATGCTGGCTGCTGCGTTTGAGCAGATCGATGCCGTCGAGCGCGAGCAGTGGATCCCCGAGTTTCTGGATACGTACGAGCAATTGCTTGGTGATTTCGCGCCGCCTTTTGCAGGCGTTGCCGAGATGCTCGATCAGCTCGATGCCACCCGAACTCCATGGGGTATCGTGACGAACAAGCCGGAGTATCTGGCGGTGCAAGTGCTGGCAAAACTCGGCTGGTCCGATCGTTGCGATGTGCTGATCGGCGGTGATACCTTGCCGACCCGCAAGCCCGATCCGCAGCCCTTGCTGGTTGCGGTCGAACGTCTCGGCTTAGTGCCTTCTGACGTGGTCTACGTCGGTGACGACGAGCGTGACATCGTTGCGGCGCGTGCTGCCGGCATGCCCTCGATTGCGGCACTGTGGGGCTACCGTCTGCCCGACGACCATCCGGATCAATGGGGCGCCGACCGCCTTGCCGGTGATCTCAATGAAATGCTGCGCGATGTGCAATGGCCGGCTCGCTGAAACCCGAAAATGATTTTGTTGCCAAGCACTGGCAGCGGATCCCCGAATGGCAACTGGCCGCGGGTTTCCTGCCGGAGGCTTCGCGCACTTTGCAGCTGGACTATCTGGCGCTGCAGAACGAATGGTGGCTGGCGCGCGCCATTGCGGATGAGACGCCCCGTCTCGCCAAATTGAGCTGGTGGGCCGAAGAATTGCGCGGCTGGTCACGCGGCATGCGCCGCCATCCTTTAGGCGTGCAGCTGTACTCGGCGTCCGGGCGTTGGTCCGCAGTCGCTGATGCGCTGACGCAGGATTCAACGCAGATGCTGGTCAACGCATTGAGTGAGGTCGATGCGGAGATTCTCGGAATCGCCACGCCTAGCGCATCGCTGCAGCGAATTGTCGCCATGGAAACGGCACTGCTGGAGACGGATGAAACGGCGGACTGGCCTTCGAAACGGAGTCGTGAGTCGGAACCGCTGTCGCGCCTGCGGGCTATGCAACACTCGATTCTCGCCGCGCGATACGCAAAATCGCGACGCACTGTTGCACTTTCGCCACTTCGAGCGCTCTTGATTAGCTGGAACGCGGCCCGCAAATCCAAGTGATGGACATGCCTAAAACACAACCGTTGCCCGACGTGGCTCACGAAACCGCAGCCCATGGACGCACGCTCGATTGGGTCGGGATGTCGCATGTGGCCTTGCCGCTGCAATGGCAGGGGCGTACGCTGGCCGCGGATGCCGATGTCGAGGTGAATCTCATCGATGCGCAGGCTCGCGGCATTCACATGTCGCGTCTGTACCTGCATGTGCAGGATGCGTTTGCCAATGCCGAACCCGATGCAGCAACGCTCGGTAAGGTTCTGCAACAGTTGATCGATTCGCAAGGTGAGGGCAGTGATGCCGCACGACTGACGTTGCGCTTCTCGCCGCTGCTTTCGCGCAAGGCACTGGCCAGTGACAATCGCGGTTGGCGTTCGTATCCGGTGACGCTGACGGCAGAGCAGAGCCCGCAGGGCATGACCTTACGTCTGGCATTGACAGTGCAGTACTCCTCAACTTGCCCTGCGTCTGCCGCACTGTCGCGTCGCGCCAATGCCGATGCCTTCGAGGCTCGCTTTGGAACGCAAGGCGAATCGGTGTCGGCCCAACACGTGAGCGATTGGCTCGCAGGTGCCGACGGTCTGGCCGCTACTCCGCACGCTCAACGCAGCAATGCCCATGTCGAAGTCACTCTGGCTACCGACACACAAGCCTTGCCAATTGAGAGCCTGCTGGATGCGCTGGAAGCGGCGCTCGCCACGGTGGTACAAACGGCGGTGAAACGGGAGGATGAGCAGGCCTTCGCCCGTTTAAACGCGCAGCACCTGATGTTCTGCGAAGATGCGGCACGCCGGGTGGCCAACGTGTTGTCGGCACGCGCGGACGTGGTGCGTTTTAGCGCACGCGTTGAACATCTCGAAAGTCTGCACGCACACGATGCCGTAGCGACCGTACATGGCAGTGGTGCTGCACGGGCTTAGGCGATCCGATCAGTCGGCACCGCTTGGCAACAGCAACAGGGGATCGATGCGGACGTTGAGCCAGTTCATGCCCCAGTGTAAATGCGGACCGGTCGCACGACCGGTTGCACCGACCGCACCAATAGTCTGACTTTGCGACACGCGGTCGCCGACTTTGACGTCAATGCGCGACAGATGCAGAAAATTACTGCTGATGCCCTGGCCATGATCGAGCACTACGGTGCCGCCCGTTAAGTACAGCGACGGTCCGACAAACGTGACGAGGCCAGCAGCCGGCGCTTTCACGGCCATGCCGGTGGGCGCCGCAATATCCATACCCGAATGCGCCGCACCCGGCGTGCCGTTATACGAACGCATGCTGCCGAAGCGGCCGCTGATGCGACCTCGGACCGGCCAGATAAAAGTTTGCAGATAATCCTGGCGGTCGGCGTCATTGCGGGTGCGCGCGGTGGCGACGTCGGCCTGTTCCATTGCAATGCGCTTGGCGATTTCCGGCGGCGGATTGGCTGTCTTTGGCGGAACCCCTTGCACGCGTTCCACCGGGAAGGCGCGCTCGACGACCGGAATGGAATACTCACCTGAAGGACCGCATTGCGAAACGATCTTTAAGACCTGATCGGATTTCGCATCGCGCGCAACGCCAAACACATAATCGCCACGAGGGCTGAGCTGCAGCGCCTGACCGTTCAATGTCACTGTACTGCCCGGCGCCGCACGGCCGTAGGCAATGCCACCTTGAATCACTTGCGTAGGCGGATTGACCGTGTTGTCGTTCTTGCAGTCGGCTGAATTCGGTGCCGCGCTGATCATGGCAAGCAGCAACAAAGAGATCATCGGTCAAACTCCAATGCGCGGCCGACAATCGCATCCTTCAATTGGCCATCGCGCCAGACCTCGGTGCCGTTGACCCAGGTCGAGGCAATGGTGGTGCCGAAGGTATGGCCTTCGAACGGTGACCATTTCACTTTGGAGAGGATCTCATCGCGAGTGACGCGATGCGGCTCACGACGCACGACGACCAGGTCTGCAAAATAGCCCGGACGCAGGAAGCCACGCTCTTTCACATCAAACAGCTGTGCGGGCGCATGGGATACCTTCTGCACCACCTGTTCGACGCGCAGTTGACCGTTCAACACCAGATCCAACGCCGTCTGCAGCGCGAATTGCACTAAAGGCAGACCGCTGGGTGCCTGTGCATAGGGCTTGTTCTTTTCTTCGAGAGTGTGGGGCGCGTGATCGGTGGCCAACACATCGATCCGATCTGTTGCGATAGCACGAATCAGCGCCTCACGGTCCGATTCTTCTTTGATGGCCGGATTGCATTTGATCAGATTGCCCAGATTGGCATAGTCGGGACGGGCGAAATGCAGAAAGTGCACGCACGTTTCTGCAGTGATACGTTTGCGGCTGCCGTCGGCACGAATCAGCGGACCGGGTTCAAACAGATCGAGCTCGTCCGCCGTGGAAATGTGCAGCACGTGCAGGCGTGCGTCGTGGCGTTTGGCCAACTCGGTCGCCAGGACGGAGGATTTCAGACAAGCCTCGCGACTGCGGATGTCGGGATGCTGCATGGCCGTCAGATTGGCGCCGTATTCCTGCTGAAAATGCACCATATTGGCGTCAATAGTAGGCGTGTCTTCGCAGTGCGTGATGATCGGAACCGGTGCGCCCGCAAAGATGCCATCCAGCACTTCAGGATCATCGACCAGCATGTTGCCGGTGGAGGCGCCCATAAAGACTTTGACACCGGGCGTGCGCAAGGGATTGATATTGCGGACCGCCTCCAGATTGTCGTTTGCCGCACCGAAATAGAAGGCGTAATTGGCGCGCGCGCGACCCTCGGCCCGTTGCAGCTTGTCCTCTAACGCCTCATTGCTCAGCGTCGGCGGATTGGTATTAGGCATGTCCATGAAGGACGTAATGCCACCGGCCACACACGCTGCACTTTCAGAGGCGATATCGGCCTTGTATTCGAGACCGGGTTCGCGGAAATGCACCTGATCATCGATCATGCCCGGCAACAGCCATGCCCCTTGCAGATCAACGACACGTTCATGGGGCAGCGGTTCGAGCGTCGGCGCAATGGCCTCGATGCGATCGCCCCGGATTCGCAGGCAACCGGGCCATTCATGACCCTCGTTGACCAGCATGGCATTGATAAAAAGAACGCGGTCGCTCATGGTCGGGTCCGTTGATGGTGGCAACAAGTCGAAGGGGCCTTTGGCACCGGATCTACTCCGCCCGGATTGAACGGATGGCAGCGCAGCAGGCGACGTACGCCCAAGCACAGTCCCGTTGCAGGCCCATGCAGTTCAATCGCTTCGCGCATGTAATCCGAGCAGGAAGGATAAAAACGGCAGCGCGGGCCGAGCAGCGGGCTCAGGATCCGCTTATAGAGCCGCAGCAGCGAGAGCAGGAGGTTCGAAAGCACGATTTCATTCTACCTGTATCTGTCGATACGACCTATTCGCCTTGAACCCGCGGGGGAATCGGAGTATAAAAGGCTGTTTCTGCAAGATCGGCATCCGAATTATCAAGGACACACCAGTGGCAGTGAAAAAGATCGCCAAAAAGGCAGCAAAAACCGTCAAGAAGACGGTCAAGGCGCCGGCGCGTACGGCCAAACCGGCCGCCAAGAAAGCCGCCAAGTCGGCCAAGCCTGTCGCCAAAAAGCCGGCAGCTAAAAAATCCGTAGCAACCAAGAAGCCGGTTGCTCAGGCCAAAAAGGCTGCTGCAAAGAAAGTTGTTAAGGCTCCGGCGCGCAAAACGGCTCCCGTAGCCAAGGCCAAGAAGGCCGTTGCGAAAAAGCCCGTCGCTAAGACGGTCGCTAAAAAGAAGCCCGTAGTCGCTGCCAAGAAGGCAGCGGTCAAAAAGGTTGTTAAGGCCACTAAAGTCATCAAGAAGGCCGTCAAGGTAGTGAAGAAAGCGGTAACCAAGAAAGTCGCTGCGGTCAAAAAGACCGCGGTCAAGAAAGTAGCACCTGTTGTCAAAAAGGCGGCACCCGCCAAAAAGGCAGCGCCGAGCAAGGCCACGGCGGTCAAGACACCTGCAGTAAAGACGCCGGTCGTCAAGACGCAGCCTGTAAAGACCCAAGTCGTTGCGACCAAGCCGGTGAAGGCGCAAGCCCCCGCCGCGCCGGCCGCAGTACCCAAGCCCGCAGCAGCGCCGGCAGCGCCGGCAGCCGATACGGCCAAGCCGGTCAAGGCAAAGCGCGGTCGCAAAGTCGATTCCGAGCCGCAGCCCGTCAAGCCGTATACGCCGTTCACCACTTCAAGGCAGCTGAATAAGGTGGTCATCGCCACCGATGCATCCAACCTGAAGACCCCGGTTAAAAAGAAACACAAGCAAGTGAAGTACGAAACCGATTCCGAGGGCCGTCCGATTCTGCCCAAGGGCTACCGCCCGGACGATGCCGAGGAGTACATGAACCCGCTGCAGTTGGAGTACTTCCGTCAGCGTCTGCTGAACTGGCGTGCGGATCTGGTCGAAGAATCCAAGCAAACCATCGAAAACCTCAAGGAAGAAGTGCGTGACATCGGTGACGAAGCCGAACGTGCTACCCGTGAGACGGAAAATGCACTGGAGCTGCGTACCCGTGACCGTTATCGCAAGCTGATCGGCAAGATCGACAGCACGCTGCGTCGCCTTGAAGAAGGCGAGTACGGCTTCTGCATTGATACCGGTGATGAGATTGGCCTGGAACGTCTCGAAGCCCGTCTGACGGCGGAGCGGACGTTTGATGCCCAGGAACGCTGGGAACTCAAGCAAAAGCAAAACGGCGACTGATCTTAAGGTCAGGCCCGTCGCAAAACGAAAAGCCCGGATTGATTCCGGGCTTTTTGTTATTCCAGCGAGCGTAAATCCAGTGTGCGCAGTTTCGGTGCGCGCCAGGCAGTGAGGATCACCACCGCGACGGTTAGCAGGCCACCCACAAAGACCGCGGGAATCAGGCCCATCAGCCCGGCCATCGAGCCGGTGTAGAACGCGCCCAGTTCATTGGACGAGCCAATAAAGATACCGTTGATAGACGACACGCGGCCGCGCATGTCGTCCGGCGTGGTGAGCTGCATGATGGTGGAGCGCAAAACCACCGAGATGCCATCGAGCAAACCGGACACGACCAGGA
Source organism: uncultured Lysobacteraceae bacterium (assembly GCA_936911875.1). Classification (GTDB taxonomy): domain Bacteria; phylum Pseudomonadota; class Gammaproteobacteria; order Xanthomonadales; family Xanthomonadaceae; genus Aquilutibacter. Next base: position 16,507 of record CAKZGB010000011.1, read on the forward strand.
TCGCTGCCGACAACCACAGCCATTGCGACATGGCGAAGGCCGACCAGCACAAACCGAACAGCGCCACGGCCCACAGCAGAATCCGGCCGGCATTGCGCTCGAGCGGATTGCGGGCGAGCCACAGGGCCATCACGACCGAACCTAGAGCCGGAGCGGCGCGCAGAATACCCAGCGCCTCAGGGCCTTCGTTCAGCACATCTTTGATGAAGGCAGGCAGCATCGAGATGGCACCGCCGAACAGAACCGCAAACATGTCCAGGGCCATGGCGGCGAGCAGGATCTGATTGCCCAGGACAAAACGGCCACCCTCAGCAATGCTGGCGAAAATCGGCGGGCGCGACTCGGGTTTGGGGCGTTCGCCGACCTTGATGGTCCGCACGGCCACGGCGGCGATCAGGCCGAACACGGCGGCCAGCGAGTAGGTCGTGCTCAGTCCCCATTTGGCGATGGCCAGTCCGGCGAACGCAGGTCCCAGCACCAGACCCATCTGGAAGATCACCGCGCCAAAGCCGGCACCGCGGACGAAATCCGAGCGCTTCAGGACTTGCGCGAACAGGGCGTTATAGATGGGCCCCAAGAAGCTGCGCACACAGCCTGAAAGCGCGATCGCCAAGTAGATGAACCAGGTGCCTTCGACATGGATGGTGTCGGTGGTCACCAGCAACAGCAGCAGTGGCGTCAGCGCCAGTACGAGGCAGCTGAACATGCCCAGCACGCGACGCTTGAGATGATCGACCAGGTAGCCGGCAAACGGCGCCACCAGAAAGTACGGGATGACCTCAGCAAGGCCGATGGTGCCCAGCGCGGTGGGATTGCGCGTGATCGAGTAGATCTGCCAGCCGACGGCGACCGCAACCATCTGGTACGACAGCATCGTAAAGATGCGGTAGACCATGAGCTGCAGGAACTGCGGATTCTCGAACGGATTAAAGCGCGTTGCAGAAGTCTCCTGCGACTCGGCGGTGTTCTCAGTCATGCAGCGATTGTTCCGCAGCGTTGCGCACGTAGGCCAGCAAGGACGCCAAGCCATTAGAGCGAGTAGGTGACAGATGCTTGCTCAAACCGATGTCCTGCAGATAATGCGGCTCGGTTTCCAGAATTTCCTGCGCGGAGCGACCGCTATAGACACGCAGCGCCAGAAAAATCAGGCCCGACACAATGGTCGAATCACTGATCGCATCAAAGTGCAGCGCATCGCGATCACCATGCGGAACAATCCACACTTGGCTCTGACAGCCTTTCAGCAGATTGGATTCGACCTTGAGTTCCGGCGCCAGATCGCGCAGTTTCTTGCCCAGATCAATCAGATACTGATAGCGCTCGGACCAGTCCCCAAAGAAGGCAAATTCCTCGGCGATGGCTTGCTGGGCCAGCTCGGCTGTCGGCTCCATCGGAAACATGGCGGTCATTGGCGTCTCCAGCGCACACCCTGCGGTGTGTCTTCGATCAGGATGCCCTCGGCGGCCAGTTGATCGCGCAAGGCATCAGCGCGGGCGAAGTCGCGGGCTGCCTTGGCGGCGATGCGCTCATCGACCAGTGCCTGGATGCGCGCGTCGTCATCGTTGCCGGCACCGCGTTGCAGCCATTCGGCCGGGGCCTGTTGCAGCAGACCCATTGCCAGACCGGCGCCGAGCAGGTCGGCTTTCAGTGCCGCCAGTTCCGGGCCGTCGGTTTGGCCTTCGGCCAGACGCTTGCGCAGATCGGCCGCATAGCCGGCAATCAGAGCTAGCACTGCCGGGGTATTGAGATCGTCATCCAGCGCGGCCTCAACGGCGGCGGGGATGGCGGGGGTGGCTGCAATCGACTCGACATCACGCAAGGTGCCGTACAGGCGATCCAAGGTGCGGACCGATTGGGCGATCAGATTGTCCGACCACTCCAGCGGCTGGCGGTAATGCGCGCTCAGCAGGGCATATCGAAGGGCCTCCGGCGGGTGACGCTCGACCAGATCGCGGATCCGTTCAATGTTGCCGATCGACTTGGACATTTTGGCGCCGGCGAAATTGAGCATGCCGTTGTGCAGCCACCAGCGGGCGAAGGGCTTGCCGCCATGGGCGCAGACACTTTGCGCAATCTCGTTTTCGTGATGCGGGAATTGCAGATCGATGCCGCCGGCGTGAATGTCGATGGTCTCACCCAGGTGAGCCGCCGCCATGGCCGAGCACTCGATGTGCCAGCCGGGACGACCGACGCTCCAGGGCGACTCCCAACCCGGTTGCGTGGAGTCCGAAGGTTTCCACAGCACGAAATCGCCTGGGTTGCGCTTGTACGGCGCGATATCGACGCGGGCGCCGGCCAGCAGTTCATCAGGATTGCGGCCCGACAGGCGGCCATATTCGGCAAACGACTCGACCGAGAACAGCACATGCCCTTGTTCGGCATAGGCGTGGCCGGCCTCGATCAGCTGCTCAATCATGGCGATGATGTGCGAGATGTGACCGGTAGCCGTTGGCTCGATGTCAGGGCGACGCACGCCCAGCGCGGCCATGTCTTCTAAGTAGGCCGTAGTAAAACGGTCCGTGATGGCCGAGATCGGCACCTGCTGCTCGTTGGCGGCCTGATTGATCTTGTCATCGACGTCGGTGATATTGCGGGCGTAAACCACCTCGCCAAAGCGACGGCGCAGCGCCGAGGCCAATACGTCAAACACCACCGGTCCACGGCCGTTACCGATATGGACGTAGTTATAGACGGTCGGACCGCAGACGTACATGGTCACCCGTGTCGGATCGAGTGGGGCAAACGGCTCCACGGTTCGGCTCAGTGAGTTGTACAGTTGCAAGGTCCGCGTCCTTTCGGCTTGTGAACCCTTTATTTTAGCGTCAGCTGAGTGCAGTGTCTGCCGGTGATTCAGCGCCCAGTTCGTGAGCCCCCGTTAAAATCCCGTTGTACCGTAGTTTTAGGGAGCGTCCATGAAATCGAATTCAGCTGCATCGGCTAGCCGTGCTATCGCCCGCCTGCTGATTGCCGTGAGTTTCATGGCGTTTTCGCTCTCGGCCCAGGAACGCATGATCATTAAAGAACATGTCAGTACCGAGTGGGCCGACGTCTTGCGGGTCACCCCCATCTATCAGAAAGTCACCGGCAGTCGCTGGGAACAGGTCTGCGAGGACGACAACCAGCAGGCGGAGTCCACGTCACTACGAGAGCGATGGCTGGACCGTCTGCGTTCGCTGGGTAAGGAAGAGAATGACACTCGGACCCGTGACCGGCTGACGGGCAAGGGCTGCCATCTGGTGCGAGTAGAGCGGGAGTTCCGCCGGCCCATCGCCTATGACGTGGACTATGCGTTTCGCGGCATGAAATTCCGTACGCGAATGCCCGAGGATCCCGGTTCGCGGGTACGTATTCGTGTTGGCGTCAGGCCCGTAGTCGAGTAAACTTGCCACCATGCAACTGCACGATGCCGCCCCGATGATTCTGACCGCTGCCTACATGGCTGCGGGCATGACTTCGCGTGCGCGACGGGTGACGCCCCTCCGGGTCCACGGACCGGAAGCCGCCTGATTCCTGTCATCCCGGCAGGTTGCCCGCGGTGCTCCCGGTGCAAGACCCGACCCGTTCCGGTGTCGGGTTTTTTTGTTTGGCCCCAAGCATTTTCCCTTTAACTCTTTCCTTTTCCGTTTCGAGAACGTCATGCCTTTGCATTTTCTCAATACCCAAGATTGGTCGCGCCCGGATCTCGATGCGCTGCTCGATGATGCCCGCCGCTTTAAGCAAAGCAAGCTTGGTGATCAGCTGCGCGGCAAATCCGTTGCCTTGCTGTTCTTTAATCCGTCGATGCGCACGCGGACCAGTTTTGAACTCGGCACCTTTCAGCTCGGTGGACACGCGGTTGTGCTGCAACCGGGTAAAGACGCGTGGCCGATCGAGTTCGATGTCGGCACGGTCATGGACGGTGAGGCAGAAGAACACATTGCCGAAGTTGCTCGTGTTCTGAGCCGGTATGCGGACATCATTGGCGTGCGCGCCTTTCCTAAGTTTGTGGACTGGTCACTGGATCGTCAGGATCGCGTGCTGAACGCCATCGCGAAATATGCCGATGTGCCGGTGATCAACATGGAGACCATCACGCATCCCTGTCAGGAGCTGGCGCACATCATGGCGCTGCAGGAGCACTTCGGCACTACGGATCTGCGCGGCAAAAAATACGTGCTGACCTGGACGTATCATCCCAAGCCTCTGAACACCGCCGTGGCCAATTCAGCACTGACGATTGCAACGCGCATGGGCATGGATGTGACGCTGCTGTGCCCGACGCCCGAGTACATCCTCGATGAGCGCTACATGGGTTGGGCCGCACAGAACGTGGCCGAACATGGCGGCTCGCTGCAGGTGAGCCACGATATCGACAGCGCCTACGCCGGTGCCGATGTGGTCTATGCCAAGAGCTGGGGCGCCTTGCCTTATTTCGGTAACTGGGGTCCTGAGCTGCCGATCCGCGAACAGTACAAGCACTTCATGGTCGATGAGCGCAAGATGAGCCTGACCAACGATGGCGTGTTCTCGCACTGCCTGCCGCTGCGCCGCAACGTCAAGGCGACCGATGCCGTGATGGATTCGCCGCGCTGCATCGCCATCAACGAAGCTGAAAACCGCTTGCACGTGCAGAAGGCCATCATGGCCCGTGTCGTGCGCTAACTCTATTTCTTAAATTTGAATTAGGACTATTAAACACATGAGCAAGGACATCGTACTGGCATTTTCGGGCGGACTGGATACCAGTTTCTGCGTGCCGTATCTGCAGGAGCGCGGTTGGAATGTGCACACCGTCTTCGCGGACACCGGTGGTGTGGACGCCGAGGAACGTGCCTTCATTGAAGAACGCGCCAAGGAACTGGGCGTGGCATCGCATGTCACGGTCGATGGCGGTCCGGCGATCTGGAAGACCTTTGTGCGTCCGTTTGTGCAAGCCGGCGAAGCCTATCAGCAGCAGTATCCGCTGCTGGTGTCCGACCGCTATCTGATTGTCGAAGCGGCACTCAAGCGCTGTGACGAACTGGGCACCCGCAGCATCGCGCACGGTTGCACCGGCATGGGCAATGACCAGGTCCGTTTCGACCTGACGGTTAAGGCCTTGGGCGATTACGAAATCATTGCGCCGATCCGTGAGATCCAGAAAGAGCACACGCAGACTCGCGCTTACGAACAGGAATATCTCGAAGCTCGCGGTTTCGGTGTGCGCGCCAAGCAAAAGGCCTACACCATCAACGAAAACCTGCTGGGTCTGACCATGTCGGGTGGCGAGATCGACCGCTTCGAAGCGCCGGGCGAAGGCGCTGTCGGCTGGTGCCGTCCGCGTTCCGAGTGGCCGCAACAACCGCTGCAAGTCACCTTGGGCTTTGAACAGGGTGAGGCAGTCTCCTTGAATGGCGAACGCATGCCGGGCGAACAGATCCTGGCACAACTCAATCGTCAGTTTGCCGAATACGGCGTCGGTCGTGGCGTGTACACCGGCGACACCACCATCGGCCTGAAGGGCCGCATCATTTATGAAGCACCGGGTCTGACCGCCTTGCTGTCGGCTCACCGCGCCCTTGAAGAAACCGTGCTCAGCAAGCATCAGAATCGCTTTAAGCCCGAAGTGGCGCGCAAGTGGGTGGAGCTCGTTTACGAAGGCTTCTTCCACGACCCGCTCAAGACCGACCTCGAAGCTTTCCTTGAAGCCTCGCAAGCCAAGGTCAATGGCGAAGTGGATCTGCGCACCGATGGTGCAACGGTCTCCGCTGTCGCCGTGCGCTCGCCGCACATTCTCAACGCCAAGGGCGCTACGTACGCGCAATCGGCCGACTGGGGTGTCGAAGAGGCCGAAGGCTTTATCCATCTGTTCGGCATGAGCTCGACGCTGTGGGCGGAAGTCAATCGTGGTGAATGATTTGCAGCACGACGTGCTGCAGCATTTGCAGGCACTCATCGGCTTCGATACGCGCAATCCGCCGCGTTCGATTTCGACGGGTGGCATTTTTGATTACCTGCAAGCGCATCTGCACGGATTTGAGTTTGAGCTGACGGACCACGGTGCCGGCGCGGTGTCGTTGCTGGCGGTGCGGGGCAACCCGAGTGTCGTATTCAACGTGCATCTGGACACCGTGCCGTCGTCCGATCAGTGGAGCGCCGATCCGTTGGTGATGCGTGATGCTGACGATCGCGTCATCGGCTTGGGTGTGTGCGATATCAAGGGTGCCGCAGCCGCCATGTTGGCTTGCGCTGCACGCACGCAGGGCGATGTCGCACTGCTGTTCAGCACCGACGAGGAGGCTAACGATGCCCGTTGCATCGCTGGCTTCCTGCAGCGTTATTCGCAGCGTTTCAGCGCGGCGATCATTGCCGAACCGACCAACTGCGAGGCCGTACTGGCCCATCGAGGTATTGCTTCGGTTCGCGTGGCGTTTCGTGGTGAGGCCGGTCACGGTTCGGCTGCAGCGGCAGTGACCGCCAGTGCCGTGCATCAGGCCTTGCGCTGGGGCAACGCCGCGCTGGATCAGTTCGCGGCATTGCAGGGCGAACGCTTCGGCGGCCTGACGGGTCTGCGTTACAACATCGGTCGCATCGAAGGCGGCATCAAAGCCAACGTCATTGCGCCGAGTACCGAGGTTCGTTTCAACTTCCGGCCATTGCCTTCGACCGATCTGGATCGAGTGCATGAGCAATTGCGCCAGGCTGCTGCCGGTAGCGATATCGTGCCCGAGGAATACGAAGTTACGTTCCGCGGTCCGACACTGCCTGCAGGGGATATTGCGGGTGCCGAAGATCGTCGCCTGCGTGCGCGCGATCTGGCCGAAGAACTGGAACTCCCGATTGGCAATGCCGTGGACTTCTGGACCGAAGCCTCTTTGTTCTCCGAAGCCGGGTTGACCGCATTTGTGTTCGGTCCCGGCGATATTGCTCAAGCGCATACCGCGGATGAGTGGGTACTGAAATCCCAACTCGCCACCTATGCCAATCATCTGATGAGACTGTTTCAGTGAACGGAATTCACACGCAGCGTCACAACGATCAGCAAGAGCTGCAGACGCGCCAGACCATTGTCCGGTTGCTGTCCACCATGGGCGGCGCCAAAGAAATCTCGCAGTACCTCAAGCGCTTCTCGCAGCTGGATGCCAAACGCTTTGCCGTCGTTAAAGTCGGCGGCGCCGTGATTCGCGATGAGCTCGAGGCGCTCACCTCATCGCTCTCGTTCCTGCAGGATGTCGGCCTGACGCCCATCGTGGTGCATGGTGCCGGTCCGCAGCTCGACGCGGCTCTGCAGGAAGCGGGCATTCAAAAGGAAACGGTCGATGGCTTGCGCGTCACCCCACCGGAAGTGCTCAAGGTGGTGCGCCGTGTGCTGCAGACACAGAACCTGCGCCTGGTCGAAGCACTGCAGGCGGCTGATACGCGCGCCACTTCGATTGTCAGTGGCGTATTTGAGTCCGTGCTGATGGATGCCGATCGTCTCGGCATGGTGGGCGATGTGTGCTCGATTGAAACGGCGCCGATTGAGGCCGCGCTGCATGCCGGTTCGATTCCGGTAATTGCATCGCTGGGCGAGACCGGTACAGGACAAATCGTCAACATCAACGCGGATGTAGCCGCCAATGAACTGGTCAAACGTCTGCAACCGTACAAGGTGGTGTTCCTGACGGGTACGGGTGGTTTGCTCGATACCGACGGCGACATCATCGACTCGATTAACCTGACCACTGAATACGACGACCTGATGCAGGCCGATTGGATCAATGGCGGCATGCGTCTGAAGATCCGTCAGATTCACGATCTGCTGATGGAACTGCCGTTGTCGACCTCGGTCTCCATCACTAAGCCGTCAGAGCTGGCCAAAGAACTGTTCACGCATACCGGTTCCGGAACGCTTGTGCGTCGCGGTGAGCGCGTGCTGTCGTTTGACCGTTGGGAAGATCTCGACCTGCCGCGCATGCGGGAACTGATTGAATCGGCCTTCGAACGGCGTCTGGCTAGCGATTATTTTGAAACCACGCCGCTGGTTCGTGCCTACGTATCCGAGAGCTATCGGGCGGCCATCATTCTGACCCAAGGCGTCGATGGCATTACCTACCTCGATAAGTTCGCCGTGACCGATGATGCACAAGGCGAAGGCCTGGGCCGCGCCGTCTGGAATGTCATGGACGAGCAATTTCCGCAAGTCTATTGGCGCTCCCGCGCATCGAATCCGATCAATGCGTTCTACAACTCCGTCTCGGATGGCAGCATGGTGCAGGGCATCTGGCGCGTGTTCTGGTGCGGTCTGGATCAGTTCTCGCAGATCGAAGCCTGCGTGCGCGATGCGGCCGAACGTCGTCCGAATCTCGAAGATGCAAAACCGGTAGAAGGCGCCGCATGAAACGCATCGGTCTGGTCGGAGCACGCGGTTACACCGGTGCCGAACTTCTGAAACTCATTGCAGCTCACCCGGGGCTGGAGTTGGCGTTCATCAGCTCGCGTGAACGTCTAGGCCAGTCTGTGGACGGGTTCGACCTGCGTTATGTCGATCATGATCCGCAGGCGCTTGCGCAGATCCCTGTCGATGCCGTGTTGCTTGCGGTTCCCAATGGCAAGGCCGCCATGTATGCCGAAGCGTTTTCGGCCGCTCAACCGGACACGGTCATCGTGGATCTGTCGGCTGATCATCGTTTCGATGAGCAATGGGTTTACGGGTTGCCTGAGCATCATCGTGCAGCATTGCGCGGTGCAAGGCTGATCAGCAATCCCGGCTGCTATGCCACCGCCATGCAACTGGTGCTGGTGCCGCTGGCACGCGTCGGCTGGTTGGACACAAGCATTCGGCCGCAATGTTTTGGGGTGTCGGGATATTCCGGGGCGGGTACCACGCCATCGGACAAGAACAATCTCGAGTTACTTCACGACAACCTGATGCCGTACGCATCAATCGGTCATGTGCACGAACGCGAAGTGTCCCGGCAACTGGGCACGCCGATCGAATTCATGCCCAATGTGGCTGAGTTCTTCAGCGGCATTAGCATGACGGTGAACGTACATCTCAATGCGCCGCGCACGGCTGCACAGATGCGGGAGCTGTTGGATGCGGCCTACGCGGATGAGACGCTAATTGAACTGACGGACGCCGCACCATGGGTGCGCGATATCGCCGGAACGCACGGCGCGCGCATTGGCGGTATTGCCGTCAGTGAGGATGGCCGACGCGTCGTGGTGCACTCGACGCTGGACAACCTGCTGAAGGGCGCGGCCACTCAGGCGATGCAAAATATCAATCTGGCGCTGGGCGAAGCAGAGCTCGCCGGCATTCCGGGCTTTGAAAGGATGAACAAATGACCGCACTGCTTTGGCAAAAGCCCGGTGTTAGCGTGGACGCTGAAATTCAGGCATTTTTGGCCGGCGATGATGTGTTGCTGGACCGTGAGCTCATGCGTTACGACATCCGTGCCAGCAAGTCCCAGGCGCATTCGCTGCAGGAGCTGGGTATCCTGACGGCGCAGGAGCTGACGTCAATTGAAGCAGTGTTGGATGATCTCGATGCCGCCTTTGTCGCCGGTGAGTTTGTGCTCGATGCGCGCTACGAAGACATGCACTCGGCCATCGAGTCCTATCTGACCGAACGCTTAGGCGATACCGGTCGCAAGATTCATACAGGTCGCAGTCGTAACGATCAGGTCCTGGTCGCCAGCCGTTTGTGGCTGCGTGATCGCTTGCAGCAGACCGCCCGTATTGCCATCGACATTGCGGAGGTGGCACTGCGCCGCGCCGAGAGCGAGTCGATGCAGCCGATTGCCGGCTTCACCCACCTGCAGCGCGCGATGGTGTCGTCGCTGGGTATGTGGTGGGGTGCGTGGGCCGAAGCCTTTATTGATAACACCCAACGTGCCTTGGACACGCTGGATTGGATCAACAGCAATCCGTTGGGTTCGGCGTCCGGTTATGGCGTCAATGTGCGTTTTGATCGCGATGCCGCCAGCGAGCGCATGGGGTTTAATCGCACGCAGCTGATCGCAACCTACGCACAGCTGTCACGCGGCAAGTTTGAACTGGCAGCTCTGGATGCATTGGGTGCCTCCGTGCTCGACCTGCGTCGTCTGGCGTGGGATCTGAGTCTGTTCGCCAGCCACGAATACGGTTACGTCAATTTGCCCGCGCAATACACCACCGGCTCATCGCTGATGCCGAATAAGCGCAATCCCGATGTGATCGAGCTGATGCGTGCCAGCTATGCGGCAGTAGCTGCGGCGCGTGTCGAGATCGAGCAGACGGTGAGTCTGCCCAGTGGCTACCATCGCGATCTGCAGTTCACCAAGGGTTCCATCATTCACGGCTTTGGCCGCGGACTGGGTGCGTTGGCTCTGGTGCCGGATCTGCTGCGTAATCTCGAGTGGAACGGCGAACGCATGATCGAAGTGCTGGACGACGGTCTGTACGCCACCGATGTCGCGATGGAAATGGCGGCCGCGGGCACTCCGTTCCGTGATGCGTATAAGGCGGCGGCGGATCCTTCGACCTGGTCGGGGCGCACGCCCGAGGCGAGCTTGAATGCGCGGGTTTCGCCGGGTGGTGCAGGTAACCTGCAGTTGGAAACCTTGCAGGCCCGTCTCGACGGTTTAGCGGAACAGCTCGCCGACCTCGATTAACGCAAACTCCGTGTCGTCCTGACGGTTCGGGCTGCGACTGGCCGAGAAGGGAAAGTTGTTGTCGTTGGCGATCAGCACACGAGTGCGGCCGACGCGCGCCACGGTCTCGATGGTCCAGAACGGCATGGCATATTCGTTACCAAAGCCGCCCAGACGCCCCGGATTCTTGATGTGCAGCAGATCCGTCGAGCGCAAAGGTTCGGCTTGACCCTGTGCGTTCAATCGGACGCGTACCAGCACTTTGTGTAAGGCCGGTTCGCGGAAACACATGGTCTCCGGCGCGTCGTGCGGGCAGGGCGGTGCGAGCAGGCCTTCGCCATCATCGCGTTCGATCAGTAGCAGCTCGTTGTTGGCGCTCCAGGACAAGGCACCGACGGCACTGCCTTTGCGTAGCGGCGTGTACGACCAATGACGGCCGGTCCAGCTGCGTTGGCCCAGATCGAATTCCAGAATGGTGAGTGCATCGTTGCCGGGCAGCGGCGCCTCGAGCATGGCGTATAAGGTGCGACCGTCGCCACTCACCGCCAACCCTTCAAAGCCTTTAGAACGGCCGATGGCAATCGCGCAATCGGTTGCCGATGTGTCGGCCGAGCAGATGCGTTGTCCCTCCCGCACAGCCGGATGCACGGCAATGGCTCGGCCATCGGTAGTGAATTCGACCAGATAGGGACCGAACTCATCGCCGATCCACAGACGGTCACCAACAAAGCGGAACGACTCGGGATCCAGGTCGGCGCCGCTGAGCCATCCCTCGTTGGATTCCACGGCGAGCGGGAAGGGCAGTACATGGTCAGGATCGCGCAGATACAGCGTCTCGATGCGGGTCACGGTTCCCTTTTTGAAATCCGGGCGGACGCGCTTCAACGACAACATCGCATCGCGGGAATTGCTTTTGGCACCAAAGCCGTTATCGGTGATGGTCCATACCGTGCCGTCTGCCATCCACTGCGCATCGCTGATGCCCTGCAATGGCTGTCCCAGGAGCGGGACGAAGGCGCCGGTGGGTCGGCCCTTGGACTTGCCTTCGACAGAGTGAATCCGCTCGGTGCGCGTGCCGCTCGTGTATTTGCCGCTAATCCGAAACTCCTGAGGCAGGTCCGCGGGCAGGGGCAGCGTCGCATTGCGATTGAGCAGGGCGAGGCCCACCAGCTCGCCGCGTGCCGGATCGGCGGCGGAGGCCATCAGAGGGGAAAGTAGCAACAAAAGCAGGGCAAATCGGGACATCAGGTGACTCCGGTAATCCAATCCGATTGTAGAACAGGAAAAAATTGGCGAGGGCCTTTAAAATGGGTGACTATTCCAATTTCCGGGACCTGACCTTGATCAAGCCTCGTACTGCTGCCGGTGTGATGGAGCTGCTGCCCGCCGAGCAAATGACGTTTCAGCGCCTGCTCGACCGTATTCGCAGCACCTTTGAACGCTTCGGCTTTGCGCCGATTGAAACGCCGGTTTTTGAACTCACCGAAACCTTGCTGACCAAGAGCGGTGGTGAGACCGAACGTCAGGTTTATTTTGTGCAATCCACCGGTGCACTGGCCGAAGGCAAGACGCCCGAACTGGCACTGCGCTTTGATCTGACCGTACCGCTGGCCCGCTATGTGGCCGAGCACGAGCGCGAACTGGCATTCCCGTTCCGTCGCTATCAGATGCAACGCGTCTATCGCGGGGAGCGCCAACAACGCGGTCGCTTCCGCGAGTTCTATCAGTGCGACATCGACATCATCGGCAAGGATCAGCTGAGCGTCCGTTACGATGCCGAGCTGCCGGCAGTAATCCACGCGGTCTTTACGGCGCTGGAATTCGGCCCGTTTACGATTCAATTGAATAACCGCAAATTGCTGCGCGGATTTTTCAGCTCGCTGAATCTGTCCGACGCGCAACAGCAGGCCCTGATCCTGCGCGAGATCGACAAGCTCGACAAGCGTGGCGCCGAGGCCGTGATGGCCACCTTGGCCGGTGAGTCCTTCGGCCTGCCGACAGATACCGTGCAGACCATCATGGATTTTGTCGGCTTCCGTTCCACCTCGCGCGAGCAGGCACTGCAGCAACTGCAATCACTGCAAGGCAAAGACGCCGAACTGGACGAAGGCATTGCCGAACTGCGTTTGGTGATCGAGCAACTCAACGTGCTCGGCGTGCCCGAGTCGGATTACGCGCTTAACTTCTCGATTGCTCGCGGTCTGGATTACTACACCGGCACCGTCTATGAGACCTTGCTCGATGAGCATCCTGGCATCGGTTCGATCTGCTCGGGCGGTCGCTACGAAGACCTGGCCGGCTACTACACCAAGTCCAAACTGCCGGGCGTTGGCATTTCGATTGGTCTGACGCGTCTGTTCTATCAGTTGCGCGAGGCCGGCTTGCTGCCGCCTTCCGGCTCCAGCACTCAAGTGCTGTTGGCACTGATGGACGAGCGCCCCGAGTCCTCTGCTCACAACCTGCGTCTGGCTTCCATGTTGCGCGATGCGGGCATTAACACCGAGACCGTGTATGAATTCGGCAAACTCGCCAAGCAATTCAAATATGCGGACAAGGCGGGCATCCGTTTTGTAGCCGTAGTGGGTGACGAAGAGCGCGCCGCCGGCACCGTAACACTCAAAGACTTGCAGACACAGGAGCAGACCCAAGTGCCTGAATCCGAGCTGGTGGCCCATCTCCAATCGACGGTGCATGCATGAGCACGGTGACGCTAGATGGCCGTTCGCTGACCCGCGAAGGACTGGTTGCCATTGCACGCGGTGCGCGCGTCGATGTGGCGCCGGCACAGTGGGACGCTGTGCAGAAAGCCGCTGACTTCATTGCAGAGCAGGTGGCATTGCAGGAACCGATTTACGGTGTAACAACCGGCTTCGGCAGCAACGCGAATCGGCTGTTAGGTGCACATCCCGTTCGCGCAGATCGCGATATGGGTGGGCTGCAACTGCACGAAGAGCTGCAGAACAATCTGATCGTGACGCACGCGGTTTGCGTTGGCGAACCGTTTGCGGCCGACGTGGTGCGCGCCATGATGGCGATTCGCATCAATACCCTGTTGCGCGGTCACTCCGGCATTCGCGTCTCGACCTTGCAGGCGCTGGTCGATCTGCTCAACGCCGATGTCGTGCCGGTGATTCCGCAGTTGGGCTCCGTTGGTGCCAGTGGTGACTTGGCGCCGCTGTCGCATCTGGCCATTGTGCTGCTTGGTGGCGGCGAGGCCTTCGTGGATGGTGAGCGCATGAGCGGTGCGCAGGCCCTGCAGCGTCGCGGCCTGCAACCCGTTCGTTTGAGCTACAAGGAAGGTTTGGCACTCAACAACGGCACAGCGCAAATGCTGGCCACCGGTGTGCTGGCACTGCAACGGCTGCAGGACATCGCTGATACCGCGGATATCGCCGCTGCAATGACCATCGAGGCCTTTGCCGGCCGTACGGGTGCCTTTGCCGAGGAGGTTCACGCACTGCGTCCGCATCCGGGTCAGGTCGAAGCGGCGGCGCATTTGCGTCAGTTGCTGGAAGGCAGCGAACTGGCCGATATTCCGTATCACCGCGTCCCGACCTTTGCCGGTTGGGCGCCCGACAGCTGGCCAACGGCGGAGCTGGCCAAATCGACGTTCGACATCAGCTGGTGGTGGATCCCGACCGATCAGCGTCACGGTCGTGAAAAGTTCTATACGCGCTTCAGACCCTTCCTTGGCGGCAAGAAGCATCAGCCGCAGGACAGCTATTCCCTGCGTTGCACGCCGCAAGTGCACGGCGCGTTCCGCGATGCGTTAGCCCAAGCGGCGCGCGTGTTCGACATCGAACTCAATTCGCTGACGGACAATCCGATCATCTTCCCCGATGCGGACAGGCCGCACGTCGAGGATAAGGTGATTTCAGCGGGCCACTTCCACGGGATGCCGTTGGCATTGGCGCTGAGTTATCTCAAAGCAGCGATCCCGGTGCTCGCATCGATCTCGGAACGCCGTTTGAACAAGCTGGTCGATCCTGCCAATAACGATGGCTTGCCGGCCTTCCTGTGCGGCAACGAGGATGCGACCGAGTCTGGTTACATGATCGTGCAGTACACGGCTGCGGCGATCGTCAACGATCTGGCGACGCGTGCACATCCGGCGTCGGTGTATTCGGTGCCGACCAGCGCCAACGCCGAGGATCACGTCTCGATGGGTGCCAACGAAGGCCGTCACGTGCTCTCGATGGCAGAGGACCTAGGCAAGGTTCTGGGTCTGGAGCTGATGACGGCCGCGCAAGCGCTGGATTGGCGTCGCACCATGATTGAGTCGGCTTGCGAGCTGGCCCGTACCGTCGATGCCGAAGCCTTCGCCACGAAGTTCCGTCGCAAACCCTTGCCGGGAAGCGAGCAGTGGCCGCAGTTCCTTGAAGAAGTGGATGCGTTGCGCAATGAGCTGGCGCAACTGCGTACCGTCGCACCTTCGCCTGCTGTGCAGGCTGCTTTGAAAGCGGTGCGTCAGGAGATTGCGTTCTTGCACCGTGATCGCGCACTGGATGGCGATGTGCAGGCGGCCGTCCGCATGGAGCGCGAGGGCAAAGTCCTCGCTGCTGTAAAAGCACAAGTGACCGGCGGCCGTTAGGCCGCCGGTTTCAGTGGATCAGATTTCGGTAAACGCGGTGACGCGGCGATGGCCGTTGCATTGCTCCTCAGTGCGCGGCGTCGGGTAGTCCTGCGGCCGATCCAGCAAGACGGTATCGAAACCGGCCTGACGCGCCGCATCGAGCTCAGCGACGATGTCCGACAGAAACAGGATTTCATGGGTGGGCACATCAATGGCCGAAGCAATGACCTGATACGAACTCGTCTCGCGCTTGCCGCCAACGTCTGTATCGAACCAGCCCGAGAATAGGGGCTGCAGATCGCCGGCTTGGGTATGACCGAACAGCAGCTTCTGCGCCGGCACCGAGCCGGACGAATACACATACAGTGCAACGCCCGCTGAGTGCCATTGGCGCAGCATCTGCAAGGCATCGTCGTAAACCGGTGCAGTGAAATCGCCGTTGCGATAACCGGCCTCCCAGATGCGTCCCTGGATCGCTTTCAGATCGCCTTGCTTGCGGTCTTCGTCAATCCAACGACGTAGGACTTCAATCAGTCCCGTCAGATCATCAGCGGCAACGCCTGACTCCAAGGCTACCGCATCAAGACGCTCACGCACCTGCGGATCCTGCGCATTGGCGCGGACAAACGAATCCATCGCCTGGTGCGCGTACGGAAACAGCACGTCTTTGACGAACGTAATGCTGCTGGTCGTGCCCTCGATATCGGTAACGATCGCTTGGGTCATGCAGCCGACTCCGGCTCATAACGCGGGAACTTGGTGGCCCAATCGGTGCCGGTGAAATGACCGACCCAGCCCTCGGGATCTTTAAAAAACCGAATCGCAACGAAGGCCGGTTCGGCGCCCATATCAAACCAGTGCAAGGTACGATCCGGCACGGCGATGTAATCGCCCTTGGTGCACACGACCTCGTAGACACGGCCTTCGACATGGAGCGTGAACTGACCTGCACCGGCAACAAACAGGCGGACCTCGTCCTCGATATGGAAGTGCTCATCGAGAAACTTGGCGCGTGCGGCCTCGCGGTTGGGATTGTCGGGAGCGATGGACGCCACATCGACCGTGGTGAAGCCATGCTCAGCGACGACGCGATCAATGTCTTCCCGGAACGCGGCAAAGATCTCTTCCTGCGAGGCGCCGGGTTGCACATCGGCACGCGGTTGCCATTGCTCAAAGCGAACGCCAATGCGATCGAGCTCGGATGCAATTTCAGCCGCATCCGCCGTGGTCAGGATCGGGTTGTCCGGCTGGCCCTCGTCATAAATACGCAGACGGCTCATTTTTGCAGCTTCCGCATTTCGAGCTCGCAGGCGAGCAGTGTTTCAAAGGCCTCGAGATGACGACGCGCCTCATTCATGGAGCGGCCCCATGCATACAGACCATGGCCGTCGATCAGATAGCCCCACATCGGGCCCTTGTCCAACTGTGCGTTGACCTGTGCGGCGAGGACAGTCATGTCCTGTGTGTTCGGGAACACCGGAACGTCGATCGTTGTCTCGTGCGTGGCCTGACCGGCGAAAGCTTTCAGTAACTCATAGCCTTCGAGACGCACGTAACCTTGCGATGCGAAAAAGCGCGAGGCCACGGTCTGATTCACAGAGTGCGTGTGCAGTACGCATTGCACCTCGGGGAAACGCTTGTAAAGCATGGTGTGCAGCAAGGTTTCAGCGGAGGATTTTTTGTCGGTGTCGACGGGGTGGCCGTCGAGATCGACCACCATGATTTCGTTTTCGGTGAGGCGACCCTTGTTGCGGCCGCTAACGGTGATGGCGATGTGGCTCGCATCGACACGTTCGGAAAAATTGGAACTGGTCGCGGGCGTCCAGCCAAGATCGGACAGTTCGCGGACATTAACGATGATCTCGCCGGCAGAGTGCGAGAAACGCTTGTAATCGTAGGGAAGTTGGTCAGTCATGGGCACTAGTGTAACGAATCCGTAGTTAGGATTAACGAAAAAAACGGCGCCACACTGGACGCCGTTCTCGGATGCAACTGAGTCGCAATCAGGCCTGCGGACCCTCGTGGAACTTAGGTTCCGGTGGCATCGCCGGAGTGATCGGTTCCAGCATGTGCGCATTGGCAGGATTCATGTGGCTCTTGCGATAACCGTAGGCAAAGTAGAACACCAGGCCGATCAGGGCCCAGACCACGAAGACCATCAAGGTCTTGCCTGACAGGTTCGCGAACAGCAGCAGACAGCCGGCGACAGCCAACGGACCGACCAGCCAAATCAGCGGCGCGCGGAACGTGCGCTTGCGACCCGGATCCTTGACTCGCAGCACCATCACACCGACCGAAACCGCGATGAAGGCGAACAGCGTGCCGGCATTCGAGATATCGGCCAGGATGCCGACCGGGAACATCGCAGCAAACAGCGACACAAACAGACCGGTGATGATTGTGATGACGTGCGGAGTGTGGAACTTCGGATGGACGCGGGAGAACGCCTCAGGCAGCAGGCCATCGCGCGACATCGTGAAGAAGATACGGGTCTGACCGTAGATCATCATCAGAATGACCGAAGGCAGGGCCAGCGATGCGGCCATACCAATGGCACCGGCCAACCACGGGAACTTCAGTTCACGAATCACGTGAGCCAGCGGCTCCTTGGAGCAGACCAGATCGTTGACATGCGCGGGCGATTCACAGGCAGCAGCCAGCGCTTGGCTGCCGGTAGCGAGCGCGTTGCCGGCAGAATCCATCACCGGTTGTGCACCGATGGCACCCACGGCGCCGTAGCTGACCAGCAGATAGAACACCGTACAGACCAGCAGCGAACCGATCAGACCGATCGGAATGTTGCGGTTCGGGTTCTTGGTTTCTTCGGCCGCGGTAGAGACCGCGTCAAAGCCCACATAAGCAAAGAAGATCGAAGCGGCGGCACCCAGCACACCGATACCACCCATCGGCGAGCCCCAGCCGGTCGGCGTGAAGTCTTCGAAGTTGACTTTGTTGACGGCAGGCAGGGCAACCACAATGAAGGCAATCAGGGCGACGACCTTGATGCACACCATTACGGCATTGACCTTGGCTGACTTGGAGGTGCCGAGGACGAGCAGGCAAGTTACGACCAGTGCGACCAGGAAGGCGAGCAGGTTGAAGCCACCGCCATCGTATGGTCCCGTCTGCAGGAACTGCGGCAATCCCATGCCCGCGCTCTTGAGCAAGCCGTTGACGTAGCCGGACCAGCCGACCGAGACCGCACCTGCGGCCACCGCGTATTCAAGGACAAGTGCCCAGCCGACCACCCAGGCAATGGTTTCACCCATGACGCCGTAGGAGTAGGTGTAGGCCGAACCCGAGACCGGGATCATCGACGCCAGCTCTGAATAGCACAACGCCGCCAGGGCGCAAACCACGGCGGCGATCACAAAGGCGAACATCATGCCCGGTCCGGCTTTTTGGCCGGCCTCGGCAGTCAGAACAAAAATACCGGTACCGATGATGGCCCCGATTCCGAGCATCGTGAGCTGGAAGGCACCAAGTTGTCGTTTTAAGGATTTCTTTTCGGCAGTGGCCAGAATCTGGTCGAGCGGTTTGACGCGCTGAAAGAGCATGTACTCGTCTCCGAGTCTAAAATGGAAGGGTGCCGGTCAGGAACCGACGTGTAGCAATAGCCTGTTCCTGACCTTATCTTTAACCACTCGTAAATACAAGCGCCGCGCCGCCACCTCCATGATCCATACGCAATCGCACGTCTCCGAGACGCTCCCCCTGGCCGCCGCGCTGAACGCCTTCGCCGAATCTTTTCCGCAACAGCGTGAGGTGGTCGAAGAATTCACGGACTTGCTGCAAGATCCGCTCAACCCGTTTGTGCGTGAGCGCCTGGCGGGCCATTTCACCGCCTCGTGCTGGCTAGTGGAGCCCAAAGGTGAACGCGTGCTGCTGACCCATCACCGCAAGCTCGATCGCTGGCTGCAGCTGGGAGGTCATGCCGACGGCGAGTTCGATCTGGCCCTGGCGGCACTGAAAGAGGCCGAAGAGGAATCGGGCCTCACCGACTTGCAGGTCCTGCCCGGCATCTTCGATGTCGATCGGCACACCATTCCCGGGCGTGGCGCTGAACCCGAGCACGATCATTTCGATGTGCGTTACGTCATTGTGGCGAAGGGCTCGCTGACGCCGACCGTATCCGAGGAATCCCTCGACTTGGCCTGGTGCGACATCGCCGAGTTGGCTGCGGACGTCAACGCCGATGCGTCGATGCAGCGGATGGCGCAGCGGTGGCTTGGCCTTCGTGATCGTTGGATGTAAAAAAAGCACTGCGATTGCAGTGCTTTTAAAGGGTGCAGAACGGGTAGGGCTCAGTCGGCGCGGCCGGCAAACTCACCCGTAGTGGTGTTGATAATGATGCGCTCGCCGCTGGCGATGTATTCCGGCACCATGATTTCCATGCCGTTGCTCAAGGTTGCGGGCTTGGGACGCTTAGTGGCCGTTCCGCCTTTGAGTTCCGGCGGCGTCTCCGTCACTTCGACGGTGATGTTCTGCGGCACCTGCACGCCGACCGGTTGGTCATCGATGATCTGCACGTAATAGCCTTGCAGATCGGGCAGCACGTACGGCGCATTGTCACCGACGGATTCGGGCTTCAGGCTGTAGGACGTATAGTCCTCGTCATCCAGGAACACAAACTCATCGCCGTCCATATAAGAGAAGGTGGCCAGTCGGCGTTGCAGTTCGACTTCGCGCAGTTCTTCCTCGGCCTTGAGCGACAGATCCGCTTTGGTACCACCGGGTACCGAGTACATCGTGAAGCGGTAGGTCACGTTACCGCCGCGGCCTTGCGGCGAGCTGCGTTCGATATCGCGGATCTGATAGGCCTGGCCGTTGTGTTCAACAACCGTGCCTTTCTTCATGTCGTAGGCTTTCATTGCAGAGTGTTCCGTTGGGTTTATTTAGCAGTGAGACGAGTGGCGCCATCGAGACGAATGGTTTCGCCGTTGAGATAAGTGTTGGTCAGGATGGTGCCGACCAGTGCGGCAAAATCTTCGGGTTTGCCCAGACGCGAGGGGAAGGGGATCGTGGCGGCCAACGATTCCTGCACTTGCGGCGGCATGCTGTCGACCATCGGGGTCCAGAACACGCCCGGTGCAATGGTCATGACGCGAATGCCAAAACGCGACAGCTCACGTGCCATCGGCAAGGTCATGCCGACCACGCCACCTTTCGAGGCGGAATAGGCGGCTTGGCCGATCTGGCCTTCGTAGGCAGCGACCGAAGCAGTATTGATAATGACGCCGCGTTCGCCATCGGTGCCGGTCTCATTGGTTTGCATCAGTGCGGCGCCGGCTTTGGCGACATTGAAGCTGCCAACCAGATTGACCATGACGGTGTTGCGGAAATTGGCCAAAGGCATGGCACCTTCTTTGCCCAGCACGCGACCTGCACCGAGAATGCCGGCGCAGTTCATGACCACGTTCAAGCCGCCGAGAAATTCGTTGGCTTGCGCTACGTTGGCGACGACGGATTCTTCGTCGGTGACGTCGGTGGACCAGAAGCGGGCATTGCCTTCGCCCAGTTCGGCCACGGCGCTTGCGCCCTTGTCGGCATTGACATCAAACAGTGCGACCTTGCCGCCGTTGGCAACCAGATATTGCGCGACCGCGAGACCCAGTCCGCTGACGCCGCCGGTGATGATGGCCCGTGCGTTGGATAGTTGCATTGAGAGAACTCCGAGAGATTAAGTGTTGGAATGTTTTTTGACGTAGAGGGCGCGACCGGCACGGCTCTGCGAGGCGCGGCCTAAGCGCTCGGATAGCCAATGGCCGACTTCGGTCACCGCATCGAGATCGACGCCGGTACGAAGGCCCTGTCCGTGCAGGAAATAGATCACGTCTTCGGTGGCGACGTTGCCGGTAGCACCCTTGGCATAAGGACAGCCGCCGGTACCGGCCACCGACGAATCGATGACGCGAGCGCCTTCTTCAAGGCAGGCCAGGATATTGGCGAGCGCCTGACCGTAAGTGTCGTGGAAGTGCAGGGCGAGTTGATCGACCGGCACTTCCTGTGCAACTGCACGCAGCATTTCGCGTGCCTTAGAAGGCGTGCCGACGCCAATGGTGTCGCCCAGAGAAATCTCGTAGCAACCCAGCTCATGCAAGGCCTTCGCGACGCGAACCACTTCGCTGACGGCGACGTCGCCTTGAATGGGGCAACCCAGCACGGTCGAAACATAACCGCGCACTTTGACGTTGTCGGCACGTGCAGCTTCGAGGATAGGGGCCATGCGCTCAAAGGTCTGCGCAATGCTGGCGTTGGTGTTCTTGAGCGAAAAACCTTCGGAAGCTGCGGTGAAAACAGCAACCTCACGCGCACCTGAGGCGATGGCGCGTTCGTAGCCTTGCATGTTGGGCGTAAGGACCGGATAGTCGACGCCCGGTTTGCGTTGAATGCCGGTCAGCACTTCGGAGGCGTCGGCCATTTGCGGCACCCACTTGGGGCTCACAAACGCGGTGACTTCGATCGAAGGCAATCCCGTTTCCGAGAGGCGATTGATCAGCTCGATTTTGTCGGCGGTGGTGACGGGTGCAGATTCGTTCTGCAAACCGTCACGCGCAGACATCTCGACAATGCGGACGTAATCACTCATGCGGCATCTCCTGTTTGCAGACTGACCAGCACGGTATCGGCTTCGACAAACTGACCGGCCTCTGCATGGATCGAAGCGATCACGCCATCGCGTGGCGATTTCAGACTCAGTTCCATCTTCATGGCCTCAATCACCATGACTTCGGTGCCGGCAGTCACCTGATCGCCTTCCTTGACCGAGCAGACTACCACGCGGCCGGGCATCGGCGCCGTGATGCGATCGCCCGCAGAACCGGCGGCATCGCTATCGGTTTCCCAGCGTGACAGCGGCTGCAGCGCGAAGCGCGCATCGCCATCGTGCAGAACCAACTGCGGTGAGGAGGCGACGATGCGGTACTGATGGCGACGGCCATCCGCCACCCAGCTGATGCTATTGGCATCGGTGCGAACGTTGCTGACTTCGATCGGTCCGTCGTCGAGATCCACCGTGGCAGCGCCGGACGTGCCCGCAACTTTGAACGTTACGGGTGCCTTGCCGTGCGGATCCTGGAACAGTCCGAGTCGCACAGCAGGAGCGGCCGAACGCCAACCGTCACCGGCATCCCACGGCGACTTCACCGAAGCCGTGGGTGCCACAGCAGAACCGAATGCCGACCACAACGCGGCCGCGGTACGAACCGGAGTCGGTGCACCGGACGCTTCAGGCAGCACTTCGGCTAAATGCCGATCGAGATACGAGGTATCAATGGTGGCGTTAACCACCGACGGATGGCGCACGAGTCGTTCAAGGAATTCGATGTTCGACTTGGGTCCGATGATTTCGCATTGGGCCAGTGCCTCACGCAGGCGCTGCAGCGCAGCGGGGCGATCGGTATCCCAAACGATGAGCTTGGCAATCATCGGGTCGTAGTAAATCGTGACTCGATCGCCTTGCACCACACCACTGTCGATGCGGACATGGCGACTCGGCGCCGGCAGTTGCAACACTTTCAATGTGCCGGACGAAGGCAGAAAGTTCGCGGCCGGATCTTCGGCGTACAGACGCACTTCGATCGCGTGACCGTTTTGCTGTGCAGGAATCGCGGGCAGGGGCTCACCGTCGGCGACGCGGAGCTGCCATTCGACCAGGTCTTCACCCAACACCATTTCGGTGACCGGGTGTTCAACCTGAAGGCGCGTGTTGATTTCCATGAAATAGAAACCGCCATCGGCACCGACAATAAATTCAACCGTACCGGCGTTGACGTAGTCGATGGCCTCACCGGCCATCACCGCCGCTTCGCCCATGGCCTGACGCAAAGCGGGTGTCAGGAACGGCGAGGGGGACTCTTCGAGCACTTTCTGATAACGACGCTGCGCGCTGCATTCGCGTTCGAACAGATGCACGACCTTGCCATGCGTGTCGCCGAAAATCTGGATCTCGATATGGCGCGGGGATTCAATAAAACGTTCCAGCAGCACACGATCACGACCGAAGGCGTTGAGGGCTTCGCGCTTGCAGCTTTCTAAAGCCGAGGCAAACTCATCGGCCGCGCGAACAATGCGCATGCCTTTTCCGCCACCACCATGGGCCGCCTTGATCATCAGCGGATAACCGATGGCATCGGCCTGCGTCTGCAGAAAATCCGGATCCTGATTGGCGCCCGTATAACCCGGCACCACCGGCACGCCGGCGGCCTGCATCAGATCCTTAGCGCCGGCCTTGGACCCCATCTTGCGCATGGATTCGGCACGTGGACCGATAAAGATCAGACCCGCCTGCTGCACGGCATCGGCAAAGTCTGCATTTTCCGAGAGAAAGCCGTAACCGGGGTGAATGGCTTGCGCGCCGCTGCGCAACGCCACATCCAGAATGACATCGCCACGCAGATACGATTCGGACGGTGCATCGCCGCCGATCGGATAGGCTTCATCGGCTTGCAGTACGTGCTGGGCCATCGCATCGGAGGTGGAATACACCGCAACGGTACGAATACCGAGACGCTTAGCGGTACGAATAATGCGGCAGGCGATTTCGCCGCGATTGGCGATCAGAATCTTGCTCAACATCAAAAGGACATCCAGGTCGGTTTGCGTTTTTCAAGGAAGGCCGTCAAGCCCTCCTGACCTTCAGGGGAGACACGCAACGCGGCGATGCGTGCAGCAGTTGTTGCATCTTGCGCGGCGGCATCTTCAGCGGCGAGCACATCGCGAATCAGTTGTTTAGCGGTGCCACTGGCCACCGGGCCTGCAGACAATAAGGTCTTGACCAGTACATCGACCGTTGCGTCCAGCTCTTCGGGTGCGACGACGTCGTGCAGTAATCCCATCTGCAAGGCCTTGCCGGCATCAAAGCGTTCGGCCGTTGCAAAGTAACGACGCGCCTGACGTGCACCGATCGCTTCAATCACATAAGGCGAAATCACGGCGGGCAGCAGGCCAAGTTTGGCTTCGCTCAGGGCAAACAACGCGGTCGACGCGCCGATGGCCATATCGCAACATGCAATCAGTCCGACGCCACCACCGAATGCAGGGCCTTGCACTTTGGCAATCGTCGGTTTGGGCAATTCGTTGAGCGTCCGCATCAGCAACGCAAGACGTTGGGCATCCGCCAGGTTGGTTTGCTCATCCGCACCGATCAGGCTGCGCATCCAATTCAAATCCGCACCTGCCGAAAACGAGGGACCCTCACTTTCCAGCACCACGACGCGTTCCGGTCCCTGAGCCGCTTCCAGCAGTGCAGCGGTCAGTTCCGCAATCAATGCATCATCGAAGGCATTGTGGACGGCCGGTCGGTTCATGCGCAGGCGCAAAACGCCATTGCCGGATTCAATTAGAAGGGCTTGGGTCATCGGCAAACGCATCCGGGCAGGTCAAACGCCCATTCTAACAAGCCTCTGCAGAGATTAATGATACTATTGAGATTCATTCCCATTTGCAGAATCGCAACCGTGAGACCGCTGCACGAACTGGCCAAGGGCGTCTTCGCCAAAGTCCGCCACGTCGAAGACCGACGCGAGGGTGATCCGATTTCCCGGCGCCTGCGTGAGCTCGGTTTTGTCGAAGGCCGGGCAGTGGTGATCCGCGCATGGGGCCCGTTTGGCATGGATCCGCTGATGGTACAGATCGGCGACAGTCGTTTTGCCTTGCGTCGTAGCGAAGCGGCGCGGGTGCTGGTGGATCGCGAATGAGCGAACTCTGCGTTGCGCTGGTCGGGATGCCCAATTGCGGCAAGACGGCTCTATTTAATCGTCTGACCGGCAGTCGCCAGAAAGTGGCCAACTACGCCGGCGTCACGGTCGAGCGCAAAGAAGGTCAACTGACCACGCCGCAAGGTCAGCGGATCCGTTTGCTGGATTTGCCGGGCACTTATTCGCTGGTGCCGGCCTCACTCGATGAAGCCGTGACGCGCGATGTGTTGCGCGGTTTCTATCCCGGTGAGCCGCGACCGGATCTGGTGCTGTGCGTGGTCGATAGCACCAACTTGCAGATGCACTTGCGATTAGTGGCCGAAGTGTTGGCGCAAGGCTTGCCGACGATTCTGGTGCTCAATATGCACGATGCGGCCACCAAGGCCGGTATTCAAATCGACACCGAGGGTTTGTCGGCGGCGTTGGGGATTCCGGTGGTCACGTCGATTGCGGTCCGCAATGATGGCGTGCAGCAGGTACTCACGCAATTGGATGCGCCGTTGCCAACGGCCGCAGACACGCGTGGTGATACGCCGGCGCAAGGTGCCGATATTGAGTCGGCTACAGATCTTGCTGCGAACTGGTTCGAGCGGTTCGTGCGCATGCCTTCGCAACGGGAACGGTTTGATGATCGTCTCGATGCGTGGTTGCTGCATCCGATCATTGGCCTAGTCACGCTGATGGTGCTGATGTTCTTTATGTTCCAGGCGGTGTATGCCTGGGCCACGCCGATGATGGATGGCATTGAGTCGCTGTTCGGATCCATCGGTGAATTTGTCGGAGCGCACTTGTCTGAGGGTCCGCTGCGCAGTCTGATTGTCGATGGCATCATCGCCGGTGCCGGTGGCGTGCTGGTGTTCCTGCCGCAGATTCTGATTCTGTTCGCTTTTATTCTGGTGCTCGAGGAATCGGGTTATCTGCCGCGCGCTGCGTTCTTGCTGGATCGGTTGATGGGCGCTGCCGGTTTGTCGGGGCGTTCGTTTATTCCGCTGCTGTCGAGTTTTGCCTGTGCGGTGCCGGGCATCATGGCGACGCGGAGTATTCCCGATCCGCGCGATCGCTTCGCCACCATTCTGGTCGCACCACTGATGACGTGTTCGGCACGATTGCCGGTGTATACCTTGCTGATCGGCGCGTTCATTCCCAAGCGCACTGTTTGGGGGCCGATCAATCAGCAGGGGCTGGTGCTATTCGGACTGTATTTTGCCGGCATTATCAGCGCGCTGATCGTGTCGTGGTTCCTTAAAAAATGGCGGCGTGATCGGGCCGAGCATGCGCTGATTCTCGAACTGCCCGCATACCGTTGGCCCAATCTGCGCGACTTGGCCATCGGTCTGTGGGAACGCGCCATGATCTTTATCAAGCGCGTGGGCGGCATCATTCTGGCCATGACGGTGCTGTTGTGGTTCCTGCTGACGTTCCCTGCAGCTCCTGTCGGCGCCACGCAACCTGCGATTGATTACAGCTTTGCCGGTCAGTTGGGTCATTGGTTGCAGCACGTGTTTGCGCCGCTCGGATTCAACTGGCAAATTGCAATCGCGCTGATTCCGGGCTTGGCCGCGCGCGAGGTGATGGTGTCCTCGCTCGGTACGATCTATTCGCTGGCCGGTGCCGATGACGATTCCACCATTCGTTTGCTGACGCCGATCATTAGCGAGCAGTGGAGCCTGGCGACGGCATTGTCGTTGCTGGTGTGGTTTATCTACGCGCCGCAGTGCATCTCGACGCTGGCCACCATCAAGCGTGAGACGCATTCGTGGCGCAAGATGTTCGCCGCCACGATTTATCTGTTTGCATTGGCGTACGGCGCCTCGTTGCTGACGTTCCAGGTGGCGAAGGCGTTAGGCTGGAACACATGAGCCCGACACTGCAATGGATCATCGTTGCGGTCGCTGTACTGTTGGCGTTGCAGTTTGTGATCCGCAAATATTTCCCGGCTTGGATTAAGCGGCAACGTCAGACGTTAGCCATTGCTTTGCTCAGAGAACCGGGGCCTGAATGGCGGCGCCGATTGGGTCAGCGGATTGCACCGCCTTCGACCGGTTCCAAAGCCGGCGGTTGCGATGACTGCAACGGTTGCGATTAGTCCGTAAGCGACTTGCGCATTTTTAAGTGGGGGATGCCCACTTCGGTAAACCAGTCACCCACCTGTTCGTAGCCGAGCTTTTCATAGAAGCCGGTGGCGATGTCGCGTGCATGCAGGACGATCTCGTGAGCGCCGGCATCGAGCAGGGCTTGTTCGGCTTGCTGCATCAGCTGTCGACCCAGGCCATGTTGCTGCAAGTCTTCGCGCACGGCCATCTGACGGATCTTGTATTGGCCTTCGCCATAAGGCGTTGCGATCACGCAGGCCACCAAGGTCTCCTGATCAAACAGGCCGAAGTGGAAGTCGGATTCCTCATCGCGAATCTGCTCCGGTGTCAGGTGAAAGACCAGACCCAGCGGGATGCGCAGGATCGTGTCGCGCAGGTGG
Organism: uncultured Lysobacteraceae bacterium; assembly: GCA_936911875.1. GTDB lineage: Bacteria > Pseudomonadota > Gammaproteobacteria > Xanthomonadales > Xanthomonadaceae > Aquilutibacter. The sequence continues at coordinate 43,825 of CAKZGB010000011.1, forward strand.
TATTCCTGTTCGAGGTCGGTGCCGGAAGTCTGCAGGCGGCGGAACGTGGGTGACATCGTCTCAAGTCGTGCGAAGGCAATTCGTTACTATACAAAACGTATCCTTCTCTCGTGTCTTTCGGAGTCCGCTTAGTGGCCACCAGTAAAAAATCGGGCAAACGCCAAACCGCTTTCGTCTGCAATGAATGCGGTGCAGAGTCCGGTAAGTGGGCAGGTCAGTGCGGCGAGTGCGGCGGCTGGAACACGATTACAGAAATCACGCTGGCCCCTGCGCGTCCGAGCGGATCGGGTGCAGCGCCGGCACGGCGTGCGGGTTGGAGTGGCGAGGGCGGAGCGGTCGCTCAAGCGCTGGAGAGCGTGCCCACGCAAGAGTCCTCGCGGCTCTCGACCGGCATCGCGGAGCTCGATCGCGTGCTCGGTGGCGGTCTGGTCGATGGCGCAGTCGTATTAGTCGGTGGCGATCCGGGCATCGGCAAATCCACCTTGCTGCTGCAGGCTGTCGTCAAAATGGCACCGGCCGTCAGCTCGCTGTATGTCACGGGTGAGGAATCGCTCAGTCAGGTGGCCGGGCGGGCTGCGCGGCTCGGGTTGCCTTCGACAGGGGTACAGGCGCTGGCCGAGACGCATATTGATCGGATCATTGATCAGGCCACTACGCTCAAGCCACGGGTGCTGGTGATCGACTCCATTCAGACGATCTGGACCGATGAGTTAACGGCGGCGCCCGGCAGTGTCTCGCAAGTGCGCGAGTCGGCGGCGCGTCTGGTGCGCTTTGCCAAAGAGTCGGGCATCGCCGTATTTCTGGTCGGTCACGTCACCAAAGAGGGCGGCATTGCCGGTCCGCGCGTGCTCGAGCACATGGTCGATGCGGTGTTGTATTTCGAGGGCGAAAGCGGCGGACGTTTGCGTTTGCTGCGCGCGTTTAAAAACCGGTTTGGTGCCATCAACGAACTGGGCGTCTTTGCGATGGCCGAGCGTGGCCTGCGCGAGGTGCCCAATCCGTCTGCGATTTTTCTGTCGGGCGCGACCGGCGATCAGCCGGGCAGTTGCGTGACCGTGACGCGTGAGGGTACACGACCGCTACTGGTCGAGGTGCAATCCTTAGTTGACGGCAGTTCGTTGAGCAATCCGCGGCGCGTGGCTGTGGGTATGGATGGCAATCGTCTGGCCATGCTGTTGGCCGTGCTGCACCGGCATGCCGGCATTGTCATGGGCGATCAGGATGTCTTCGTCAATATTGTCGGCGGCATTCGTCTGCAGGAAACGGCGGCCGATTTACCGGTGCTAATGGCGATTCATTCGTCGCTGCGTGATGCACCGATGCCCGGCAATTTGCTGGCGTTTGGTGAGGTGGGGCTATCCGGCGAGTTGCGTCCGGTACCGGGTGGCGAGGATCGCTTGCGTGAGGCCGCAACGCACGGTTTTAAAAAAGCCATCGTGCCGCGTGCCAATGCACCGAAGTCGGGCCACATCGGCGAGCTGCAAGTGATTGGGGTCGGCACTTTGGCCGAGGCGCTGGACGCGCTCTGAGATATAACGCGCCTCAGTTCAGGCCGTAGCGTTGTTCGAGAATGTAGGTTACGCCAAAGAAGGCCAATGCTAAAAACGCAAACGCGACCAGTGTCCATTTGGCAGCACGCACGCCACGCCAGCCGTATTTCCAGCGGCCGAGCAGCAGGCCACCAAAGATCAGCCACGAGACAATGCTCAAGATGGTTTTGTGCGCGAGATGCTGCGCAAACAGATCGCTGACAAAGAGCAGGCCGGTGACCAGCGTCAGCGTGAGCAGTGCAAAGCCCAGCTTGATGGTACGGAACAGCATGGTCTCGATGGTCACCAATGGCGGCAAGCCCAAGAGCAGATGGCTACGCTGACGCGTACGCAATGCACGCTCTTGCAGCCACAGCATCAGTGCAAAGATCGCCGCCAATGCCAGCGCGGCTGCCGACAGCAGTGCAATCCAGGCGTGCAGCTGCAGGGGCCAGCTTTGCGGCGCGGCTGCGGGTGTATGGCCGGCCTTGTGGTAGGCGAGTACGGCCAGCGAGGCCATCGGAAACACAATAAGACCGGCGCTGGTCATGCGGCCCTGACGCTTTAAGGCCAAGGTCATGGCGGCCATGCCCAGTGTCACCAGGGAGACGGCGGCAAAGAAATGCATGTCGGGCGCGCCTAGCGAGCGGGCCACCCAGGCGTGGGCGGCGGCATGCAGGAACACGGCCAGACCGGCAAACCAGGGCCACCAGCGGGTGGTGCGGGGCAGGGGCGGCAGAGCAGCATCCGAGACTTGGGCCGGGCGACCGTGCAGGCTCATCACCAGCGCAAACGTGGCGAGCCAGTACCAGACAAAGGCGAGAAACGGCAGAATCATAAGCGTTCCAGTATAGCCCAGCGCATGCAGGCGGACTCTATAATAGGGGGTTCGATCCTTTGCAGAAGTTTCATGTTCGAGTCCCTTACCCAACGCCTCACCGGAACCATTGACCGCCTGCGCGGCCGTGGCCGCCTGACCGAAGAAAACATCAGCGACGCGCTGCGTGAAGTGCGGGTGGCGCTGCTCGAGGCCGACGTTGCGTTGCCGGTCGTCATGGAGCTGATCCGCCGTATCAAAGAGCGCGCCGTCGGGCAGGAGGTTCTGGCTTCGCTGACTCCGGGTCAGTCGCTGATCAAGATCGTCAAAGACGAGATGACGGCGGTGATGGGCTCCGAGGCGAGCCAGCTCAATCTCAACGTGCCGGCACCGGCCGTGATTCTGATGGCCGGTCTGCAAGGTGCCGGTAAGACCACGACGGTCGGCAAGCTCGGCAAGTTCCTGAAAGAAAAGCACCGTAAAAAAGTGCTGGTGGTGTCGGCCGACGTGTATCGTCCTGCCGCTATTGCCCAGCTCGAAACGCTGGCTAAGCAAGTGGGTGTCGAGTTCTTCCCGAGTTCTGCCGATCAGTCGCCAATTGCGATCGCCCGTGCGGCCATCGAACATGCGCGCAAGACCTATGCCGATGTGGTGTTGGTAGATACCGCGGGTCGTCTCGCCATTGATACCGCGATGATGGCGGAAATCAAGGCGCTGCACGCTGCTATCGATCCGGTTGAAACGCTGTTTGTTGTCGATGCGATGACCGGTCAGGATGCGGCCAACACGGCCAAAGCCTTCCGCGAAGCATTGCCGCTCACCGGTGTGGTGCTGACCAAGCTCGATGGTGATGCCCGTGGCGGTGCCGCGCTGTCGGTTCGCTACATTACCGAACGGCCGGTCAAGTTTGTCGGTATTGGTGAAAAGCCCGATGGCCTGGATGTCTTCCACCCGGATCGGATTGCGGGCCGGATTCTCGACATGGGCGACGTGCTGTCGCTGGTCGAAGAAGTGCACGACAAGGTCGACAAGGAAAAGGCCGCCAAGCTAGCCGATAAAGTGGCCAAGGGCAAAAAGTTCAATCTGAACGACATGCGCGATCAGCTGGAGCAGATGCAAAACATGGGCGGTCTGCACGGCCTGATGGACAAGCTGCCGGGCATGGGCAAGATCCCTGACAACGTCAAGGGTCAGATCTCGGGCAAGGAAGTGCCGCGCATGATTGCCATCATCAACTCGATGACGGAAAAAGAGCGCCGCAATCCGGGCATTCTGAACGGCTCGCGCCGCAAGCGCGTGGCGCTGGGTTCGGGCCAGACACCGGCCGATGTGAACCGCCTGCTCAAGCAGTACCAGCAGATGGAAAGCATGATGGCCAAGTTCTCGGGTGGTGGCATGAAGGGTCTGATGCGCGGCATGAAGGGCATGAATTCGCTGATGGGAGTGCGGGGCAAATTGCCCTTCTAAAGCGCCCGGGCTGGGGGTTTTCTTTTGAAAAACAACCAGTTATAATATTCGGCTTACCCCGTCATCCCGGCGGCTGGTCCTATCAAGGAAATCTGTACCATGGTCAAGATTCGACTGACCCGCGGCGGCGCCAAAAAGCGTCCGTTCTACCACATCATCGTCACCGACAGCCGTTCGGCCCGTGACGGTCGCAACATCGAGCGCGTGGGTTTCTACAACCCGGTTGCTCGCGGCAATGAAAAGCGCGTTGAAATCAACGTTGATCGCGTGAACCATTGGGTTTCCAACGGTGCCCAAATGACCGAAAAGGTCGCGGTACTGTTCAAGGAAGCGAACAAGGCCGGCACTGAAGCCGTAGCCTAATCCTTTCGCTGTTTCTGATGTCTTCTTCGGAAACCGCAAATCAAGGGCGCCTGATCCTGCTCGGCAGGGTTTTAGGCGCCCTTGGTCTTAAGGGCGACGTGAAAATCGAGTCGTTTACCGACCCGCGTCATGCCATCTTCCGTTATCAGCCGTGGACGCTAAAGCGCAACGAGCGCTCGCCAAACACATTGGCGCAGGTGCAGGCTGATTTCTCTGTTGATCTGATCAAGCACGGCGTTGCCGTCCTGCAAGGCGTAAAAGGTCGCGAGCAGGGCAAGCATCTGGCTGCGCGTCTTCCCGGCGTTTCGGATCGCAACGCAGCCGAAGCCGTCGTCGGTCTCGACATTTACGTAGAACGCTCGCAACTGCCGGCACCGGCAGAGGGTGAGTTTTATTGGGTCGATCTCGAGGGTTTGCGTGTCGTCAATCTCGAGGGCGCAGAGCTGGGTATCGTCTCGCACCTGTTCGGTACGGGCGCTAACGATGTGATGGCGGTGCGCGATGATTCGCGTGAGCGACTGATTCCGTTTGTGCGGCCTCAGTTCGTCACCGATATTAATTTCGAGCAAGGCCTGATCACGGTCGATTGGGACCCTGAGTTCTAAACGACATGCGCATCGACTGCATCACTTTATTTCCTGAGCTGATCCAGGCTGCGGCCTCAGCCGGGATTGTCGGTCGTGCCCATGAGCGCGCACTGGTGCAGACGCGCACCTGGAATCCGCGCGATTACGCCGTCGGCAACTATCGTCGCGTCGATGATCGTACCGCCGGTGGTGGCGCCGGCATGGTGATGATGCTCGAGCCGCTGCGGCAATGTCTGCAAGCTGTTAAGAGTGAAGCGGCTGAGGTCACTTCGCACGTGGTGTATTTCTCACCGCAGGGCAAACCGCTGACGCAGGCACGCGTGCGCGAGCTGGCCGCCATGCCACATCTGATTCTGATTTGCGGTCGCTACGAAGGCGTGGACGAGCGCTTCATTGCAAATGCCGTCGATGAAGAAATCTCGCTGGGCGATTTTGTGCTCAGTGGCGGCGAATTGCCCGCGGCGGTGCTGATTGATGCGGTGACCCGCGTGCAGGAGGGGGCGATGTCCGATATGGACAGTGCGCGCCTCGACAGCTTTGAAGACGGTCTGCTCGACCATCCGCATTTCACCAAGCCTAATAGTGACGAGTGGGGTGACATCCCCGAGGTGCTGCTGGGCGGAAATCACGCGCAAATCGCACTGTGGCGCCGTCAGCAGCAGCTGCAGCGCACCTTGGAGCGACGTCCGGACCTGCTGGAATCGGCCCCGCTGAGCCCGGCAGACCGCCAATTTCTTGATCGGCTGCGGGCTCTGGCCGACAAGAACGGGTAAAAATCCCGTAAGTGCTTGTTTTCATAAGAAAACACATGCATAATATTGGGCTCGCTGTACCCCAAAACCATTAAGCCCAGGTCTGGATCTTCGGCATTCGGGACCGACAACATTTAAAACAGGCAAAACATCATGTCCATTCATACCCTGCTGCAAGAATTCGAAGCCGGCCAAGCTACCCGCCAACTGCCGGAATTCAGCCAAGGCGACACCGTTGTCGTCAACGTCAAAGTGAAGGAAGGCAACCGTGAACGCGTCCAGGCCTACGAAGGCGTTGTGATCGCGATCAAGAATGCCGGTCTGAACTCTTCGTTCACCGTCCGCAAGATTTCGCACGGCTACGGCGTGGAACGCGTGTTCCAAACCCATAGCCCGACCATCGAATCGGTCAGCCTGAAGCGTCGCGGTAAAGTCCGCGCTGCCAAGCTGTACTACCTGCGTGGTCTCGAAGGCCGCAAGGCACGCATCACCGAAGACTTGGCCGCAGGCGCCAAGGCCAAGGCTGCTGCCGCTGCTGCCAAGAAGGAAGCTGCTGCCGAGTAAGGCGCAAGCCCCGGCACGCTGCTTTCAGCACACGGACGGTCGCCTCTGGCGGCCGTTCCTGTTTTTGAATCCCGGAACTGATATTGGAACCGACGCAAGAACTCAAAGTCCGACTCGACTTATGGCTGTGGGCCACGCGATTTTTCAAGACGCGTTCACTGGCCAAGCAAGCCATTGAAACGGGCAAGGTAGAAATCGGCGGTGAACGCCCGAAGGCATCGCGACAGGTGAAACTCGGCGATGCGCTGGTGATCCGCCGTGGCATCGAGACTTTTCACGTCACCGTGACCGGCTTACTGGATCAGCGCGTGGCGTATGCGCAGGCCGTGTTGCATTACTCCGAGACTGCAGAATCCATCGCCGCGCGCGAGCAAGCACGTGCCGAACAACGCGCCCAGGCGACGGGTTACCGCGCTCCGGAAACTAAACCGGATAAACGGGCCCGCCGCCTGATTCGTGCGCTCGGCGATTTGGAAATGCTGTAAGCGAATTAACTGAAGTTAAAAAACGCTCGGCATTTCTACGCTTTTAGGATTTCAGAAAACGCGATGCGGCCGACAGGGCGTCGCCGATGCCGAGCTGGCCATCGCCATCCTGATCGAGCAGGGAACCCAGCAGACCACCGGTACCCGGTTGCTGACGAAGTTGTTCCTGCTCCTGACCCAGCACCGATTGCAATTGGCTCGGCGAAGCGGCTTGCTGACCACCAAAGAATCGCTTGGCCAGATATGCCATCACGATGGGCGCCAGAATTTGCATCAGCATGCGAGCTTGCGGCGAGTTGAGACCCGTTGCGCTACCCAGAGTCTGTTCTGCAGCCTGTTGCTTGCCGCCAAAGATGTGACCCAGGATGGCCGGCGCTGCAGCTGCGGCGATACCGGCTTGCGACATGTTGTTGCCACCGCCGCCAAGAACCGCACCGAGCACCGAGCCGATATCCAGACCCTGATGGTCATTTTGCAGAGCGCCGAACAGCGCTTCGGCACCTTGCGGTTGTTGTGCGTTTTGGCCCAGTGCACCGATCAGCATGGGCAGGGCGGCTTGGATGGCCGATTGGGCCGTACCGGGATCCACTCCGAGCTGCTGGCTGACTTGTTGCACGGGGGCGCCGCTGAGTTGGCCCAGCAGATCATTAACGAGATTCATGGAATGGCATCCTTTGCGAAGTGAGTGACAGTCTCAATACTCGCATGCAAAACGTTAAGAAGGCACCAAGGTCAGCTCAAATTCTTCAGCCTGTAGAGCGCTTCGAGAGCCTGCTTGGGCGTCAGCTCGTCCGGATCCAGACTGCGCATGGCCTTGCGCAACGCATCTTCGGCTTCAAACAGGCCGAACTGGCGCGGGGCATCGAGCTGCATCGGTGTCAGCGGCGTGGTCGGTGCGGGAGCCGATTCAAGTTCTGCCAGACGACCGCGCGCGGCGACCAACACTGTCTTGGGCAAACCCGCTAAGGCTGCAACTTGCAATCCGTACGAGCGCGAAGCCGGGCCTTCCTTGACGGCATGCATAAACACCAAGCCGTCGCCATGTTCGACGGCATCCAAGTGCACGTTGGCGACGCCGGGAACATCATTGGCCAACACCGTCAGCTCAAAGTAGTGCGTTGCGAATAGCGTGTACGCGCGATTGTGTTGCGCCAGATGCAATGCGCTCGCCTCGGCCAGTGCCAGGCCATCGTACGTTGAAGTGCCGCGACCGATCTCATCCATCAGCACTAGCGACTGATCCGTAGCGTGATGCAGGATGTATGCGGTCTCCGACATTTCCACCATAAAGGTGGATTGGCCTTTGGCCAAGTCATCGCCGGCGCCGATGCGAGTCAGGATCCGATCGATCGGTCCGATGATGGCTTGCGTGGCCGGCACAAAACTGCCGATATGCGCGAGCAGCACAATCAGCGCGTTCTGCCGCATGTAGGTGGATTTACCGCCCATGTTCGGACCGGTGATGATCAGCAGTCGGCGCTGCGCATGTTCCTCGTCGTCGCCTAAGATCAGATCGTTCGGCTCGAAGGGTTCGTCGCGCACGGCCTCGACCACCGGGTGACGGCCCGCCACAATCTGCAGTCCTGGCTCGGAACGCAATTGCGCGGCACGCCAGTCATTGGCTTCGGCAACGGTGGCAAACGTCGCCAGCACATCGAGCTCCGCCAACGCCAATGCACACTCACGCAATGCATCCAGCTCCACTTGCAGTCGGTCGAGCAGCTCTTCGTACAGAAACTTTTCGCGACTCAGGGCCCGCTCACGTGCGGAGAGGACCTTGTCTTCGAACGATTTCAGTTCCTCGGTGATGTAACGCTCGGCATTGGCCAGCGTCTGACGTCGCGTGTAATGCACGGGAATCGTTGCACCGACCGCCTGTGCCTTGGTGATCTCGATGTAGTAACCATGAACGCGGTTGTAGCCGACTTTCAGACCGGCAATACCGGACTGCTCGCGTTCGCGTGCCTCGAGATCGACCAGGAACTGATCGGCATTTTGCGACAGCATCTTGAGCTCGTCGAGCTCTGCATCAAATCCCTCAGCGAAGACGCCCCCATCGCGGACCGTCAACGGGGCGATCGCCACCAGGGCTGTCTGTAAATGTGCAGCGAGTTCGGCGTGCTGACCATTAAGCGGTGCGCGCAATGTTTGCAGGCGCGGTGAATCGATTCCCTGCAAGGCCTTGGCCAAATCGGGTAGCGTATGCAAGGCATCGCGCAGGGTGGTGAGATCTTTCGGACGTGCGCTACGCAAAGCAATACGCGACAGGATGCGTTCGACATCGCCCAGGCCACTCAACGGCGTGCGCACCGAGTCCAGTGCCGAGCCATCGAGCAAGGCTTGAACAGCTTGTGTGCGTAGCCGCACTGTTGACTGATCACGCAACGGCCGATGCAACCAGCGACGCAACATGCGGGCACCCATGGGCGAGCGCGTGCGATCGAGAATGCCGAGCAGGGTGTGGCGCACTTCGCCATCGGCGCGTGTGTCCAACTCCAGATGACGCCGCGTAGCCGCATTCATGGCGATGGCATCGTCACCGGTTTCGACCACGATGGAACGCAGATGCGGCAGACTTTGTTTTTGCGTTTCCTGCAGATACGCCAGCAGGCCTGCCGCGGCACCGATCGCCAACGGTTTGTCCTGCAAGCCAAACGGCTGCAAATCGTGCAGGCCAAAGAAGCGTTCAATTTGGGCGCGACCGCTATCGCTATCAAAAAGCCACGGTGCGCGCAGACGTGCACCGCGGATTGCGGTCAACCATTCGGGCCAATCGCCGTCATCCGGAATCAGAACTTCGGCCGGTTGCAGTCGTGCCAGCTCGGTTTCGAGTTGATCCGTTCCCGCGACTTCGGCGGCGAGAAATCGTCCGGCCGACAATTCGGCCCATGCCAAACCGTAGCCGTGCTTGCCGCGCGATACTGCCAGCAGCAGGTTGTCGCGACGGTCGGGCAGCAGGGCTTCGTCAGTGACGGTGCCGGGCGTCACGATCCTTACCACTTTGCGCTCGACGAGACCTTTCGATTGCGCGGGATCGCCGATCTGTTCGCAGATCGCGACCGATTCACCGAGGGCCACCAGACGCGCGAGATAGCCTTCGGCAGCGTGGTAAGGTACGCCGGCCATCGGGATCGGTGCACCGGCGCTACTGCCACGCTGCGTCAGCGTAATGTCGAGGAGTTTGGCCGCCTTGCGCGCATCGTCATAGAACAACTCGTAGAAGTCGCCCATGCGGAAAAACACCAGCACATCCGGGAGTTCCGCCTTGGCCGCAAAGAACTGTTTCATGAGCGGCGTATGCTCCGGCGTCGCGCTGCCCGCTTTGCTGCGGGGCGAAGTGCTGTCGGTGGGCGTGGTGGGTTCGGATTCTTGCATTGGGGACTCAAAAACGGCGGGATCGCCGGCCGACAGGCGGCGGCGAACGGAACCCTGCCAGTATCGCCTGACTGGCGCTTTCCGTCGAGATTCCGGCGCGTAAGAATCGACCCGTAAACTGGCAACTATCTGCGTCGGTTTGCTCGGGATCTGAACGCCGGCTGATTGGGCATCGCACTGATGAATTGCAGAAAAGCCCTTGTTTTAAGGCGTTTCCGTAATGTTGTAAAGCGAACGTATACGTTCGCCGGCCTGTTTTGAACAATTCTTTACAGGGCAGGGGGAGACACTGGCGCTGCCTTCGGGCAATTCGAAATAAAACCACCGAACAGGAGAATCCACATGAATCAGCGTCTCGAAGAAGCCCGCGCTAACGCCAGCATCCCTTACGATCGCTATCAGCAGGAGTTCCAGCAATCGTACGAAAAGGCCCCGTATTATCGCGATGGCCAAACCTGGCAAGACTATGAGCCGGCTTATAAGTACGGTTACGACCAGTATGCTTCGGCGACCGGTCGCAAGTGGGAAGAAGTAAAGAGCGAACTGGAACAGGGTTGGGACAAGGCCAAGGGTGAAAGCCGCATGGCCTGGGAACAAGCCAAGGACGCAGTGCGCGCCGGTTGGGATCGCCTCGAAGCCGCGTTGCCGGGCGATGCCGATAACGACGGCCGCTAAGCACTAACGCGTCATCTGTTGCTCGAACAGGCCCCGGCACTCGCCGGGGCTTTCTTATGCTGATGTGCGAGTTGCAAGCGTGTATGGCAACTCCGTCGCCAGCCCGTTGCACAGCGACAATCGTATGCACTCGATGCGTGTCCTTGAAAGGGCGATGCAGACTCCCCAGTTCTGTGAGTACTCATTAGCCCGCTTTGGGAACTTATATGTCCGCTTCAAAACTGTTTGAACCTTACACCCTCGGCGCGATCACCTTGGCCAATCGCGTCGTCATGGCACCGCTGACCCGCAACCGCGCAGGCAAGGGCCTGGTCTCCAGCGAATTCGCTGCCGAGTATTACAGCCAGCGCGCCAGTGCCGGTCTGATCATTGCCGAAGCCTCGCAGATCTCGCAGCAGGGCCAAGGCTATCAGGACACTCCCGGTATCTACACGCAAGCGCAAATCGACGGCTGGCGCGAAGTCACCGATGCCGTGCACGCCAAGGGCGGCAAGATTTTTCTGCAGCTGTGGCACGTCGGTCGCATCTCGCACAATGATCTGCAACCGGAAGGTGGCGCGCCGGTCGCGCCTTCGGCCATTCGTGCCCAAGCGAAGACCTACGTCAACAACACGTTTGTCGATGTCTCCGAACCGCGCGCACTCGAACTCGAAGAACTGCCGGGCATCATCAATGATTTCCGTCAGGCGGCGGCCAATGCCATTGCAGCCGGCTTTGATGGCGTCGAAATTCACGGTGCCAACGGCTATCTGCTGGATCAGTTTGCAAAGGATGGCGCGAACGTGCGCACCGATGCTTACGGTGGCTCGATTGAAAATCGCGCACGTCTGATGCTTGAAGTGGCCGAAGCTATCGTCAACGAAATCGGTGCCGAGCGCACGGGTATCCGCATCTCACCCGTCTCGCCGGCCAATGGCGTCACCACCAGCGATCCGCAAGCGCAGTTCAACTACATCGTCGAAAAGCTGAGCGACTTGAACCTTGTCTATCTGCACGTGGTCGAAGGCGCCACCGGCGGCCCGCGCGATGTCGCACCGTTCGACTTCGACGCGCTGCGCAGCAAGTTCAAGAACACCTACCTGGCCAATAACGGCTACACGCTGGAGCTCGCCAACGAGCGCCTGGATACGGGCAAGGCAGACCTGATTGCGTTCGGTCGTCCGTATATCGCCAACCCGGATCTGGTGGAGCGTCTGCGCACGGGCGCCGAGATCGTCAACTTCAACCCGGCCACGCTGTACGGCCAGGGCGCAGAGGGCTACATCGACTACCCGCCGCTGGACTGATCTCCGCGTTCCGGAACGGTTGCGAGCCCGCAGCCGCTTCGGGCCAACAAAATCAGGCGGATCCATCAGGATCTCGCAACCCGACACACCCGGCATCCGTCGGGTGTGTTTTTTATCCGGCGCACGTACGAAATGATATAAAAGTGATATCATCATTTCATACCCCCCTTTTTGAAAGGAGCGCTGCAAATGGAATCGACAGAACGCAACACTCGCCTGGTGTTCAACCATGAGAAACCGGCCCGGACCTACAGCGGCTACATTCTGCTGCTCGTGCTGTTAGCAGTGGCGGCCGCCAGTATCTACGGCATCATCGGACTGTCGCAGTTCGAGGGCGAGCCTTCATTCGGAGAAGTGCTGGTGCGCATCCTCGGGCCGATCGTGGCGGCCCTGATCGCCAAGGGCTTTTACCTGCTGCAGCCGAACCAGGCCGCCGCGATCCAGCTGTTTGGTGCGTACCAAGGTACCGACCGCAATACGGGCCTGCGTTGGACCTGGCCGTGGCTGTCCAAGCGCAAGATTTCGGTGCGGATCCACAACGTGACCTCCGAACGACTCAAGGTCAACGACAAGCGCGGTAACCCGGTCGAAATCGCGGCCAACGTGGTCTGGCGCGTCGACGACACGGCCCAGGCGCTGTTCGACGTCGATGACTACCGCGAGTTCGTCAACATCCAGATCGAATCGGCCGTCCGCGCCATCGGCTCGAAATATCCCTACGATGATTTCGACCACGACGAGCTGACCCTGCGCGGCGACGGCGATCACGTCGCCAACGAAATGGCTGCCGAATTGCAAGAGCGCGTGCGTGCTGCCGGTGTGGTGATCGACGAAACCCGTCTGACCCACTTGGCCTATGCACAGGAAATCGCCGGTGCGATGCTGCGTCGACAACAGGCTCAAGCCGTGGTCGCCGCTCGCCACACCCTGGTCGAGGGCGCCGTCGGCATGGTCGAAATGGCCCTGGAACAGCTCTCCGCCAAGAACGTTGTCGAGCTCGATGACGAGCGCCGCGCCGCCATGGTCTCCAACCTGATGGTAGTGCTGTGCGGCGAGCGCGACACGCAGCCGATCGTCAACGCCGGTTCGCTGTACCAGTAACGGCCGGCTCGAGACGACTGTGTCTGCCGTGAACGACAGCGCGCGCAAAGCGTTTGCCCTGCGCTTAGATCCGTCCTTGCATGCGGCGCTGGAGCGCAGCGCCGCGACGGATCTGCGCAGCGTCAACGCCCAGATCGAGGTCCTCCTCCGTGAGGCCCTCGAGCGCCGCGGCGTCAAGCTCGCGCCCCCGCTCACCCTCAAACGCGGCCGCAAAAAAAATGGGGACGGAGGGAATTAATTCCCCTTAACATCTCCAACGATCCGATCGCCGTTCTCCTTGAAAAACGGCTCGGTCAGCGGCGGCAGAATCTCCAGCGCGGTCTCAATCGGGCGGCACCAGCGCACGCCGCGCTCGGTTACCAGCACCGGTCGCTCCAGCAGCACCGGATGCTGTTGCACCGCGGCCAGTAACTGATCATCACTGAGCGAAGGATCGTCCAACCCCAGCTCGCTATACGCCGCTTCTTTGCGCCGCAGCACATCCCGCACCTGCAAACCCGCGCGCGCCACCAGATCTTTGAGCGTAGAAGGGTCGGGCACCTCATGAAGGTATTCGATGACGGTCGGCTCTTCGCCAAGATGACGCACGAGCGCCAGCGTATTTCGCGACGTGCTGCATTTGGGATTGTGATAAATCGTGACGCTCATGGGACGCTCGTGGACAGCCAAAGGAACCGCTATAGTGTAGCGATGACCATGCCGACACCGCCTTCTGACGAAGAGCTCCAAACCCTGTCGCGCCAAATCGGCGAGCTCGCGCGGGCTAGACACCACATGCTGGTGACGGCCGAAAGCTGCACCGCCGGCTGGATTGCTAAGTGTCTGACCGATGTCGCGGGTTCCTCGGCCTGGTTCGAGTCGGGCGTCGCGGTCTATTCGTACGAGGCCAAACAGGCGCTGCTCGGCGTACGTCCCGAGACCTTAGAGGCCCACGGCGCCGTCTCGCGTGAAACGGTCATGGAGATGGTCTCCGGCGCGATTTCGCGTAGCGGGGGCACCTTGGCCGTTGCGGTGACCGGGATTGCCGGGCCGGGTGGGGGCACTCCGGACAAGCCCGTTGGCACCGTCTGGATCGCCTGGAAATCCCGCGGCAGCTACACCACAGCCGAGATTTTCCATTTCGAAGGCGATCGTGACGCCGTTCGTCGACAGGCTGTAGGCCAGGCTCTGCGCGGCCTGCACCGCCTTCTGTCGGCCTGAGAGAAAAATTTTTCAAAAGAGGCTTGCGTTAGTCAAAAGTTAGTAGTATTACTACTAACCATGGACACGACCGAAACTCAACTGCAGATCCTCGCTCTAGTTGCGGACCGCATCAGTCAAGATGGTCTCCCGCCGAGCCAGGCCGAAATCGCCCAAGCTATGGGCTTTGCCGGCGTTCGCGCCGCCCAATACCACCTGGAGGCTCTAGAGGCCCAGGGTGCCGTCTATAAGATTCCCGGCAAGGCACGCGGACTGCGCGTGACGTCCACCGGTTTTGCCATGCTCGGGCGTGACACCAGCGTCGACTCCGATTTCCTTGGCCCGGTGGTTACCACCATTGAACGCAGCCTGGCGGCCCATGGCCTGATGCTGCCGGTGCTGGGTCGGGTGGCAGCCGGCGTCCCAATCGGCGCCGATGTGCACAGTGACGAGCAACTGCTGTTCGACCGCGTGCTGTTCTCGCTGATGCCGGACTATCTGTTGCGCGTCAAAGGCGACTCCATGATTGACGAAGGCATTTTCGACGGCGATCTCATCGGCGTGCATCGCACGGCAGAGGCGCGTAACGGCCAAATCGTGATCGCCCGAATCGAAGATGAAATCACGGTCAAGTTACTCAAGCGCACCAAGGACCGGATTTACCTGCTGCCGCGCAACCCGGATTACGAACCCATTGAGGTACCGGTAGATGCCGACTTCGCCATCGAGGGCTTGTACTGCGGCCTGATCCGTCCCAATGGCCAAGCGGCTTAATGTTCAGTCGATTTGTTTCCGCAATTTGCACTTAGATTTGAGAGTATTCGCATGAATCCTTCGTACCGTAATCACCCCCAGCAAGTCCGCTTGAGCAATGTATTGCTTGGCGCCGTCCTAGTCACTGCCGAGTGGTTTTCCGATCGCGTTCGCAGTGCATGCACGGCACGCTGGATTGCCGACTGACTGTTTCATTCCATGAGACGCACACCCCGTAGCATGGATTTCAGTCCCCGGTTTCAACCCTAATTTTCTTAAGGAACACACAAGATGGATGACAACAAGCAACGCGCACTGACCGCCGCCCTCGGTCAGATTGAAAAGCAGTTCGGCAAGGGCTCTGTCATCCGTATGGGTGATCGTATTGTTGAGGCGGCTGAGGTCATCGGCACCGGCTCGATCATGCTCGATGTCGCACTCGGCATCGGCGGCCTGCCCAAGGGTCGTGTCGTAGAAATCTACGGTCCTGAATCTTCGGGCAAGACCACGCTAACCTTGCAAGCCATTGCAGAGTGCCAAAAGGCCGGCGGTACCTGCGCCTTTATCGACGCCGAGCACGCACTGGATCCGATTTACGCCACCAAGCTGGGCGTCAATATCGATGACCTGCTGGTCTCGCAGCCTGATACCGGTGAACAAGCTCTGGAAATTGCCGACATGCTGGTGCGCTCCAATGCCGTCGATATGGTGGTGGTCGACTCCGTCGCCGCACTGACGCCGCGCGCTGAAATTGAGGGCGAAATGGGCGATCAGCTGCCGGGTCTGCAAGCCCGTCTGATGAGCCAGGCCCTGCGCAAGCTGACCGGCAACATCAAGCGTTCTAACTGCCTGGTGATCTTCATCAACCAGCTGCGTATGAAGATCGGCGTCATGATGCCGGGTCAAAGCCCGGAAACCACCACCGGCGGTAACGCGCTCAAGTTCTACGCCTCGGTCCGTCTGGATATCCGTCGCATCGGTGCCATCAAAAAGGGCGACGAGATCATCGGTAACCAAACGCGCATCAAGGTCGTCAAGAACAAGATGGCACCTCCGTTCAAGCAAGTCGTTACGGAAATCCTGTACGGCGAGGGCATCTCGCGTGAGGGTGAACTGCTCGAACTCGGTGCCGAGGCCAAGCTGGTCGAAAAATCCGGCTCCTGGTACAGCTATGATGGCGAACGCATTGGCCAAGGCAAGGAAAATGCCCGTCAATTCCTTAAGGACAATCCGGCAATGAAGGAACGCCTTGAGGCTGCTGTGCGCCAAAAGCTGTTCACTCCGCTGGAGGCAGTGGCACCTGAAGCCGCCACCGCGGACGAACTGGACGACTAATGGCGGCAGGGCGTCCCCGCTCCGCTCTGCAACAGGGCATCGCCTTCCTCAGTCGGCGCGAGTACTCTCGTCAGGAGCTCTCGCGCCGGCTGATTGATCGGGGCTATGACACGGCCGAGGTCAGCACCGCGCTCGACCGTTTGCAGGCCGAGGGCTGGCAAGATGACACCCGTTTCGCTCAAGCCCTGGTGCGCATGCGGGCAGGGTCAGGGTACGGTCCGCTACGGATCCGCCACGAGCTGTCCACGCACGGTCTGGGCGATCGCATGGCCGATCAGATCCTCGATCCGTACGCGCCGCGCTGGGCCGATATCGCTACCGAATGGGTGGTGCGCCGCTACGGTGGCGGACCGGAGTTTGCCGCCGATCACGCAAGACGCCGCAAGGCCGGTGATTTCCTGTTGCGCCGGGGCTTCGAGGTCGGGGTCATGCATAGCGCTCTCAGGGCGGCAGCAGAGGCAGAAATCGCTTAAATTCAAGCGCTTAAGCTGGTATTCTGGAGCGATTCGCCGCGCGTTTGCGGCCAGCCCAAAGATTCCATGAAAACCACCAGCGAAATCCGCAGCGACTTTCTTAATTTCTTCCGCGAGCGCGGGCACACGATCGTGCCTTCGGCGCCGCTGATCCCGGCCAATGACCCGACCTTGCTGTTCACCAACTCGGGCATGGTGCAGTTCAAGAATGTGTTCCTGGGCTCCGAGAAGCTCCCGTATGTCCGTGCAGCCGACGTGCAGCGCTGCCTTCGTGCCGGTGGCAAACATAATGACCTGGATCAGGTGGGTTACACCGCCCGTCATCACACGTTCTTTGAAATGCTGGGTAACTGGTCGTTCGGCGATTACTTCAAGCGCGAAGCGATTGAGTGGGCGTGGGAACTGCTGACCGTCGTCTGGAAGCTGCCGCCCGAGCGCTTGCTTGCGACCGTCTATCACACCGATGACGAATCGTTTGAGATCTGGAATCAGGTGATCGGTCTGCCGGCCGAGCGCATCATTCGCATTGGCGACAACAAGGGTGCGCCGTTTGCATCGGACAATTTCTGGCAGATGGCCGATACCGGTCCTTGCGGTCCGTGCACCGAGATTTTCTACGATCACGGCGACCATATCGAAGGTGGCCCGCCGGGTTCGCCCGATGAAGACGGCGACCGTTACATCGAAATCTGGAACAACGTGTTCATGCAGTTCGACCGTCAGCCCGACGGCACCTTGCTGCCGCTGCCGGCACCGTGCGTGGATACCGGTATGGGTCTGGAACGCATCGCGGCCGTGCTGCAAGGCGTGCATGGCAACTACGATATCGACCTGTTCCGCACGCTAATTGCCAAGGCCGCCGAGCTGACCGGTACCAAGGACCTCGACAACAAGTCTCTGCGCGTTATCGCCGATCACATCCGTGCCTGTTCGTTCCTGGTTGTTGACGGCATCCTGCCGAGCAACGAAGGCCGCGGTTATGTGCTGCGCCGGATTATCCGCCGCGCGTTGCGCCACGGCTACATGCTCGGTCAGAAGCGCCCGTTCTTCCATCAGCTGGTGCCGACGCTGGTCTCTCTGATGGGCGAAGCGTATCCCGAGCTGGCGGCCAAACAAGATGCCGTAATGGCCGCGCTGAAAGCAGAGGAAGAGCGCTTTGCTGAAACGCTCGAATCCGGCATGAAGATTTTTGACGACATGGCAGCCGGTGCTCCCAATGGCGTGCTGGCCGGTGCCGATGCCTTCAAGCTGTATGACACCTACGGTTTCCCGCTCGACCTGACGCAGGACATCGCGCGCGAACGCAATCTCGAGATTGATGTCGCCGGTTTTGATGCCGCGATGGAAGAGCAACGCAGCAAGGCACGTGCCGCCGGTAAGTTCGGTGGTGGCGTGACGATTTCTGCGGAGCTGGCAGCTGCACTGCAGCCGACGCAGTTCCTGGGCTACGACCAACTGTCCGCCAACGATCTGACGGTCGTCGCGATCTTGCGCGATAGCCAAGAGGTCGACACCCTGAGCGAAGGCGAATACGGCGTGATCATTCTCGATCGCACCCCGTTCTATGCCGAGAGCGGCGGTCAGATCGGCGATGCCGGCGTGCTGTCAGGTGGCGGCGTTCGCTTCGACACGGATGCAACGCTTAAGTTGGCCGGCCAGTTCCATGGCCATTCGGGTCAAGTGACCGGCGGCGTGGTGCGCAAGGGCATGCAACTCACGGCCGAGGTCGACGCCGAGCGCCGTCAGCGCGTCGTGCGTAATCACAGCGCCACCCACTTGATGCACGAGGCTTTGCGTCGCGTGCTGGGTGAACACGTCGTGCAGAAGGGCTCGCTGGTCGCTCCCGATCGTTTGCGCTTTGACTTCTCGCATAATCAACCGGTGACTCGCGAACAGATCGCGCAAGTTGAGCGCATCGTCAATGATGAAGTGCTCGCCAACACCGCCACGCAAGTCCGTCACATGACCATGGACGATGCCAAGGCCGCCGGTGCGATGGCGCTGTTCGGTGAAAAGTACGGCGACGAAGTGCGCGTCCTGAATATCGGCAATCACAGCGTCGAGTTGTGCGGCGGTACCCACGTGCAACGGACCGGTGACATCGGTCCCTTCCGCATTGTGCTCGAAGGCGGTGTCGCCAGTGGCGTGCGTCGCATCGAGGCCGTAACCGGTGAGTCGGCGTATGACGCCTCGCGTGCCGATCGTGACGTGCTGGCGCAAGTTGCGAACCTGGTGGGTGGCCGTCCGGAAGAAAGCGCCGACAAGGTGCAGGCGCTGCTCGACAAACTGAAGCAACAAACCCGCGAACTCGATGCACTGAAGGCCAAGGCCGCCGCATCGGCCACTGCCGATCTGCCGTCGCAAGCCGTCGAGGTGAAGGGTGCCAAGGTGCTGGCCGTGCGGATCGAAGGCGTCGAGGCCAAGCCGCTGCGCGAACTGATGGATCGCCTGAAAGATCAGATGGGCGAGGGCAGTGCCATCGTTCTGGCCTCCGCGATCGACGGCAAGGTACTGCTCGTTGCCGCCGTGACCGGCGCTCTGCAGCAGCAGGTCAAGGCTGGCGATCTGCTGTCGGCGGTGGCCAAGCGCGTCAACGGCAAGGGCGGCGGTCGTGCCGACATGGCGCAGGGCGGTGGCGATGACATCCCCGAGCTGCAAGCTGCACTGGCCGATGTGCCGGCGTGGGTCGGCGAGCGTCTCTCGTAAACTGCAATTAACTCCGCGTTTAGCATGCAGACAAGTTTGTCGACTTGTCTGCGTGTTAACCGCACGTTCTAACTTGGTCGCATGACGCGACCTACACTAGGGTGAAGGCCGGACCGGCCGTGTAGCCCTTCCAGGGATAGGAGAAACAACCATGCTGATTCTGACTCGACGTGTCGGTGAAACACTGATGATCGGTGACGAAGTCACGGTGACCGTGCTGGGCGTCAAAGGCAACCAGGTACGTATTGGCATTACGGCGCCTAAAGATGTGGCCGTTCATCGCGAAGAGATTTACCAGCGGATCCAGGGCGGCGAGCCCGAAGCCGCTGCTGAAAGCGGATCCGAAGCGGATCACGAAGACTGATCATGAACCCGGCGCAAGTCGGGTTTTGTTTTTGTGCATTTTTTGCTAGAATCTGCGTTCGGTTCCGGGGACTTGTCGCCGTTACCGAGACCAGACAACACACCCGGGAACGTGCCCGAGAGGCCGAAGGGGCTCCCCTGCTAAGGGAGTATAGGGTCAAAAGCTCTATCGAGGGTTCGAATCCCTCCGTTTCCGCCAGTTGTGTCCTTGGTAAAAAATGCTTGACAGCCAAAAGCTCGTTCGGCATACTATGCAACTCGATTACGCGCCCGTAGCTCAGCTGGATAGAGCACCAGGCTACGAACTTGGGGGTCGGAGGTTCGAATCCTTCCGGGCGCGCCAATCGACAAAGATACAAGCCACCGCAATGCGGTGGCTTTTTCTTTGGCTGGCGCACCGGAAGATGAGGAACCTCCGACGGAGACAAACAAACTACACTCATCGATATCGCCGGCAACCACTTCTAACAGAAGAGAAAGAACTAATGAAAGCACTTGGCTTCGCGGCACAGTCCGCAACCTCTGAACTCGCACCCATCCGCTTTGAACGCCGCGAACCGCAAGCCGGCGACGTGGTCATCGATATTCTGTATTGCGGCGTTTGCCACTCGGACATTCACTCGGCCCGCAACGAATGGGGCGGTGCAAAGTATCCGCTGGTTCCCGGTCACGAAATCATCGGACGTGTTGCGTCGGTCGGTAACGCCGTCACCAAGTTCAAGAAGGGCGACCTCGTCGGTGTCGGCTGCATGGTCGACAGCTGCCGCCATTGCCAATCGTGCCAAGACGGCTTCGAACAGTATTGCGAAAACGGCTTTACCGCGACGTACAACAGCCCGGACAAAGCCGGCGGTACGCCACACGCTTTCACACTCGGCGGCTATTCAAATCACATCACGGTCGAAGAACGTTTTGTCCTGAGCGTTCCGGAAAATCTGGATCCCGCAGCTGCTGCACCGCTGCTGTGCGCCGGTATCACCACCTATTCGCCGCTCAAGCATTGGAAGGTTGGTCCCGGTCAAAAGATCGGCGTCATCGGTCTCGGCGGTCTTGGCCACATGGGCGTTAAATTCGCACATGCGATGGGCGCCCACGTCGTGATGATTACGACCTCGCCGGAGAAGGGTGAAGACGCACGCAAGCTCGGTGCGGACGAAGTGCTGATCTCTAAAGACGACGCTGCAATGAAGGCGGCGGCCAACAGCTTCGACTTTCTGCTGAACACGATTCCGGTCGGTCACAACACCGATCCCTACATGAATCTGCTCAAGCGCGATGGCGCCATGGTGATCGTCGGCGCGATCGAACCGCTCACCCAAGTCAGCGGCATTCCGTTTATCTACAAGCGTCGCACGATGGCCGGTTCGCTGATTGGCGGTATCCCGGAAACTCAGGAAATGCTGGATTTCTGCGGCGAACACAACATCGTCTGCGATATCGAGACGATTGCAATGAAAGACATCAACGCCGCTTACGATCGAACGGTCAAGGGCGATGTGAAGTATCGCTTCGTCATCGACATGGCGACGCTCGAAGGCTAAGCCGGAAACAAAGCGCGTAGCCTGCAGTGAAGCAGGCTACGCATCCGCCGATTTAAGCGACGCTAACGTCCTCTGATTCTTTGGAATCAGAGGACACAATCGCGGCCAGCATCAGATCGCCGGTGACGTTCAAGGTGGTGCGGCACATATCCAGGAAGCGGTCGACGCCAAGGATCAGGCCAATGCCTTCGGCAGGGACACCGACCATGGTGCAGATCAGTGCGATGACCGGCAGCGAGCCTGCAGGCACGCCGGCCGTACCGATACCGCCGAGCACGCAGACAAACATCACCGTGAGCTGTTGCGTAAAGCTCAGATCGACACCAAAGAATTGCGCTAGAAACAGCACCGTAACGCCTTCGAACAGAGCGGTGCCGTTCTGATTGGCCGTGGCACCCACCGTCAGCACAAAGCGCGAAATTTTCGGCGGCAGCTTGAGTTCGGTTTCGGCAACTCGCAGCGACACGGGCAGCGTTGCGTTGGACGATGCGGTCGAGAAGGCCATGACCATCGCTTCGCGCACGCCGCGGAAGAATTTAGCCGGCGACCAGCCACCCAGGAACTTCAGCATCAGCGAGTACACGCCGAACATGTGGATGAGAATGGCGCCAACGACAACGAGTACATAAGCGCCAAGCGTGGCGAGCAAGCCCCAACCGAACAGCGCGGCGAGGTTGAACATAAAACAGAACACGGCATACGGGGCGAGACGAATCACGTAGCCGATCAGGGTCATGGAGACTTCGAACAGACCATGGATGGCACTGAGCAAGGTCTCGGTATGTTTTGTTCGCGTGGACACCAGGCCAATGCCCAGGAACAGTGCAAAGAACATCACCGCAAGGATCGTGTTGTCTGCAGCCGCCTTGAACACGTTGTCGGGAACAATCGCCAACAGCATGTCCAAGCCCTTGGGTTGTTCGGCCGTCGAGTTCACGATGTCTTTAGCGCGATCCGCACCTTGTTCCAGCATCAGCTGCGCTCTGGCGGGATCGATACCGGCGCCGGGTTTGAACAGATTGACCATGCCCATGCCAAGCAACACGGCAAGACCGGAAGCAACCACCGTATAGCCCAAGGTGCGCCAACCGACGCGACCGAGCGAGCGGATGTCGCCCATCTCACTGACGCCAATGACCAGCGCCGAGAACAGCAGCGGCAGCACCAGCATGAAGATCAGGCGCAGGAACAGCGTGCCAAACGGTTGCGTGACGTTTTCAGTCAGCCATTGCACCCAGCTCGCGTCAGAGCCCGCCCCGTAGTAGACGGCCAGACCGAGTCCGAGACCGGCCAGAAAGCCGATGGCCATTTTCCAGTGCAGCGCGAGTTTTTCTTTGGGCTTGGCAGCGTTGGTCATGTGCAATCCTGCGGGGTAATTGCAAAAGTGTAACAGCGCCCGTTCATTCAGCGTGCTATTTGCGCCTTCGTATGGGCCATTTCGAAGGCATCGCCGAGGCCGTACTCTATCGAATGGCCAAACAGGGTTCGTACACTAGACAGCTGTCCTTTTATTCAACGATGCCGAGCCCATGACCCGACCCCAATCCTTTGACCGCGCCGCCTTGTTGGATAGTGCGCACGGCAAATTGTTCGGAGAGGGAAATGCCCGTCTGCCGGCACCGCCCATGCTGATGTTCGACCGCATCACGGAAATCAATGAAACGGGCGGCGAATTCGGCAAGGGCTTTATGCGCGCCGAGCTCGATATCACTCCGGATCTGTGGTTCTTTGATTGCCATTTCCCCGGCGATCCCGTGATGCCCGGCTGTCTGGGTCTCGATGCCATGTGGCAGCTGACCGGTTTCTTCCTGCCTTGGCTGGGTGAAAAGGGTCGCGGTCGCGCACTGGGTGTCGGCGAGGTGAAGTTCACGGGGCAAGTGTTGCCTTCGGCCAAACTGGTGGCCTACGAGATTGATGTGCGCCGCGTGCTCAAGGGCAAACTGTCGCTGATTATTGCCAACGGACGCACGCTGGTCGATGGTCGTGAAATCTATGTGGCCAAGGACCTGAAGGTCGGCCTGTTCACCTCGACGGAGTCGTTCTGATGACGCGGAGTGTCGTAATCACCGGCATGGGCATCGTGTCCTGTCTGGGTAATGACTTGGATACGGTGTCCACTGCATTGCGCGAATTGCGCTCGGGCATCGGTACCAATCCGGAACAAGTGGAAATCGGCATGCGCTCGCATGTTGCCGGCATGCCCCAAATCGATCTGCAGGCCAGCATCGACCGTAAGAAATTGCGTTTTATGGGTGAGGCTGCGGCCTACGCGTATCTGGCCATGGGCAGTGCTATTGAAGACGCCGGCTTATCGCCCGAACAAGTGAGCGATCCGCGTACCGGTGTGATTGCCGGTTCCGGCGGTGCCTCGGCCGAATATCAAGTCGAAACTGCCGATCTGATGCGCGAAAAGGGTGTCCGCAAAGTCGGTCCGTACCAAGTGCCGCGCACAATGTCGTCCACGGTCTCGGCCAACTTGGCCACGGGCTACGGCATTCGCGGTGTCAATTATTCGGTGTCGGCGGCATGTGCTACTTCTGCGCATTGCATTGGGCTGGCAGCCGATCTGATCCGATTGGGTCAGCAGGATATCGTTTTTGCCGGTGGCGGCGAGGAATTGCATTGGGCCTTGAGCTGTCAGTTCGATGCCATGGGCGCCGTGTCGTCCGCGTTCAATGATCGTCCTACTACCGCTTCGCGTCCTTACGATGTGGATCGCGACGGCTTTGTGATCGCCGGTGGTGCCGGCATGCTGGTGGTCGAGGACTACGATCATGCGGTGGCTCGCGGTGCACGGATCTACGGCGAGCTGGTGGGCTACGGTGCCACCAGCGATGGTGCCGACATGGTCGCGCCTTCCGGTGAGGGTGCAGTGCGCGCCATGCGCATCGCCATGCAATCGCTCGATGTGCCGGTGGACTACATCAACACGCACGGCACTTCGACGCCCGTGGGTGACGTGACCGAACTGGGCGCCATTGCCGAAGTGTTCGGCGATGCCATCCCGCCGATTTCATCGACCAAAGCGTTGAGCGGTCACTCGTTGGGCGCGGCCTCGGTGCATGAGGCGATCTATTGCCTGCTGATGATGCGCGACGGCTTTATGGCCGGCTCGGCACATATCGAGAATCTCGATCCGCGTGCAGAGGCGTTCCCGATCTTGCGCGAGACCCAAGAGGCGCAACTGAATTGCGTGCTGTCCAACAGTTTCGGTTTCGGTGGCACCAACGCGACGCTGGTTTTTAAGCGCGTTCAATAAACCGCTGAGCGATGACGGCCGGTTTGGCCATCCAACCGAAGTGATCGGCACGGACGCCCAAGTCCGTGTCGTTTAGCACCAGAATTTCGCGCGGTGCCGAACTGAATTTGTTGACCAGAAACGCCGTGCTGCTATACGGCGCCAGCCAATCGTGCTCGGTCACCAACGCCGTTACGGGTGCAGTGAATTGCGCCATGCCCAAATCTAAGGGCTGCGTATAGCCCTTGGGCTGGTACTTGCCGGTACGCGCCGACCGCGACCAGTCCGCCATCATCGAGCGCGCCTCGCTGCGCGCAAAACGCAACTGTTTGCCCGGGAAATAACCGCGTATCCATCCCATCAGTGGGAAGGCTACAACGGCGGCCATAATTCCCAAATTGCGCGGAAACTCAAAGGCCCCGTGATACGGTGCGCCCGAGCAGGCCAGCCACAAGCCCGCGTTGAAGTCCTGCGGATGCAGACCCGCGTAGCAGCAGGCCAACTGACCGCCAAGGCTATGACCACCGATGCGCGTTGGCAGATCGGGGGTGAGCTCGCGCAGGACCTGATGCGTGGCCGGAATGTCGTGTTCCAGGATCTCGCGATAACGCCAGTTCACCGCCCGCGAGGCGCGCAAGGAGCTGGAACCTAAGCCGCGCCATTCGTGCAGATAGACCGCGATGCCCGCACGCGCGAGCTCCTGTGCAAAGGGCAAGTAGTTGCGTGCGGCCACGCCCATCGCCGGCATCCACAGCAGTGCCGAACGCGGTTGCGGCGGAATCACAGCGATGACGTCAACGGCGTGCCCGTCTTCAGTGCGTACCGCAATGATCTGCGGCTCAATGACTTGCTTCATTACTAAGTTAAATTCCGAGCACGTGCGTTGGCGAGTCGCTCAAACGGTAGCTGGCCAGCAGTGCATTTTGCACATCGGCGATGCCGGCGGCAACAGCCACATCGATCGCATCACCTAACGCAATGTGCGCGGCAATGGCCGACGACAATGTGCAGCCCGTGCCGTGCGCTTCGAACGGCAGACGCGGATGGCGATACGAGAGCGTCTGTGCTTTCGTGTGCAGGATGTCGACGATCTCGGTCCCGCCTTCGAGATGGCCGCCTTTAAGTAAGACTGTCTGCGCGCCAAGTTCCAGCAACTCTGCTGCGGCGCCGGGCAAGTCGGATTCATGAGCGAGCGTTCGGCCGAGCAGAATCTCGGCTTCCGGCAGATTCGGCGTGATCAGAGCGGCACGTGGAATCAGCCGCTCGCGCAGAATGCTCACAGTATCGCGCTCGAGCAGGGTAGCGCCACTGGTCGCCACCATTACCGGATCCAGTACGACCGGAACCTCAGGACGGCGATCCAGTGCATCGGCCACTGTGTTCGCGGTAATCGTGTCGGCCAGCATGCCGATCTTGATGGCGCGGATGTCGAACTCATCGAACACGGCATCGATCTGCGCGTGAATCAGCGCAGGTGCCGTCACGCCGACCGCAGTCACACCACGCAGGTTCTGTGCAGTGAGTGCAGTAATCGCGCACAGGCCATGCACGCCGACGGCGCGAAATGCCTTGAGATCGGCTTGAATGCCCGCACCGCCGCCCGAATCCGAACCGGCGATGGTGAGGGCACAAGGCTTAATTGCCGAATCCGAACGCTGATCGGTCATAGCGTCTCGGAGGCAAAATCCGCCAGACGCGAACGTTCACCGCGACGCAAGGTCACGTGGGCCGAATGTTCCCATTGCTTAAAGCGATCGACGACGTAGGTCAGACCCGATGTGGTTTCGGTCAGATACGGCGAATCGATCTGTTCCACGTTGCCCATGCAAATGATCTTGGTGCCGGGGCCGGCTCGCGTGATCAGCGTTTTCATCTGCTTGGGTGTCAGGTTCTGCGCTTCGTCGAGAATTAGCCAACGGGACAGGAATGTGCGGCCACGCATAAAATTCAGTGAACGGATCTTGATGCGTGAGGCCAGCAGATCATTGGTCGCCTGACGACCCCAGTTGCCGCCGTCCTGATTGGCGGTCAGTACTTCGAGGTTGTCGGTGAGCGCGCCCATCCACGGCGTCATTTTTTCTTCTTCGGTGCCCGGTAAAAAGCCGATGTCTTCGCCGACGTTAACCGTGGCACGCGTCATCACGATTTCGCGATAGCGCTGCTGATCCAAGGCTTGCGCCAGACCGGCAGCGAGTGCGAGGAGGGTTTTACCCGTGCCGGCCGTACCCAGCAACGTCACGATGTCGATCTCCGGATCCATCAGAACATTCAGTGCGAAGTTCTGCTCGCGGTTGCGTGCAGTGATGCCCCAGACGGCATGCTGCATGTGGCGGTAGTCATCGACAATTTGCGCCACGATGGTGTCGTCCTTGACCTTGACGACGCGCATTTCCGATTCTTCATCGCCGGGCAGGAACAGGAACTGATTCGGGAACCACTCGATTTCCGGCAGTTTGCTGAACTCGTACAAGGTGCGACCCTTGTCGGTCCACGAACGCAACTCGGCACCGACGCGCTCCCAGAAATCAGGGGGCAGTTCCGTCGAGCCGGTGTAGAGCAGGGCAAAGTCATCGAGGGCGCGATCGTTTTCGTAATCCTCTGAGGCAATGCCGGCAATCGTGGCTTTGATCCGCAGATTGATGTCTTTGGAGATAAAGACAATCTCTTCGCCGGGACGATCTTCCTGCAGAGACAGAATGGCGGAGAGAATCTGGTTGTCCGGCATGACTTTGCCGAACCGCGCATTGGCCTCAAAATTGCGCGTCTGAAACAGAAGGCGACCACGGCCTTCGTCCAGTTCACGCAAGCGCAGACCGTCGGGGTGGACCAGTTTGACGCCGGCTTCAAGGTCGGCCGAGCTGCCGGCCTTTTCGATCAGTTCATTGAGGAAGCGGCTGACTTGACGTGCATTGCGCGAGCCTTCGGACGTACCTTTTTTGTTATTGTCGAGTTCTTCGATCACCTGCATCGGCAGGAACACGTCATGCTCGTGAAACTTGAACAGGGCCGTGGGATCGTGCATCAGCACGTTGGTATCAAGGACGTAAATGCGCTTGCCTTTGGTCATGCGGTCAGTTCCTGCCCGTGTGTGAGATGTAGCGGAGAGAGTTCTACTGCAAATCAGCCGGCACGATCAGCACGGATCGCATCCAGTACTTCCTGTGCGTGGCCTTTCACTTTGACACCGCGCCACTCGCGCTTGAGCTTGCCGTCCGGACCGAATAAAAAGGTCGAACGCACAACGCCCAGCACTTTGCGGCCGTACATATTCTTTTCGTGGATGACATCAAAGGCCTTGCATAAAGCCTCTTCGCCATCGCTCAGCAGGTCGAAACGCAGTTCCTGCTTGGTGCGGAAATTCTCGTGAGATTTCACAGAGTCCCGTGACACACCAAGGACGGTCGCGCCTTCGGCAGCAAACTCATCCAGCAGTGCGTTGAAATCGCGGCTCTCGGTCGTGCATCCGGGCGTGCTGTCTTTGGGATAGAAATAGATCACTGCGTATTGGCCCTTGAGATCGGGCAGGGCAATGCGCTGCTCGCCGGTGGCATCCACCGTGAGCTTAGGTAGTGAGGAACCGAGTTTCATAGGTCAGAACTTAATCGGATCAAGAATGGCGTCCAGATTCATGCGATCGCTGAAATCCAGAAAATCATCGCGTAGTGCTGCGATATGCGTGTCACTTGGAATGCCAATGGTCAGTTGCGCCGAGAACATGTCGGCACCGGTCTGCATCGCCTGATAGCGTGAGCAGGCGACTGACTCCAAGGCGATGCCCTGGCCTTCGAAGAAATCGGCAAGCGCCAGCAGAATGCCGGGACGATCAGCCGCCACCACCTCGACCATGTATGGCAGCAGGTTGCTCAGCTTGCTTTGCGAATCGGTGCGATGGGCATGGATCTGCAGCCCGTCCTCGCGTGCGAGTCGGGTCAGCATGGTCTCCAACTTGGCGATGGCATCCCAGGGGCCGCTAGCGCGTGCGCTGACCACAATATCGCCGCCCAGCGTACTCAACCGCGCATCTTCGAGATTGCAGCCGCTATCGGTAATCCGGCGCGCCAGACGTAACAGCGGAGAGTCGGGATGTTTGCTGAACGAGTGAATCAGCAGGTGGTGCGTGTTATTGCCGGGACGGTTGGCAGGGTCGAAATCAGTCAACGGATGGGGCCTAGTAGGTGAAATCGGCGATGTTCACTGCCGATGGCTTTATTCAAACACAATTCCCTGCATTCTGTCGCCCTTTCCGAGCCTCGTGAGCAAGGTTCCGAAGGCACTGCGATCCGCCGCCTTTTTCCGTTACCATGGAGAAATCCCTCTCTTCACCAGATACGATCTTCATGGCTTTGCGCATCACCGGCTGCATCACCGCCCTCGCGACTCCCTTTGAACCCGATGGTGAACTCGATACCGATGCCTGGCGCCGCCTGCTTGACCGTCAGTTGGAAGGCGGAGTGGAGGGCCTGGTCGTTGCCGGTTCCACCGGCGAGGCAGCCTCCCTGTTTGAGCCCGAATACGATGCGATCCTGCGTCTGGCCGTAGAGCGCGTCGCCGGACGCGTGCCGGTTCTGGCAGGCACCGGTTTGAGCAATACGCAAAAGACCATTGAGTTGACTCGCCGCGTGCGCGCGCTGGGTGCCGATGCCGCTTTGGTCGTTACGCCGCCGTACGTGCGTCCGACCACCGCCGGACTCATCGAGCATTACCGCGCGATTGCCGATGACAACGCCTTGCCGATCGTGCTGTACAACGTGCCCAGCCGCACCGGTGTCGATATGGACATTGCCGCGGTCGAGGCCCTGCATTCGCATCCCAACATCATTGGCATTAAAGAGGCGCGCAGCGATTCCGCGCGCATGTCGGCGTTGCTGCGATTCCGTTCGCCAAACTTTGCCATCCTGAGTGGCGATGATCCGACCGCCGGCCGTGCCATGTTGGCCGGTGCCGACGGTCTGATTTCGGTCGGTTCCAACGTCGCCCCGCGCTCGTTCCGACGTCTTTGCGATCTGTCACGTGCCCGTCGCACGGGTGAATCGCAGGAGCTGGATCAGGCCATGGCCGATCTGTACGACTTCCTGGGCGTTGAGCCCAATCCGATTCCCGTAAAGGCCCTGTTGCATCAGCAGGGTATAGGCTACGGATTGCGTCTGCCACTTACGTCGCTTTCGCCTGAACATGCCAACGCCATGCGGCAAGTGGCCGAACAGGTGGAATCGCTCGAGTCGCAAGCGTTACGCGCAGGCACCGTCTAAGCCTTCGTCCGCCAAATAATTATTCATTTCAGATTTCCCGGAGTTTCACCCCATGCGTCAAACCGCCTCTATTGCCCGCGCTGCTGCCGTTCTTACCGTTCTGGCCTCAGTGACTGTTGCCTCCGGCTGTTCCTGGTTCAATAGCCGCGGCAATGGCTATGCTCAAAATCCCCGCCCGCTCGAAGTGCCGCCGGAACTCGTGGCACAAACGCCGAATTCCGCAGGTCCGGTGATGGCTTCGGGTCAAACGACGCTGCAAGGCTTCCAGGCCACCGGTACGCGCGCCGAGGTCTTTAAGCGCCTGACCGCAGCGCTGACCAAGATTCCGGGCACCGCGATCAAGACCAGCTCGGAGCTGATCGGCGTGCAGGAAATCGAATACAAGGGCACTGCACTGCTGGTACGCGTGACGGAGTCCAACGGCACTTCGACCGTGAGCGTTGTGGATCCGCGCGGTCAAGCCAACAATGCGGCGATCATCACCGAGTTCATGGCGGCGCTGAAAGCCGCGATGTAATTCGCGATGTCGCGTAAAAAAGAGAACGCCGGCAACTGAGCCGGCGTTTTCATTTAGAGGTTCGGGTTGCCGACATCGATATCGGCCGAGATGCGCATCTCACGCAAGGGCCTGACACGGGCCACGCTCTCCGAGTAGAGCGGATGGGCTTTGTATGCGGCCAGAGCTTCCTGATCGCGGAACTCACCGTACACCACAATATCGACCTCATCGGACCACGGATCGACTTTGGTATTGCGCACGACCTCGAGACGGTCAGCGTGCGGGATGTCTTTGAGGATGCTCAGGCCCTCGACTACGGCATCGAGCCGCGACGGGTCGGTGACATTAAAGAAAACGATGTGACGAATCATGGGGACGAAATCAGCCTAAGGCTCAGCGCTCAAGCAAGGGGAGCTTGTCAGGCTTGCCATCCCACTCGGCGGCATCGGGAAGAGGATCTTTGCGCACGGTCAGAACCGGCCAATCTTTGGCCAGATCGGCATTGAGCTGCACGAAATGTTCCTGACCGGCGGGCACATCGAACTCGGGGTAGATGGCATTGGCCGGGCACTCGGGCTCGCAGAGGGTGCAGTCGATGCACTCATCCGGGTCGATCACCAGGAAGTTGGGACCCTCGTGGAAGCAATCGACCGGGCACACTTCGACACAGTCGGTGTACTTACACTTGATGCAGTTTTCGGTGACGACGAATGGCATGGGCGGCGATCGTTAAGGTGCGCGGGGCAAAATGTTAGTATATCGCAATGCCCACGCACCGCCATGACGCTGAACCCCTGATCATTCCGCGTGACGCGCACAATGTGTCGCGTCGTGAGATCAGTGCCAACGCCTTAAAGGTGCTGTACAAACTGCATAACGCCGGCTACGAGGCATATCTGGTCGGCGGCGCGGTTCGTGACCTGCTGGTCGGCGGACACCCCAAAGATTTCGATATCGCCTGTGATGCCACGCCGGAGCAGGTCAAGCATCTGTTCCGCAACTGCCGACTGATCGGTCGCCGCTTCCGCCTGGCGCACGTCGTGTTCGGCCGCGACATCATCGAGGTGGCTACCTTCCGCGGCAACGAGGATGACGGCAGCGGTGATCGCCATGTCGGTCAGGATGGCCGGGTGGTGCGCGACAACATTTACGGCACTGTCGATGACGATGCCTGGCGCCGCGATTTCACGGCCAACGCTCTGTATTACTCGATCGCCGATTTCTCGATCCGCGATGACGTCAACGGTTTCGAAGATATTCAAAATCGCGTTCTGCGTCTCATTGGCGATCCGGTCACGCGCTACCGCGAAGATCCCGTGCGCATGCTGCGCGCGATCCGTCTGGCGGCCAAACTGGGCTTCTCCATTGAGCCGGACACGGCAGCGCCGATCCCGGAACTGGCACCGCTGCTGGCCGATGTGTCGCCGGCACGTCTGTACGAAGAAGCCAAGAAGATGTTCCTGTCCGGCCATGCGGTCGCCTCGTTTGAGGGTCTGGAACGTTATGACCTGCTGCGCTGGTTGTTCCCGGGCACTGCGAAAGCGCTGTCCCGCAATGCCAACGGCGCGTTGCGTCGCATGCTGCTGCAAGGGCTGGAAAATACCGATGCGCGCGTTCGCAACGGTGACAGCGTCGCGCCGTATTTCCTGTTTGCTGTGCTGATGTGGCCCGAGTTCTGCATGGAATTCGGACGTCTTGCCCACGGCGGCATGAGCGTGCCCGATGCGCAGCGTCGTGCGGCGGATCGTGTCGTGGTGCAGCAGTTGAGCCGCGTGGCCATTCCGCGTCGTGACACCTTGCCGATGCAGGAAGTCTGGCTGATGCAGGAGCGTTTACGCACGCGCCAGCGTCGCCGCGTCTCGCGCCTGCTGACCCATCCGCGTTTTCGTGCGTCCTATGATTTCCTGCAACTGCGACTCTCGGCCTCCGAGGAGCATCGTGCAGACGTGGACTTCTGGACGCAGGCACAGCAACTGCCGGCCGATGCGTTGGACGCCATGCTCGCCAACGGCAATGAGAGAGCCAAGCGCAAGGATCGCTGACGCGTGATTGCGAATTCGGCACCGGCGGTCACCGCTTATATTGGCTTGGGCGGCAATGTAGGCAATGTATGCGCCACCTTTGCGCAGGCTCTGGAGCAGATGCGTCAGTGGCCGTGCAGCTCCGTACAACACATCTCATCGCTGTACCGCACACCGCCATGGGGTGGGGTGGAGCAGGATGACTATCTCAATGCCGTGGTCGCATTGAAGACGCAATTAAAGCCTGCCGCATTGCATGACTTAATGCGCGAGCTGGAACGAGTCCATGGCCGCGATCGCGAGCATGAAACGCGCTGGGGACCTCGCACTCTGGATCTCGATTTGCTGTTGTACGGTAATGAGCAGATTGCTTCGGAGACGTTGCAGGTCCCGCATCCGCGAATGACCGAGCGCGCCTTCGTCATGGTGCCGTTGCTGGAGATCGCGCCCGCGATTGTGATCCCCGGTCACGAATCCGTCACTCAACTGAGCGGACAATGGCAGACGCAAGACCTTTCTAATCTGGGAGACTTAGAGCCCGATGGACACTGAACAACAAGCGGCACCGCGCCGCCCGTGGACGGTCCCGATGCTGGCTGAAGCCAAGCAGACGGGTCACAAACTCACCATGCTCACGGCCTACGATGCGAGTTTCGGTCGTGCCATGGATCGGGCCGGGCTGGATATGATTCTGATCGGCGACTCGTTAGGCATGGTCATGCAAGGTCATGACAGCACGTTGCCGGTGACGGTCGATCAGATCGAATATCACACGGCTTGTGTGGCCAAAGCGGCGGTCAATCCGATGATCGTTGCCGATCTGCCGTTCCAGGCCGATGCCGATACCGATCGTGCGTTGCAAGCCGCTACGCGCTTTCTGCAGGCCGGGGCCAAGATGGTCAAGATCGAAGGTGCCGGGTTCAAGTGCGACATCATTCGCTACTTGAGTGAGCGTGAGATTCCGGTGTGCTCGCATTTGGGGCTGACGCCGCAATCGATTCTGCGCCTTGGTAGCTACAAAGTGCAGGGGCGCGATGATGCCGCGGCCGCCGCATTGCTGCAGCAGGCTAAAGATGTAGAGCAAGCCGGTGCCGATCTGCTGGTGCTCGAGTGCGTGCCGAGCGCGCTGGCGGCCGAGATCACGAAGTCCTTGACGATCCCGACGATCGGTATCGGTGCCGGTCCCGATTGCGACGGTCAGGTACTCGTGCTGCACGACATGCTGGGCATGGACTCCGGTCATCGCCGTCCGCGCTTCGTCAAAGATTTTCTGGCCGTTGGCGGTTCGATCGAAGGCGCCATTGCCGCCTATATCGAAGCCGTGCAGAACGGTGATTTCCCGGCTCCGGAACACGGCTACGCATGAGCATTTCGGTAATTCAGGATTTGCAGGCTCTGCGTGAGACGGTCAGTGCGGCCAAGGCGCGCGGGCAACGGGTGGCCTTCGTACCGACGATGGGCAACTTACATGCCGGTCATTTTTCGCTGATCGAACTGGCGCGGCAGAATGCGGGCTTTGTGGTCGCCTCGATTTTTGTGAATCCGACGCAGTTCGGTCCCAACGAAGATTTTGATCGCTATCCGCGCACGCCCGATGCCGATGTGCAAGGGCTGAGTGCTGCCGGTTGCGATGCGGTCTGGATGCCCGATGTGGCAACGATGTATCCCATGGGTGTTGAACGCGCGGTGCAGATGCGCGTGCCGGTCATTACCGAAACCTTGGATGGTGCTCATCGTCCGGGTCATTTTGATGGCGTCGCCACCGTGGTCTGCCGCCTGTTCAATCAGGTCCAACCCGATGTGGCCATCTTTGGCCGCAAGGATTATCAGCAGCTGGCAGTGATCCGGGCCATGGTCCGTGATTTGGCCATGCCGATTGAAATCATTGGGGCGCCGACGCGTCGTGAAGACAGCGGCCTGGCCCTGAGCTCGCGCAATCAGTATCTGAGTGCCGAGCAGCGCCTGACGGCTCCGCTGATTCGTCAGACACTGCAGGCGATGGAGCAGGGGCTGCGCGCCGGGGAGTCCGTCGAGTCCGTTCAGGACAATGCGGTAAAATGCCTGCAGCAAGCGGGGTTTGACGTGGATTATGCCGTGGTGCGCCAGCCGGACCTGACCGAGGTTGCTAGCGTGGCCGCGGGCCAGTCTGTTGTCGCGCTGATTGCAGCCCGCCTGGGTTCCACCCGCCTGATTGATAACTCCGAATTCACTCGTTAAAGCACCATGCAACTGACCATTCTCAAAGCCAAGATTCACCGCGCCACCGTGACCCACGCCGAGCTGCATTACGAGGGTTCGTGCGCCATTGACTCGCGTCTGCTCGAGATCAGCGGCATTCTCGAAAACGAGATGGTGCACATCTACAACGTCAACTCGGGTCATCGCTTTTCGACCTATGCCATTCGTGCCGAAGAGGGTTCGGGCATTATCTCGGTCAACGGCGCTGCCGCACATTGCGCAAAGCCCGGTGATCTGGTGATCATCTGCGCCTACGGACAATGCGATGAGGCCGAAGCGAAGGCCTACACGCCGACCTTGGTTTACGTCGACCGCAAGAACGGTCTGACCCATACCAATCATTCGATCAGCGAACAGCGCACTCAATAATTTTTTACCCGGGAGGGAACCCGCATGTCCGATCAGAGTCCGGTAGCCATTGCGCGCCCCACCCGCTCCGTTGCGGAGCTTAATCATGCGGACCCCGGCCGCGCTGCACGTTTTGATATCGCCGGTCCTTGCGGGCTGGCGGCTAATTTCTCGCGCCAGCGTTACGATGACGCGGCGGTTGATCAGCTGTTTGCGCTGGCGGCATCGCTCGATTTTCATGCGGCCTTAAAGCGCCAAATGGGCGGCGAGATGGTCAACCCGACCGAGCAACGCGCTGCCTTGCATACCGCGTTGCGTGGCCAACCCTTGCACACTGAGGTCGCCGATGCGGCCTTCGCTCAAGCGCAACAGGCTCGCACTCAAATGCGCGCACTGTATGAGCAACTGGCTGCAAGCGATGTCACCGACATTGTCAGCATCGGCATCGGCGGTTCGGACTTAGGGCCGCGACTGGCGGTGGATGCATTGGCGGCCGAACAGACGTCACGGCGTTTTCGCGTGCACTTTGTCTCCAATGTCGATGGCGCCGCGATGGACCGACTGCTGCCGACGCTGGATCCTTCGCGCACGGCCGTCCTGCTGATTTCGAAAACATTTACAACGCAAGAGACCTTGCTCAACGGCGAGATTGCCTATGCGTGGTTAAACGCGCCCGAGCGCACGTTTGCAATTACCACTAACGCAACCGGTGCGGCGGAGCGTTTCGATATTTCACCCGAGCGCGTACTGCCGATGTGGGATTGGGTCGGTGGCCGTTATTCGATGTGGTCTGCGGTCGGCTTGCCGATTCTGCTGGCGATCGGGCCTGACGGTTTTGACCAGCTGCTTGCCGGTGCTGCCGCTATGGATCGCCACGCGCTTGAAACGGAGCCGCGTGCGAATCTGGCGTATTGGCATGCGCTGACCGCTGTCTACAATCGAGGCGTGTTGGGTCTGTGCTCGCATACCGTGTTGCCGTACGACGAGCGCCTCAAGCTGTTTCCGCCGTATCTGCAGCAGTTGGTAATGGAAAGTCTGGGTAAGTCGGCGCAACTCGACGGTTCGCCGGTCGTTGGCCAAACCGTGCCGGTGTGGTGGGGCGGTGCGGGTACCGACTCGCAACATAGCTTCTTCCAGGCGTTGCATCAGGGTACGCAAGTCGAGTCGATGGATCTGATCGGCGTGCTCAAGCCCGCTCACAGCTATGCGACCAATCATCTGGCGCTGCTGTCAAACTTGCTGGCGCAGTCCGAAGCATTTGCGAACGGTCAGTCGAGCTCGGATCTGCATCGCAACTATGCGGGCAATCGTCCGAATACCGTGATCCGTTTGCCGTCACTGACGCCGGAGACGCTGGGTGCACTGATTGCGCTGTACGAGCACAGTGTCTACCTGCAGTCGGTGGTGTGGAACATCAACCCGTTCGATCAGTTCGGTGTAGAACTCGGTAAGCGTTTGGCCAACGGCATGTTGCCGGCACTGCGCGGCGAAACCGAGTCCGAAGATCCGGTCACAAAGTATCTAGTGAGTTCGATTCGGAACGTCTGAGCCGACGTTCGGCGATGGCCCATTGCACGGCTTCGCTGACGATCTCATCCGTATCGTCCGCATGCGCTGCCAATAGCGCATCGGTTTGCGTTTCATCAATCGGTGCATTGCCCAGCGCAATGGCGACGTTGCGGCGCCAGCGCCGATAGCCGCTTCGACGGATCGTGCTGCCCTCGGTGCGTGCAAGGAACTCGGTTTCGGTCCACGCAAACAGGGTGCGCAAGTCGGCAGTATCCAAATCGTTTCGTGCTGAAAAATCAGGCACTTCTGTGCGTTTGGCAAACTTGTTCCAAGGGCACACCAGCTGACAGTCATCGCAACCGAATATGCGATTGCCGATGGCGCGGCGGAATTCGGTGGGGATGCTGCCTTCGTGCTCAATGGTCAGATACGAAATGCAACGACGTGCATCGAGCCGATACGGAGCAATGATGGCTTGCGTCGGGCACACATCAACGCAGCGCGTGCAGGTGCCGCAATGCGCCGTTGCAGGCGGATCGGGGGGCAGGGGCGCATCGAGAAAAATCTCGCCAAGGAAAAACCAGGAGCCGCCGTTGCGATCAATCAGGCAGGTGTGTTTGCCAATCCAGCCGAGACCTGCATTGCGTGCCAGCGCTCGCTCTAGTACGGGGGCGCTATCGACAAACACACGAAACCCGAACGGTCCGATCAGTTCGGCGATACGTTCGCTCAAGCGCTGCAGGCGATTGCGCATCAGCTTGTGATAATCGCGACCCAAGGCGTAACGGGCGACATACGCGCGATGGCCATCAGCCAGGGTCTCCCATGCTTCCGCGTCATCGCGGCGGCCGTAATCCAAGCCCACCGAGATCACGCTCACGGTGCCTGGCAATAATGCGTCGGGTGCGGATCGTAATTGGGCGTGCCGCTCCATCCATTGCATGTCGCCGTGATACGAACGCTCCAGCCAGTCGCGCAGATGACCGGCGTCGGTCTCCACTGCGATATCCGTGACGCCGAAATGCGTAAAGCCGGCCTCGCGTGCCAGCTGTTCAATGCGCTCGCGCAGGGGCAGCGATTCCGTCACGATATATTCGATTCTGCTAGGCAGTCCATAGGGCATTCATTATCATGCATGAGATGACATCTGCCCACGCCCCCGTCCGACTGCAACTTGCCGATGAATCGGCTACCCAACGGCTGGGCGAGGCGATCGCGGCTCGGTTGGCGGAATGGCCTTCGGAATCTTTGCGCATTTGGCTCGAAGGCGATCTGGGCGCCGGCAAGAGCACTTTGGCCCGCGCCTGCCTGCGCGCGCTTGGCGTGACCGGACCCATTAAGAGTCCGACCTACACGCTGGTCGAGCGCTATCCCCTGAGCGATGGCAGCGAGGCCTGGCACCTGGATCTGTATCGGATTTCGGACCCCGAGGAGCTCGATTATCTCGGTCTCGATGAGGTAGCGGTGCGCGTTTGGCTGATCGAGTGGCCGGAACGGGGCCGCGAGGAGCTCATCCCGCCGGATCTGCGCATTCGCCTTATTCAGACGCCCGATGGGGCGCGCGAAGCACTAATAACTGCAACAAATAGCAAAACTGTGGACAGCGTCACGAAAATTGCAGAAGAATTCCATTAAAACTGTCTGAACTAGAATTAAAAAAACTTGGCAAGTTACGGATACTTAAAGGAAAATGGTTTCCGTAACTCCACCCCGATGCAGATTCAGTTGAGAATGGTAGCCATGCGCGTAAAAGCGATCACTGTCCAAAAGGTAGCCATGGGAGCGGCCTTAATTGGCGCCCTGGCCTGGAACTTGGCTGAAGCGAGCGAGTTAGGGGGCGTCAGGACCACGGTTGACGCCAGTGGCACCCGCACCGTTCTGGACCTCGACGCCACGACCCAATACCACATCCTTAAGTTGGCCAATCCGAACCGTCTGGTGGTGGATCTGGCCGATACCGACATTCCGGCCAAGGCACCGCTCGTGGCGGGTGGCTGGGTCTCGGGCATCCGCACCGGAACCACCGATACAGGCTCGCGCGTTGTGCTGGATCTGCAGGGCACCGCTTCGCGGGTGCGCTCCAAGCTGGAAACCGTGGGCGGCCAACGTCGCCTGGTGCTGACGTTCCCGGGTCAAGGCGCGCAAGTCGCCGCTGCAACCGTCCCCAAGCCCGCATCGGTCGCACCTTCTCAAAGCCTTCCTGCTAAGGTCGAAGTGGCCTCGACTCCCGTCGTGGATACCTCGCGTGATCGCGATCTCAATGCCCTGATCTCCGATTTGTCGGGCTCGCCTACCGCTAATGCTACGGTGCTGGCCGCCACGACGGAACCCAAAGTAATGCCGGCAGCAGCCATGTCGCAGCCGCAGGCCATTCTCAATGGCGCCGCCAACAGCAATGCGGCTGTGACCATCGCCACCGGTGTGCCGACGCGTCGCGCCACGGGCGTGCCAACGGCATTAACCGCCAAGGGTGCAGCTGCCATCAAGGCCGGTGTCGTTCCGAGCACGCCGCGCCCGACACCTCAACCGGTGGTTGCCACGCGCTCCGCTGCAGTTGCGGATCAAGTGCAGAGCGTCTCCGAACTGCGGGGCGAACGTCTGAATCGCGGTGAGCGCAAGCTGGTCGTGGCGATCGACGCCGGCCATGGCGGTCAGGATCCGGGTGCTCGCGGCTTGAACGGCACGCGCGAGAAAGATGTGACCTTGCAGATTGCGCGTGAACTGGCCCGTCAGGTCAATGCAACGCCGGGCATGCGCGCCGTGCTGACCCGCGATAGTGATTTCTTTATTGATCTGCCGGATCGTCCGCGTATTGCACGCCGCGCCGGCGCTGACATTTTTGTGTCGATCCATGCCGATGCGGCTGAAAACCGCCGCGCCGACGGTTCGTCGGTCTACGTGCTTTCGACGCGTGGTGCTTCTTCGCAGCGTGCCCGTTGGCTGGCCGACAAGGAAAACGCTTCGGACATGATGGGCGGAGTCAAACTGGCCAAAGCCAGCAACAGCTTGACCAATGTCCTGATCGACCTGACGCAGTCCGGGCACATGCGTGCTTCCGAAGATGCAGCGAACAATGTCCTCGCCGGTCTGAAGCGCGTCGGCAACATCCACAAATACAACGTCGAGAAGGCAAACTTCGCCGTGCTGCGCGGTTCCGACATGCCCTCCATGCTGGTAGAAACCGCGTTTATCTCGAATCCGGAAGAAGAACAGCGTCTGCTCGATCCGGCCTTCCAGCGTCGTATTGCCGGTGCGGTACTCGACGGTGTGCACACGTATTTCTCGCGACTGGCGCCTCCGGGCACCATTTATGCTAGCTTGGCCGATGATGAAGCCGGCCCGACAGGCGGCAGCGACTGATTTCTGAGTGCCGATTCAAGCCTTACCTGATCACCTAATCAACCAAATTGCCGCCGGCGAGGTCGTTGAACGACCTGCATCGGTCGTCAAGGAACTGGTTGAAAACGCCGTGGATGCGGGTGCGACCCGTATCGAAATCGAACTGGAAGAAGGCGGTGTGCGGCGCATTGGCGTGCGCGATAACGGCAGCGGCATTGTGCCCGCCGAAGTGCCGCTGGCCTTGTCCCGTCATGCCACCAGCAAGATCGGGAGTCTGGACGATCTCGAATCCGTTTTGACCATGGGCTTTCGTGGCGAAGCACTGCCTTCGATCGCGTCGGTCAGTCGACTGTCGTTGACCTCACGAACTGCCGAGCACGAGCATGCGCACCGCGTCGAGCTCGAAGGTGGGCGCGTCGTTGCGGAGTCACCGCATCCCCATCCGCCGGGCACTACGATTGAAGTTCGCGACTTGTTCTTTAACGTTCCTGCGCGCCGTAAGTTTCTCAAAGCCGAGCGCACAGAACTTGGTCATATCGAAGAATGGCTGCGGCAGCTTGCGCTGGCACGACCGGATATCGATGTCCGCGTCAGCCACAACGGCAAAATGCTGCGCCGCTGGAATCGCCAGGACGATCTGCTTTCAACGCGTCGTCTCGATGAGACCTTAGGCGAGGCCTTCGTTGCCAATG
Organism: uncultured Lysobacteraceae bacterium; assembly: GCA_936911875.1. Taxonomy (GTDB): domain Bacteria; phylum Pseudomonadota; class Gammaproteobacteria; order Xanthomonadales; family Xanthomonadaceae; genus Aquilutibacter. Next base: position 84,309 of record CAKZGB010000011.1, read on the forward strand.
CCATGCGCATTGAGGCCGAGGCAGTCGGTATTGCCTTGTCCGGCTGGATCGCCCGTCCGACTTACAATCGCGCCGCTGCGGATCAGCAGTATCTGGTCGTGAACGGCCGTGCCATTCGTGACCGCTCGGTGGCACATGCTATCCGAAGAGCCTACGGTGACGTGCTGTTTCACGGCCGCCATCCGGCCTACGTGCTGTTTGTGACGATCGATCCGCGTCGTGTGGATGTCAACGTGCATCCTGCCAAGCACGAAGTCCGTTTCCGCGATGCGCGTTTCGTGCATGACTTTGTCTATCGCACCGTCGCTGAGGCCTTGCGTGAGACCCGTCCGGGCGCGCAAGTAGATTTGAACGCGCCGACGAGCAGTTATCTCAGTAGTTCCGGCAATGCAACGACTGCTAGCGGTGCAGCGCCTACGTCGTTCCGTGATTGGCGACCGGCGCCGTCCAATCTGCCGCTGCGTGCGCAATCACTCGATTCCTCGGCGGCTGCGTTGCAGGCTCAACTGTATGCAAGCAGCACGCCCGCTGCCGCGCCCACAGCAATCGCGGATTCGGCGCCTCAATCTGACGACGACATTCCGCCGCTCGGTTATGCCATCGCACAATTGCATGGCATTTACGTTCTGAGTGAAACGCGCGAAGGCATGATCATTGTCGACATGCACGCGGCTCACGAACGCATCGTGTACGAACGACTGAAAGACGCAATGGACCGCGAGGGCATTCGCACTCAACCGTTGCTGGTGCCGCTGACGATGGCCGTATCCGAACGCGAAGCCGATGCCATTGAAGCCGGCAGCGCGGCGTTTGAATCGCTGGGTTTTGAGTTGCGACGCAGCGGTCCTTTGAGTCTGCAGGTGCGCTCCGTGCCGGTGCTGTTGGCCGACGGCAATGTCGAGGCTTTGGTCCGCGATGTGTTGGGCGACTGGCTTGAGCACGGTGATCTGGAGCGCATTGAGAATACGCGTAACGATCTGCTCGCGACTATGGCCTGCCACGCTTCGGTGCGCGCCAACCGTCGTCTGACGATTCCGGAAATGAATGCCTTGCTGCGCGATATGGAGGTCACCCCGCGCTCCGATCAGTGCAACCATGGCCGACCGACATGGACGGCCGTGACCTTGGCCGACATGGATCGCTGGTTCCTGCGAGGCCGATGAAATGCGCCGCGCGGCGGTTTGCATCGCCCTGCTAGCTGCCGTCATGTGGAGTGGGCCGGCGTGGTCGGCTGAGCGTACGGTACCCATTCTTTATCGTGTCAGTGATGCTGACAGCTCACTGTACATTCTCGGATCCATTCACCAGCTACGTGCTGAGAATGCGGAGCTGCCCGCCGTTGTGCAGCAAGTCGCAGGCCGCGCCACCCGCATCTACTTTGAACTCTCACCCGAAGAGTTTGCCGACTCGTCGCATCGTCTGCCTGAACTGCTGCAGACCATGGGCTTTACGCATGATGGCAGCCAACTCACCGATCTGTTATCGCGTGAGGATGCGGCGCTGTTGCGGACCCGCATGCAGTCCACCGGAATACCCGAGGCGCAATGGCAACACATGCGACCGTGGTTGGCAGCGCTGATGCTGGAGCTGGACACTTTGAAGGCGCTCCGTCTCGAATCGCAAAATGGCGTGGATTTTCAGCTGGCCCGGCAGGGCCAGACGAGTCCACGCGAACAGGTCGGTCTGGAAACTTTGCGCGACCAGTTAAAGGTGCTAGCCGACACGCCCGAATCCGTGCAGTTAACGAACCTGATCGAGTCGCTGCGACGTCCGAACTCCACTCAAACCGCCGACACTGAGGATGCCGAGATCACACTGCAGGCGTGGCTACGCGGCGACGTGCGTACGCTCACGCGTGTGGAGCGGCAGATGAAACGTCGATTCCCGCGTCAGCATGCAACGCTGATCGTGGCACGCAATCGCCGTTGGTTACCGCAGTTGGAGTCCGACCTGCGCACGCGACGCAAAGGCCACGCCATGGTCGTAGTGGGCGCCTTGCATGTGGTGGGTCCGAGTGGCATCGTGCGGCTGTTGCAGCAGCGCGGCTACCGGGTCACAAGAGTTACGGAGTTGCCGCCTGCGAGCTCGGGGACAGTGGCGTTGCAGGCACCAGCTCAATGCAGTCCACAGGGCACGCGGGGACGCACAGCTCGCACCCCGTGCACAGCGCTTCCAAAACCACGTGCATGGCCTTCGCGCCGCCGATTATCGCGTCAACCGGACACGCCGTAATGCATTTGGTGCAACCGATGCAGTCGGCTTCAATGACGCGGGCTAACGGTGGTGCTGCATGATAGGGACCCAACTCGCGGTCATATGGCACGAAGGCCGTTCCTAAGGCCGCTGCAAGCCGCGCGGCACCGTCATCCCCACCCGGCGGGCAACGGTCCGTCGCGGCCTGTCCTGCGGCCATCGCTTCAGCGTACGGCCGACAGCCCGAATACCCGCATTGTCCGCACTGGGTTTGCGGCAACAGACGATCCAGGCGCTCGGTGCGTCCTGCTAACGACTGGTCGGCGGGTATCATCTGCGCTGCGCGATTCGGCGTTCGGGTTTAGCGGACCGGCATGCCGGCTTCAGCGCCGTTGTCAGCGTCGAGCAGGAACAGCGAACCGCCGACAAAACCTGCGGACAGGATCATGCCTTCGCTCAGGCCAAAGCGCATCTTGCGCGGCGCCAGGTTGGCAATAAACACCACGCGACGACCGACCAGCACCGACGGGTCCGCATACGAGCCGCGGATACCGCTGAAGATCTGACGCATGCCGAGGTCACCGGCGTCGAGTTCAAAGCGCAGGAGCTTGCCCGAGCCTTCAACCAATTCGCAGACTTTGACTATACCGATGCGCAAATCAAGCTTGGCAAAATCATCAATGCCGATATAACTCATGGACGACTCCGAATCCGTTGCAGCGACCGTGGCGGGCGCCGCGTTTTTGTTCTTAGCAGGCTTGTGTGCAGCAGCAGCCGGTGCCGCGTGTGCGTCTGCGGGTGTAGCCAGAGCCGTAGCGGTTGCGACATCGACGCGGCCACTCAAGTTGCTGTACTTGTTGATCACATGATCCAGCAGCGGTCGCTTGGCATCATCCCAGCTGCTGATCGGGTCGTTGAGGAACGACTCGGCCTGCGCGGATATTTGCGGCAGTACCGGCTTTAGCGCAATGTTCAGCACGCGGAACAGGTTGCAGATCTGCGTGCAGACTAAGTGCAACTCGGCAAGGCGTTCCGGATCCTTGGCCAAGACCCATGGCTTGCGATCATCAACGTAACGATTGGCTTCATCGGCCAGAGTCATGATCAGACGCAAGGCAGTGGCGGGCTCATTGTCGAGATAGGCCTGGCGCACAGCACCTAATGCCTCCACGAAACGCGAATGCATGTCCGCATCATCCAGACGGGCGGCGAGACGGCCTTCGAAACGGGTGGTAATAAAACCGGCCGAACGCGAGGCCAGATTGACGAACTTGCCGACGACATCGGAGTTAACGCGCTGGGCAAAGTCTTCGAGATTCAGATCGACGTCATCGATGGCGCCGTTGGACTTGGCAGCAAAGTAATAACGCAGATGTTCCGGATTGAGCTTGGAATCCAGAAAGCTGCGGGCCGTAATAAACGTGCCGCGCGATTTGGACATCTTGGCGCCGTTAACGGTCACGTATCCGTTGACGTGCAATCGCGTCGGCGCACGCAGACCGGAACCTTTCAGCACTGCCGGCCAGAACAGGCCATGGAAATTGACGATGTCCTTGCCGATAAAGTGATGCAGCTCAGCTGCAGATCCGGACGTCAGGAATGCGTCGGCATCAAAGCCCTGCTGCTTGGCCAGGTCTTTGAACGTCGAGAGATAACCGATCGGCGCATCCAGCCAAACGTAAAGATACTTCCCCGGCGCATCCGGCACTTCAAAGCCGAAGTAGGGCGCATCACGGCTGATGTCCCACGCCCGCAGGCCGCCCTCGGCACGCAGCCACTCCGACAGTTTGGATTTGACCGGATCGATGGCGACATCACCGCCGAGCCATTCGCGCAGGAACTCGGTGAACTGGCCGACTTCGAAAAAGTAATGTTCCGATTCACGCAGTTCCGGCGTCGCACCGCTCAGAACGGAGACCGGATTCTTGAGTTCGGTCGGCTGATAAGTGGCGCCGCAATGTTCGCAGTTGTCGCCGTACTGATCGGCCGTGCCGCAGTTAGGGCATTCACCCTTGACGTAACGGTCGGGCAGGAACATGCCTTGCTGCGGATCGTACAGTTGTTCCACCGAGCGACTGGTGATGTGACCGTTCGAACGCAGACGGCGATAGATCTCCGTGGTCAGTTCCAGATTCGAGTTCGAATTGGTCGAACCGAAAATATCAAAATCGACATTGAAGGCGCTAAAGTCCGCGGCATGTTCGGACTGGATCCCGCCGATATAGGCCTCGGGGGTCAGGTTCTGCTTTTGCGCCGCCAGCATGATCGGCGTGCCATGGGTGTCATCGGCACACACAAAATGCACGGTGCGACCTTCGAGCCGTTGCGCACGCACCCAGATGTCGGACTGGATGTAGCCGAGCAAATGGCCCAGATGGAGCGGTCCGTTGGCATACGGCAGGGCGGCGGTGACGAGAGCAGGTACGGTCATGTGTCGCAGGAGCAGTGGGAAAGGCTTCCATTATCGCATGCAGTCCCAAAAACAAGGCCCGCAATTGCGGGCCCTGTCGGATAAAACGCTAGCTTGGAGTGCGGATCAGTTCTGGCGCTGCCAAACCTGGGTGCGGCCGAGCAGCGAGACGCCCATGAAACCGCGGACCTGCATCGACTTGCCGTTGGAGGCCGGGGTCATCTTGACCGAGTAGGTCTTGCCCGATGCCGGATCCAGAATCTGGCCGCCATCCCACACGGAACCGTTCTTCTTGACATTGCTGATGATGGTCAGGCCTTCGATCGGCTTGTTCTGGTTGGTGCCGGTGCATTTCTTGCAGACCGGATTCGGACCCTGATCCGATTGCAGCACCTTGATGACTTTACCCTGCAGCTTGCCACCGACCTCGGTGATCTCAACGATTGACTTGGGCTTCTTGGTGGCATCGTCAATGGTGACCCACTTACCGACCGGAGTCGACTGAGCCATGGCAGCAAACGAGACGGCCATCAGTGGAGCAGCGAGCAGGGCGGCAACGATCTTGGATTTCATTGTGAAACTCCTTGGTATGGCGTGCAGGGACGTCCGGCACATAGTTCATTTATACCGTAAATTTTCGATGAAATGCATGTATCGAACGTTCATTTGACTGCGGGACAGCCAGATAAACCGGCAACAACAAAAAGCCCGGCAATTGAACTGACCCCCATTAGTTGGACAGTAGGTTTAGAGTTTCGCTACCAAGGACTG
>CAKZGB010000012.1 GCA_936911875.1 uncultured Lysobacteraceae bacterium
AAAAAATAAACCGGAAAAAATAAACCGGAAAAAATAAACCGGAAAAAATAAACCGGAAAAAATAAACCGCAAAAAATAAAAGGCGGCTGCCCGAAATGCAATCGGAGCGGCCGCCCTGTTTATTTTTTATTTTTTTGTATTTATTTTTTCAAAGAATACCCAAACTGCTTCTCAAACTCGGCGTTGAACTCATCGTAGGTGAACGACTGGTTCTGCGTGCCGTAATGGGAGACCTTGATGGCGCCCATCAGGTTGCCGATGCGGCCGATGGTTTCCCAGTCGTAGCCCTTGGACAGACCGAACAGCAGGCCGGCACGGAACGCATCGCCACAACCGGTCGGATCTTTGATGGCCTGTTCCTGCGCTTGCGGGATCTGGTAGCTGTTGCCATCGGCAAAGATGGTGACGCCTTGCGGGCCGCGGGTGCAGATCAGTGCCTTCACACGTTCAGCGATTTCCTGCTCGGACCAGCCGGTCTGCTTTTGCAGCATGCTGGACTCGTAATCGTTGACGGTGACGTAGTCGGCCAGTTCGATGAACTCGCGCAGATCCTCGGGCGAGAACAGCGGCATGGCTTGGCCGGGGTCAAAAATAAACGGAACGCCCATCTCGTGGAATTCACGAGCGTTCTGGATCATGCCCTCGCGGCTGTCGGGCGAGACCATGCCGATGCTGACGCCGGGGACATCTTTGACGTGGTTCTCATACGAACGCGACATTGCACCCGGGTGGAAGGCCGTGATCTGGTTGTTGTCGTGATCGGTGGTGATGAAGGCCTGCGGGGTGAACGTGCCCGGCAGCGTTTTGACGTAGTCGAGCGTGATGCCCTTTTGTTCGAACCAGGTGCGGTAGGGGCCAAAGTCATCGCCCACGGTGGCCATGGGGATGGGCGAACCGCCCAGTAGCTTGAGGTTGTAGGCGATGTTGCCGGCACAGCCGCCGTACTCGCGGCGCATGTGCGGGACAAAGAACGACACATTCAGAATGTGGACTTTGTCCGGGAGGATGTGGTTTTTAAACTGGTCTTCGAACACCATGATGGTGTCGTACGCCATAGAGCCGCAGATGAGTGCTGACATTTCGGGTCCGAAAATGAACAGGAAAAGGGGACAGACGCTCGCGGGACCGACCTGGCCGTAGGGCGGTTGGGTATGGACCAGCAAACTTGTTAAGTATAGCGGATATTGTGCTTGCCCCTGTGGAAATGCGGGGGCTAAAATAATGGGTTCACTGCCCCAACTCTCGCCCCAGGTTGATCCCCAATGTTTAAGAATTTCCGTGGCATGTTCTCCAGCGATCTCTCGATCGACTTGGGAACCGCCAACACTCTGATTTATGTCCGCGGCCAAGGCATCGTCCTGAACGAGCCATCAGTGGTCGCCGTGCGACAAGATCGCCGTGGCGGGGGCACACGGTCGGTCGCAGCAGTCGGTGCCGAGGCCAAGCAGATGCTGGGTCGTACGCCGGGTCACATCACCACCATCCGCCCGATGAAGGATGGCGTGATCGCCGACTTCACCTACACCGAGGAAATGCTCAAGTACTTTATCCGTAAAGTGCACAAGAGCCGCTTCCTGCGTCCGTCGCCGCGCGTGCTGGTGTGCGTGCCTTGCGGTTCAACACAAGTGGAACGTCGCGCGATTAAAGAATCCGCGCTTGAGGCCGGTGCACGTGATGTGTTTTTGATCGAAGAGCCCATGGCCGCTGCAATCGGTGCCGGCATGCCGGTGACGGAGGCGCGCGGTTCGATGGTGGTGGACATCGGTGGTGGTACGACCGAAGTGGCAGTGATTGCTCTGAACGGTATCGTCTACGCGGCTTCGGTTCGTATTGGCGGTGACCGCTTCGACGAATCCATCATCAATTACGTGCGTCGCCATTACGGCACCCTGATTGGTGAAGCGACGGCCGAACGCATCAAGATGGAACTGGGTTGCGCCTGGCCGCAAACCGAGAACCGCTCGATCGATGTGACGGGTCGCAATCTGTCCGAGGGTGTGCCCAAGGTCATCACCATTAATGAAAACGAAGTGCTCGAAGCACTGAAGGAACCGTTGGCCGGTATCGTCACCGCCATCAAGCTGGCGCTGGAACAAACCCCGCCGGAACTGGGTGCGGACGTTGCCGAGCGCGGTATCGTGCTGACCGGCGGTGGCGCCTTGCTGCGCGATCTCGACCGACTGATCTCCAACGAAACCGGCTTGCATGTTCAAGTCGCCGAGGATCCGTTGACCTGTGTGGCCCGCGGTGGCGGTCGTGCACTCGAGCTGGTGGACATGCACGGCAACGAGTTCTTCGCCTACGAATAACGTGCCCCTGACGTGCCCGACCTGGCCGGCCCCAATGCAGTACCCCGCGATGGCGAATTTTCAGACACTCTGAAATTGCTGGCGTTTGTCGCGCTGGCCGTCATGATGATGGCCGTGGACAAGCAGACCCATTGGCTTGATAAAGTCCGCGAACAACTGTCGACACTGGTGCAGCCGGTGTGGGCGGTTGCGGGTTTGCCTTCGGCTGCGGCGCGCAAGATCTCGACCGATGCGGGCAGCTTCAGTTCGCTGACTGCAGAGAACCAACGCCTGCGTCGCGAGCTGATGCTCAATCGCGCGCGCCTTGATCGTGCCGAAGCCATTCTTGCTTCGACTGCTGAAACTGCGAACTTGCAGCGCGCCGTTGCGGTGCGCCCCGGCATGTCGGTGATCATTGCCTCGGTGCTCGACGTCGATCTGGATCCGTCGCGTCAGCGTCTGGTGATTCGTGCGGGTTCGGGCGATGGCGTGCGTGTCGGTCAAACCGTCATGGACGAAGGCGGTCTGCTCGGCCAAGTCATCTCGGTGCAATCGAACATCTCGACGGTGTTGCTGGTGACCGATCCGGAGCATGGCGTGCCAGTGATGCTCAAACGCAATGGCGTGCGCATGATTGCCTCGGGCATGGGACGCAACGATTTGCTCGATGTCATCAACGTGCCGCTCTCGACAGACATCAAACCCGGTGACGAGGTCGTCACTTCCGGTTTGGGTGGTCGCTTTGCGCCGGGCCTACCGGTGGGTGTGGTGACGCACGTGCGTGCCGATGATTCGCGGGCCTTCTTGCTGGGCGATATTCGTCCTGCCGCGCGTTTGGATCGCGGTTCGCAAGTGATGATCGTGACCTCGTCGTATACCGCCACGGCGCCCGTGGCGCTGAGTGCGGCCGAAGCTGCGGCTGCAGCACCGAAGACGGTGGCGCCTGCTACAACGGCGACGACTGCGACAACGACCACTACTCAACCGGCGACCAACACGGATGCAAACGCCGGTGCAACGCAGCCGACCTTGCTGCGTGATCCGAGCGTTCCGCCCGCGCCCAAGCCGCAACTCAAGTCGGCTGAGACGGAAAAGCCTGTGGTGCCTTCGCCATGAGTCGCGAACGGCAACCGTGGCTGATGCCCATCACCTTGCTGGTGGCGTTTTTGCTGAGCGTGGTGCCGGTGGCGCCTGAGCTGCAACCCTTGCGTCCGGCGTGGGTGGCACTGGTGCTGGCGTACTGGATTATTGAATCGCCCGGTCGCGTGGGCATGGCGCTCGCGTTTTCGCTGGGCATTTTGCAGGATCTGATCGTTGGCGGCATGCTCGGTGAGAATGCGCTGCGGCTGGTGGTGGTGACGTTTATTCTGCTGCGGTTTCGTGCGCGAATTCGGTTCTTCCCGTTGACGCAGCAAGCGGCCATCGTGGCGCTGATTCTGTTCAACGACCGCATTATTTCGGTGGCCTTGCATGCGTTCTGGCGTTTGCCCGCGGCACCGTGGACGGCATGGCTGACGCCGATGATCGGCTTTGCGCTGTGGCCGATTCTGTTTATCGCCATCGACTCGCTGCGTTTGCGCGGCTGGGGCCGATGACGTGGCCGACCTCAAACGGTTTCTGATCGGCAACGGACGTCGTAACGTCAAGAGTACGGCGCGCGAGAGCGAACTGTTCCGCAATCGCGCCATCGTTGCGATGGGCGCGGTGGTGCTGCTCACCGTATTTCTGGCGCTGTGGTATTTCCGCCTGCAAGTACTGAACTACACTCACTATCAAACGCAATCCACGCAAAACAGCATTCGTCCCAAGCCTGTGGTGCCGGGGCGCGGTCTGATCCTTGATCGTAACGGCGTGATCCTGGCGCAGAACGTCCCGGCATTTCGTCTCGATGTGACCCCGTTTCGTGCGGGTCCGCCGGAGGAATGGTTGCCTGCGTTACGTGCGCGCATTGCCCTGACCGATGAAGAAGTCGAGAACTATCGCAAAGCCATCAAAGGCAGTCGCGGGTTCAAGATCGTCACGTTGAAAGAGCGCCTGACCGAAGAAGAGATTGCGATCATGTCGTCGGATCGATGGCGCTTTCCGGGCATGGAACTGACGCCGTACATGCAGCGCTACTATCCGTACGGCAACCTGTTCGCGCATGTGATCGGCTATGTGGGTCGCATCGATGAAAAAGATAAAGAGAAACTCGGCAGCGAGAACTCGGCGCTGAGTCATATCGGTAAGGCCGGGCTCGAACGCTATTACGAGGATCTGCTGCGCGGCAAGATCGGTTACGACAAGATCGAAACCAATGTCGATGGCCGTCCGATTCGCAGTCTCGGTCGCGTGCCCGCACAACCCGGTGTCGACTTGCGTCTGAGTATTGACATCAATCTGCAGCAGGCCATGGTCAATGCGTTTGGTGAGCACGATGGCTCGGCCGTCGCCATGGATCCGCGCACGGGTGAGATTCTGGCCATGGTGTCATTGCCTGCGTACAACCCTAACCTGTTCGTCAACGGCATTCCGAGTTCGCTGTATCGCGAGCTGATGGACAATCCGTCGCGCCCGATGTTTAACCGCAATGTGTTGGGCGGCGGTCCGCCGGGCTCGACCATCAAACCGCTGGTCGCACTGGCCGGCCTCGAGAGCGGCCAAATTGACTTGAATTACCGCGTGTTTTCGACCGGTGAGTTTTTTATTCCGGGTCAACGACGTGGCTATCGCGATGCGCACCGCGGCTCCGGTTGGACGGACATCAAGAAGTCGATCTGGGACTCGGTCAACTTCTTCTATTACAAACTGGCGTATGACATGGGCATCGAGAAATTTGATCGCTACATGCGCGAGTACGGTTTCGGTGAAGTCACCGGCGTGGACCTGAGCGGTGAGAACAAGGGTGTCGTGCCGTCGCCACAGTACAAGATGAAGCGCAGCAAGGAGAGCTGGTATCCGGGCGAAACCGTGATCTCGGGCATCGGTCAGGGCTACTGGGTGGCCACCATGCTGCAGCTGGTGCAGGGCATCGGTGCAATCGCCAATGACGGCGCCATGCATCGTCCCCATCTGGTGTGGCAAGTGCGCTCGGGTTATCAGAAGCCGTGGGTCAGCGTCGCATCGCCTGTTAAAAAGCACATCAGTACCAACAAGGCGTTCCTGGATGTCATCAAGGAAGGCATGCATCTGACGATGGTGGTCGGCACCGGTGCGAGCCTTGCGCGCGGTGCGCCGTATACCTTTGCGGGCAAGACCGGTACCGCGCAAAAAGTTTCGCGTAAGGGTTCGGCGTCGATGAATCCGCATTCGCTGCCGCTGCATTTGCGCCATCAGGCTTTGTTTGTCGGCTTTGCACCCGTCGAAGACCCGCAGATCGTGATTGCCGTCAGCGTCGAGCATGGTGGTTATGGCGCCAGCACCGCGGGTCCGATTGCGCGCAAAGTCTTTGATGCGTGGCTGCTGCAACGTCCTTCAGATCCCGCCCCGCGTCCGGAACCCGCGCCCGATGAAATCATGGCCGCCGAATTGGCGCGCCTGGAACTGGCCAAGCAGCAAGCGACGAAACCGGAGCCGGCAACGCCTTCGACTGAAGCCCCAAAAGTTACGGAGCCCAAACCATGAGTTTATTTCGCTGGTTTTTAGGGCTGACGCGACATCTGCTGCGTAGCTTGGATCCGATACTGTTGGGCGCGCTGGTGTGCCTGATGGGTGTGGGTCTGGTGACGCAATACGGCGCAGGCGATGGCACGATGCGTCCGGTGGTGGCACAAGGTGCGCGCTACGTGATCGGCTTTGGTGTGATGTGGCTGCTGTCGCGCGTGCAACCCGCGCAGTTACGCAACGCATCGCCGTATGTGTATCTGTTCTCGCTGATTCCGCTGATGATTGTGCTGCTGATCGGGCAGGGCAAGCACGGCAACTTATGGATCAACTTGGGCGTGTTTTATTTCCAGCCGTCGGAGCTGCTGAAAATCACCTTGCCGATGGCCGTAGCGTGGTACGTCAACGAACAGTCGTTGCCGCCAAAACTGCGCACGATTCTGACTAGCGGCGTGATCATCGGCATTCCGGTGCTGCTGATCCTGAAGCAGCCGGACTTTGGTACTGCGATGCTGGTGGGCATTAGTGGCGCCTTCGTGCTGTATTTAGCGGGTTTGAGCTGGTGGTGGTTTGCAGGTGCGGCTGCGGCGGTGGCATCGATTGCGCCGGTGGCGTGGTTCTTTTTGCTGCGGCCGTATCAGAAGGATCGCGTGCTGACGTTCCTCAATCCCGAGAACGATCCGCAAGGTGCGGGCTGGAACATCATTCAATCCAAGATTGCGATCGGCTCCGGTGGCATGTTCGGCAAGGGCTTAGGGCAGGGTACGCAGTCGCATCTCAACTACATTCCGGAGCACACGACCGACTTTGCATTCTCGGTGTTCTCCGAAGAGTGGGGATGGATCGGCGTGGTCGTGGTGTTCGCGTTGTATGCCGTGGTGGTACTGCGCTGCCTGTGGATTGCGATGCAGTCGAAGGATGGGTGGGGTCGTCTGGTGGCCGGCGCGCTGGGGTTAGCTTTCGGCGTGTACGTGATCGTCAACGGCGGCATGATCTCCAATTTGCTACCGGTCGTCGGGGTGCCGATGCCGCTGCTGAGTTACGGCGGGACCTCGGCGGTGTCGTTGCTGACCGGTATGGGCCTGGTGATGGCCGTTCGACGCCGCAGCTGAGCCCTGCCGCGCGCGTCACGCCTTAACATTTTCCTTACATCTTTCGCCGTGAAAAGGGCGGAAATTCAAGGGCTTACATGATATTCTCAATGTCATGACGAAGAAGACCCTGCTCCAGATCTCCGCCGTCGGTGGTGCCGCGCTGCTGTTGAGCGCCTGTGCCTCGATTTACTCCAACGAACTGCAGGGCGAAAAAGCCCCCGAGTCGACGACGACCCCGCCGACGAGCGCGGCCACCACGCCGACGGCTGACAACGGCCTGCCCAAGCCCAAGACCAATCCGCTGCCCGATCCGCTGCCGCCGATGGCCCTGGCGGAGGCCAAAGAAGATTTTGTCAAACGCACCAGCGCCAAGTTCGGCATCGATCCGAACTCGGTTCGCAGCGTACTGAATCAGGCCACCAAACTAGATAGCGTCATCGCGCTGATGTCCAAGCCGGCTGAGACCAGCAAGACTTGGGCGCAATACCGTCCGATCTTTATCACCGATGCGCGCATCAGCGGCGGTCGCAAGTTCATTGCTGAAAACCGTGCCGATCTGGAAAAGGTCGAATCCGTTTACGGCGTGCCGAAAGAAATCATCGTGGCAATCATGGGCGTCGAAACCGGTTGGGGCGCCAACATGGGCAAGACCAATGTCGTCAATGCGCTGTATACGCTTGGCTTTTTCTATCCGCGCAGTGGCGATCCGAGCAAGGCCGATCGTGAAGCACGCCGCGAGGCCTTCTTCCGCAATGAGCTGATGGAACTGTTTGCCATGGGCAAGCGCGAGAAGATGGACATCACCACCTTGCAGGGTTCGTACGCCGGTGCGATGGGCTACGGTCAGTTCATGCCGTCGAGCTACATGGAACTTGCAGTCGATGGCGATGGCGACGGTCGCGCCGATCTCTTCCATAGCAAGAAAGATGCGTTTGCGTCTATTGCCAATTACTTTGTGCGACGTGGCGGTTGGGTGCGTGGCGGTACCGTGACGCTGAAGGCAACGAAAGATGCCGGCGCGTCAGACATGACGCCCGAATCGCTCGATCCGATTTATACCGTGCAGCAGCTGGCGGATAAGGGTTTCCGCCCGCTGATTCCGGTGACTGCAAGTGCGAAGGCTAACGTGTTCCGTCTTGATGGCGTGAACGGGCCTGAGTATTGGTACAGCTTCCAGAATTTCTATGCGATTACGAGATACAACATTTCGAAGCATTACGGCATGGCCGTGTATGACTTGGCTCGTGAACTCGCCAAGTAGTAAATGGAAAATGGGATTTGGTAACTGGTAAGAGCAAAAGCAAAAGCAAAAGCAAGAGCAAAAGCAAGAGCAAGAGCAAGAGCAAAAGCAATAGCAAAGGCGAGAGCGGGCTTTTGTAAGTGATTGGTCGAATGGGACATAGATATATGCGTGCACTAAAACTCGGTTCCCTTTCGTTGTTGGCGGTGGCGCTGGCAGCGTGTCAGACCACCAAGCCGATGCAGACGGCTTCGACGTCGCCGGATCCTTCGGCAATTCTTAGTGGTGCGGTGACGGAGATGCCTTCGAGCAATGCTGCGCCGAAACCGGTGTCGCCTTATGCGCCCGCGCAGGAAGATCTGAGTACGCGCGGTGATTACGTTGCCGGCGGTTTGTACAAGCCGGGAGTGAGCGACAGCATCAAGGGCATCACGGTGAATGCCGATCTGATTCCAGAGCCTGATGTGGTGGCGCTGCCGTTGTCGCGTTACGGCAACAAGCCCGTGTATAGCGTGCTGGGCAAGAACTATTACGTGCTCGCCGACACGCGCGATTATCGCGAGGAGGGCACTGCCTCTTACTACGGCAAAAAATTCCATGGTCGCAGAACTTCGGCGCAGGAGGTGTACGACATGTACGCGTTCAGCGCGGCGCACAAGACGCTGCCGATTCCGAGCTTTGCGCGCGTTACCAATCTCGACAACGGCAAGTCGGTCGTGGTTCGGGTCAACGATCGCGGTCCCTTTCACGAAGGGCGTGTCATCGATCTGAGTTTGGCCGCCGCTACTAAGATTGGCATCGTCGCCAAGGGCACCGGTCGTGTGCGCGTTGAGGCCTTGCAACCTGACGGTTCGACGATGGCTGCCGCGACGCCTGCCGCTGCCCAGCCAATCCAAACGGCTGCCGTTGCGACAGCGGCCACGGCCGATACGCGACCGGCGTTCCGTCCGGATGCGGCGCGCTTTGCCATGCGGCAGAACGGCCGCAACATGACCGCCGCCGAATTCGAGGCCTGGCTGAAAACGCAAAACATCAACATCGCGACGGGCGCACCGCGTCCCGTAACCGCTCCGCCGATTCCGGCGACAGTGGCGTCGGTCGTGGCGCAAGCGGTGACTGCCGAGACCAATGTCACACCGACGGCAGCGCCCACCGTGAGCAATGCAAATCCGGTGGTGTTTGCGCCTTCGAACGGGGTTAATGCGAATAACACGGCGCCCGTGAGCACGAACGCGAGCGATCTGAAACCCGGCCCCGGCGAGATCGTGCTGCAGGTGGCCAGTTTCTCGAGCCCGAACAACGCCAACGACGCCATGACCCGACTGCTGTCGGCGGGCATCAATGGGGCACGCGTGATCGAAGGCACCTCGTCCGCCGGTGCGCGCATCTGGCGTTTGCGAGTAGGGCCGGTGGCCCAGAACGAATCGCCGCGCGTGATCGAGCAGATTGCGGCGCTGGGACTTGGTCGTCCGGTGCGGGTACTGTAAACCGCCCGAAAAACCTGCAGAGAGTCGACACGAACTGGCGCCTTAAGGTGCCCGTTTCGCGTTACGTGAGCGCGCTCTAACTTGGCGGCGGCATTTCCTCTAAACTAGGGGATTCACCCCGCAAAACAGCCTGTTTCTCCGATGATCAAGAACCGCTTTACCTCGCGTCCCTGGCAAGTCACCCTTGCCGCCGCCGCGACTGTTGTCGTTGGTGCCGCCGTGGCCCAGAACGCCGCTCCGGCCCAATCCGCTTCCGCTGCTGCCGCGCAACCGGCCGCTCAGGAAATTCCGGTTCCCGATACGCTGAAACCGCAAAATCAGGCCCCCGCCGCCGCTCCGCAAGCTACGAGTGCTGCAGCGTCCGCAGCTCCTTCGACTACGGCAACGGCACCGGCAACTGCGGCTGCCCAAGCGCAAGCCACGGCCCCGACGGCCATCGCATCGCCGCCGGTTGTTATCGGCAAGGCGTGGGTGGTCCTGGACGCGGGTAGCGGTCGCATCCTGGCGGGTCAGAACTACAACGAAAAGCTCGAGCCGGCCAGCATCACCAAAGTGATGACGAGCTACGTGATTGCCGCGGAAATGGCGGCCGGACGCGTCAAAGCCGACGACCAAGTGACCATGACCGAGGAGGCGTGGCGTCTGGGCGGTGCCGGCACCGACGGTAGCTACAGCGGGTTCCCGGTGAACCAAAGCGCGCCGCTGGTCGACATGGAAAAGGGCATGGTGGTGCAGTCGGGTAACGACGCTGCCATCGCGCTGGCCCAGCATGTTGCGGGCACTACGGCTGCCTTCGCCGATCTGATGAATCACTATGCCGGCAAGATCGGCATGAAGAACTCGCATTTCGTCAATCCGACCGGTTTGCCCGATCCGAACCATTACTCCACCGCCTATGATCTGGCGCTGCTCGGTCGTGCGCTGGCTAAGGATTTTCCTACGGCGTATTCCTACAACTCCATCAAGGAGTTCACGGTCGGTCCGATCACGCAGCAAAACCGCAATCTGCTGCTGTGGCGTGACAGCACCGTTGACGGTATTAAGACCGGTCACACTGCGAGCGCCGGTTACTGCCTGATGGCGTCGGCCAAGCGTTCCGACATGCGTCTGGTGTCGGTAATCCTGGGTTCCGACTCGATGGAGCACCGTTCGTCGGATTCGCTGGCGCTGCTGAACTGGGGCTTCCGCTTCTTTGAAAGCAAGACGCTGTTCCCGGCCAACAAGCCGCTGCAAACCACGCGCGTCTGGAAGGGCTCGATCACCGATCTGCCCGTCGGTACGCTGCAACCGGTGAGCGTTGTGGTGCCGCGCGGTCAAGGCGCCGACCTCAAGGCCGTGATCGATGTCCAGAAGGCCATCGTCGCACCGCTGAAAAAGGGTCAGGTTGTCGGTACGGTCAAGGTGATGCAAGGCGACAAGGTGGTCTCCACCGAGCCGCTCGTCGCACTGGCCGATGTCGCCGAGGGTGGCTTCTTCCGCCGCCTCTGGGACAGCCTCCTCATGCTGTTTAAGTAAGAAATGGGGACGGAGGCAATTAAATTTCCTTAACAAATTAAAGGCGCCATTGCGTTGCCACTCCATGCGCCAACGGCGCGGATGGAGTGGCGCAATCGCCAATTGTTAAGTGAAATTAATTGCCTCCGTCCCCATTAACTAGGACTGAAATGATGACAGACCAGAAAGAACACGGCTTCCAGTTTCCGGGTGAGTTCGAGCTCAGCGCGATGGGCCCGGCCGACAAGGATTTGCAGACAGTACTGCCGCTTCTGCTCAAAGAGGCGAACGTCGATTTGATCAGTGAGTCGGTGCAGTGGAAAACGTCGTCGAACGGCAAGTACGTGTCGGTTCGCATCACGTTCCGCGCCGACAACCGCGAAGAATACGATCGCGCGCACGAACTCCTGCGCGGCCACCCCGAGGTCGTGTGGACGCTGTAACTCCCGAGGACGCGGCACCGGATACGACACCGCCGCCAGCAACGCGCACCACAATCGTCCGCGACTTCGGACGGGCCGCCTACGAGCCCATCTGGCACGCCATGTCGCAGTTCACCAGCGAACGCACAGAAGAAACAGACGACGAACTGTGGCTGGTCGAACACGACCCCGTCTTCACCCTCGGCCAAGCCGGCAAACCCGAACACGTGCTCGCTCCCGGCGACATCCCCGTGATCCAAGTGGACCGGGGCGGCCAGGTCACCTACCACGGCCCCGGCCAGATCGTCCTGTACCCGCTGCTCGACCTCAAGCGCCTGAAAATCGGCGTCAAAGAGTACGTCCACCGCGTCGAACAGGCCATGATCGACACCTGCGCCGACTGGAACATCGAGGCCACACGCAAGGAAGGCGCCCCCGGCGTCTACGTCAACGGCGCCAAGATCGGAGCCCTGGGCATTCGCGTGCGCAACGGCCGCACATTCCACGGACTCGCGTTCAATATCGCCATGGATCTCGAGCCGTTCCGCCGCATCAACCCCTGCGGTTACGAGGGGCTCGCCGTGACCTCCATGTTAGACTTGGGAGGTCCCTCGGGCATCGAAGGCGTCAAACCCGCTTTGCTTGAGCATGTGGCCCGACTGTTCGGGCTGAACCTGCAATTGGCCGCCGTACTGCCACAGCAAACGCAGCCAGCGGCCGCCCAAGGTTAATCCAAAATAGTGTCCACCACCGAACCGCGCAAAGTCATCCCGCTGGACCTGACGCCAGGCAATAAACAACTGGCAGGCGACAAGATCGCCCGCAGCCCCGTGCAGTTCCAGCACGTCGAGACCCTGCGCAAACCGAGCTGGATCCGCGTCAGAATCCCGACCGGCAATGCCGTCCAGAAACTCAAGGAAAAACTCCGCGAGAACCACCTGGTCACCGTGTGCGAAGAAGCCAGCTGCCCCAACATTCACGAGTGTTTCGGCCACGGCACCGCCACGTTCATGATCCTAGGCGAGGTCTGCACCCGCCGCTGCTCCTTCTGCGATGTGGCCCACGGCCGCCCCAAGCCCCCCGATGCCGCCGAGCCCCTGAAACTGGCGCTCACCATCAAGGATATGGGCCTGAAATACGTCGTGGTCACCAGCGTCGACCGCGATGACCTGCGCGATGGCGGTGCCGGCCACTTTGCCACCTGCATCCACGAGATCCGCACCCACGCCCCGAACACCAAGATCGAGATCCTGACCCCCGACTTCCGCGGCAAAGGACGCATGGAGCGCGCCCTGGAGATCTTCCGCGACGCCCCGCCCGACGTGTTCAACCACAATATCGAGACCGTGCCCGAGCTGTACCGCAACGTCCGCCCCGGTGCCGACTACCAGTGGTCCCTGACCCTGCTGCAGCAGTTCAAAGCCCAGCACCCCGACGTCACCACCAAGTCCGGCATCATGCTCGGCCTGGGTGAGACCATGGAACAGGTCGAAGGCACTCTCCGCGACCTGCGCGCCCACGACGTGGACATGATCACCATCGGCCAGTACCTGCAACCCAGCGCCCACCACCACCCGGTGCTGCGCTACTGGACCCCCGAAGAGTTCAAACAACTCGAAGCGTTCGGCTACGCACTGGGCTTTACCCACGTGGCCTCGGGTCCGCTGGTCCGCAGCTCGTACCACGCCGACCGCTCCGCCGCCGAAGCCGGCGTCTCGGAATAATCGTCTACCAGTTCCCATTTTCCATTTACCAAACCGATGAGCTTTCTGGCGACCTTCAAACTAGCCTCCCCCCGCTGGTGGGCTGGTCTAGCCTTCGCGGCCGCCATCGCGTGGATTTCGACGATCCTCGCAGCCCAGCCGGCCGTCCAGCAATACGGCTTCTCCGCGCTGACCGTGGCCATCGTGCTGGGCCTGATTTTGGGAAACACCGTGTTCCCCAAGTTCGCGACCCAACTCGCACCCGGCGTCGATTTTGCCAAGGGCTCGCTACTGCGGATCGGCATCGTGCTCTACGGATTCCGCCTGAGCTTGCAGGACATTGCCCAAGTCGGATGGACCGGCGTGCTCATCGCCGCGATCATGGTGGCGGCCACGTTCTGGCTCGCCGTTAAAGTCGGCACCAAATGGCTAGGAATGGATCGCGACACTGCCATGCTGATCGGCGCAGGAGCCTCGATCTGCGGTGCAGCGGCCGTGATTGCGACCGAACCGGTGGTGAGAGCGCCTTCGCACAAGGTGTCGGTGGCGGTGGCAACCGTGGTGGTGTTCGGCACGATCGGCATGTTTCTGTACCCGCTGATGTATCCGCTGCTCGGACTCAGCGAGCACGCGTACGGCATCTACGTCGGCTCGTCGGTGCACGAGGTGGCGCAAGTCGTCGCCGCGGGCAAGGCGATTTCTGACAACGCGGCAAGCACTGCAGTCATTGAAAAAATGCTGCGCGTCATGATGCTCGCCCCGTTCCTCTTAATCCTCTCGAAGGCCGAGTCGCGCCACGGCGACCGCAAGAGCGCCGTGCAGATCCCGTGGTTCGCGGTGCTGTTTATTGCCGTGTGTGCGTTGAACTCGCTGCACCTATTGCCGCAGCCGATTGTGGATGCCTTGGTGGCCTTCGACACGTTGGCATTGGCTACTGCGATGGCCGCGCTGGGCTTGCGCACGCATGTCGGCGCGGTCAAACAGGCGGGACTCAAACCGCTGGCGCTGGCCTCGATTCTGTTTGTGTTTCTGATGACGGCGGCCTACGCGCTTAACCGCGCGCTAATTTAGAGTCATGACACCGGAGGTGGTGCGCCTGGAAATTCCGACCGCAAAACACGACGAATAGCCCGCCCCACCATTTACCGCTCCTCACCTACCAGTTTCCAACTCCCATTTACCATTTCCCATTTACCGCTCCTCCATGCGGCCAAACTTCCCCGCATTGAAATCATGGATCGCCTGAATAATCTCCGCCTGCGAGTTCATCACGAACGGTCCATGCCCCACCACCGGCTCATCGATCGGCTCGCCTGAAAGGATCAGCAACTTGGCATCGCCCGCGGACTCGACCACCACCCGCGAACCAAAGGTCGACAACGTCGCGACATCGGCCCGACGCAACGGACCCTGACCGTTGACCTGCACCGGCCCGTCGAGCACCACCACCAGCGTGGTCCAACCCTCGGGCTGATCGAGATCGACCGACTGACCGGCGCGCAGGCGCACATCGAGCACGTTCATAGGAGTAAACGTGCGGGCAGGGCCGACCGAACCGCCGTACGAACCGGCAATGACCCGCACCGAACCCGCCTCAGCAGGCAGTGCCACCACGGGGATCTGCGCATCGGTGATGCCCTGGTAACCGGGCGCGGCCATCTTGTCCTTGGCGGGCAAATTGACCCACAGTTGCACCATTTCGAAGGGTCCGCCGGTCCGCGAGTACTCCTGCGAGTGGAACTCCTCGTGCAGGATTCCCGAACCCGCCGTCATCCACTGCACATCACCCCGCCCGATGACGCCACCCTGGCCGGTGGAATCGCGGTGCTCGACCTCGCCCTCGTAGACGATGGTGACGGTCTCAAAACCGCGGTGCGGATGCTGACCCACCCCGCGACGATAGCCCGGGTTGGGCGGAAACTCGACAGGGGCGCCGTAATCGAGCATCAGGAAGGGGCTGCGCTCCGCCACACCCGCCCCGGAGTACCCGAATAGACCGTGGACAGGGAAGCCATCGCCGACCCAGTGGCGGCCGGGGGCGCCGGAGACATTCAGAACGGTTTTCATGATCTTAATTCCTGCGATGGGGCCGCAATGGCCCAATGTCACCAGACTACCTCGCTTGTTAGCTGCAATAAATAGGCGTTACAGCTATTCATCGTCACGAAAAGTGCAACAGTGTCAGGTAGGGTGCAACTACTGCACACAACGAAGTGGCCGGCAGTCCCATCTCAGAATGGCCCTATCTTCGGGCAATAGTCGGAGAACCAAGCCGTTTAGCTACAGCACGCATTTCAAGGGCGAATTGAAACGGGGCAGTGATGTCGAATCTCTGGGTGGAAAGTTTGTAATAGTACAGCCTGAGCTAACACAAAGGCGCCTTCATTCTGAGCGTGGAACCGGATGCACCCGATCGGATTAAGGCGGACACGGACTGTATGCTCCCAAGTGCATTAAAGGCGGTGAAACACATCGTTGAGAAGTCTTATAGCGTTGTCTGACTCGCTTCACTGCGTCCAAATTAAGCCGTGACATAATGAAGGGCTACTCGCCCGTTGGACAGGCTAGTGGTCATCGTTTTCGTACTCGGGAATTTATAATTGAATTCGCTGCATTGCTTGAGTGACACCCACATCGCCGTGATCGGTCTCGGTTATGTTGGCCTGCCTTTAGCTGTAGAGTTTGGCAAGCAATTCGCCACAGTTGGCTTCGATATTGACTGCAACCGAGTCGCCGACCTGCGCCAGAGCAAAGACAGGACCCTAGAGGTAGAACCGGCATTGCTTGCCGAAGCCAAACATCTGACATTTACCAGTGATTTGAGTGATATCGCAGATTGCACTGTATATATAGTCACTGTCCCCACGCCCATTGATAGCGCGAAGCAGCCTGATCTAGTGCCTCTAAAAAAGGCTAGTGACGCCATTGGCAGGGTGCTTAAGACCGGTGACTTAGTAATATATGAATCGACGGTGTATCCGGGTTGTACCGAGGAAGTCTGTGTACCAATCTTGGAAAGTGTCTCGGGCTTGAAGTTCAATCAGGATTTCTATTGTGGATATTCGCCTGAGCGAATTAATCCGGGTGATAAACAGCATCGGTTGACCACCATTAAAAAAGTCACCTCCGGTTCGACAACAGAGACTGCAGACTTTGTGGATGCACTGTACGGTTCCATTATTGCGGCAGGTACGCACAAGGCACCAAGTATTAAAGTGGCAGAAGCTGCCAAGGTCATCGAAAACACGCAGCGCGATCTGAATATTGCGCTGATCAATGACTTGGCGATTCTGTTCAACAAACTCGGCATCGACACCTTGGATGTGCTCGAAGCTGCGGGCACTAAGTGGAATTTTTTGCCGTTCCGTCCAGGCTTAGTTGGTGGTCATTGCATTAGTGTGGACCCGTACTATTTGACATATAAAGCGCAGGAAATCGGACACCATCCGGATATGATCTTGGCCGGTAGGCGCACCAACGACGGTATGGGAAGCTATGTGGCCAATCAAGTGATTAGATTGATGGTGCGCAAAGGTGTCGATCCGGTCAACGCCCGTGTGCTTATTCTAGGCTTGGCTTTCAAAGAGAATTGTCCGGATCTGCGCAACACGCGAGTTGTAGATGTCGTGCGGGCACTCGAGGGCTATAAAACGCATGTAGATGTCTATGATCCTTGGGTAGATGCACATGAGTCACAGCGCGAATACGGAATTACCCCCGTGTCCACGCCAGAGCATGGCACCTACGATGCGGTAGTGTTGGCAGTTGGGCACGACCAATTTAGGGCAATGGGCGAACGTGGTGTCCGTGCCTTCGGCAAGGTTCAAGGTCACGTGGTCTACGACGTGAAATATGTGTTGCCCCATGATGCTGTGGATGGACGATTGTAAGTTCTAGCTCTAACACTGTAGTACTTTTAAACTGACGTCTCATTCAGCGTGACACAATGAAAATCCTAGTTACGGGCACCGCCGGATTTATCGGATCCCACGTTGCAATGCGCTTGCTCGAACGTGGCGACGAGGTTATTGGCATCGATAATCTCAACGACTACTATGACGTTGGGTTGAAAAAGGCAAGACTTTCGCGTTTTGCGGAACATTCGAATTACACTCACATTGCAGCAGATATAGCCGACCGCGCGGCTATTGAGGAAGTTTTTTCGACCCATAAGCCGCAGCGTGTTATCAATCTGGCCGCACAGGCTGGTGTCCGTTACGCAGCTGAGAATCCACATGTATATGTGAGCAGTAACGTCACCGGCTTTCTGCACATTCTCGAAGGCTGCCGTCATTACGGAGTCGAGCATTTGGTTTTTGCCTCAACCAGTTCGGTATATGGCGCGAACCGTGCCATGCCGTTTTCCGAACATCAGTCCACAGAACATCCGCTGACCTTGTATGCGGCGACTAAAAAGGCCAATGAGCAAATGGCGCACAGCTACGCTCATTTGTACGGAATTCCAAGTACAGGTTTGCGGTTTTTTACTGTGTATGGGCCATGGGGCCGTCCAGATATGGCGCTGTTTCTTTTCACCAAGGCAATTCTGTCAGGTGAGCCTATAAAGGTCTTCAATCATGGCCACCATAAGCGCAGCTTTACCTATATAGACGACATTGTTGAAGGTGTAATACGTACGCTGGACACAGTGCCAGGCAAAGAATCCAATTGGGATGCACTGGATCCCGATCCATCCACCAGTGGTGTTGCACCCTATCGCATCTTTAACATTGGTAACGAACATTCTGTTGAGCTACGTGAGTACATCAAAGTGTTAGAGCGCTGTTTGAACGAGAAAGCAGTCATGGAGATGTTGCCCTTGCAAGCAGGCGACGTGCCGGACACAGAAGCCGATGTCTCCGAACTCATAGCGGGCGTCGGATATGAGCCAAAGGTGTCGGTGAAGGATGGCGTGGCTAAGTTCGTGGAGTGGTACCTGAGCTTCTACGGAGAGCCAGATGTATTGTGAGGCCAACCCATAGAGGGTTAAAGCTCATCAAATGAAAGCGAGCGCCACATAGCGCCAAGAACGACCCGGTAGGCGAACGACTTTAGGTGCTATGCGGTGTCTTGGTGGAGCCAGGGAGGATCGAACTCCCGACCTCGTCATTGCGAACGACGCGCTCTCCCAGCTGAGCTATGGCCCCATTCCAAAACTGAAAATACCACAACCTTTTGACGTCTGATATTTGCGCAATTCTCAAAATGAGAATAGATTAAGGGTGTAGAAGTAAATGAGAAATGGGGTCGTACCCCATTAAGTGGGCGTGAAGGGGGGATATGAAGATCAAAGTTAGCGAGCAGGTCAAGCAGCAACCCGCGTACGCGTCCGGCGACGTGGGAGGTGCGGCGCTCCGTACGTTCTTCAACATCACTAAAGCGTGGGGGTTGGACAGCGAGCAGGAGCGGACGCTTCTGGGCAATCCTCCGACGGCGACGTATTACCGCTGGCGCGCGGCGAGCGCCACCGGCGCTCTCAAGCTCAGTCAGGGCGTGATCGAGCGCATCTCGTATGTGCTCGGCATCTACAAGGCGCTGCACATTCTGTTTAACGACAACGCGCAGGCCGATGCCTGGGTGCAAAAGCCCAACACCGCACCGCTGTTCGGTGGAGCGTCGGCGCTCGATCGCATGCTTGGAGGACAAGTCGCCGATCTGTATCGCGTGCGCGAATATCTGGATTCGCAGCGCGGCTGATCATTGATGTCGCGTGCAAAAATAATTCGTCGAACGGTTCGATGGACGCCGTGCTATCGCATCGTCGCGAGTCGGTTTCCGCCTGTGAGTGTGTTTGATTCGGTTGCGGACCCTGCCGATCTCGAGGCTGTTTTTCAAGTCGAATCCATGACCAACCCGCGCCGGCGTCAGGAGTTAGGCCAACTATCGCTGGTGCCTGCAAACCGACGCATCAGCGGGCCGGGTACGACGCCAATCATGGCGGCGTTTACGCATTCCAATCCGCAGGGCTCGCGCTTTAGCGATGGCAACTACGGCGTCTATTACGCGGCCAAAGACTTAGAGACTGCGACGCACGAGACTGTGTATCACACGCAGAATTTTTTACGCGCCACCAACGAGCCTGCATGTGTAGTGCAAAAGCGCTGTTACACCGCCGATTTAAACGGCAAATTGCACGATGTCCGTACGGGCCATCCGGAGTTGCATGATCCGAATTCGTACGTTGCAAGCCAAGCCATGGCACGCCAACTGCGCGAGCAGGGCAGCGATGGCCTTCTCTACAACAGCGTGCGCAAGCGTGGTGGGCAGTGCGTTGCGGTGTTCTATCCCGACTTGCTGTCGCCCGCGCGGCAGGGCCAACATCTGCAATACCACTGGGATGGCCATGCGGTCACCCACGTCTCCGTGCTCGCGGCAATGGACATCGACAGCGTATAATTAGGGCTGCTCTGGTGACCGAGAGCCAAGCGGCCTCGGTTGAAACGGGAATTTGGTGCGCCGGTGGCCACTTCGCAAATATAAGATTTGCGTAGCGCTGCAAACAACGGCAAGTCCAAAGCTGCCCCCGCAACGGTAAGACCGGATGTCGGATCCGCCATGCAACCACTGCAATTCTCTTGAATTGCGGGAAGGTGCGGACCCCGGCACGCGCCGCCTCGCTCAGGTGTCGCACACGGTTGAGCCCGGAGACCGGCCAGTGCATTCCCTAAACCGCGGTGGGCGGTGTCATCGGGTTGCCGGTAATTTCCTTGCGCTCGCGTTATGGTCCGGCACTTCGTCGGCAGCTCCTCCGCATCATTTGAACCACAAGGACCCGCGGGAAGGCGTGTCCAAGGAGCCGCACATCACCATGACCATCTACCGTACCTCTTCGCTGAGCGCAGCCGTGACTGCTGCATTGGCGTTGTCGTTTGCCGTTGCCGCACCGGCCTTCGCACAGGACAACTCCAACGCCAACTCTGACGACGTCGTCAATCTCGATCGCGTGCTGGTCACCGGCACGCGCGCACTCGACGGCCAGAACCCGCGCCTGGTTGCCAACACCATCATCACGCGTGAGGACATTGAACGTCTGCAACCGTCATCGCTCGGCGACTTGCTGCAGTCGCAGACCGGCATGCAAACGACGCGTCTTGGCGGCATCGGTAAAGAGAGTTCGCTGTTTTTGCGCGGCTCCGAATCCGATCACGTGCTGTTCCTGATCGATGGCGTGCGCGTCGGCTCCGCCACTGCCGGCAAAGAGGCATTCCAGGATCTTCCGCTCGATCAGATTGATCGCATTGAAATCGTGCGCGGTCCGTACTCGAGTCTGTACGGTTCCGATGCGATCGGTGGCGTCGTGCAGATATTTACGCGCAAAGGCGAAAACGGCGTGCGTCCGTCGCTGTCCGTCAAAGCCGGCTCGAGCAACTTGGTTGGTTTGAGCGCAGGCATCCGCGGTGGCAACGACAAGGGCCAGTACGCCTTGAACGCCGCTCACGAAGAAACTACCGGTTACAACACGTGCCGCGGCAGTGGCACTTTGTTCCAAGGTTGCTATACCGATGAGCCCGATCGCGACGGTTACGAGAACCGTTCCATCAGCGGTTCGGCTTCGTATTCGTGGACGCCTTCGCTCCGTTCGCAACTCACCGCTCTCCATATCGAAGGCAGCAACGACTACGACGGCAGCTTTGCCAATCACTCCGAAATTAAGCAGCAGGTCGCGGGTTTCTCGACCGAGTGGCAGGCCACGCGTGCTCTGCGTCTGCGCGCCAACGTCGGCGAAAGTTTCGATGAGAGTGTCGACTCGGTCAACGGCACGTACGTCGGCACGGTCTCGTCGCGTCGCTTGAGCGGCGGTCTGCAGGCCGATGTTGCGCTCGGTGGCGGCAACGATCTGGTCCTCGGATGGGATGGCCTTCGCGATCGCATCGCCGGCGACACGGGCTACGACGTGCAGCAGCGCTACAACCGCGCGGTTTACGCGCAATGGGCCTCGCGTTTCAGCGACGCTCACGATCTGCAAGTCAACGTGCGACGCGACGACAACTCGCAGTTCGGCGGCAAAACCACGGGCTCGGTCCTGTACGGCGTGCGGGTCGGTTCGGGCTACCGTCTGACGTTCTCGGGTGGCACGGCTTTTAAGGCCCCGTCGTTCAACGAGCTCTACTATCCGTACTACGGCAATCCGCTGCTGCGTCCCGAAACCGCCCGCAACCTCGAAATCGGCCTGAATTACAGCATCCCTCTGTTGTCGTGGTCGGTTCACGCGTTCCAAAATCGCGTCTCCGACCTGATCGCCCACGATTCGTCGATCCTTCCGTTCGGCGCGCCCAACAACATCGACAAGGCGGTCCTCTCCGGCCTCGAGGCCCAGTTCCGCGTCCGCGTCGCCTCCGTCGCGATCAACGGCAACGTCACCGCACTTTCTCCCCGTCAGGAAGGCGGCCCCTTCGACGGAAACCTCCTGCCCCGCCGAGCCCAACGCACCGCCCGTCTCGACTTTGACTGGCCGCTGCACGACTCCCTGCGTCTCGGCCTGACCCAAATGGGCTCCAGCCACCGCTACGACGACCTCGCCAACTCGGTCCGCCTGGCCGGCTACGGTCGCACCGACCTGCGCGCCACGATCGCCGTCTCGCCGTCCTGGCAACTCACCGGCTCCGTCGAGAACGTCTTTGACCGCGCGTACGAAACGGCCGCCTGGTACCCGCAACCCGGCCGCAGCTGGCTCCTGACGCTCCGCTACGCCAAGTAACACTCGCGTCGCCCCATAAGAGGGGAAGAGGCGGACCCGCTTTCCGGCCCCCGCGCCGGTCTGCAGGCCTGCCTCTTTTTTTTGCCCGCTCGCTCGCGCGCGCGCTCGTCACGCCCGTTTTTTCTCTCTGGAAAACACCCTTATCCGTTCGCGCACTTTCTATGCCCCATGACCACGTTTTATCCGGTTGGGGCTCGGAAAGTGCGTAAAGCGTGCACGCGTGTTTTGCAGCGGCGATTGCGTGCCGCATCCAGTGGCAAACGCTGCCGGTCTTAGCTTGCTCGCGCTGCCAACACAGCTCTGGCGCAACTAAATCCGCACCGCAGCGCTCACTTTGCATACATTTCCCGCGCGCACCGTTCGCGCACTTTCTGTGCCCGCGTTGGCGAGGATTTGATCTCGGGGCCAAAAGGGTGCGCAAACAGACACGCCCTGTTTCCAGGGCGTGGCGGGTGGCATGTGTGCGCCGGGCGGGCGGGGTGCGGGGGTTAGTGGGGGGTGAGGCGCCGGCCGCCGCGGTAGACGGGCAGGGCGAGGACCATTTCGGCTAGGCTCTGGCCGAGTTCGCGCTCTGCTAGGACGGCCGCGTCGGCGCCGTGAGAGAGATAGTGCTTGAGCGAGGATTCGCTGTGGGCACGCGCGACGATGCTGAGGGCGGGGTTGAGCGTCCGCAGGGTCTCGATGATTTCGGCGGTCTCCAGGGCGTTGGGGATCGCGACGATGGCGGCCGTCGCGGTCGACGGACTCATGGCCGTGAGGACCCGCGGGTTGACGGCGTTGCCGAGGATCGCCGGCAGATCGAGCGAGCGGGCGCGGGCGGTGTTGGTTTCTTCGACGTCGGCGATGGCCATCGAGACACCGCGGGGCGTGAGTGCGCGGGCGATTTCCTGTCCGACGCGGCCAAAGCCGATCACGAGGGTGTGGCCTTCCAAGGGGGAAGAAGGGGCTGGCAGGAGCGGGAAGGAGGCATCGCCATCGGACGGGACGACGCCACGAGACTGCTTGGCGGCCCAGCGGTCGTAGATGGTCATCATGAACGGGTTGGCGATGATCGACAGGATCGCGCCGGCCAGGATCAGATCGTGGCCGTCCTTGGGCAGCATCTTGAGCGACAGGCCGAGCGAGGCCAGGATGAACGAGAACTCGCCGATCTGCGACAGCGTGCTGGAGACGAGCCAGCCGGCCCCGCGGCTTCGCGTGATCTGATGCACGATGTGGAAGCCGAAAAACGACTTCACACCGACGATGATCAGGAACGTGATGAACACCTCGAGCGGCCGTTCGAGCAGAATGCGCGGGTCGAACAGCATGCCGACCGAGACAAAGAACAGAACGGCGAACGCATCGCGCAGAGGAAGCGTCTGGTCCGCGGCCTCGTGCGAAAACTCGGAGCTGTTGAGAATCGTGCCGGCAAAAAACGCGCCCAACGCGAACGACACGCCGAACATCGTGGCGGATCCGAACGCGACGCCCATCGCAATCGCCAGCACGCACAGCGTGACCAGCTCGCGCGAGCCCGTCTCGACAGTGCGTCGCAAGATCCACGGAATCAGTTTCTGACCGACGGTCAACATCAGCGCGATGAAGGCGCTCACTTTCAGCAGCGTGATGCCGATCGTCTTGATCAGCTCCATCGGCGTCGCCGCCTGCGCACCTGTGAAAAAGCCCGCAATGGCCGGCAGCAAGACCAAAGCTAGGACCATGACCAGGTCTTCGACAATTAATAGGCCAATCGCAACGCGGCCCTTATCCGTATCGACCAGCCCGCGCGTCTCCAGCGCCCGCAGCAGCACCACCGTCGACGCCACCGACAGCGCAAGCCCGTAAACCAGCCCGGCGCCGTGGCTCCATCCGAACATCCAGACCGCAACGGCCCAACCGATCGCCGTAAACAGCGGAATCTGCAGCAGCGCACTCGGCAGCGCCGTCTTGCGTACCGCAATCAGATCCTCAATGGAGAAGTGCAGACCGACCCCGAACATCAGCAGGATCACGCCGATTTCGGCCAGCTGCGGGGCCAACTCCGCATCGCCGACGAACCCGGGCGTAAACGGCCCGACGATCACGCCGGCAAGCACATATCCCACCAGCGGCGAGAGTTTGAGGCGATTGGCGAACGCGCCAAATACAAATGCGAGCACAAAGCCCGCCGTCAGAATCAGAATCAGTGAAGTGTGATGGGGCATCCTAAAAGAGTAACAGCCCCGAGAGCTGGTAAATGGAAAATGGGAGTTGGTAATTGGTAAGGCATTACAGGCTCCGTAGCCCGCACTGCGTCGGTGCCCAACACCATTTCCCAATTCCCATTTACGATTTACCACTGGGCGGCGTCCTACGCGCGAACGCGGTAGGCGCTGATGGCCTGGCCGGCACCCCGACAGCTAGGCTCTGTCAATGCATTACAGGACCTCAGAGGCGTGGCAGCTGGCCATGGACATGTCCGCAGACGTCCTATACACCGCGGACCGGCTGCCGTTTCGCGAGCGGTTCAGGCTTCGCTTGCAGATCACCCGTGCTGCGGTGTCGGTGCCGTCCAACATCGCCGAAGGCTGGACCCGCGAACACCCGAAAGAAAAGGCGCAGTTCCTCGCGATCGCGCAAGGCTCCCTGGCGGAACTCCATACCCAGCTGGAACTCGCAGCCCGCCTCCAATGGATCCCGCCCGAGGACTTTGACCGGATCCTCGACCAAATCGACCGCATTGGCAGAATCCTGACAGTGTTGCGACGTAAATACCGAACGCCCACGGCGCAGTAACTGGTAAATGGCATTTGGTAAATGGTTGCTGGCGCCGGAGCCCATACCGCAGGCCTGCCGCTGCGCCGCACATGGAAAATGGTGTGTTTTCCCATTAGAAACTCAGCGCCGGGAGCTCTTACCAGTTACCAACTCCCATTTACCATTTACCATTACGGCATGATTGCATTCAGAAACTTCGCCTTACGCCGCGGTGAGCGGCTGTTGTTGTCCAGCGTCGACCTGACGATGCATGCCGGATGGCGCATCGGTGTGATTGGGCGCAATGGTGCGGGCAAGAGTTCGCTGTTTGCCGCGTTGCAGGGCGATGTTGAGCCCGATCAGGGTGATATTGATATTCCGAGCAAGCTGCGGATTGCGTCGGTGGCGCAGGAAACGCCCGCGCTTGATGACTCGGCTTTGGAGTTCGTGCTGTCGGGCGATGACGAAGTGCATCGCGTGATCGTTGCGGAACGCGAGGCCGTTGAGCGCGAGGATTGGGAAGCGGTGGCCGAGGCGCATCTGCAACTCGAGGCGCTGAAAGGCTACGATGCGCCCGCGCGTGCTGCCAAGCTGTTGCACGGTTTGGGGTTTGCGCCCGAGACGCACGATCGTGCGGTCAAGGCGTTTTCGGGCGGTTGGCGTGTGCGGCTGAATTTGGCCAAGGCGCTGATGATGCCTTCGGACTTGTTGTTACTCGACGAACCGACCAACCACTTGGACTTGGACGCGGTGCTGTGGCTCGAACAATGGCTGCTCAAATATCCGGGCACGTTGCTGATGATTTCGCACGATCGCGAATTTCTCGATGGGGTCAGCACGCACACCGTGCATCTGCACGACGGCAAGCTCAAGCTCTACACCGGCAATTACACGGCGTTTGAGCGGCAGCGCGCCGAGCATCTTCGTCTGCAGCAGATTGCGCACGAGAAAGAACAGGTCGAGCGCGAGCATCTGCAGAAATTTATTGATCGGTTTAAGGCCAAGGCCTCGAAGGCCAAGCAGGCGCAGAGCCGCATGAAGCGCCTTGAGAAACTGGCCGGCACGGAAGCCGTGCGCGTCGAGCGTTCGTTCCGCATTGAGTTTCCCGCGCCGAATAAATTGCCGCATGCGCTGTTGCGTTTGAGCGATGCGAACTGCGGTTACGGTGATCATGTCGTGCTGGATAACGTGCGGTTTGTGCTTGAGGCCGGCGATCGCGTCGCGCTGTTGGGTCCTAACGGTGCGGGTAAATCGACTTTGGTGAAGTCGCTGACCAAAGAGATTCCGTTGCTGACGGGCGAGTGGGGCGGGCATCCGGATTTGCGCATCGGTTACTTTGCGCAGCACACCGTGGAATCGCTGCATGAGGGCTCGACGCCGATCGATCATTTGTCCGAACTCGCGCCGAATGTATCCACGCAGGTGTTGCGTGATTTTCTGGGCAAGTGGAATTTCCCGGGCAATCGTGCCTTCGAAACGGTCGATGGCTTTAGCGGCGGTGAGCGTGCGCGTTTGGCCCTGGCGATGATTGCGTTCCAGCAGCCCAATGTGTTGCTGCTCGACGAACCGACCAACCACTTGGATCTCGAGATGCGCGAGGCGCTGGCTGAGGCCTTGAGTGATTTCGATGGCGCGATTGTGCTCGTCTCGCACGATCGTCATCTGATCGGTCTGGTGTCCGATTCGTTCTGGCGTGTGGCCGATGGCGTTGCGCAACCGTTCGATGGCGATCTCGACGATTACGCGGTCTGGCTGCGGACGCGCGATCAGACCGAGCAGAAGCAGGGCGCGCCGGTGAAAGTGGCGGCACCTGCGCCCGTGACGGCTCCTGCACCGGCGGCGGCGCCCAAGCGCAAGACCAATCCGGTCAAGCTGGCCGAGGCCGAGGCCAAAGTCGCCGAGCTGGAGTCGCAGCTCAAAACGGTGGATTTGGACCTGTCGGATCCGGAGCTGTTCAGTCGCGATCATCGGCGCGCGGAGTCCTTAGTGGCCGAGCGGGCGGAGCTGGCGGCGCGCCTGGCTAGCGCCGAAGAGGCCCTGTTAGACCTCTACGAGTGAAATACACTAAAGTTATCCAAAGTTATCAATAAATGATAACCTTGGGTAACTTGATCTAACTTTGGTGTATTTCAATGGATCCGAGACAGAATCCATAAAGGAGAATGCTTCGTACGAGCCGGCCGCGCTTGAAAGTATCTTCAGGAAAACCAGAGGCTACCCCTACTTTTTGCAGGAGTGGGGCAAGCATGCATGGGACTGTGCGGACCGCTCGCCGATTACAGCCGGAGACGTCGAAAATTGCGCGACGGATAGAGCGATTTCCGAGTTGGATCGAAGCTTTTTCCGGGTGCGAATGGATCGCTTGACGCCTGGCGAACGGAGGTACGTGCGTGCAATGGCGGAGCTGGGTGCGGGGCCGCATCGGTCCGGTAGCATCTCCAAAGTCCTCGGCAAGACTGTTAATGCGGTGGCGCCCATCCGAAGCAGTTTGATTCGGAAAGGTATGATTTATAGCCCATCGCACGGCGATACCGCCTTTACGGTGCCATTGTTTGATGAGTTCCTGAAACGGCAAATGCCGAACTTCGATCCTCTCGAAGGAGGAGCGTGACCTACCGGCCCCTCCCGGTAACGCAATCATCGTCGGGTTCCAGGCCTGCACGTCCCCTGAACTGCCCTTTAGGCGCTAAAATAAGGGGTTATGCCAATCTATGCCTTTGCCTGTGATGCCTGCGGTCACAGTTTTGACCGTCTGCAAAAAATGTCCGACCCGGATCCGACTGTGTGTCCGGAATGCGGCCAGTCGGCCGTGCATCGTCAACTGACCGCGCCGCAGTTCCGGCTGGCCGGCGGCGGTTGGTACGAGACCGATTTCAAATCGGCCAGCGACAAGAAACGCAATCTCGCCGGTGACAATCCCGGCGGCAGTAGTTCGGCGTCCGCACCTGCGGCCTCGCCGGCGCCGAGTGCGCCGGGCAAGCCGACCTCGTCTTCCACCTGATTCACTGAAAATAAAAAGTAGTTCAACGTATGCGTACCCATTTTTGCGGGCTAATTGATTCTTCTCTGATCGACCAAACTGTCACGCTGTGCGGTTGGGTAGATGTGGCCCGCGATTTGGGCGGCGTCTGCTTTGTCGATCTGCGCGATCACGAGGGCATTGTCCAAGTCGTCGCCGAGCCCGATGCCGATAACGCCGACAATGCGGCGGTGATTGCTGCCGCGTCGCAACTGGGTTACGAGGACTGCGTGCGCATCACCGGTGTGGTGCGTGCCCGTCATGCGGTGAACGACAAGATCCGTACCGGCCAAGTCGAGATTCTGGCCAAGCGCATCGAAGTGTTGAACAAAGCCGAGCCGCTGCCGTTCCATGCGCATGAAAATCCCGGCGAAGAAACGCGCCTGAAGTACCGTTATCTCGATCTGCGTCGTCCGCAGATGCAGCAGATGATGCGCACGCGCACCAAGCTGGTCGCCGCTCTGCGTCGTTATCTCGATGAGCGCAATTTCCAGGACATTGAAACGCCGATTCTGACCAAGGCCACGCCCGAAGGTGCGCGTGACTTTTTGGTGCCGGCGCGCATGCACGCAGGTGAGTTCTACGCTCTGCCGCAGTCGCCGCAGCTGTTCAAGCAAATTCTGATGATGGCCGGTTTCGACCGTTACTATCAGATCGCGCGTTGTTTCCGCGATGAGGCGCTGCGCGCCGATCGCCAACTTGAATTCACGCAGCTCGACATGGAGTTCGCATGGGTCAGCGAATCCGATGTGCAGGATCTGACTGAAGACATGATCCGTCACGTCTTCCGCGAGGTAAAGGGCGTCGAACTGGCCAATCCGTTCCCGCGCATGACTTATGCCGAGGCGATGCGTCTGTATGGTTCGGACAAGCCGGATCTGCGTTTTGATATGGCTTTTGCCGACATCGCTGATCTCGTCAAAACCTGTGATTTCCAGGTGTTTGCCGATGTGGCCAACGCCGACGATGGTCGCGTCATTGCACTGACCGCGCCGGGCGCCGCTTCGCATTCGCGCAAGCAGATCGATGAGCTCGCTGCCCACGCCGCCAAGTACGGTGCCAAGGGTCTGGCCTGGATGAAGGTCGAGACGCTGGCCAACGGTCGCGAAGGCATCAACTCGCCGATCGCCAAGTTCTTTGACGATGCCACGCTGCTTGCAATCGTTGAGCGCGCCGGCGCCAAAGATGGCGACTTGATTCTGTTCGGCGCGGCGGCGTCCAAGACCGCCAGTGAATTCATGGGCGCTGTGCGTCTCAAGCTCGGTAAGGATCTGGGTCTGATGCGCGATGGCGACTGGAAGCCGTTGTGGGTCACCGATTTCCCGATGTTCGAATACGATGACGAAGCCGGCCGCTACGTCGCGCTGCATCACCCGTTCACCGCGCCTGCTGTCGATGACATTGCCGATCTTAAGGCCAATGCGGCGACTGCCGTGTCGCGCGGTTACGACATGGTGCTCAACGGTAACGAGATTGGTGGCGGTTCGATCCGTATCCACTCCAGTGCCATGCAGTCGGCCGTGTTCGAGCTGCTGGGCATCGGTGCCGAAGAGGCGCAGGCCAAGTTCGGCTTCCTGCTCGATGCACTCAAGTACGGCGCGCCGCCGCATGGTGGCGTGGCCTTCGGTATCGACCGCATTGCCGCGCTGATGGCCGGCACGGAATCGATCCGCGATGTGATTGCCTTCCCCAAGACCACCGGTGCGCAATGTCTGATGACCGATGCGCCGTCGCCGATTGCCGATGCGCAACTGGCCGAAGTGCATGTCATGGTGCGTCCGGGCAAGTCGGAAAGCGTCGGCTAATTCCTTTATGACCTCGC
The DNA here is from genome assembly GCA_936911875.1 of uncultured Lysobacteraceae bacterium. Classification (GTDB taxonomy): domain Bacteria; phylum Pseudomonadota; class Gammaproteobacteria; order Xanthomonadales; family Xanthomonadaceae; genus Aquilutibacter. The sequence continues at coordinate 29,568 of CAKZGB010000012.1, forward strand.
CGCACGTGCAAAACCTAAACGATGCCTTGTACGTGCGTCGGGCCACGCCTGTGGATGCCGAGGCCGTCGCGCGTCTCGCGATCGAGACGTTTGTGGCCAAGTTCGGTCATCTGTATTCCGTGCACGATCTGCAGACCTATCTGCATCTGGCCTATAGCGTCGATGCGGTCGAGCAGACCTTGCGTGATGCCGACTCGGAGACGTGGCTGCTGTGTGATGCCTCTAGTGACGCGTATCTCGGCTTTGCGCTGATCGGTAAAGCGTCGCTGCCGCATGCGGACATCAGTCCCGCGGACGGTGAGATCAAACGGTTTTATGTCGATCCGACGCGCACGGGGCAGGGCCTCGGTGCGCAGTTTATGGATTTCATTCTGACGCGTCTGCTGCAAAACGGTCCGCGCACGCTGTGGCTTGGCGTCTACTCAGACAACGACGGCGCTCAGCGTTTTTATTCGCGCTACGGTTTTGAACGCGCCGGTGAGTATTTATTCCCGGTCGGGGAAACCCGCGACCGGGAATATATCTTCAAACGAAAGGCTCAGTAAGCCCTTATTTTTGTGCGTCTTTCAGGGCCTGCGTGATGCGGGACCAGGGCACGTACTTAAAGTTCTGCGGGGTTTCGGGCATGCGCTTGCGGCCGTCTTGCACCACCAGCATGCCTTGAGCATACTCGCCGCCCAGGTTTGCGGACGTCACGTCGAGACCGTCCGTTTCCGAGGCGCCGTCAATGCCTTCGCGCGGTGCCGCACTGACGCGAACAATGCCGCGAACCTGATAGGGTGCCTTGGCATCAAGCAGCACGTAGCGGTCATTGCCTTGGCTCGAGACGACCAGCAGGTCGCCGTCGGTGCCGTGGTAGATCGCCATGCCTTCGACATCTTTTTTCAGATACGGGCCCACTTTCAGGACGTCTTGCGGCTTGGTGGACGACTTGGGATCGAGTGGCAGACGGTAAACGCCGGTGGCTTCTTCGCCCACAAACAGATCACCGGTGCGATCGTTGACGGCGCAGCCTTCGGGTTGGCTGTTTAAAGCAAAGCGCCTTACCGGCACCGCGTCGAGCGTACGACCCGAAGTTCGCAGCTGATATTGCACGAACTGACCGTCTTTCTGGTTGGCGATGATGTAGGTCTCGCCACGCGGGCCGCGACCCATGCACAGGCCGTAGATTTCCTTCTGCGCGGTGCGGACTTCACCGGCCTCGGCCACGACGCCCTTGGCATCAATCGTAAACAGATGCAGCGATTCGTTGTCCCGATTGCTTGCCGCTGCAACGGCAACGCGTTGTCCGCGCCACATCACGCCATCGCGCAGATCGACGTTATTGAGTCGGCCGACACGCAGATCCTGCAGGCGACGGCCTTCGAGATCATAGACCTGCAAGCCGCCTTGCTTATCAGTACCCAACACGCGACTTTGCGAAGGCACGGTCGGATGCACCCAAATCGCCGGATCATCGGCCGCATCGCCCATGCGTGCAACGGGCTCGGTCTGCACGGATGGCGTCACCGTCACCACCGGCACATCGAGTTGCGATGTGTTTGATGTTGCCGAAGGCGCCCACGGCACTGCAATTTCAAAGCGACCCTCATCGGCATCCACCTGCACCAGACGCATGCCGTCCGAGCGCGTGCCGTTGACGGCTAGGCCTTCGACGTCAAGACCTTCGAGTTCGGGCACCTGCAGAGTGCTGATAGCGCGGAACGGGCCGTCGTCAGTTGGTGCATAGACTTGCATCGTGTCGCTATGGGGCACGTGCAACAGGAGCTGGCCATCGAGCGCGGTGAAAGCGCCTAACGTTTCCAGCGAACCCCAGGGCTTTTGCAGCAGCAGCGGACGACGCTCCAATGCAGATTCCGCGTCGGCGGGATAGGCCCAGATGCCCACGTTCTCTTCGTCCACATACAAAGTGCCTTGATCCACGGCACATTGCGTAGTGGCCGGAGGCAGTGCCAGGCGGCGCACTAACAGAGGCTGCGGCAGCAGGCCCTGTGCATCGGCGATAAACCATTGCGCGCCGATGCCTTCCTCGGCCACTAGAAACACCGACTGATTGCCGGCGGCATCGGTGTTGATGCAGTGGGCTTCGAGTCGCGTGTCGGTTGACGGAATGCGAATTTCGCGGCCATCTTGCGCGGCCACCAGTTGCTGCGCCGATTTGTCGTAACGCACGGTCACAGGTGCCGCCGCGGAGGCGACACCTGCAGCCGTCAGCGCCAGCGTGAGCGCCGATAGTTTGAACGTACCGCGCAGCGCGTCTGAAAGGAATACAGAGTTGCGCATCAGAATGTCCAGGTCAGGCCAAGCTTGTAGGTGCGGCCATACTCTTCGAACTGGGCGTTGTACTGCTTACGGAACTGGTAGGTGTAATAGGGCACATCCGTCAGATTACTCGCTTGGAACGCCAACTGCAGCGCCGGCGTAATGCGGTACTTGACGCTCAGATCGACAAAGGTCTGCGCATCGTTGAACAGATCCTTGGTGGCATCGGTGGCGTGCATTTCATACAGATAGCCCGACTTGTAGTTCGCAGCCAAGCGGATGCTCAGTGCATCGTTTTCCCAGCCCAGGGTCAGGTTGCCCACTTGTTCGGACTGATTCGGCAGCTGCACGGTTTCGGTGACGCCATCGCGCACAATGTCCGCATCGGAATGCGTGTAGGTGTAGTTGGCATTGATCAGGAAGTTGCCGGCAAACTGACGCGAGAAGCCCAGCTCAATACCCGACAGCGTGGCGCGCTCGCCGTTGCGATAGGTTTCAGCCTCGTCGTAGTTTTCCCAGCGACCCGGCGTGCCGGCCAGCTCGGTGCGGTATGCAAAATCCTTGATGCGCTTGTAGAAGGCATGGGCCGACACCAGGCCGACTTCGCCTGCGTAATGTTCAATGCCAAAGTCGAGATTGGTCGCGTGCAGCGGCTTGAGATCCGGGTTGCCGTACTTCGCTTCTTCACCGTCGTCCTCGTAGCTCGGGGAGATCTGGCTAAAGGTCGGACGTACAACGGTTTGCGTGATGCCACCGCGCAGCAGGGTGCGGTCGGCCAGTCGGTAGATGGCCTGCAGGTTCGGCAAGGTGTGGTTGTACGACTTGCGGATCGACACGGGTACGTAATCGCCGTCTTCGATGCCGGTGCCTACCAGACCCAACTTGGTGCGCTCATGACGCACGCCGCCGATCACGCGCAGATTGCCGCGCTCGTATTTGTCCATGACATACAGCGCGTCGATGTCTTCATCCACAATGTAGTCGTCGATGGTCGAACCGTCTTCGTCAAAGTTATCGTCGCTGATCAGACCTTGTGCAATGCCCACCAGCTTGGTGGCATCCATGTGATGGCCAAAGCTGCCCATGCGGAAATCGATTGGGCGGGTGGTCATGTAATCGGCGAGATTGGTGGACAGCTTGCCCAGATCGTCGATGGCCCACAGGTCCACATCGCTGATCTTGTGGCGACGGGTCGACTTGGCGCCGAATTTGATCATGTTGGTGCCTTCGGCCAGAGCAAAATGCTTGGCAAAGTCCAGGCGGCCGGTGTGCATGCGGTCCTTGTGGTGCGAGTGTTCCCACTCGATCTCGTCGAGTTCGAAGTTGCGGTAGTCATCCACTTCGGCCGGGCGGTGCGGGATCAGCTCCTTGGTGCCGGTGTAGCTGAAGCCGTCGTATTCGTCTTCGCCTTCGAACACGCCGCCGGCGATGCCCGTGGTTTCTTCGTCTGCATAGCTGCTGCCGAACTGTCCGCTCACGGTCCAGTCGCCCAGTTCCTGGCTGCCGCCCAGCACGATGCTACGCAGGTTCTGATTCTGGTCGCGGCTCTTGAGTTCGCGTTCGGCCTCAATGGTGCCGGTATCACCCGGCATCATCGGATCTTCGAACTTGTACTTGGCCGAGTCACGGTCTTCATGGTCGTCAAACTTGGTGGCCACGGTGCGCACGTAATACTTGCCACCCGCATTCGGATGGAAGTCCAGGTTCAGACCGACGCCGGCGCGCTTGCGCGTGATCATGTAATCGCGCTGCTCAAATTCGTTGAGGCCTTCGAGCTCGCCGTCATCCCAATCCCACTCGCCGCCGTTCTCTACGTTATCGGAGCCGAGCTTGCGGTCCTGATAGCTTGCAGCCACGGCGATGCCGAACTGTTCCTGGCCGGCCGGACCGCCAAAGCGATGCGTAAAGGCACCCGACATTTTCGGGCTGGTTTTACCGACCAATTCGTTGTGGTTGGCTTCCACCGATACGGTACGCAGTTGCTTGCGACGGTCGAAGGCACTCAAGGTTTCCACTTCAATCGTGGCACCGAGTGAGTTGGCATCCATATCCGGCGTCAGCGTCTTGACCACCGACAGCGACTCGATCAGTTCCGATGGCAGCACGTCCATCGCCACAGCGCGACGGCCGCTCTCGGGTGCCGGCAGGGTCGCACCGTTGATGGTGACGGCATTCATGTCCGGCGCCATACCGCGCACGGTGACGAAACGGCCTTCGCCCTGATCGCGCTCGACCGACACGCCGCTGAGACGTTGCAGTGCTTCGGCTGCATTCTCATCGGGCAGTTGGCCGATGTCATTGGCATGCGCCACGCTCTCGGTACGATCGGAGTCTTCCTGCTTGCGCAGTGCGCGGTTCAACTGACCGACCTGGCCGCTGACCAGCACATAGCCGACAGTCGTCACATCGTCCGCGGCGGCCGATGCGGCCGGTGCAGCAGTTTGTGCAAAGGCAACCGGCGCCATGCAGGTGCTCAGTGCAACAGCAAGCAGGGATCGGCGGGGCAGGGTACGCAAAGGCATTGAAGACTCCGGGAAAGGCGAGATAAAAGTGAGTTGCCGTGATTGGCAATGGCGTCATCCTCGGGTCCGCGGATTGCGGTTTCATGACTTCGGCGTCATTTGGCGCGGATTGCGTGAGCTAATTTGACCGTTGCGACCGATATCGCAAATCTACCATTGCATGATCTCGCTTATCCGTTTCTGACACGTCCGTGTCATGCGCATTTGCTGAAATGGTTCGCGGAGGATTCCATGTCACTGCATCTCAAACCCCATCGCCGTAGCCTTGCGTTGCTGCTGATCACCACCTTGCTGGTTACCGCTGCCACCTGGTACGTCGGCACTCCTAAGTCCGCTGCAGCACTGCATCGCAATGATCTGTTCGCCGAAGGCGCTTCCGCACTGCTGGTACTAAGCTGGTATCTGCTGGTGTTGGCTGCACGTCCGCGCGGTCGCGTCACGACTGTGCTTGGCGTCGGGTTAGGCGCTTTATTCCTTGGCCTGTGGACCGATGCGCTCGATGAGCTGGTCGCATTGCCTGCCGGTGGCTGGACCGACTGGCTCGAACCCTCCGCAAGTTTGCTGGGCCTGTTGACCATCACGGCCGGCATCTATTTGTGGCACCGCGAGCAGTTGGCTTTGAATCATCTGCTCCGCACCCGCGAGTCGGGCGTGCGGGATCATTTTCAGTTTGATGCGCTGGTGCCGATGCACCGTGCCGCGTATTTCCGCGAGCAGGCGGTGACCGTGATCGCAGAACAGCGCCGCGCCGGCGAGCCTTGTGCGCTGATTGCGCTGGATATCGTGGCGTTTCATGCCATCAACGCCCGCCATGGCCATGACGAAGGCGATCGCCTCCTCAATCGCGTTGGCCAGTTGCTGGCACTCAATCTGCGTCCCACGGATTTGGTTTGTCGCGATGCGGGCGATCGTTTCTCAGTGCTCTTGCCCGCGACCGGACGCGAACAGGCGCAGCGCCTTGCAGCCGATTTAACGCAAGCCATCGAAGCCACTCCGGGGTACACAGCAACGGGCGAGCGTCTCACGCTGCAAGTCCGCACCGCGGTGGTCATGGTGCCTGCAGAAAGTGACAGCACTAAAATCGCTGATGTGATCGCCTGCTTGCATCGGCGCGCGCCGTCCGTCATCCGGCCGTGACCAAAACGGCAACACCCGCGTTATTTGCGGAAACACCCTGCATTTGCGCTGCGGGGTTGCCGGCGACGCTGCTGCAAATGGCCGCGATGCGCGGTCACGATCCGTTGACGCTGCTCGCAGGTACCGGGCTGTTTGCCGGCGACTGGACCGATCCGCAGCGTCTAATGTCGCCATTGCAGTTCGAGCGGCTGCTGAGCAATCTGGTGCACGCACAACACGGTGAAGACATGGCCTTCCTGATCGGTGCGCGTCAGGCTCAAGATGTCAGCGCACCATTGTGGTCGCCGATCGTTTGGCAAGGCGCGGGCGCGACCTGGATTGCGTTGGCCGGTGCGCAGCGGGGCGGGGAGTTGCCGGCATGGCAGGCCGAAGCCTTCGCCACCATGATGCGTGAGCGCTTGCGCCCGCTGTTGCCGGCGGGTACGGGTTTGCAGTTCTATTTTCGTCATGCCATGCCGCGCTATATCGAGCAATATCACGCGCATCTGGGTGAGCACCTGACCTTTGCCGCCCCTGCAACGCTGATTCGTGCCGATGCGTATGTCGATCCGGCATCGGCACCGGCGACCTCATTTTTATCGCAACTGCGTGCCTTGCTCGACACCGCGCAGCCCGCGGATCTGCCGACTTGCGCCGAACATTTCGGCTTCAGCGTGGCGACCATGAAACGCCGCCTGCGGGCTCATAGCACTCATTTTCAGCAGCAACTCGATGAAGCGCGACGTTTGCAACTGATCCGCGCTGTCACAGTTCTCCGTGCAACGGCCGGCGCGCCGCTGCCCGCAATCTTGCAATCGCCCGCAGATCCTTCGAACCGCAATCGGGAGCAGCGCCGACTGATTGGACTGACCGCCCCACACTTACGCCATCTGCTGCTGGGATAAGCACAGGGCCGCAAACGCCGGTGAAACGCGATGTTTCCGCCCGGACTGGTTAAAATAGCGCCATAGCAACGAGGAATTTTGTGTATGGCCGGCCACAGTAAATGGGCAAATATCCAGCACCGCAAAGGCGCGCAAGACGCCAAGCGCGGCAAGATCTTTACCAAGCTGATTCGTGAGATCAGTGTCGCAGCGCGCACCGGCGGCGGTGACGTGGCCAACAATCCGCGCTTGCGTACGGCCATCGACAAGGCCTTGAGCAACAACATGAAAAAGGATTCCATCGAGACGGCCATCAAAAAGGCCACCGGTGCTCTCGATGGGGTGCAGTACGAAGAGATCCGCTACGAGGGTTACGCCCCCGGCGGCGTCGCGGTGATCGTGGACTGTCTGACCGACAATCGCGTGCGGACCGTGGCCGATGTGCGCCACGCCTTTAGTAAGTTCGGTGGCAACTTGGGTACTGACGGATCGGTGGCTTACATGTTTAAGGAGCTGGGCGTGCTGAGTTTTGCGCCCGGCGCTGCCGATGAGGAAGCACTGACCGAGGCCGCCATCGAAGCCGGCGCCGATGATATCCAAGTCGATGACGAGGACAAGTCCATCGAAGTGATCACCTCGTCTGCGCAGTTCAATGACGTCAAAGATGCCTTAATTGCAGCGGGTTTTACGCCGGACAACGCTGAGCTGACCGAGCGCGCTGACAGCGACATTGCGGTCACGGGCGATGTGGCCACGCAAGTCGTTAAGCTGATCGACTGGCTCGAAGATCTCGACGACGTGCAGGATGTGTATCACAACGCCGAAATTGATGAGGCCGCGTACGCGTGATGCCAAGGCGGCGCGCAGGCGTCGCCACTGGCAAGGCGCTACACTCACGGCATGCGCATTCTAGGAATTGACCCGGGCTCACAACGCACCGGCATCGGCATCGTCGAGTTGGAGCGCAACGGGCAGTCGCGGTTCGTGCATTGCGAAACCATCAACCTGCTCGGTGCGGGCGAATTTGCCGATCGGCTCGGCAAACTCTGCGATGAACTCGATCGCGTCATTGAACAATGGCAGCCCGAGAGTGTCGCCATCGAAACGGTGTTTCTCAATAAATCCGTGAGCTCGGCGCTGAAGCTAGGGCACGCGCGCGGTGCGGCAATGGCAACTGTAGTGCGCCGACGCCTGCCGATGGCCGAATACGCCCCGCGTCTGGTGAAACAGGCGCTGGTCGGTAAAGGTTCGGCCGATAAAGATCAGGTGCAGCACATGGTCCGCCTTCTATTAGGTCTGGGGCATAATCCCTTGCCGCCCGATGCCGCCGATGCGCTGGCCATTGCGCTGACCCATGCCCACATGCAACATTCGCAGCTAGTGACCGGTGTGCAACAGCGGGACTGGCGCAGAGGTAAACAATGATCGGACGACTCACCGGCACGTTAGTGCTCAAACAACCGCCATGGCTCATTGTCGACGTGCACGGCGTCGGCTACGAACTCGAAGCGCCCATGAGCACCATCTACGATCTGCCCGAACTGGGGCAACAGGTGACGCTGTTCACGCACTATGCGCAAAAAGAGGATGCGGTAAATCTTTACGGCTTCCTGCGCGAGGATGAGCGCCGCATGTTCCGCGAGGTGCAAAAGGTCAGCGGCATCGGGGCCAAGATCGCATTGGCCTTGCTCAGCTCGGTCAGCGCCGCGGAATTTGCCGCCATGATCCATCACGGCGATGTCACCGCGTTGACGCGCGTGCCGGGTATCGGAAAAAAGACCGCCGAGCGTATGGTGCTGGAATTACGCGATCGCACGGCGCAATTGACCGGCTCCGATGACCCATTAATCCGCGCCCCGGGCACCCCGGGCGACCCCATGGCCGATGCCGTGACAGCCTTGCAACAGCTGGGTTACAAGCCCGCCGAGGCCGCCAAAATGGCCAAATCCGCGGCCGCAGAGGGTGACGATGTCGCCACCATCATCCGAAAAGCGTTACAGTTCGCACTTCGGTAATTGCATTCGACTCGGCCTTCGGGCCCTTCAATCCGCATCATGAACTCATCCAATACCAGTCTGGCGGGCCAGTCCGGCCATTCGCACCATGCCCAAGGTGGCTTGGCTGCCCTGATGGTCGGCGCCATCGGTGTCGTCTTTGGCGACATCGGTACCAGCCCGCTGTACACCCTGAAAGAGGCGTTCTCGCCGCACTATCATCTGGTCCCCGATCACGACACCGTGTTGGGACTACTGTCGATGGTGTTCTGGTCGATGATGATCGTGGTCTCCATCAAGTACGTCGCCATCATCATGCGCGCCGACAACGATGGCGAAGGCGGCATCATGGCGTTGATGACGCTGGCCAAGCGATCGCTACCGCGCGACAGTCGCTCTGCCTACATCGTCGGTCTGCTCGGTATTTTCGGTGCCTCGTTGTTCTTTGGCGACAGCATGATCACGCCTGCAATTTCCGTGCTGTCCGCATTCGAAGGCCTCAAGGTCGCCGCACCGCAGCTTGAGACCTTTATCGTCCCCGGTGCGTTGCTGCTGCTGGTGGCGCTGTTCGTGACGCAACGCTTCGGTACTGAAAAAGTCGGCAAGGTGTTCGGGCCGATCATGATCTTGTGGTTCCTGGCGCTGGCAGCGATCGGCATCATGAACATCATGCACAACCCGCATGTGCTCCATGCACTCAATCCGTATTGGGGCCTGCAGTTCTCGGCCAAACATTTCTTTGAAGCCATCTTTGTGCTCGGCGCCGTGGTGCTGTCGGTTACCGGTGGTGAGGCGCTGTACGCCGATATGGGTCACTTCGGAGCCCGGCCCATCCGCCATTCCTGGTACTACTTTGTGCTGCCGTGCCTGGTGTTGAACTACATGGGGCAGGGCGCTTTGCTGCTCAAAGATCCCACCGCCGTCGACAACCCCTTCTACAAGGCCGTGCCGGAGTGGGCGCTGTTCCCGATGATTGCGCTGGCCACCTGCGCCACGGTGATCGCATCGCAAGCGGTCATTACCGGTGCGTTCTCGGTGGCCCGTCAGGCCATGCAGCTGGGCTACGTGCCGCGCATGCGCATTCAGCACACCTCCAAGGACACCATCGGTCAGATTTATATTCCGGCCATCAACTGGATGCTGATGATTGCGGTGATCCTGCTGGTGCTGACTTTCCGCAGTTCGAGCGGTCTGGCCTCGGCCTACGGCGTGTCCGTGTCGGGCACCATGCTGATCGATACCCTGCTGCTGGCCATCGTGGCACGCGCTTCGTGGGGCAAGCTTAAGTACATCGTGCTGCCATTGTGCGCATTGTTCTTAGTGGTCGATGTCTCGTTCCTGGTCGCCAACGGTGTCAAGTTCTTTGACGGCGCCTGGGTGCCGGTGGCCATCGGCATCACCATCTTTACCTTCCTGCGCACGTGGCGTCGCGGTCGCGAGCTGCTGTCGGGCGAGATCCAGAAAGAGGGTATCCAGCTCGATGTGTTCCTGCCCGGCCTGATGCTGTCGCCGCCGACACGCGTGCCCGGTACCGCCATCTTTATGACTGCGCAGCGTGGCGTGGTACCGCATGCACTGCTGCACAACCTCAAGCACAACAAGGTGCTGCACGATCGCAACATCTTTTTGACCGTCGAAACACTGACCGTACCGTTCCTGGACAATCGCGCCCGCGCCAAGGTCGATGAGATTGCGGACAACTTCTATCGTGTTGTCTTGCGTTTTGGCTTTATGGAAACGCCGGACGTGCCGCAAGCCCTGATGCGCCTTGCCGACTGCAGCAGCATCTGCGTGGATCCGATGGACACCACGTATTTCGCCAGCCGCGAAACCATCGAGGCCTCGCGTCACAAGGGCATGTCGTTCTGGCGCGATAAGTTGTTCATGGTCATGCACCGCAATGCGGCGCCGGCTACGTCCTTCTTCCGCATTCCGGGCAACCGACTGGTCGAACTGGGATCTACCGTTCAGATCTGAGGTCGAAATCCGTGACGCTTTCTGCGACACTGATTGCATGTTCGAAGACCGAATTATTTCGCCGCAAGGCAGCCGTGATGACGAGGCGCTAGCCCGTTCCATCCGGCCGCAACGGCTCAGCGAGTATCACGGCCAGCAACCGGTCCGTGAGCAGCTGCAGATCGCGGTCGATGCCGCCAAGCGCCGTGGTGAGGCCTTAGATCACGTTCTGATCTTTGGCCCGCCGGGTCTGGGTAAAACCACGCTCAGCCAGGTCATCGCCAACGAGTTGGGCGTCAGTTTCCGCGCCACCTCGGGCCCCGTGATCGAAAAGGCCGGCGATCTGGCCGCATTGCTGACCAATCTGCAACCGCACGATGTGCTGTTCGTTGACGAAATTCACCGTCTGTCGCCCGCCATCGAGGAAATCCTTTACCCCGCAATGGAGGATTTCCAGATTGACATCATGATCGGTGAGGGCCCTGCCGCTCGCTCCATCAAGATCGATCTGCCCCCGTTTACGCTGATCGGTGCCACCACCCGCGCCGGCCTGCTGACCGCGCCGCTGCGTGACCGTTTCGGCATCCAGCAACGCCTGCAGTTCTACACCGACGAAGAATTGACCGGCATCGTGTCGCGTTCGGCCCATATCATGGGCATCGAATGCGAGATCGAGGGCGCGCGTGAAGTCGCACGCCGCTCGCGCGGTACACCGCGAATTGCCAACCGCCTGCTGCGTCGGGTCCGTGACTTTGCCCAAATGCGTGGCGATGGCACCGTCACCGCCGCAATCGCCGATGGCGCCATGCGCATGCTCAATGTCGACGGTAACGGTCTCGATGACAACGATCATCGTCTGCTGCGACTGGTGATCGATTCGTTTAACGGCGGTCCGGTCGGTATCGAATCGCTGGCGGCCGCTCTGTCGGAAGAGCGCGGCACGCTCGAGGATGTGATCGAGCCGTATCTGATCCAGCAGGGGTATATCATCCGTACCGCGCGCGGTCGCATGGTCACGCACAAGGCCTATCAGTTGCTGGGTCTCAAAGCGCCGTCCCGCCCCGAATCTCTGTTCCCCACCGATGCCGAGCCCTTGCAGGCCGCCAACTTCGACTGACATGCAGTTCGAGTTGCCGGTTCGCGTGTACTACGAAGACACCGACGCCGGTGGCGTGGTGTATCACGCGCAATATTCGGCCTACATGGAACGTGCCCGCACCGATTTTTTGCGCGCCTTGAATCTGTCGCAGCGTGATTTGCGCGAGCAGTTTGGAGTGTTGTTTGTAGTGCGTGCGATGCAACTCGACTTTCACGCGCCCGCTGTTTTAGACGATGCGTTACAGGTCACGGCGGAACTCTCGGAGTTGCGCAAGGTCCAACTGGTATTCACGCAACAGGTGCGCCGCGCTGAGCAGGTGCTGGTTGCTGCTACGGTGCGTGTGGCCACGGTCAACGCTTCGACATTCAAACCGGCTGCGATCCCCGCGGCCATGATCCCGATTCTGAAAGGAGCCCTTCGCCCATGCCCATGACTCCCGGCTTGCAAGCCAGTACCGATCTCGTCACCACGGTTGCAGAACCTGCGGCGGCGGTAAATCCTTCGGCAGGGCAATCGCTCGATATTCTGGATCTGATCTTGCACGCCAGCTTGCCGGTGCAGTTGGTAATGGCGATTTTGCTGTTCGCGTCGATCGCATCGTGGTTCATCATTTTCCGCAAGTCGCGTCAGCTCAATGCGGCACTGGCCGAGGCGGAAACTTTCGAAGAACGCTTCTGGTCGGGCATTAGCCTGGACAAGTTGTACACCGCCGCGACCGATCGCAATCGCGTGGTCACGGGTGCCGAGGCCATTTTTGAAAGCGGTTACCGTGAGTATCAACGCGTCAAGCAGCGCCTTCCCGGTGATTCGCGTGTGCAGCTCGAGGGTGCGCAGCGCGGCATGCGTGCAACGGGTTCGCGTGAAATCGATGGTCTTGAACGCAATCTCGAGTTTCTGGCCAACATCGGTTCGATCGCGCCGTACGTCGGTCTGTTCGGCACGGTGTGGGGCATCATGATTTCGTTCCAGGGTCTGGCCCAGCTGAAAGAAGCGACCATCGCCACGGTGGCGCCCGGTATCTCCGAGGCACTGATTGCCACCGCCATGGGTCTGTTTGCGGCCATTCCGGCCGTGTGGGCCTACAATCGCTTCGCCACTAAGGTGGAGCGCATTGCCGTTCGCTACGATGCCTTCTCCGAGGAGTTCTCGTCGGTGCTGCAACGTCAAGCGCACACGGGTGACTGAGCATGGCGGGATTACTGGCCGCGCGCCGTAAAAAGCGCCGTTTAAAAGCCGAAATCAATGTGGTGCCCTACATCGATGTGATGCTGGTGCTGCTGATTATCTTTATGGTGACGGCGCCTTTGCTCAATCTGGGCGTGGACATTGATCTGCCGCAGAGCGATGCCAAGTCCATCACCGAGAAAAAAGATCCGATCGTGGTGTCGGTGAGCGCCGACGGTACGTATTACCTGGCCGAAAAAGCCGGTGACAACGAGCCGATTGATGCCGACGCGCTCGAATCGCGTGTACGTGAAATTGTGTCGGGCAATCCGCAGCAGGCGGTGTATATCGCCGGTGATGCCGCGGCCAATTATCAGCAGGTGATGAATGCCATGGTGCTGCTGCAACGTGCCGGTGTCGAAAAGGTCGGCATGATGAGCCAGCCGACGGCAGGTGCAGCGCCGTAATGCGTCGTTCCGATCAGGCCACCAACCTGCAGGATCTGCTGTTTTCGTTGGGGATTCACGCGGCGCTGTTTGCGCTGTTGTGGGTCGGCCTGCGGCAAGCGCAGGAGAAGCAGGAGTTGCAGGCGGCGTTCGGTAATGCCCTGAGCGCCGAGCTGGTGCTGGCGGGCGATGGCAGTAACGCACCGTCAACTGCCAGCGCCGGTGAGCCGGCCGAGCCGGCACCTGCAGAAGAGGCCGCGACGCATGACACGGCGCCGGTCGCTGAAAGCACTGAGGCGGCCCAACCCGAGCCCGCCCCGCAACCCACGCCACCTGCAAAGGCTGAGCCGCTACCTGCACCCGTGGCCATCAAACCGCAGCCGGTTGTGCGCAAAGAGACGGTCACTAAACCCAACGTGGACGCGCAGAAATTAGCGGACGCCAAAAAACTCGCGGACGCCAAGAAGCTCGCCGATGCGAAAAAATTGACCGATGCGAAGAAACTCGCCGACGCCAAGAGTGCAGCGGATGCCAAGAAAGTGGCGGACGCTAAAAAGCTCGCCGACGCCAAGAAACTGGCCGATGCCAAGAAAGCTGCTGACGCCAAAAAACTGGCCGATGCCAAGAAGGCCGCCGACGCCAAGAAAATTGCCGATGCCAAGAAAATTGCCGATGCCAAGAAGGCCGCAGACGCCAAGGCGGCCAAGCTGGCGGCGATTCGCGCCGCACGTGCAGGCACATCGGGGCAAGGTAGCTCCGCAGCCGATCGACTGGCCGCCATCCGAGCCGCACGCGCCGGTGCCGGTGGTGACGCTGCGAAAACGGCAGGGGCGGGGAGTGCTTCGCAATCGGCGGCGGGTAACGGCGGCACCGATAAAGCTTTGCAGGCCCGCTATCAGGCCGCGATTGCACGCAAAATCAATCAGGCCTGGTCGAACCGGCCCGATAGCGTCAAATCCGGCATGCGCTGCCGTTTGAGCATTACGCAAGCGCCAGGTGGACGTGTGACTGCGGTCAGCGTGGGCTCGCCCTGTGCGTATGACGACGCCGGTAAGGCATCTATCGTCAATGCCGTGAAAAAGGCCAGTCCGTTGCCGTACGCGGGCTTTGAGAGCGTGTTTAAGGCCAATTTCCCGACTAATTTTCAGGCGCAATGAACGCAGGGTAACGTGGCATTCACAAACCTGACCCATTTCCTAGGCAAGATGAAACTTATGCGCAGTGATCGATTCCAACGTCCGTTCGTCATCGCCGCCGCAGCCCTGATTACGGGCGCCGGCTTGCTGATGGCACCCGCGCTTCAGGCGCAGCAGGCCGAACCGTTCGAGGTCAACGTCATCGGCGGCACCTCGCAGCCGCTGGAATTTGCGGTGATCCCGTTTGCGGGCAATGCCGAGGTCTCTTCGATCGTTCGCGCCGATTTGGAGCGCTCCGGTCAGTTCAAACTCGCACCCGAGAGCAAAGTGCCCGCCAACTTGGCCGGTACCAATCCCGATTTTGCGGCGCTCAACGCAGCCGGTCTGGACTTCGTACTGACAGGGAGTGTGAGTGGCGGCACCGTTTCGTATCGTCTGCTCGATGTGCCCAATCAGTCGGTCGTCACCAGCGGCAGCTTTAGCGGTGGCACGCGCGATGTTGCGCACCAGGTGGCCGATGCCATCCATCTCAAAACGCTCAACAAAAAGGGCGCGTTCTTTACTCGCATTGCGTACGTGACCTCGACGGGTTTGGGCCGCAATATGCGCTTCAAACTGATTGTGGCCGATAGCGATGGCGCCAATGCGCAAGCCGTAGTCGAGACCGATGAGCCGATTCTGTCGCTGAACTGGTCGCCCGACGGTAGCCGCATCGCCTACGTGAGCTGGTTGAATGGCACCTCGGCCGTGTTCCAGGTCAACATCAACACCGGCAAGCGCACCACCTTGAGCAGCTACAAGGGCATCAACAGTGCGCCGGCGTTCTCGCCCGATGGTACGCAGATGGCCTTGAGCCTCTCGCGCACCGGCAACCCCGAAATCTATGTGATGGATCTGGGCAGCGGTCAGTTGCGTCAAATCACGAACGATCGCGGCATCGACACCGAACCGGTCTGGTCGGCCGACGGTCGCTCGCTGTATTTCACGTCCGATCGCACGGGCCAGCCGCAGATTTATCGCGTCAGTGCCAGCGGCGGTTCGGCTTCGCGTGCCAGTTTCTCGGGCAATTACAACACCAGCGCGCAAGTCACGCCCGATGGCCAGCTCGCCACCTTGAGCGGCGGCAATGGCGGTTACTCGGTCGCAGTGGCCGGCAAAGCACTGTCGCGCAGCGGTAGCGATGAGCGTCCGAGCTACGCACCCAACGGCATGATGCTGCTGTTTGCCACGGGCGGACGCGGTGGTCGTCTGGTGGGCGCATCCACCGATGGCCGTGCCAGTTTCAGTATTCCTACCGGCGGTAATGCACGCGAAGCGGCCTGGGGGCCGTACCGCAACTAAGACTGCCGATACGTAACAGGGCCGACGTCACGATGGCGGTCCGTCAATCCTTCGAATTCCAACTGCAAAAGAGGTGAAGCAATGAAGACGACCATCCGGATCCTTGGCGCCGCACTGCTGTGTACCGCCGCTATCGGCTGCTCCAAGAAAGAAGTGAAAGAGGATGCGCCGCCGGTCGATACGACCACCACCACGACCACAGGCAGCGGAATCAATGACGGCGGCTCCACCGTGCCGGGCGCTTACGCGGCCGGGGATTTGGATCGCGACTCCTGTTTGCGCCAGCGCGTGATCTACTTTGATCTCGACAGTGATCGCGTGCGTACCGATTACACCGCGGTTGTGAATTGCCACGCCAAGTACCTGCGCGATGTGCCCGCTGCAGCTCTGACGCTCGAAGGTCACACCGACGAACGCGGCTCGCGCGAATACAACCTGGGCCTGGGCGAACGTCGTGCCGGATCGGTGCAGTCGATCCTGACCTCGCAAGGTGCCAATCAGTCGCAGCTGACCCTGACCTCGTATGGCGAAGAGCGCCCGACCTGCGATGAGTCCGGCGAGTCCTGCTGGAGCAAGAACCGCCGCGTTGAGCTCAAGTACGGCGGCAACTGAGCCCCGCCATTCCGGGTAAAATAGCCGCAATGGAATCTGTAACTTCTGCACCGGAGCCGGTCCCTACGGACCGGCTTCGTTTAACTGAGATCTTTGTATCGCTGCAAGGCGAGGCCCGCACCGCAGGCCGCGTCACTACGTTTGTGCGCCTGACGGGTTGCCCGCTGCGCTGCCAGTACTGCGATACCGCCTACGCATTTCACGGTGGCGAGTGGTGGACCTTTGATGCCATCCTCGACAAGGTCCGCGAGCTGGGTGCTCACCATGTCTGCGTCACCGGCGGCGAGCCCTTGGCCCAAAAGCGCGTCCACACGCTGCTGACGATGCTCTGCGATGCCGGTTATGACGTCTCGCTCGAGACCTCCGGTTCGATCGATGTGTCGGCCGTCGATCCGCGGGTCTCGCGCATCGTCGATATCAAGACGCCCGATTCGCACGAGTCGCACCGCAATCTGCTGTCCAATCTCGATGTGCTGACCCCGCACGATCAGCTCAAGTTCGTGATCTGTTCGCGTGCCGACTACGAGTGGTCGCGCGCCATGCTCCGTGACTTGCAGCTCGATGCACGTTGCGAGGTGCTGTTTTCGCCTTCGTTTACGCAAGTGGATCCCACCCAACTGGCCGACTGGGTCGTCGAAGACCGACTGCCGGTCCGTTTCCAATTCCAACTCCACAAAGTGCTGTGGAATGACGAGCCCGGCCGATGAGCGCTTCTGATTCTGATATTTCGAAGGCGCCGCGTCGCGCCGTAGTGCTGGTCTCCGGTGGCATGGACAGTGCCGTGGTGATGGCCATGGCGTTGGAGCAGGGCTTTGACGTCTATGCCTTGAGCGTGTCTTACGGTCAGCGCCATAACTCCGAACTGGCCGCAGCCGCTGCGTTAGCGCAATCGCAAGGGGCCAAGGCGCACAAGACGGTCAATGTCGATCTGCGTTCGATCGGTGGCTCGGCTCTGACCGACTCGGGCATCGACGTACCGCTCGATCACAGCGATCCCTCGGACATTCCGGTCACCTATGTGCCGGCGCGCAACACCATCATGCTCTCGGTTGCGTTGGGCTGGGCCGAGGTGCTAGGCGCCAACGACATTTTCTGCGGCGTCAACGCCGTGGATTACTCGGGCTATCCCGATTGCCGTCCGGAGTTCATCGCGGCGTTTCAGTCGCTCGCCAATCTCGCCACCAAAGCCGGTGTCGAAGGCGCCGGTCTGCGCGTCCATGCTCCACTGCAGTTCATGAGCAAGGCCGATATCGCACGCGAAGGCACGCGCCAGGGCGTTGATTTTGCCGCCACGGTGTCGTGCTACAACGCCGATGCCGACGGGCGCGCCTGCGGTCATTGCGATGCCTGTCTGTTGCGTGCGGCCGGTTTCAACGATGCGGGCATTGCCGATCCGACCCGCTACGTCTGAGCGCGCCCGCTGAGCCAAAGAAAAAGCCCCGCCTGATGCCAAGCGGGGCTTTTTGCTTAATGTGGACTGGTGGGACGTGATGGATTCGAACCATCGACCAATTGATTAAAAGTCAACTGCTCTACCGACTGAGCTAACGTCCCACAAGGCCGAAAATTATAACCCGTAGATCGCAGCTCGGCAAGACCGGTGGCCCCGCGTTAATGCACTGTATCGCGCAGCTTCTCCAGCAACTCCAGCACTGTGGCCCCGTATTTCTCCAGTTTGACGGGCCCGAAGCCCCCGATCAGGGCTAGAGAATCCAGGTCCGTCGGGTCGTGCTCGGCAATCGCGAGCAGGGTGCGGTCGTGCAGCACGATGTAGGCGGGCAGCTGCATACTCTTGGCGATGTCAGTGCGCCATTTGCGCAAACGGTGCCAGCGGGCGGTTGCGGCCGGGGACAGGCCGCTAAGGTCGACGGGCTGGTAGGGCCCGCGGGGCGCCGTGCGGGCGCGCTCGGCAGGGGTTTGATGACTCGGATCGTCGGGCATTGGAAGTTTCTCCGGTTCGGCCGCCCATGGAGCGGGCAGGGTGATAGGCAAAATCTTGCGCTGCTGGAGCGCACGCATAGCCTTATCCGAGACCCGCAATGCACTGACCTGATGCGGGTCCAATTGCAGATAACCGAGCCCATACAGCTGACGAAGGACGCCCTGCCATCCCCGCAATCCCATGCGCTGACCCTTGCCGAACACGGCCAGTGAATCCGCATCGCGGCACCAGACCGGATCCGTGACTCGTCCCATCAGCGTGTCCAGCAGCGCCTGATGCGTGCACTCGGCATTGCGCAATCGCCACGCCGCACTCAAGGCCATCTGCGCCGCCCGATGCCCATTTGGCACGGTGTTCATAGGTAAGTTCGAAGGCCGCTCGGGCACACAGTTATCACACATGCCGCAGCTGCCCGGATGCGCCTCGTCAAACCAACCGACAAGTGTCTGATGCCGGCATTCTGACGACTCGCAGTAGCCGAGCAGGGCATCGAGCTTGAACAGTTCCATGCGCTGTCGCGGCGGTGAGGAATCGCTGGCCAGAATCATTTTGCGAAGGCGATAACGGTCGCCCGGCGAATAGCACAGCCACGCTTCGGCACGTTCGCCGTCGCGGCCGCCTCGTCCGGTCTCCTGGTAGTAGCCCTCCATCGAGCGTGGCAGATCGACATGCGCGACAAAGCGCACATCGGGCTTGTCGATGCCCATGCCGAACGCAATCGTGGCGCACATCACCATGCGCTTGGAGGCCAGAAACTCGCGCTGATTTTTGGAGCGATCGGCATCGCTGAGCCCGGCGTGATAAATCGAGGTGTTGTAGCCGTGCCGCCGCAGCAAGGTGGCCAGCGCCTCGACCTTGGCGCGCGAGACCGCATACACCACGCCGCATTCGTGCGCGTGTTCGGCAACGTAATCGAGCAGCTGCCGCTCCGCATCGTGCTTGGGCACTACTTTGTAAAAGATGTTGGTGCGGTCAAACGAGCCTAAAAACAGCCTTGCGTGTTCCAGATCCAAGGTCCGCACAATGT
The DNA here is from genome assembly GCA_936911875.1 of uncultured Lysobacteraceae bacterium. Lineage (GTDB taxonomy): Bacteria > Pseudomonadota > Gammaproteobacteria > Xanthomonadales > Xanthomonadaceae > Aquilutibacter. The sequence goes on from CAKZGB010000012.1 coordinate 49,069, forward strand.
CGGCCCGACTCGGGGCATCGGCCGATGCGGTCAAAGCGATGCGCGGCACCTCGGGCCATTGCTCACCGATTAGCATCAGACGCCGATACTCGGGCCGGAAATCATGCCCCCATTGCGAGATGCAATGCGCCTCATCGACCGCGAACAGACCGATCCGGCAATCTCGCAGCAGGGCCAAGGTCTTTTGAGTCAGCAGTCGTTCGGGCGCGAGATACAGAAATTTCAGGCGGCCGTCGCGAGCCTGTTGCTCAATGGTCGCGGCATCCTCTTCGCTTAAGGTGGAATTGAGTAGGGCGGCCGCGATGCCACGCGCCTGCAGGGCCTCGACCTGATCGAGCATCAGCGCAATCAGCGGCGAGATCACCACGCACAGGCCTTCGCGCATTAGACCCGGCACCTGATAGCACAGGGATTTGCCGCCGCCCGTAGGCATCAGCACGAAGGCATTGCCACCCGCGCCCACGTGCGCCACGATCTGCAACTGCTGGCCACGAAACGCATCGTAGCCCCAGACGGATTTGAGGATTGCTAGAGCGCGAGATTCCGGGCTGCTGTCCATAACGGCGACATTGCAGCCCGGCCGATACGACCGCTATCGGAAATCAGCGCATTGATACGCCGGTAGAAGCCGCTTACTGCAGCAGCGAACGCAGCATCCAGGCGTATTTTTCGTGGACGGTCAGGCGTTGGGTCAGCAGATCGACGGTCGGGTCGTCGCCGGCCTTGTCCGCGGTTTCGAGCACCTTACGGCACACGCGGCAGACGGCCTCATTGCCCAACACCAGTTGTCCGACCATGGCTTGCCAATCGGTGGTTTCGCGGACTTGCTCATCTTTGATGGTGGACAGGCGAATGAACTGGGCATAGGTGCCCGGTGCGTTGAAACCCAGTGCACGAATGCGCTCGGCAATGTCATCGAGTGCGGTCCACTGTTCGGTGTACTGCGTCTCGAACATCAGGTGCAGCGCGTTGAACATCGGGCCACGGATATTCCAATGGAACTGATGGGTTTTAAGGTACAGCGTGAACGAATCGGCCAGAACGGCGGACAGGCCATCGGCAATCTTCTTGCGATTGGCCTCGGTAATCCCAATATCCACGCTAGTGGCGACACCGGCAGATGGGGCTTTGGACTTGCTCGCCTTTTTAGCGGCGCTTGCGGTCTTGGTCTTGCTCATACGGGTCTCCGAATACAATGACAACGATAAAGGTGCCGGCCGCTGCATTTGTACGAAGTGCGCGCTGCCGTCCTTGCTCTGATTCTACGCAGAAGTACCGGTGCAAAAAGTAAAGAAATCGCAATCTGTTCGTGGTGCCACGCCTTCGCTCACACCGGAGTTGCGTCGCGCCCGTGATGCCATCGCGCAAGGCATGGCGTCGGATCGGTCGCGTCTGTTCCATTTGCATCGTCAATGGGCCGCTGCGCCACAGGATGAAGCCAAGCAAAAACAGTTTGCGGATGCGTTGAGTGCGTCGCTGCAAAAGCGCGAGCAACGCAAATCCCAATTGCCGACGCCCACACTGGCCGAAGAGCTGCCGATCACGGCGCACGCCGATGACATCATCAAGGCGATTCGTGACAACCAGGTGGTGGTGATTGCCGGCGAGACCGGTAGCGGCAAGACCACGCAGATTCCCAAGCTGGCGCTGATGGCCGGTCGCGGTGAGGCAGGGCAGATCGGCTGTACCCAACCGCGTCGTTTGGCCGCACGTTCCGTGGCCGGTCGTGTCGCATCCGAGTTGCAGACCGAGCTCGGCGGACAAGTCGGTTTTCAAGTGCGCTCGCAGGATCTGGTCAGTGACCGCACCGTCATCAAGTTCATGACCGATGGCATTCTGCTCGCCGACATTCAAGGCGACAAATGGCTGTCCAAGTACGACACCCTGATCATCGACGAGGCCCACGAACGCAGCCTCAATATCGATTTTCTGCTCGGCTATCTGCGCCTGCTGCTGCAAAAACGCAAAGACCTCAAGGTCATCGTGACTTCGGCCACCATCGATACCGAGCGCTTTTCCAAGCACTTTGGCGATGCCCCGGTAATCCAGGTCGAAGGCCGGACCTATCCCGTCGAAGTGCGCTATCGCCCCTTAGAAACCGGCGACAACGGCGAGGCCATCGGCACTTTGCAGGGGCTGGTCAATGCCATCGATGAACTCACGCAGGAAGATCCGCGCGGCGATGTGCTCGTTTTTCTGCCGGGTGAGCGCGAAATCCGCGAGGCGCATCAGGTCCTGGAAAAGAAGCGCTATCGCCACACCGAAGTGCTGCCCTTGTATGCGCGACTGAGTTCCAAGGATCAGGACCGCATCTTCAATCCCAATCCGCAGCGCCGTATCGTGCTCGCGACCAATGTGGCGGAAACTTCGATCACCGTGCCGCGAATCCGTTACGTGGTGGATCCGGGTGTCGCGCGCATCAAGCGGTACTCACCGCGCGCCAAGATCGATCGTCTGCAGATCGAGCCGATCAGTCAGGCCAGTGCCAATCAGCGCATGGGTCGCTGCGGACGTCTGAGCGAAGGCGTGTGCATCCGCCTGTATTCGCAGGATGATTTTGAGCAACGGCCTGAATTCACCGATCCGGAAATCCGCCGCGCCGCATTGGCGGGCGTGATCTTGCGCATGCTCGCCTTGGGTCTGGGTGAGATTGAGCGCTTTCCGTTTCTGGAAATGCCCGACACGCGTGCCATCACTGATGGCTGGCAGGAGTTGCTGGAACTCAACGCCATCGATGAGCAACGCCGTCTGACGCCGATCGGACGCAGCATGGTGTTGTGGCCGGTGGACGTCAAACTGGCGCGCATGCTCACCGCGTCTAAAGAGCGCGGTGTGACGCGTGAGATGCTGACGATTGCCTCGTTCCTGGGCGTGCAGGATCCGCGTGAGCGTCCCGCCGATCGCCGCGCCGAGGCCGATCGTGCGCATGCCGAATTTGCCGATACGCGCAGCGAGTTTGTCGGCATTCTCAATCTGTGGCGCGCATACCAGCAGGCGCACGAGGAACTGAGCAGCAGCAAATTGCGCGCCTGGTGTCAGAAGCACTTTGTCGGTTTTCTGCGGATGCGCGAGTGGCGGGATTTGCATCGCCAGCTCAAAGTGCAGATGGATGCACAGAAGTGGCCTCTCAACGACGATCAAGAAGAACTCGATCAGACGCAGTATGCGCAGCTGCATCGTGCGCTGATTACCGGCATTCCGACACAAGTAGGTCACCGCAACGACAAGGGCGGCTTTGACGGTCCGCGCGGCCGCAAGTATCTGATTTTTCCGGGTTCGCCGTTGGCCAAGAAGCCACCCGCATGGCTGTTGTCCGCCCAGATTCTGGAAACGGAAAAAGTCTGGGGTCTGACCAATGCCGCCATCGAGCCCGAGTGGGTGATCGAGGCGGTGCCGCATCTGCTGGCGCGCAAGCATTTCAATCCGCGCTGGTCGCGTTCGCAAGGACGCGTGCTCGGCAGCGAACAGATCAGTCTGTTCGGTCTGGTGCTCGCACCGCAAAAGCCGATCCACTACGGTGGCCTGTATCCGCAGGAGGCCCGCGAGCTCTTCGTACGGGATGCGCTGTTGCCGTTTGAGATCGACACGCGCAGCAGTTTTCTTGCACACAATCTCAAAACGCTCGATCAGGCGCGCGAGGAAGAAGCCAAGCAACGCCGCACCGGTTTAGTCGTCGATGAAGATTGGATGGCGCGCTGGTATTTGGACCGTCTGCCGGCCAATGTGCACAACGTGCAGGCGCTCGATCAGTGGACGCGCAAGCAATCGCCCGAGGAACGCCGCAAACTGCAATGGTCGCTGACGGATCTGCTGATTGCCGATCCTGCCAATGCCGAGCGTTTTCCGCCGTATTGGCCGCTGGGCGATGCGCGGTTGGGCGTGCGCTATCAGTTCGAACCGGGCGCCGCCGATGACGGCATGAACATCAAAGTGCCGCTGCATCTGCTCAATGCATTGGATCCGAGTCGTCTGAGTTGGCTCGCACCGGGTCTGGTCGAAGGCAAGGCCGCTGCGCTCATCAAAACGCTACCGAAAGCATTGCGTCGTCACGTGGTGCCCGCGCCCGATTTTGCCAAGGCCTTTGCGCAAGCTTATGCCGAGTGGAATGCAGGGCTGCCGCCATCCGCCGATTCGATGGCCGGTGCGCTCGGCAAGTTCCTGAGCAAGGTCGCGGGTGAACCCATTGCCACCACCGATTTCGATGAGTCCGCACTCGACTCCAACTGGCACGCCAACTTGCAGCTGACCGACAGCAAGGGCAAGCAGGTGCTGGCACAATCGCGCGATCTCGAGGCGCTCAAAGCGCGTTACGGCGAACAAGCGGCGCAGGCCTTTGCCGCGCAGGCCACGGCCAATCTGCGGCAGCAGGAGCTCACCGAGTTTCCTGCCGAGCCGTTGCCTTTGCAGGTGCGCGCAGCGGGTGGCGTGCCCGGTTTCGTGGCCCTGCGCGACGATGGCGATCACGTCAGCGTGCAGGTGCTGGCCGACCGCGAGCAGGCTCAAACGTTGCATGCGCAGGGCGTTGAGCGTCTGTTGCGTCTGCATCTGCGCGATGCCATCAAACAGGCGCGCAAGCAGTTGCCGCTCAATCCCAAGGCGGCGCTGCAATACACCGCCATTGAGCAACGCGATATCCATGCACTGCGTGAGGAACTGGTCGAAGGCGCGCTGAGCGATTTACTCTCCGCAGCCGATCGCAGTGTCCGTGACCGCAGTGCCTTCGAGATGCAGCTCAAGCAGATCAGCAAAGATCTGTTCCGCGAGGCGATGCAGCGTTGGCAATTGGCCGATACCGTGCTCGCCGCGACCGCCGAGGTGCGCGCGCAACTCGATACCAAGCTGATGGGCTGGGCCTCGGGCAACATGGACGATCTGCGCAAACATCTGGGAACGCTGACTTCTAAGGGCTTTTTGAGCCGCGTCCCGTTTGCGCAGCTGCGAGAGTATCCGCGTTATCTCAAGGCCATGAAGCTGCGCGCCGAACGCGCCAAGGACAATCCGCAGCGCGATCAGCAGCGACTGCTGGAACTCAAGCCCTTTGTCGATGCGCTGACCAAGGCCGACCTGTCGCAGTCGTCCTGGCAGGAATTCGGTTGGGATCTTGAAGAGTTACGCGTGCAGACGTTTGCGCAGGAACTGGGCACCAAGCGCCAGGTTTCCGTCAAGAAACTGGCGCATCGGCTCCAGCAGTTGCTGCGCTAACTCGGTTCGGCTTACTTGACGCGGCGAACTTTGGCGCGCGTGTTGTAGCCTTCGACAATCATCCACCAGCTGTTGAGAATGCCCGGGCGCATCTCGACCTTGGGATTGGTCAGGCGCACGTGCAGTTCGGACGATTCGGTCTGTTCCCATTCCTGGCCGTTGTCGAGTTTGTACACGCGACCTTGCGAGAAACCGCGGAAATCGCCGACCAGTCGCGCATGGATCGATTCGCGCTTGCCGTCAAAATCAAAGAAGCCCTGGGCTTTGGCCTTGGCGGTTTGCAGCGCTGATTGCGTGGCCTTGGCGGTCTCGACTTTCAGCGTGCCGTTGAGCCACTGATTGAGCGCGGCCAGTTCGGTGGCGCTGAGTTTGTTCAACCCCGCGGCGCGGAATTCATCGGCCGACATGCGCTGTTCGATGGGCTGATCGGCGGCGGCCGTCTGGGCCATGGCCGAAGGCGCCCACACGGCGGTACCGGTGAGGATGGCGGACAGGAGCAGGGCATTAAGCGTGCGCATGGACGAATCCTGATAGTCTGAAGGCTTCAAGTGTAGTCTGTTCCAGCCGTGAATCTCCTGTCGCCGGTCGCTCCGACCGACCCCGCCTCCAATTCCGTTCAGCCGACCTGGCAGTCGGTGCTGACGGCTGCCCGTAAGGCGGGCATGGAGGCCAAAGATGCCGACGCGCTGGAAGCCGCCATCGCGCGCACCAACGCGGCCGCGCCGAATGCGCTCGAGACCGCGCTGCTGTGCGACACCTTGGCCTTGCTGGCCACCCTCAACACCGAATCCGAGCTGCTGCTCGCCGCCATCCTGCACGAGCAGAGCGCTTTGCAGCAGGCCATGCCGATCACGCCTTCGCTCAAAGCATTGCTCGAGGGCCAGCTCGCGGCCCGTCAGGTCAATGATCTGCACGATGGCAGCGCCGGCGCGCGCAACAGTGAGGGCTTGCGTTCGCTCCTGCTGGCCTTGGTCAAAGATTTGCGGGTGGTGCTGATTCTGCTGGCACGGCAGCTGGCACGCATGCGGCACATTGCGCAGTTTCCGGAGTCGCAACGGCCTTCGCTGATTGAACTCACGCGCGATATCCACGCACCGCTGGCCAACCGTCTGGGCATCTGGCAGCTCAAATGGGAGCTCGAGGATCTGGTGCTGCGTCACACCGAGCCCGAGACCTACAGTCGCATCGCCAAACTGCTCGATGAAAAGCGCGTAGACCGTGAGCGTTTTATTGCAGGCGTGACGAAGGATCTGCAGGAGGCGTTGGATGCGCAGGGTCTGCAGGCCAAGGTCATGGGTCGCCCCAAGCACATCTACAGCATCTGGAAAAAGATGTCGCGCAAGGAGGCGCCGATCGGTGAGCTCTACGATCTGCGAGCCGTACGGATTCTCGTCAGCGATGTCACGGCCTGCTACACCGCGTTGGGGATCGTGCATTCGCTGTGGCTGCCGATTCCGTCGGAGTTCGATGATTACATCGCGCGGCCCAAGCGCAACGACTATCGCTCGCTGCACACGGCCGTGATCGGGCCGCAGGGCAAAACGTTAGAAGTGCAGATCCGCACCTTCGACATGCACGACAAGGCCGAACTCGGCGTGGCCGCGCACTGGCGTTACAAAGAGGGCAGCGGCAACGATGCGGCGCTCGATCGCAAGATTGCGTGGATGCGTTCGCTGCTCGATCAGTCGCCCGATGAACTCGGCGGCGCGCTAAAAAATGAGCTCGAGGAAGACCGCATCTACGTGCTGACGCCCAAGGGCGAGGTGGTGGATCTGCCGGTCGGTGGCACGCCGCTCGATTTTGCGTATCACGTGCATACCGAGGTCGGTCACCGCACGCGCGGCGCCAAGGTCAACGGCAACATCGTCAATCTCGATGCGAAGCTCAAGACGGGTGATCGCGTGGAGATCCTGACGGGCAAGGTGTCCGAGCCGCGGCGTGACTGGTTGGTTGAGGCCAATGGCTTTTTGGCCAGCCAACGTTCGCGCGGCAAGGTGCGTGCGTGGTTCAACAAGTTGGACCGCGAGCGCAACCTCGTGGCCGGTAAAGAACTGCTCGACAAGGAACTGCGTCGCGTCGGTTTGCTCAACGCCGATCTGCGCGAGGTACTGGCCAAGTTCAACGCCGCCACCGAGGGCGATCTGCAGGTCTTGGTCGCGCTGGGCGACGTCGGGCCTTCGCAAGTGGTGCGTGCGGTGCAGGAGGCCGAGCGCGAACGCGAACGTCCCGCCGATCTGTCGCCCGGCGATGGCAGCGAGGTCTTTAAGCGCGCCAAACCGATGCCGGCAACGCAAACGCCGTTCGTGGTCGGTGGCGAGGGCAATCTGCTGGTGCAGATTGCCCGCTGCTGTCAGCCCGTGCGCGGCGAACCCATCGTCGGGTATCTGACCAAGGGGCGCGGCATTAGCGTCCACCGTCCCGACTGCGGATCGCTGCTGCGTCTGCGCGAGCGCAATCCCGAGCGCGTGCTGGCGGTCGAGTGGGGCGGATCCGTGCGCGATCGTCAGGAAGTCGACATCCAAGTCGAGGCGACCGACCGTCGCTTCCTGCTCAAGGACATCAGCGACACGCTGGCCTCGGCCGATACGCCGGTGGTCATGGTCAACAGCGAGCGCAACGGCCGTCAGGGGCAGGTCCGCGTGGTGCTGCGCTTGCGGGTCTCCGACTTTGAGCAGCTGGCCAAAGTGCTGGGCCGTCTGGCGGCCTTGCCGGGCGTGCACCATGCGTTCCGGCGGCAGCTGCGCTAGACTGAACCGCATTCCCTGTAGAACGTTTGGCTCCAGTGCAACCAATTGACCGCGACCCCGATTACGACGACGTTGCACCGGACGCGGACGACGGCTGGGCTGATTACGACGAGGGCCCGGGCTGGCTAGCTCGCATGTTGCGCATTGGCGTGACGGTGGGGGCCTTAGGGCTCGGTTTCCTGCTGCCGTATGTGCTGTATCTCAACGGCCAGGTCACGGAGCGTTTCGGCAAGCTGCAATGGCAGGTTCCCACGCGCGTGTTTGCACGTCCGTTGCTGGTGGCTCCCGGTGTGCCGCTCGACAATGCCTCGCTCAAAACCGAACTCAATGCGGCTTCGTATTACCCCGGCGATGGCGTGCGCCCCGGCACGTATCAGCAGGAGGGCAGCCGTTGGGTGATCTCCAGCCGCGGCTATAACGATGTCGACGGTCGCATCCTGCCTAAAAAAGTCGAACTGACCCTGTCCGAAGGCAAGGTCGTCGATTTGCGTGATGCCGCATCCCGCACCGAACTGCGTGCGGCACGATTGGATCCGGCGCGCATTGCGACGCTGTACGGCAAGATGCAGGAAGAGCGTCGTCTCGTCCGCATCGACGAAGTGCCCGAATTGCTGGTGACCGGCTTGCAGGCCGTCGAAGACCGCGACTTCAACCATCACATCGGCATTGATTTCGGCGGTCTGGCGCGTGCCGTGCTGAAGAACGTGGCTGCGGGTGAAATCGTCGGTGGCGGCAGTACGCTGACGCAGCAGTTGGCGCGCTCGGGTCTGCTCGGTATCGGTAAAGAGCAAACGTATAGCCGTAAATTCAAGGAAATTCTGTACGCACTGATTCTTGAGGCGCGCTACGACAAGCGCACCATTCTCGAGGCGTACTTTAATCAGGTGTTTTTAGGTCAACGCGGCAACAACCCGATCATGGGTGTCGCCTCGGGTGCTGAGTTCTGGTTCGGTAAAGATCTCAAAGATCTGGAGCCGCATCAGATTGCCCTGCTGATCGGCATGGTCAAGGGACCTTCGTATTACGATCCGCGCAAACATCCGGAGCGTGCGCTGCAACGTCGCAACTTTGTGCTCGGTGAAATGCGTGAGACGCAACTGATTACCGAGGCTGAATACAACAAGGCCACCAAGGCGCCGCTCGATGTCAGCAAGACGCCGGGTCAGTCGTTTGCCAATCGCTTCCCGGCCTATGTCGATCTGGTGCGTCGCCAGTTAGCGCGCGATTACGATGAGAATGCGATCTCCGGTCAGGGCCTGTCGGTGATGTCGGGTATGTCGCCAAGTGCGCAGGCCTATACCGAATCCGCCGTCACCGCGACGATGAAATCCCTGCAAACCAAGGGTCGTCCGACTTTAGAGACCGGCACGGTCGTGACCGATGTGTACACCGGCGATGTCCTGGCGGTGGTCGGTGCGCACGATTACAACGTCGCAGGTTACAACCGCGCGGTGCAGGCTCAACGTCCGGTGGGCTCTTTGCTTAAGCCGTTTGTGTACTTGCTGGCGTTGGGCGAGCCTTCGAAATACAACTTGGGCACGTGGCTCAACGACGATCCGGTGCGCGTGAATCTGGGCAACGGCCAAGTGTGGCAACCCAAGAACTCCGACGGCCGCAGTCACGGATCGGTGCGCATGATCGATGCGCTGGCCAATTCGTATAACCAGAGCACGGTGCGCGTCGGCATGGACATTGGCGTGGCGCGGCTCAACAAGCTGATGCTGGCGCTGGCGGGTATTCAGGGCACCAACAATCCGTCGGTGATTCTGGGTGCTACCGAGCAGAGCCCGTATGCGATGGCGCAGCTGTATCAGTTCCTGGCCAGCCACGGCAAGGTCCAGAGCCTGCATGCAGTGCGTGGCGTGTTGGATGCGCGCGGTATGGCCATCAGCCGTTACGACACGAAGGCCGCAGCCGCTCCGTTGGGCGATTCCACCGCTGCCGAGCTGGTGACCTATGCGCTGCAGGAGGCGGTACGTAGCGGTACCGCGCGTCAGTTGCAGGCCGACGGTCTGGGCCGTTTGAATGCGGCGGGTAAGACCGGTACCTCGAACGACAGCCGCGACTCCTGGTACGCCGGCTGGACGGGTTCGCACTTGGCCGTGAGTTGGGTCGGCAACGACCAGAATAAGCAGACCGGTCTGTATGGCGCGACGGGTGGCATGCGTGTGTGGTCGAATCTGTTCAAGCGCTTGCCCTCGCTGCCGTTGGGTCTGACCAATCAGGGCATCGAATATGCCGCAGTGATCGGCGCCGATACCGTGCCGGCGGATTGTCCGGGTGCGCGTCGCTTGCCGTTCGTCACCGGTTACGCACCGCCGATGATGGCCTGCCCGAACGTTCCCGCTGCCGGTGATCCCGTTTCCTCTACGGTCGATGAAGTTCGCGACCGTGTTGGAGAGTTCATGAATTCCATCTTTGGCGGCGGTGATTCCGGGTCGGAGCCGCCTTCGCCACCACCGGCCAATGAGCCGGCACCTGCGCAGGGCCCGCAACCGAAATGACGGGTGATCTGGCTCAGCGCAGCCGCGCGGCGCTGGGCAGTTCGGGTGAACTGGTACAGGCGCTTCCGAATTTCACGCCGCGTCTGGCGCAGCAGGATCTGGCCGCGGCCATTGCCGATGCCATCGAGGACAGCGCCGAGCTGGTCTCCGAGGCGGGTACCGGTACCGGCAAGACCTTTGCCTATCTGGTGCCGGTGATTCTGTCGGGTCGCAAGGCAATCCTCTCAACCGGCACGAAGGCGCTGCAGGACCAGTTGCATCAGCGAGATCTGCCGCGGGTGCGTGAGGCCTTGGGTGTCGGTTTTCGTTCGGCGCTGCTGAAAGGGCGGGCCAACTATTTGTGTCTGCATCGCCTGAATACCGCGAACCAGCGCGATCTGTTTGCCTCGCCCGCCGAGGTGCAGCAGTTCGGTGCCATTCGCACTTGGGCCAAACGCACGCAGTACGGCGATTTCAACGAGCTGAGCAGCATCCCTGAGGGCGCGCGCATTCTGTCGCAGGTGAGTTCAACGGCGGACAGTTGTTTGGGTACCGATTGCGAGTTCTACGAGGACTGCTTTGTAGTCAAGGCACGACAGCGGGCCTTGGCGGCTGATGTGGTCGTCGTCAATCACCATTTGCTGCTCGCCGACTTGAGTCTCAAGGACACCGGCATGGGGCAGGTGCTGCCCGATGCGCAAGTGTTCGTGATCGACGAAGCGCATCAGTTACCGGAGTTGGCCGGACAGTTTCTCGGCAGCGTGGTGAGCGGCAATGCCGTTGCCGAAGTCGGCCGCGATGCCATTCGTGAAGCCGAACAGGCATCGGGTACCTTGGCGCTGATCCGTCCGCGCGTCGATGGCGTTCTGGCCGCGTTGCGTCAGGCGCGCAAACGCATGGATGGCCTGCCGGCTAAGGGCCCACGTGAGGCCTTCGTGCAGTGGCCGCAGGCTTCTGAGGGTCTCGATGAGCTCAAGGAAGCGCTGGTCGGTTTGCTTGAGCAGCTGCAGGCGGTGGCCGATCAGACACCGGGTCTGCTGCGGTGTTCCGAACGGTGCCAGGATCATCTGGATACGCTGGCCGACTGGACCGGAGCGCAACGCACGAACGGTGTGTACTGGTTTGAATTGGGGCAGCACAGTTTTCGGTTGCGTTACACGCCGATGGATGTCAGTGACTCGCTGCGCAGTCAGCGCGAGCAGACTCAAGCCAGTTGGATCATGACGTCGGCAACGTTGGCGGTCGACACTTCGTTTACGCATTACACCGAAAAAATGGGCATGGACGAGCCGCGCACGCTGATTGCGCCGTCGCCGTTCAATTGGAATGAGCAGTCCCTGCTGTACGTGCCGCCGAATCTGCCCGATCCGTCCGATCGCGATTTCATGCCGGCCGTGATCGATGCCATCCGGCCCGTGCTTCAGGCCAGTAAAGGCCGCGCGTTTTTGCTGTTTGCCTCGCACGCCAATCTGCGCAAAGCGCATGCCTTGCTCAAAGACGGACCGTGGCCTTTGTTCGTCCAGGGCGAAGGCGCCAAGAACGCTTTACTCGACGGGTTCCGTAAATCCGGCAATGGCGTCCTGTTGGGCACTGCCACGTTCCGCGAGGGTGTGGACGTGGTCGGCGATGCCTTGAGTGTGGTGGTGATCGACAAGTTGCCGTTCGCACCGCCCGATGATCCCGTGCTGGTGGCAAGGCAGCAGGATATTCGTAATCGGGGTGGCAATCCGTTTGCCGACGAACAAGTGCCGCAGGCGGTCATTGCGACCAAGCAGGCAGCAGGCCGTCTGATCCGCAGCGAAACCGATCGCGGTGTACTGGTGATTGCCGATCCGCGTCTGCTCGGCAAATCGTATGGGCGCCGTTTTATTCAGTCCTTGCCGGCCATGCGTCTGACGCGGCAAGTGCAGGACGTGCAGGAGTTTTTTAATGAATCGAATTCTGGCGATTGAAACCGCGACCGAGGCCTTGTCCTTGGCCGTTCGCGATGGTGATCGCATTTGGGAGCGTCACGAGATCGCGGCGCGCAAGCAGGCCGAGTGGATTCTGCCGTGGACCGATACGCTGCTGCTCGACGCGGGTTTGAACCGTCGCGACTTGCAGGGCATTGCCGTGAGCGTGGGTCCCGGTGCCTTTACCGGTGTGCGTCTGGGCCTGTCCGTTGCGCAGGGCATGGCACTAGCTCTAGAGGTGCCGCTGATTGGCGTCTCGACTTTGGCCGCATTGGCGATGGGCGCGGTCCGCACATCGGGTGCGCAAAACATTCTGGCCGTCATCGATGCCCGCATGGGCGAGGTTTATGCCGCACGCTTTGCCTGGCGCGATGGCGTTTTGGCTCCTGTGGATGCTGCACAGGTGGTGGCGCCTTCGAACTTGGATATCAGTGGCATTGATGCGAGCTGGCATGTGGTCGGCACCGGTATCGATGCGGTCGAAGGCACTCTGCGCCAACGCTTACCGTCGGATTGCTCATGCGATGCTGCGGCCTTGCCGCACGCCATTGACGTCATGACCTTGGCCGATGTCGAAATCGCAGCGGGTCGTCTGACCTTGCCGGAACAAGTCGAGCCGGCGTACTTGCGCGACCGCGTGGCCTTGACCATCGCGCAACGCGAACAGGGCGAAAAGCTCTAAAAAAACGCCCCCGCCACTCCGAGAGCATGGAGCTGGCGAGGGCACGCGCTCTCGACAAGCGCGAAAGGAGTGTTACTTGGCGGGCGGCGGCGTCATCGGCGCCGGTGCATTCTTCATGCCCATACCGTGATGCGGACGCTTCGGCATTTTGATCTTGGCATCGGCCGGAACCGGATTGGCCTTAACCCATGCAGCGCGTTCGGCCTCACTCATTTTGCGGAACGATTCAAAGAAGGCCTTACGGTCTGCTTCTTTGAGGCTTTGTGCCTTGTAGAACACGGCGCGACGGGCTTCACGCATGGCCGGCGACATGGCCTTGAACTTGCCGCGACCCTTGCTGGCAGCGGCGCGTTGTTCGGGGGTCATTTGCGACCACTTGTTGGCGTGTTCCAGCCAGCGCGTGCGCTGTTCCGGCGTGGCCTTGTTCCAGCGTTCGCTGATTTGGGCCGTCAGCACATCGCGTTGTGCTGCACTCAGCTGATCCCAGTTTGCAGAGGTTGCAGTTTGGGCGAAGGCCGAGCCGGCGAACATGGCACCGATCAGGGCCAGGGAAAGGAAGTTACGTTTCTTCATGAGTTTCTCCGAAATGGAAATCAGTTTTGAGCCAGCGCGGCTGCCTCGGGCGAGGACAACCAGGCATAGAACGCGGGATCTTCATCCCACGTCGTCGAGTCGTCGACGCTCAACGCGTCGGCGCCTTGCCGGCTTGCGGAATCCGTGGTGACTTGCGCCACGGGTGATGCGGCCTGAGTGGCCATCTTGTAGTTGGGAAGAAGGAATGCAGCGCCAAACAGTGCCATCGCCAATGCACCGCCACCGAAGATCAGACCGAGGTGACGTTTAGGCGTCGCGGCAGCGCGCGCCGAGTCCTGACGCATTGCCGTGTGGCGAATCTGTTCCAGCCGGTAACGCGTATTGAGCGAAACCTGCTGGCCGGCAGTATCGAACAGTTGGCGGATGGCGGTGTCGTTATTCATGGCTTAAAGACTGCGGAAATTAGGGGATGAATCATCGGGTTGGATCGTGGCGTCAATGGCTTGCCGCGCTCGCGACAGGTGGGTTTTGACGGAGCCCTCGGAACAACCCATGACGGCGGCGGTTTGCGCCACATCGAGCTGCTCGACGACGCGCAGATAAAACGCCTCACGTTGCCGCGCGGGCAGGGCGGTCAGTGCCGTTGCCAAGGCCGAATAGGTCTGGCGTGCCTGCAACATGCCGGCCGGATCGTCGTGATCGACACCTTGCCAATCGGGCTCCCAATCGGAGTCCTCTTGCGTGTTGGCCTTGGGTTGGGTGAGCCAACGCAGACGCAGCGTGGCGCGACGTTGAAAATCGACGATGCGGTTGCGCAGGATCTTCCAGAAAATGGGCGTCCACTCGGTGGCCGGCGCATCGCGATACTGCATCATCTTGAGCATCGCGTCTTGCACCGCATCCAATGCGTCATCTCGGTTGCGCAAGCCCAGCTCGGCAAAGCGAAAGGCTCGCGGTCCGATTTCGGCAAAGAACAGATCCAGAGTTTTTTGCATCGGCGGATTCACACTCCCATCAACGCAATGCTAGGGCATCGGTTGACGTGTGCCGCGCAATCGATGGCAACGGTTCAGCTGGCGCGGTCGGGGCGGCTGGCCAGCATCGAGGCAATAAACAGCGCAATGGCGTACCAGAACCAGTCGGTCGCCGTGTTCATCAGACGAATCTTGAACAGGATTTGCGGATCGCCCATGTGGGACAGCGCCTGCCAGATATTGGGGTCACGGTGCAGCGAGTAGAGCACCGAGGCCATCCAGTAATTGGCCAGCGCAATGGTGGCGGCGGTGAACAGCATGGTGACCACAGGACGCGAGTCCTTGTACGGCCAGCCCAGTTTGCGGATAAACCACGCCAGATCCATGGCGGCCAGGACCGCCAGCCAGGACAAGGTCGCGCCGACTGCACCCGCAAAGAACACCCACATGGCCGCAAAGCACACCGACGCAAACGCCAGCACCACCGGCATATGCCAGCGGACGGCAGGGTGCGACAGAGATGGCGACGTGTTGACAGGCACTCGCGGCGGATTCAGGGTGGGATTGGCGCCATTGTAAGGCAAGCCATCGTCAGGAAAACGCGAAAATTGGGAAATTGGACTAAAATAGTCCTCTATTCGTTTAACCGTGATTCCATGTACTCCCGCAGCAGTGAACCAATCCGCTTTGAACGTGACGCCGAGGTTGTCATGGTGCCCTCCGGCGAGCGCGTCAACATGCCTGCGGGCAGCATTGGCTACATCACCCAGGCCCTGGGCGGCAGCTACACGCTCTTTATCGAAGGCAATATGTTCCGCCTGCACGGTGTCGACGCCGATGCCATCGGCAAAGAACCCGTCCCACCGATCGAAATGCCGGCTGATGCCTCCGATGAGCAGGTCGAGCAAATGGTGTGGCAGCAACTTCGTACGTGTTTTGATCCGGAAATTCCGGTCAATATCGTCGAGCTGGGGCTGGTCTACAAAGTCGAGATGTCGCGCAACGAGTCCGGTGAGCGCAAAGTCTCGGTCGATATGACGCTGACCGCGCCGGCCTGCGGCATGGGCGAGATCCTGGTCGATGACGTGCGCAGCAAGGTCGAAATGATTCCCACCGTCGCCGAGTGCGATGTCGAGCTGGTGTTTGATCCGCCATGGAACCGCACCATGATGTCGGAACTCGCCAAACTCGAAACGGGCATGATGTAATACGCCTATATGGCGAGCAATGCATTTTTAGTCGGTGCAGGCATCTTACTGAGCCGACTTTCGGGTCTGGTCCGCGAGCGCGTGTTCGCGCATTACTTCGGTAACTCTGACGCCGGCGATGCCTTTAAGGCCGCGCTCAAGATCCCCAACATTCTGCAAAATCTGTTTGGCGAAGGCGTTCTCTCCGCCAGCTTTATCCCGGAATACGCCAAGCAGATCGCACACGGCGATGCACGCGAAGCCACACGCTTAGCCGGCGTGCTCGGCACCATCTTGCTGTTGGCGATGGCGCTGCTGTCCGTGCTGGGTGTGTGGGCGACCCCGTATCTGATTGATTGGATTGCACCGGGTTTTCAGGGTGCCAAGCGACTGCTGACCATTGATATCGTGCGCATCCTGTTCCCGGGTACGGCGCTGCTGGTGATGTCGGCCTGGTGTCTTGGCATCTTGAATTCGCATCGCCGGTTCTTTTTGTCCTATGCCGCTCCGGTGATCTGGAACTTTGCGATCATCGGCGCAATGCTGATGTTTGGTGGCGTTAGCGATCTGTCGTCGCTTGCCCGCTACACGGCTTGGGGCCTGGTGCTCGGCAGCGGCCTGCAGTTGCTGGTGCAGTTGCCCGCAACCTTGCGATTGGTGAAGAACTTACGCCCCTCGTTGGATCTTAAAGTTCAGGGCGTGCGCTCGGTTCTGCGCAATTTTGTGCCGGTGGTGATCTCGCGTGGCGTGGTGCAGATCAGTGCTTACATCGACAACATGATTGCCTCGCTGCTGCCGACCGGCGCCGTGTCGTCCCTTGCGTACGCGCAGACTTTGTATCTGTTGCCGGTATCGCTGTTTGGTATGAGCGTCTCGGCGTCGGAGTTGCCGCTGCTGTCGCAAGCGTCCGGTAGCGACGAGGAAGTCAGCGACTTTCTGATCACGCGCATCAACCGCGGTCTCGAACGCATTGCATTCTTTGTCGTGCCTTCGGCCGCCGCATTTATCCTGCTCGGCGATTTCATTGTCGGTGCGCTGTTCCAGACCGGTCAGTTCGGCGCGCGCGATACCAATGCCGTCTGGTATGTGCTGATGGGCGCGTCGGTCGGTCTGCTGGCCACCACGCAATCGCGCCTGTATTCCTCGGCGTTTTATTCACTCAAGGACACCAAGACGCCGTTGCGCTTTGCCTTGGTGCGCGTGACCTTTGGCGTGGCGATCGGTCTGCTGCTCGCGCTCAAGATGCCGCAATGGCTGGGAATCGCACCGATCTGGGGCACCGTCGGTCTGACGGTTGCGGCATCGATTGCGTCGTGGGTGGAGTTTGTGCTGCTGCGCCGACGCTTTAACCATCGCGTCGGTCTGACCGGCATGCGACGTAACTATCAGCTGCGGGTGTGGTTGGCGGCGCTATTGTCCTGCGGCGCGGCGGCGCTGGTCATGCGCTACGTACCGCTGCCCGCCATGCACGTCATTATCCGTGCGCTGATTGCGGCCGCGATTGCCGGCTCGCTGTATTTGGGTCTGGGTTTGGCGTTGCGTCTGGAACCCGCGCAGGAACTGCTCGGTAAAGTGACGCGCCGACTGCGCCGCCGTTAACAGCGGCGCATTACGCTAGACGATTATCAGATCGATTCGAAGCGATTGGCTTCGACGTTCTTGCGCACCTTGAACGGATCCCAGATGCGGCCGTTCATGGCGATATAAACGCCCGGCGGCAGCGATTGCACCGCGCCCACAGCCGTACCGATATTGAACTCGGCATCGGAGCCGCGGAAACGTGCGGGATTCAAGGCACCGGTCAGGACGATGGTCTTGCCTTCGACCGATTTAAGGACTTTGGCGGTTTCGACCATGGAGTCGGTGCCGTGCGTGATCAGCACGTGCTGGTCGGGTTGAGCGGCAACGGTGGCGCGCATCAGTTCGCGGTCGGCATCGTTGATGTGCAGCGAATCCTTGCGCAGAATCGGAATCACACTAAAGCGGAAGGCCACGCCGAGCTCTTCGAGAATGCGCCCGATTTGCGGTTCTCCGACTTGGAAGTCGGATTTGTCATCGAAGTAAATCTTGTCGATGGTGCCGCCGGTGGTGACGATGCAGAGCGAGTCCATAATGCGAATCCGGTGTTGCGGGGTCAGCTGCAATTATAAGCGGCGTTTGGCGCGGCGCACTTTCAGGCCGACCCACGACACACTCCAGATCACAATCACGCACAATGCGGCCACGGCCAGCGACCACGCGCGATGTTGCGGGGAGACGTAGGCGGTCATCACCGAGTGTGCAAACCACAGCAGCGCCAGCACGCCGGCAAACAGGTTGGCGGTGGGACGACGGATCCAGACCAGCACCGACATCAGCAAGGGCGGAATCGCAAACACCAACGCCGCGCCCATGTCGGGATGCGTGCCGTACCAGTACAGGCCTGCCATCAGCAGCAGCGCCAACGCGGTGACGCGCGAGAGCTGTTTGCGCAGCGGATCGAATTCCGGAAAGTTAGTGCTCATGCCAGTTTGGCCGCGGTTTCGGCCAGACGACGTCCGAGTGCGCGGGCGAGTGCCATCTCATCCTCACTCAAGGTCGGATCGGCATCGGCACCGGAGACATGCGAGGCGCCATAGGGTGTGCCGCCGGTTTGGGTGCTGCTCAGGCGCGGCTCGGAATAGGGGATGCCCAGCATCACGCAGCCGTGATGCAGCAGCGGCACCATCATCGACAGCAAGGTCGACTCCTGTCCGCCGTGCATGGTGGCTGTAGATGTAAACACCGCCGCCGGCTTGCCGATCAGCGTGCCGCTGGCCCATTCGGCGCCCAGACCATCGAGAAAGTATTTGACCGAGGCAGCCATGTTGCCAAAACGAGTCGGGCTTCCTAAGGCCAGACCGGCACATTCGCGCAAATCGTTGGCCGAAACGTAGGGAGCGCCATCGGTTGGCACTTCGGGAGCGGTCGCTTCGTGCGTGGTGCTGACCGGCGGAATGCTGCGCAGGCGTGCGCTCATGCCCGGAACTTCATCGATGCCGCGCGCAATCTGTTGTGCCAGACGCGTCGTCGAGCCGTTGCGTGAGTAGTAGGCCACCAGAATTTCAGCCATGTATTGCCCTTTCAAATGCAGGTGAGGGTTCGATGAATTGAGTCGAACACAGATAAAGGGAGTTTATCAGCTGCCCGTCGCCAGCTCTGCTCACATCGCTTATCCTTTGCGTATGGAGCCGCTGACTACATTTAACCGCTGGACCGAGCGCGTCCGTGACCCGGAGCGGGTCCGCACTTTTTTGCGCTTCCTGCTGAAACGGTTCATTGCCGATGATCTGCTGCAGGCCGCCGGTGCCCTGAGTTTCACTATGGTCTTTGCGCTGGTGCCGCTGAGCATGGTGGTGTTCGGCGTGCTGAGCCGGTTCGCGGTGTTCGATCAGTGGAGCGTGCAGCTCAGCGATTACATCTTCCGCAATTTCGTGCCGTCGGCGGCGTACTCCGTCGAAGAATGGCTGCGTAAGTTTGCTGACAATGCCGGTGGGCTGACCACGGTCGGTGTGGTGGGTCTGGTGCTGTCGCTGCTGGTGACCATCCACGGCATCGAGTCGGCCTTCAATCGGATCTGGCGCATCAAGTCCACGCGGCCTAAATTGAGCCGTTTTGTTATGTACTGGACGGTGCTGACCTTGGGCAGCATGTTGGCCGCGACCAGTCTCGGCGTCTCTGCACGCATTCTGGCATCGTCGTTCTTTGAGACCACGGCCGGCAGCTGGATCGAGGCCGGTATCTTGCGCTTCAGTCCGGTGGCGATCGAATGCGTGGTACTGACCCTGCTGTATCGGTTTCTGCCGCATCGCTCGGTCAAGTGGCGTCATGCATTTGCCGGCGGCATCCTGGCAACCGTGCTGCTCGAGATCATTCGTACCGGCTTGAGTGTGTACTTGAACTCGTTCAACGTCTCGTACTCCAAGATCTACGGCACCTTGGCGTTTATGCCGGTGTTTTTGCTGTGGATCTATCTGAGCTGGATTGCGGTGCTCGGCGGCGCGTCGATGGCCGCTGCAATTAGCGCGTTCCGCTTTCAGCCGGCCCGTCTGCGCTTGCCCCAGGGCTTTGAGTTCTATGCCTTGTTGCGTTTGCTGGCGCGTCTTAAAGAGGTCTCGCGCGATGGCAACGGTCTGCACACCGATCAGATCCATGAGCTGGAACCGATCATGACCGATGATCTGATCCAGGATCTGCTGGGCGATCTGGAACAGGCGCATGTGGTACGTCGTGCCGAAACCGGCGAGTGGTTACTGGTCCGCGATCTCGACGATCTGCAGTTGTCCGAACTCTATTCGGCAGCGCAGTTGCGGGTGCCGATCTCCGAGGCGTACTTGCCCATGGCCGACGATGCCATCGGCAAAGCTGCACTCGATGTGCTCAATGATTTGCGCATGCCGTTGCGTGACGGTCTGCGCCGCAGTATCAGCTCGATCCCGTTCGAAGGCGACCCGAACGCGTAACGTTGTTCGGCGTCCCTGGCGTTGGTCGCGCCGGTTTAGCCTTCGTAATCGGGCAGGGGCTTGAGCACCGAGAACGTTTCTTTGCTCGGTTCGCCCTCGAGCGGTGTCAGCTCAAAGTCCGGCTTGGGGATTTTCATTTCCGGCAGACGGTTCAGCAGATCGGCGACCAAAGTCAGACGGCCTTGTTTCTGGCTGTTGAAATCGACCAGCGTCCACGGCGCGTGTTCGGTGTGTGTGGCTTTGAGCATGATCTCGCGGGCCTTGGTGTATTCGTCGTAGCGCGTGCGGGCCTCGGCATCCATCGGTGACAGCTTGTAACGCTTGAGCGGATCGTCAAAACGTTCGGCAAAGCGTTGTTCCTGTTCTTCCTGATCGCAGCACAGCCAGTACTTGAACAGCAGGATGCCGTCATCGGTCAGCATCTTTTCGAACACGGGCGTCTGTTCCAGGAATTGGTCAACCTGTTCCGGTGTCGCAAAACCCATGACCCGTTCGACGCCCGCACGGTTGTACCAGCTGCGGTCGAACAGTGCGATCTCGCCCTTGGTCGGCAGATGCTCGACATAACGCTGGAAATACCACTGACCCTGCTCGGCTTCGCTCGGTTTGGAGAGTGCAACGACTTTGCATTGGCGCGGGTTGAGCACATCGGCAATGGTGTTGATGGCGCCACCCTTGCCGGCGGTGTCACGGCCTTCGAACAGAATCACGATGCGTTGGCCGGTCGCTTTGGCCCAATACGCCATCTCGGCCAGACGGATGCTCAGCGGCTCCATCGCCTTTTCGAATTCTTTTTTCTTCATTGCACTTGTTCCTGCGGTTAGCGCAGCGCGCTGAGGGCCTGGGCGCGGTCTTCCTGCGCCAGTCGGTCAATTAAAGCACTCAAATCGCCCTGCAGAACAGCGGGCAAGTCGTAGAGGGTCAGGCCTTCGACGCGGTGATCGGTGATGCGGCCTTGCGGATAGTTATACGTGCGAATGCGTTGCGAGCGATCGCCCGAGCCGACTTGCAACTTGCGGTCCTCGGCAATCGCGGCGGCGGCCTTGTCGGCCTGCATCTGTGCCAGCGTGGCGGCCAGGCGCTTCATGGCCTTGTCGCGGTTGGCGTGCTGCGAACGTTCGGTCTGCGATTCGACCACGACGCCGCTGGGGATGTGCGTAATGCGGATGGCGGAGTCGGTCTTGTTGACGTGCTGGCCGCCCGCGCCCGACGAGCGGAACGTGTCCACGCGCAGATCGGCCGGGTTGATTTCGATCGGTTCGCCTTCGGGTTCGACGGCAATGATCGCCACCGTTGCAGCCGAGGTATGGATGCGTCCTTGCGATTCGGTTTCCGGCACGCGTTGCACGCGGTGCGTGCCGCTCTCGTATTTGAGACGGCTATAGGCACCTTGGCCTTGCACTAAGGCGATGACTTCGCGGAAGCCACCGTGCTCGCCGTCGTTGGCCGATTCAATCGTGACGCGCCAGCCTTGTCGCTCGGCGTAACGCTGATACATGCGGAACAGATCGCCGGCAAAGATCGCGGCCTCATCGCCACCGGTGCCGGCACGCACTTCGAGATAGATATCGCCATCGTCGCGCGGATCTTTGGGCACCAGTTCGGCCAGCAGCGTCTGTTCCAACTCCTGCAGGCGCGCTTCGGCGGCGGTGATCTCTTCGTCCGCAAGTTCTGCGAGTTCGGGGTCACTCTGCATGGCACGGGCCGTGGCGAGATCGGCAAGGGCTTGCGACTCGGCGGTCAGTGCATCGGTGATGGGCTCAAGCTGCGCGAACTCGCGCGAGAGTTTGCGGAACTCGTTGTTGTCGTTGATGACAGCGGGGTCGGACAGCAAGCGTTCCACTTCTTCGCGGCGTTCGGCCAGGGCCAGCAGCTTGTGACGAAGATTGTCGCTAATCATGGTCCGGTTTAGTGTCCTTGAACAAAGTGCTGACCACGCGCAGGGTGGTCTGGTCATCGCGTTGAGCGGCATCGCGCAGGGCCCGCGTCGGACCGTGCATCAGACGATTGGTAAGTCGGTGTGCCAGTTCCTGCATCACCGAATCGACCGGATGACCGGCGGCGAGCATGGACATGGCGCGTGCGGTCTCAGCCTCGCGGACTGCGGTGGCAGCCTCGCGCACTTGGCGAATCGACTCGGCATGACTGCTGACCTGCAATGCCAGCATGTGCTGTTGTGCCTGCAAGTCGATAATGTTTTCAGCGGCGGCAGCAGCATCGCGACGCAAGCGACGATTGTCTTCGACCGAGCGTTCGAGATCATCAACTGTATAGACGAAGGCATCGCGCAACTCGGCGACGGCTGCATCGATATCCCGCGGTACGGCCAAGTCGAGCAACATCATGGGACGCTGCTTGCGTTGCTGCAGAGCGTTGCGGACCACATCGGCATGAATGATCGGATCGCGCGCGGCGGTGGCGCTGATGACGACATCAGCCTCGTGCAAGTGCAGCGGAAGATCGCTCAATTCCAGGGCAAAACCGCCAAACTCACCGGCCAGCGTCTGCGCATGCGCAAAGGTGCGATTGGCAACCAGCAGTCGTTTGACCTTGGCTTGGTGCAGGTGACGTGCCGCCAGTTCAATCGTTTCACCGGCACCGATCAGCATCACGGTGGACTCGCTGAGGTCGGCAAAGTTCTCCTGTGCCATGCGCACCGCCATCGAGGCTACCGACACCGCGTTGGCGCCGATGCGCGTATCGGTGCGGGCTTTCTTGGCGGCCTTAAAGGCATTCTGGAACAGGCGATCGAGTTGCGGTCCGACGGTGCCGGCCTGATGGCCCTGGCTCCATGCGGTTTTCACCTGACCCAGAATCTGCGGCTCACCGAGCACCAGCGAATCGAGACCCGAAGCCACGCGGAACAAGTGACGGACCGAGTCCACATCGTCATGGCGATACAGATACGCGTCCAGCGGTTCGCCTGAGAAATCCGCTAACCATTTCGCGATCGAGGCGCCTTCGTCCTGGGCAACGGCATAAACCTCAGTGCGATTGCAGGTGGAGAGCAGGGCGACCTCTTTTACCTGACCCAGACTTTGCAGCGCACGCAGCGCCCGGTCGGTGGCATCGCCATCGGCAAAGGCAACACGCTCGCGCAAGGTGATTGGCGCGGTCTGATGGTTCAGGCCGAGCACAAGCAATTGGGGCTTTGGTGGCTGTGTAGCGTTCAGGTTCGTAGGGTAAGCTAGGACGGCTAACCGCCTATTGTAATGGATGCCATTTTTAAGGCCGCAAATGAGAATGATTCATGACTGAGTACAAGGCACTGCAGGCATGGCGCAACGCGGCTCTGGTGCTGGCGTGTTGGGCCGGTGGGGCCGTCGCGGCGCCTTCCACCACCACTGTCGCCGATCCGGTGCATCTCAGCCTGGAGCCCGTGATGGTGGCTGAATTTGCCCTGTCCGATGGCGATCTGGTCACCGCCGGCAAGCAGTATCTGCTCGCTGCCCAACGCACCGGCGATGCGCACGTGGCCCAGAATGCCTTCCGGCTGGCCTTGCTGACCCAGAACGATGCCGCGGCCAAACAGGCGCTGGCGATCTGGCAGCGCAATCCGGTCGACCCCGATGATCTCCAAGGCGCCCGTGCCGCCGTGGCACTGCGCGATGGTCGTGATGCCGATGCCGTCCGTGAACTGGCGAGCATGCTCTCCAAAGACGATGATCGTGTCGGCAAACTGGCGATGGCCACACTGGCAACCGCAACGCGCGATGAGCAACAGGCCAAGCGGGTGTTGCGTCAGCTGATCGACTCGAATGCCGTGCCCAATCGCATCAACGCCTGGCTGGCGGTGGGTGGTTTGGCGCAAGCCTTGGATGAGACCCCGCTGATTGATGCCGCCATTGCCCAGATGCTGCGTCGGTTCCCCGATGAGCCGCGCATCGCCTTATTGCGTGCGGCACAGGACCGTTTGGCGGGCAATGAAGCCGCTGCTCGCGAAACGCTGCGCAAGGTCGAGCCGGCCACGTTGACCAATACCTCGTTGCGTTCGTCGGTCGCGCTCGAATACCGCTTGCTCGGTGACTATCTGGATTCGGAGCGCGTGCTGGCTCAAGGTGAGCAGAGCGCCGAGTCGTATACCGAGCGTGCGTACAGCTTGGCGCAAGCCGATGATCGCGTGCGTCTCGAAGCGCTGTACAACGAGCTGCAAAAGACTGCGAGCCGTCCCGATCCGCAGCAGCGGCTGTTGCTGGGCCAGATCGCGGAATACCTGAAAAAATGGGAAGAATCGCTACGCTGGTACGCGAGCGTGCCGGGCGAGGAAGAACAGTGGTCGGCGCAACTGGCCTCTGCCAATGTGCTGTTTGAACTCAAGCGCACTTCGGACTGGCAGCAGATGCTCAAAGCGCTGCAGACCAATACGGAGGTGCCGGACGATACGCGTCGCGATGCCTTCCTGCTGGAGGCTACGTTGTTTCAGCGCGCCGGTGACAAGGCCCGCGAGCAGGATGTGCTGAATCGTGCGATGTCGGCGTTCCCGGACGATACCAGCGTGATGTACACGCGCGCTTTGGCGTTTGAACGCAACAACGAAGTCGAGCGTGCCATTGCCGAGTTCCGTCGCATTTTGGTGATGGACGCCAATAACGTCGATACCTTGAATGCGCTGGGTTATACCTTGGCCGATCGGACCACGCGTTATCAGGAGGCCTTGCAGCTGATCAACCGTGCGCGCGCGGCGCAGCCCAACAATGCAGCCATCATCGACAGTTACGGCTGGGTGCTCTACAAAATGGGTGATGTGCCCGAGGCGCTGCGTCAGTTGCAACGTGCCGCACGACTGCAACGCGATCCCGAGATCTTTGCGCATCTGGCCGAGGTGCTGTGGCGTAGCGGTGATCGGGACGCGGCCCGCAAGGCGCTTGAGCA
This sequence comes from uncultured Lysobacteraceae bacterium, assembly GCA_936911875.1. Classification (GTDB taxonomy): domain Bacteria; phylum Pseudomonadota; class Gammaproteobacteria; order Xanthomonadales; family Xanthomonadaceae; genus Aquilutibacter. The sequence goes on from CAKZGB010000012.1 coordinate 74,183, forward strand.
GGCGGACAAGCTCGATACCGATAAAACCAACCGCGCCGTGCAAGCGGTGCGCCAACTCATGGGAATCACTGCATGAAATCATGGATTGCCGTCAGTGCGCTGGCACTGATGCTCAGCAGCTGCGCCACCATTCCTTCGGGCCTTGTGATGAGCGAGACACAAAAACAGCAAGCCCATGCCATGCAGCAGGAAAATGCGGCGGCGTGGTTTGCGGCGCATCCTTCGTGGAATATGAGCGGACGCATTGCGGTGTCTGCACCGAACAACAGCGGCAGCGGTCGTCTCGACTGGACCAATTTACCAAACGGCTATGTCGCTGAAATCAGTGCGCCGATCACACGACAAACATGGCGTCTGACGTACACCACTACCGACGGTGCTGTGATCGAAGGCCTGTCCGGCGGTGCACGTCGCGGCAGCGATGCCGAACAACTGCTGCAGGAAGTCAGCGGCTGGCGCATCCCGCTCAACGAATTGCGCACGTGGATGCAAGGCATTACACCCAAGGACGCCACGGTATTGCGCGATCCGGTAACCGGTTTGCCGCAGCAGTTCACGCAAGGCGAGTGGCAAGTCCGTTACGAAGAATGGACCGTCGCCGATGCCACGACCGGCGTGCCCGTATTGCCCAAGCGCATCACCGCAACCGTTGGTGAGACGACCAAGGTCAAGTTGGTGATCGACAGCTGGAGCGGCGAGTGAAACTGCCGGCACCGGCCAAGCTCAATCTGTTTTTACAAATCACCGGTCAACGTCCCGACGGGTATCACGCATTGCAATCGATGTTCTGCGTACTCGATTGGGGCGATACGGTGACTCTCGAACGTCGCGATGATGGTGCGATTACGCGCGTTGATGCATTGCCCGGTGTGGATCCCGAGCAGGATCTGACCGTTCGCGCCGCGCGTTTGCTGCAAGTCGAAAGCGGCAGTCGCTTCGGTGTCGACATTGGCATCGACAAGCGCATTCCGATGGGTGGGGGCATGGGTGGTGGCTCCAGCGATGCGGCCACCGTGCTGCATGGTCTGAATGTGTTGTGGGATTTGCACTGGCCGCACGAGCGCTTAGCGGCACTGGGGCTGCAACTCGGCGCCGATGTGCCCTTCTTTATCGGCGGGACCCATGCCTGGGCCGAGGGGGTAGGCGAGGTTTTGACCCCCGTAGAGCTGCCGCCAAAGGTGTTTTTGCTCGCAAGGCCGGACTCACATGCCGATACCGGTCAACTTTTTGCAGATAGGGGATTGACGAGAGATTCAGAACCCGTCAAAATATCGGACTTCATGGAGGGGCGAGTTCAGGGCAATGCCTTCGAACCCGTCCTTCGCCGGCGAGACCCGGCGGTGGAGCAGATGTTTGCGCTTTTGAGCGCCGTCGGCACACCAAGGCTCACCGGTACGGGCAGCGTCGTGTTCGTCGAGTTTTCGGATTGGGACTCAGCGGAACTGGCACTGCAGGCTCTGCCACCGGGCATCAATGCCTGGCTTGCAGCGAGCGCCGATCGAGCGCCGCTGTTGGCAGCGCTAACCGATTACAACTAGGTTTCCCTGCAGGGGCGTCGCCAAGCGGTTAAGGCACCAGGTTTTGATCCTGGCATGCGTAGGTTCGAATCCTTCCGCCCCTGCCATTTTTCTACCAATCCGACCCCTGGAGCTCCGCGTGCAAAACGACCGCAATATTCTGGTCTTTAGCGGTAATGCCAACCTCCCCCTCGCGCAGGAAGTCTGCGCTGAACTCGGGATCTCTCTCGGCAAAGCCTTCGTTGGCCGTTTCTCTGACGGCGAGGTTCAAGTCGAAATCCAGGAAAATGTCCGCCGTCAGGAGGTCTTCGTCATTCAACCGACGAATGCACCCTCGGCCGAGAATCTGGTCGAACTCCTTGTTCTGATTGATGCGCTCAAGCGCGCTTCGGCTGCGTCCGTTACGGCGGTGGTGCCGTATTTCGGTTACGCACGTCAGGATCGTCGCCCGCGTTCGTCGCGCGTGCCAATTACTGCCAAAGTCACGGCGCGCATGTTTACCGGCGTCGATACCGATCGCGTGCTCACTGTTGATTTGCACGCCGATCAGATACAAGGCTTCTTTGATGTGCCGGTCGATAACGTTTACGCCTCGCCGGTGCTGCTGGCTGACATCTGGCGTCAGTTGGGCACTGAAGATCTCATCGTGGTGTCGCCTGACGTGGGCGGCGTGGTGCGTGCACGTGCTATCGCTAAGCGTCTGGACGATGCCGATCTGGCCATCATCGATAAGCGTCGTCCCAAAGCCAACGTGGCTACGGTCATGAACATCATCGGTGATGTCGAAGGCAAGAACTGCGTTCTGGTCGATGACATTGTCGACACCGCCGGTACGCTGTGCGCTGCGGCTAAGGCCCTGAAAGATCGCGGCGCTAAAAAGGTGGTGGCGTACTGCACGCACCCGGTGCTGTCCGGTCCGGCCATCGACAACCTCAACGGTTCGGCGCTCGATGAGCTGGTGGTGACCAACACCATCCAACTCTCGCCCGAGGCGCTGACCTGTCCCAAGATCCGTCAGCTCTCGGTGGCAGAACTGCTGGCCGAGACGATCCGTCGCGTGGCCTACGGCGAGTCGGTGTCCTCGCTCTACGTTGACTGATGATTTTTTAGCCAAAAAGCCGGTCTCGGGAGATCCCAAGGCCGGCTTTTTCAGTTTCAGGGGCAGCGTAAGCCTTTGTTTGTAAAGAAAAAGGCGATATAATACTGGCCCCTGCTACAGGGTTTTAACAGGCTCCATTGGTCGCGATGGAGTCTAACTCGGGCCGCCGTGAGGTGGCCTTCCATAACTTTAAAGAGATACAGACCAATGACCGATCACGTCATCAAAGCGTCTGCCCGTAAAGTCGAAGGGAAGGGTGCGAGCCGCCGCCTTCGTCTCGAGGGTAAGATTCCGGCCATCGTTTACGGTGGCAAGTCCGAACCTGTCAACATCGAACTCGATCACGAGCCGCTGTGGCTGGCCCAAATGCACGAGTGGTTCTACGCTTCGATCCTGACTCTGGATATCGACGGCAAGAAAGAACAAGTGCTGCTGCGTGACATGCAACGTCACCCGTACAAGCAACTCGTCATGCACCTGGACTTCCAACGCGTTTCGGCTAACCAACCGATCAAGGTTGCTGTACCAATTCACTTCGTCGGTCTCGAAGATTCGCCGGCCGGTAAGGATTCCGAAGTCGCTGTGACCAAGGAACTGAACGAAGTCGTCGTTACCTGCTTGCCGAAGGATCTGCCGGAAGCTCTGGAAATCGACCTGTCGAACCTGCAACTGGGCGAAGTCGTCCACCTGTCGGCCATCAAGCTGCCGAAGGGTGTCGAAATCCCCGAACTGGCCCTGGGTGCTGATCACGATGCCGCTATCGCCATCGCCAAGCACGTCAAGGTTGAAGCAGAAGAAACCGCCGAAGAAGGCGCTGAAGAAGCCGCTCCGGCTGCTGACGCTGCTGCCGCAGGCGACGCCGCTGAAGAAGCGAAGGACGGCGAATAATCGCCGGCTTGCGCCTCATTGTTGGGCTCGGCAACCCCGGGCCCGACTACGCCCAAACCCGGCACAATGCCGGGTTTTGGTTTGTTGACGCCCTTGCTTTAGAGCAGGGCTCTACATGGAGCGCGCAAGGCAAGCTGTTCGGTTCCACCGCGCAGCTGACACTCGACGGTCAGAAGATCATTCTCTTCAAGCCGTCGACCTTTATGAATGAGAGCGGCAAAGCAGTTCGCGCTGCGATGCAGTTCTACAAGATCGAACCCGCTGAGATGCTGGTCGCACACGATGAGCTCGATATCGAAGCCGGCGATGTGCGCCTTAAGTTCGACGGTGGACACGGCGGTCAGAATGGCCTTCGTGACATTATCAAAGTACTCGGCGGTGACGGTAAGTTTCATCGGTTGCGGATTGGCATCGGCCATCCGGGCCACAAAGATCGCGTTACCGGTCACGTGTTAGGTCGCCCCAAAGCGACTGAAACCTCGGCCATGCTTGATGCCATCATCGAAGCACGTCGCGTCCTGCCGCTGGCCATCAGCGGTAAGTTCAGCGATGCGATGACCGCGCTGCACACCAAGAAGTAAACCTGAAATTCGAACCTCGTTTTCAGTTCACCGTTTTTATAAAGAGATAAGCAAATGGGTATTCAATGCGGGATTGTCGGTCTTCCCAACGTGGGCAAGTCCACTCTGTTCAACGCGCTGACCAAGGCCGGTATCGCCGCCGCGAATTTCCCGTTCTGCACGATCGAACCGAACGTCGGCGTGGTGCCGGTGCCCGATCCGCGTCTGAATGCGCTGGCCGAAATCGTCAAGCCCGAACGCGTGCTCCCCACTGCGGTTGAGTTCGTTGACATCGCCGGTCTGGTTGCCGGCGCTGCCTCGGGCGAAGGTCTGGGCAACAAGTTCCTCTCGCACATCCGCGAAGTTGATGCTATCTGCCACGTCGTGCGCTGCTTTGAAAACGATGACGTGATCCACGTTGCCAACAAGGTCGATCCGATCTCCGACATCGAGACCATCGATACCGAACTGGCACTGGCGGACCTGGAGTCGGTCGAAAAGGCCATCGCACGTTTTGAACGTGCCGCTAAGGGAGGCGACAAGGATGCCAAGGCCCGTCTCGAAGTACTGCCGATCGTTCGCGCCACCTTGAACGAAGGCAAGCCGGCCCGCATGGCCAAGCTTGATGACGACCAACGCGCCATGCTGCGTGATCTGTTCCTGCTGACGCTGAAGCCTGTTATGTACGTGGCCAACGTCAACGAAACCGGTTTCGGTGATGACAACCCGCACCTTGCCGCCGTCAAGGCCCGTGCCGAAACCGAAGGCGCTGCCGTGGTCCCGGTCTGCGCCGCGATCGAAGAAGAAATGGCTCAGCTCGAAGACTCCGAACGCGATGAGTTCCTGGCCGATCTGGGTCTGGAAGAGCCGGGCTTGAACCGTCTGATCCGCGCCGCTTACGGTCTGCTGGGTCTGCAGACTTACTTCACCGCAGGCGTCAAAGAGGTTCGCGCCTGGACCGTCAAGCGCGGCGCCACCGCACCGCAAGCCGCAGCCGTCATCCACACCGATTTCGAAAAGGGCTTTATCCGCGCCGAAACGATGGCCTACGACGACTTCATCAAGTACCGCGGCGAGCAGGGTGCTAAAGAAGCCGGCCGTCTGCGTCTCGAAGGCAAAGAATACAAAGTGCAGGAAGGCGACATCCTCCACTTCCGCTTCAATGTCTGATTCATTGCCATGAATGAAAAACGCGCCCCTCGAGGCGCGTTTTTTTTGACTTGAGCTTTGCCAGTTTGGTGGATACAACATGTGAGTCGTAATTCATTTAACAACGTATATGTAGTTATTGCATTAACAACAGATATGTTGTAATGTAAACAACAACGTATGTGTCGTAGACGGTTCCCGAGGACAGTTCAATGAAGTTCATCGTTCGCGTGCCCCAACAGCTATCGCTCAAGATCGCTGCAGCCCGCAAGGAAAAAGGGTTAACCCAAGCGGCCATGGCGGAGACACTTGGACTTTCCCAACAGGCTTATGCCCGGTTTGAACTGAATCCTGAAAAATCCTCATTTCAACGGGTTTTTACGGTCTTACGCAAACTTGATCTATGGATCAGTGTAGATGGTGCAGAGGGATCTCCCGGAGTCCGGGACTCCGGCGCCGATACAAAATACGAGTGGTGATTAATGCGCAGGCCTAGAGGCAAACTTGCGGTTTGGATGAATGGCGAATTTGTCGGAACGTGGACGTCTGCCGGAACGAAGTGTGCCCTCGAATATGACCCGAAATGGCTCGCCCATCCAAACGCTCGTCCCATCTCTTTGTCTCTGCCAATGGGTGTCGGACCTTTAACCGGGCGACGTGTAGACGACTGGTTTGAGAATCTGCTCCCCGATAGCGTGTCGATTCGCAGTCGGCTGATGAGCCGATTCCGGGTTGCGACCAAATCGCCCATGGATCTGCTGGCAGCCATCGGCCGTGACTGCGTCGGTGCAATCCAGCTCTTACCATTGGATGCGGTGCCCGCAGAACCGGAAAGAATACAAGGCGAAGCCTTAGATGAATCTCAGCTCGCCATGCATCTGCGCAATGTCACGTCGGGCCACAGTCTGAACTTAGCGGATGAGCCGTTTCGCATCTCAATTGCAGGAGCGCAGGAAAAGACTGCTTTACTTTTCCACCACGGACAATGGATTTCTCCCGAGGGTTCAACTCCGACTAACCGAATCCTCAAATTGCCACTGGGGCAGGTTGGCAATATGGGTGCCGATTTTGCAACATCTGTGGAGAACGAATGGCTATGCTCCAAGATCGCCGCGGCATTCGGATTACCGGTAGCGACCTGCGATATCGTCCGGTTTGAGGACCAGAAAGCACTTTCCGTTCACCGATTTGATCGTGCTTATGCATCCGATGGCCGATGGATCATGCGCTTACCGCAAGAGGACTTCTGTCAGGCTCTAGGAGTGCCTTCGTCACGAAAGTACCAGTCCGATGGCGGTCCGGGCATCGGCCAAATCATGGACATTCTCGGCGGCTCCGGAAATGCGGAGCTCGATCGCGAGAACTTCCTCCGCGCGCAGATCCTGTTTTGGCTATTAAAGGCTCCGGACGGTCACGCCAAGAACTTCAGCATCTTTATCAGGCCGCGCGGAGAATTTGTGATGACACCGCTGTACGACATCCTTTCCGCCCATCCCATTATCGGTAGTGGCGTTCGTCAACTTTCTGAGCAAAAAGCGAAGTTGGCAATGGCTGTACGTGGAAAAACCAATCACTATTCCATGTGCAAGATACTGCCTCGCCATTGGATAGAGCAGGGCAAGACCGTCGGCTTTAGCGAAGCCACTACAATGCGAATCCTTACGGACATGGCTTCGATAACGGAAGCCGCAGTTTCCGACGTAGAAAAGCTGTTGCCTTCAGAGTTTCCTGTATCCGTATCGGAGCCAATTCTGGACGGTCTGCGCAGTCAAGCACAGAAGTTGCTCAAGTTTGATCCGTAGTGATTGGGCCGAGAATACTAAGCCAGCTTGAGTTTTTCCTGCAGCCGCGATTGCAGGTAACCGCGGGCACGAATGTGCTCCTCCTGGATCGGACGCGTCGGCTTCTTCTCTAATGTGGCGTTGAAGAGCTCGCCGCCGGTTTCCATTTCCCACAAGCGTGCGTAATAGAGCTTGTCTTCACTGAGGTGCGCCATAACGACCATTGCAGTGAGCAGAGGGTGGTTGTTGGTCACGTTGGAGCCGCGGGTGCGGCCGTGCTCAAGCTCGACGGCCAGCGCGTACTGGAATTCCCACAAATGACCCAGCGTCTTGGCGCCCTTGTAGCGGCGACCCTTGGGCAGGAAATCCGAGATGATATCCATCTGCGGCTTGCCGCCTTCCTTGGGCTGCAGGATGTTCTTATCTAGCGCATATTTGACCTGGGCCAAGACAGCGACGGCTTCTTTTTCGGGCACAACGTTCGGACCCATTGGCGACTTCGGCGCGATCTTATCGAGTTCGAGCAGGGCCCAGTTGCGGCTCTTGGTAAAGCCGAGTGCCTTGCAATACGCACCAACCGACTGGCGGCAAAGGAAATTGAAGTCCACCGAATTGCCAAGATTGAAAACCGACAGCTCATGGATGATCCACGAGGTCAGTTTCTCGGCAGATGCGGAGGCGTTGATCAGTTCTTCGTAGTTGGGACGTTTAGCCATTTGCAGTTCTCGATTTCAGTTGTGGAAGTTGCTTATCACCAATTACCAAATCCCATTTACCACTTACCAGTTTCCAAATCCCATTTACCATTTCCCACTTACCATTTACCATTTACCTCACAACGGGTGTTCTATCCCCAACCGGCGACGGCACCTGTGCCGGCACCTCAGCGGGGATCGCGACGATGTCATCCTTGCCGGCCAACATGTGGGCCTTACGCCAACCGCCCCAGCGGTAATAGGCCAGTGACATCAGCATCGACAGCACGGCGCTGACCGGAAAGCTCCACCAGATCGCGTCGGCACCCAAAGTGGGTTGCAGCATCTTGGCAAAGGGGACACGGATTCCCCACATCGCGAGCGTCAGGATGATTAGCGGCGGCATCACAGCACCGGTCGAGCGGACCACACCGGCCACCACAAAGGTCACGCCGAAAAACACAAACGACCAGATGGAGATGTGGTTCAGATGCTGCGCGTTGGCCAGGGCCGCACTCGCTTCAGGCAGGAACAGCGCCAGCGTGTAACGGTCCAAAAGAATAATCGGAAGAATCAGCGCAAGGGTCAGCACAAAGTTGAAGAGCACACCGGCGCGGGCGGTGCCTTCGACACGATCCCACCGACCGGCACCGACATTCTGTGCAGCCATCGAGGAGCAGGCGGCGCCGATCGCCATCGCGGGCATCTGCACGTATGTCCACAGCTGCAATGCAGCGCCATAGGCCGAGGTCATATCGACACCGTAGCTGTTGACCATGCTGATCATCATGATCATGGCCAGCGAGATCACGATCATCTGCAGACCCATGGGCACGCCCTTGACGATGAGCGATTTCAGAATCGTCAGATCAGGAATGTACACCGAGTTTTCGGTGCGATTGATCCACAGCGGATGGCGGCGATAGCGCAGCCAGAACACCAGTGCAATCAGGCTGATCACGTTGGAAACCAGGGTTGCCATCGCGGAGCCGGCAATACCCATCTTAGGGAAGGGGCCAATACCGAAGATCAGCAGGGGATTGAGCACGATGTCGAGCAGGACGACCAGCAGCAGGAACGCAAATGGCGTCCGCGTATCACCGGCACCGCGCAGGATCGCGGAGAAGAACGCGAACATATAGAGAAACGGCACGGCCATAAAGATCACGCGCAGATAGCTCTCGGCCATGGCGAGTGCGGCGGGCGGAGTACTCATCCATACAAGAATGTGGCGTGACAGTGGTAAACCGATTAGCGCGATGGCGATCGAGACACCAAAGAAGAACGTGGCACTGGTGCCGATCACGCGCTTGGCTTGCGCTTGGTTGCCGGCGCCCATGGCTTGACCGACCAGAATCGTTGCAGCCATCCCCACGCCGAAGACCGCGCCAATCAGGAAAAACATGATGTTGTTGGCATTGGCCGTTGCGGTCAGGGCCTGTTCGCCGAGGTAGCGTCCCACCCATACCGCATTCACCGAACCGTTCAAGGACTGCAAAACGTTGCCGGCCAGAATCGGCAGGGCGAACACCAGCAGCGTGGATGCAATGGGACCTTCGGTGAGATTGCGGTTTGGTTTCATCGCCCGAGTGTAGCTGAGTAAAGGTCAAGAACCCGTGGACAAGATCGGCTATCCTGCATAGACGGTTCACCATTCGAGGGTATGGCTGATGACTATGGAACTCGATCGTCCGGTTTCGCTTTCGGCGGCGGAGTTCACGCGTCGCGTGACTGCAGGTGAGCCTGTTTCAGGCTGCATGGTGACAGAGCCTGCGTATTTGCATGGCCAAGTCGACGCACCCATGCTGTTGCGAACCACGGACTGGAACCGCTGCGTGTTCCTGCACGGACTGCGACTGACCCACGTTCAGGCTGATGCCGATGGCATTCTCGCAACGACAGTCGACGAGCGCCTGCCGAATGAACTGACGCTACTCAATCTGCACGGCATCCAATGTCATGGCGACTTGGCAATTGACGGGCTGTATTTGCACGATCCGCAGCAGCGCCTTCGCCAGTCGCAGTTGACCCTGCGTATTAGCGGCTCCCGCATCACCGGAAGTCTTGGCGTTGAACGGTTGTTGCGTGATAGCAGCAATGTACCGTTCGCTGCAGCCTTGAATGTTCACCGCAGCATGATCGATGGCGATCTCGGCGTCTGGCTCAGCGGCCCGGTTGATTTGCACATCGATGGTGAGGCCTCGCGTATCGAGGGATCTGTCGAGCTGACTGAGGGTCTGGGTGGACAAATCAGTCGTGCGTCATTTCAGGCGGCACGTATCAGCGGCGGGATGAGGCTGAATGTGTCAAGCGAAGAGCCCTGCAAGTTGTTTCTGCGGGGCATCCATCTGGGCGGCCCTTTGCGGGGTGACGGTACGTTCGCGTTTGTATCGGCATCGTATTCGCGATTCGATTCCGAGGTGGCGATCCGACATCAGCGTGCGCCAGGTTCGGCTGATGCGGCGCCGATTTTCATGGACTTCACGGAGTCGGTGCTTGGCGCCGCCTTGCGACTGAAGGCAGACGCGCCGCAACGTGTGACCTACCACTTGTCCTTAGCGCGGATCACCGGCTCGGTGGTGCTCGCCGGTCGCATGCACGGTGAAGATGACAAACCGTCAGTGTCGGCAATCGGCGCATCCATTGGCGGAAATCTGGAGCTCGCGTTCGCTCCTTCGCCCGTGCGAGCGGATCAGCGCGGGCGTCGTATCGAGGCTGCCGCCATCGAAGTCGGTGGTGATGTCAGCTTTTCGATCAGTGAAGATCGCGACGGTAACACCGACGCGTCCTGCTATGCCCTGGAGCTGTATTTCTGGAGTGCCAAGATCGGCGGCGAGTTCCGTTTGCGTGGCGATGAGATTCTGGATGCCGGCAACGCCGCGGGCCGCTTTGAGGTGCGCTGTCTCGTTCTTGACGGCGCCATCGTCCGAGGCTATATCGGAATTGGACGCGTGGATCTCACCGCAACATGCGGTTGGTCGACCGGCACTTCGTGCATCAATCTTCGTCACGCTCAAGCTCCCGAGATTGTTGTACGTGATGTCCGTATTCGCCTTGGCGGTACCGAGGGTGCGGTATGGATTGATGGTGAGCAGGAGTTGAAGCCACTGGCAGGCAGATCGGATGCCCTCAATCCCTTCGCTGTGATCGACGCGCGTTTTGCCAAGATATCAATGTCGCTGAGAATTGGTGATCTGCGCGGATCGTTCCGGACGCCACATGCAATGGCCTTTAAAGTTCCCGTCGCGGTACGGCTAAGCGGTGCCAAGTGCGGCGATGTAGACCTTGACGGGATCTTTGTGGAAGCTAATGACACGTACCTTCCGATCGTTGCGACGGATCTGGAGGTTACCGGAACCTTGGATTGGCGCCCCGGTGAGGATACAAACCGTGATCAGACGTCATTGCCGCGGGTGCCCTCGCTGGATCTTAATAGTGCGCAGATTGTTTGCCTGCGATTGACTGATCCGCCGCCGCCAAAGCTGATCGATTTGCGTGGCGCGCAGGTGACACGTTGGCGTGTTGCTGATTCGCTTCAACCCGAAGTCGAGAGCGCGCCGGTTTACTTGCGGCTGCTGCGCACCCTTCGCGAGTTTGATAGCTCGGTCTATTCCGCCGTGGAGACCCGACTCGCAGACATCGGTAAGAAGGCCGATGCCGACGCCATCTTTATTGAGCGTCGAAAGTTGGAACAGGAGCGCGACCGGCAGGATGGCAATTACTTGCGCTGGTTGGGCTCGTGGTTGCATGGCATCACCGTCGGCTACGGCACCAAGCCGTTTGTGCGGCCCGGCTTAGCGCTTGCGCTGATTTTTGTGGTGGCCGTCGCTCTTTCCTATGTGAATTACGGTCAATGGTTTCGCCAGTCCACCGCATCATTAGGGGCAATGCAGGAATGCGGTGCACCGTGTGAGGAGCGACTCGCGGCTTCGCAGGAGCAGTTCGAACGCATGAAAGCACATGCGCCGGGTACCGCCGGTAAACGGCTTGCGGATGCGGCCGGATTCGTAACGCGCAATGTGGTGCCGCTTGTGGATCTGCAAGTTGGGGCGGGCATTGAGCCGATCAGCGGATCGGGTGCGGGTATTCTGTCGCTGCTGCTCAAACTCTGCGGTTGGGCCCTGTGGCCGATTCTGATCAGCAGTTTCGTCGTCACGATCCTGCACAGCCGCCATCGCGGCTAAGCGCCGGGCACGCCATCGTTTGAATCCGATAAAACACGGTGCCCATGACTTTTGCCATGGGCGCCGACGGCGTTCGGCACGCAGAATCGAAGATTGCCCTTAATTTCGGATCGAACGACGACTATGCGGATCTCAACGACGCTTGCAGCTCTCACCATTGGCCTGACACTGGCAACGACCGGCAATGCTCAGCCTATGGATCTCAACGTCGTCAGCCGCATTCGCCAGGAGGCCTTCTACAGCTCGCAGGTCATGCAGACGTTCACGCATCTGACCGAAGAGATCGGTCCGCGCCTGACCAACTCGCCGAACATGCAAAAGGCCAATGACTACGCCAAATCCAAGTTCAACGAGTGGGGCCTGAGCAACGTCAAAGATGTCCCGTTCGAAGACTTTGGCCGCGGCTGGGATTTCCGCAGTGCCCATGTCGAGATGATCGCCCCGCGTGCCTTCCCCTTGCATGCCTTGCCTAAGGCCTGGACGCCCGGAACCAATGGCCCGATCGAAGGCGAAGCCATGGCCGTCACGCTCAAAAGCGCTGAAGATTTCAAAAAGTATCAGGGCAAGCTCAAGGGCAAGATTCTGTTCCTCTCCGAGTTGCGTGCATACAAGCCCGGCACGGAGCCCGATCAGCGTCGTTATGACGATGCGGGTCTGGCGGCATTGCAGTCGTTCGCAGTGCCCAAGACCATGACATCAGATCGCGCAAAACGCATCAAGGACTTCCGCGACCGCGAGAAGTTCACGCGCGAGTTGAACAAATTCTTAGTTGACGAAGGCGTGCTCGCCACCGTCAGCATCAGCGGTTGGGATAACGGCATCATCCGCGTTGGCGGTGCCGGCTCCCGACGTGCAGGGGAGTCGGTGGGTGTACCCGATCTGGCCATGATTGCCGAGCATTACAACCAGGTCATGCGCATGCTGGATCACAAAGATGTAGTTCGGATTCGCGCCGACATCGATGCGCGCTTTACTTCGGACAGCAACGACCCGGGTTACAACACACTGGCCGAGCTGCCCGGTACCTCAAAGGCCGACGAAGTCGTGATGCTCGGTGCTCACATGGATTCGTGGCATACCGGCACCGGCGCCAACGATAACGCCGCAGGCACCGCCGTCATGATGGAGGCCATGCGCATCCTCAAGTCGATTGGTGTCAAACCCAAGCGCACGATTCGTGTTGCGTTGTGGGGCGGCGAAGAACAGGGTCTGATCGGTTCGGCAGACTATGTGTCTAAGACGTTTGCATCGTATCCGCTGTCGACCAAACCGGAAGATGCCGATCTGCCCAAGTCATTGCGTCCGCGCACCGGCGCCATGCAACGCAAACCCGCGTACGACAAGTTCTCGGTGTACTTCAATATGGACAACGGTTCCGGCAAATTCCGCGGCATCTATGCGCAGGAAAATCTGGCCGCCATGCCGATCTTCCAGGAATGGCTCAAGCCGTTCAACGATCTGGGCGCAACCACCGTGGTCTCGCGCAACACCGGCAGCACCGACCACATCAGCTTTGATCGCGTCGGTTTGCCCGGATTCCAGTTTGTGCAGGATGGCCTGGACTACTTCACCAACGTGCACCACAGCCATCTCGACACGGTCGATCACGCCTCCGAGGAAGACCTCAAGCACAACGCCGCCATGGTCGCTGCCTTTGTGTACGCCGCTGCCATGCGCGATGAACGCATGCCGCGCAAGGCCGTAATCGAGGAATAAGGAGTAGGACGAAGGCGCACCGAGCTCCGACAGGTCGCCTCTCTATAGGGAAGGCCAGCCCGGCCTTCCCAAAAACAATTGAGAATTAGTGTAGAAATAAGAATCATTATCATTTAAGATATGTCCATGGCCCAAGGCCGCCGCAATTCATGCAATCGGACGTATCCATTCAATGATCAAATCCCGCAAGCTCGCTCCTCATCAATCCCTGTCCCGCTCCGTCATGGCGGGCGCCACATTGGCCACGGGTCTCGGCATGGCCTTCGCTGCCAATGCGGAGGCACTGGTTGGCGATGCCCACGTCAAGCATTTGGGCCATGTCGAAGTGAAGGGCAAGCGCGAGCACATTCCGGATCATGCCGATTCCGACAAGTTCACTCAGAAATTGCAGGACACGCCGCAAACCATCCAGGTCATCACCAAAGATCTGTTCAATCAGCAAGGTGCGACGACCTTGACTGAGGCACTGCGCAATTCGCCCGGCGTCGGCACGTTCTATGCGGGCGAGAACGGCAACACCGCCACCGGCGACACCGTGTACATGCGCGGCTTCGATTCTTCGTCCAGCCTGTTTGTCGATGGCGTTCGTGACATCGGTTCGGTCGCGCGCGATCTCTTTAATGTCGAACGTGTCGAAGTGTTTAAGGGCCCGGCCGGTACCGACAATGGCCGTACGCCGCCCAGTGGTGCCATCAATATGGTCAGCAAGCGCGCCAAGCTGCGCCGCGATGCATCGGCTTCGGTCACTGTAGGGACGGATGCCCAGCGTCGCGCAACGTTCGATATCAATACGCCCTTGTCGCTGCCCGGTGCCGCCTTGCGTGTCAATGTGGTGGGGCAGGACAGTGGTGTCCCCGGTCGTGATCACGTCAAAAATCAACGCTGGGGTGTGGCGCCTTCGCTTGGCTTTGGCCTGGATACCGATACGCGTGCCTATCTGAACTTACTGTACGTGCAGCAAAACAACGTACCCGACGGCTACGTGCCGACCATTGGTCTCCCGGGCTGGACTCCGCAACCGGGTCTGGAGGCCTTGGTCGGCCATCCGGTCGATCCGAACAATTTCTACGGAACGCGATCGGATTACGAAGACACCACAGGCAAGATGGCCACGCTGCGTGTGGAGCATGAAGTCTCCGACAACCTGCTGATCTCGAACACGCTGCGTTGGGGCGAGACGCATCAGGACTATATGCTGACGGCGTTCATGAGTACCGGTAACAACGTCGGCACGGGTGCGTTGGGCAACATTCGCTATACCGACGTCAATGATCTGAGCAGCTACACTCTGCGTCGCAGTAATCCGACCTTTAAGGATGTCACTAACGAGATTCTTACCAATCAGTTCAACGTCAATGCCAATTTCAAGACCGGCAATATCGGACACGCATTGAGCACCGGAATTGAACTGACGCGCGAAAAGCAGGCTTCGCTGGGTCGTGCCGTCACGAACGGTACGATCTGGACGCCGGCCAATCTGTATCAGCCCGACTGGAATGCGACCGGTCTGACTTGGGCGTATAACGGTGCGGATGGCTACGGCAAGACGCAAACGGCCTCCGTCTATGCCTTCGACACTTTGAGTATTGGTGAGCACTTGCTGGTGACGGGCGGGTTGCGTGCCGATCGCTACAAGACCGAGTTTCGTAATTCCGTGGCCTGTACGGTCAATGCCAAGAACTGCGGCAGCAATGCGGTCGGAACTGTAGTTCCCGGTGTCGATCTGGAATCGTCGGACACGCTGCTGAACTGGAAGCTCGGCGCCGTTTACAAGCTCAACCCGACGGTGAACCTGTACACCAACTTTGCGGTGTCCCAGCAGCCTCCGGGTGGATCGAACTTCGATCTGAGTGCCGCAGCAAACAATCTCAATAATCCGAACATGGATCCGCAACAGGCTCGCACGGCGGAAATCGGCGCCAAATTTGCCTTCAACCGTGATCGTTTCTTTGTGGATGCCGCGCTGTTCCGCACGCAAGTATTAAACGAGATCAACACGCAGGATCTGGACAGCAACGGCAATCCGACGCAGACCGGTGAGAAGCTGGTGCGTGGTGCCGAGCTCACCGCAACCGGTAACCTGACGCGACATTGGTCTGTTTCCGCCGGCTATACCTATATGGATACCGAAGTGACTAAGGGCGCCGGTGTGACTGCCGATGGCACCAGTGATCTCGCGTACACCCCGGGTTCTGCGATCACCACGTGGACGACCTATCGATTCCCGTTTGGTCTGACCTTGGGTGGTGGTGCCCGTTACAACGAAGGCCTGCATCGCGGTACCGATGGCGCCGTCGGCACGCCGGCATTTACCAAGTCGTACACCGTGTGGGATGCCGTGGCTTCGTTCGATGTCACGCCGGACCTGAGTCTGCGCCTGAATGCCTATAACCTGTTTAATAAGCAGTACGTGGCCTCGATCAACAAGTCGGGTTACCGCTATCTGCCGGGCACGCCGCGCACGTTCACGCTGACCGCCGACTTCCGCTTTTAACCGATTTGCAGGAACCGCACATGTTGCTACACATTCCGGGAGTTCTGACCGCTGACGAGTTGCAGGCCATCCGTCATGGCCTGGAATCGGCAACATGGACCGATGGCAGACAGACCGTCGGCGTGCAGGGCGCCCAGGTTAAGCGCAATCTGCAGGTCGACGCGAATGATCCGATCCGAGCCGAGTTGGCCGCTCTGGTGGAGTCTGCAGTGCGTCGCCATCCGTTGTTCTTTGCGGCGGCGTTGCCGCTGCGCATTCTGACGCCACGGTTCAACTGCTATCAGCAAGGTGGCACCTACGGGATGCACGTCGACGGTGCCGTGATGCAAGTGGATGCGCAAACGCACCTGCGTAGCGATTTGTCCTGCACCGTGTTCCTGAGCGAGCCGGAGAGCTATGCAGGTGGTGAGCTGGTGATTCGGGATACTTACGGCGAGCACGACGTCAAGTTGGCTGCCGGCGATGCCATCCTGTACCCCTCGGGCTCTTTGCATCAGGTGACTCCGGTGACCCAAGGTCAGCGCCTTGCTGCTTTCTTCTGGGTGCAGAGCATGGTCCGCGACCATCAGCAGCGCACCATGCTGTTCGAAATGGATGCAGCGATTCAGTCGCTGCGAGTGTCCAATGCCGATGAGGATGCCATCGTGCAACTGACCGGCGTTTATCACAACCTCTTACGTCAATGGGCCGAAGTATGAGCACTAACCCGACCGACGCGCAACGCAAGCGCGGCTACTGGATGCGAACCTTGCATCAGTGGCATTGGATCAGTTCCGCCGTCTGTCTGGTGGGCCTACTGTTGTTTGCAGTGACCGGCATCACGCTCAATCACGCAACGCTGATCGAAGGCACCCCGAAAGTCGTCACGGGTACGGCGCAACTGCCGACACCTTTGCTGAAGCGTCTGCAGGGTGCAGATAGCGACCCGATTCCCGACGACGTCGCACGTTGGCTGCAGGATCATACGCGGCAAACGGTGGTGACCGGCACGACCGAATGGAGCGACACGGAACTCTACGTCTCCATGCCACGCGCCGGTGGTGATGCCTGGTTGAGCGTGGATCGCGAGACCGGTGCCATTGAATTTGAAAATACGTCACGCGGCCTCATCTCTTATCTCAACGATCTGCACAAAGGCCGCAATACCAATGCGGCCTGGAATGCTTTTATCGATGTGCTGGCCATTGGCTGCCTGGTGTTTTGCATCAGCGGCCTGTTTTTGCTCGTGTTCCACGCACGTCAGCGAAGCATGACCTGGCCGCTAGTCGGTTTGGGCCTGATCGTTCCGCTGATTCTTCTACTTTTGTTTATTCACTGAGGATGTCTATGTCCCGTTCCGCACTTCCTGTTGGTGCCACCTTGCTGGTGGGTTCGATCCTGATGGCAACGCCGGACGCAGCCGCTACCGAGATGACTGTCAGTGTCGAGATTCCGCGATTAAACGTTGCGGAATATCACCGTCCCTATATCGCCGTCTGGCTTGAAGATGCCGATCAGAAAATGGCCGCCAATCTCTCGGTCTGGTATCAGCAGACCACCGGCAAGGAGGGTGCAGGCACCAAATGGCTGCCCGACCTTCGACAGTGGTGGCGCAAAGGTGGCCGCAGCCTGAAAGTTCCGGTCGATGGCATCTCGGGCCCTACACGTCCCGCCGGCCGGCAGACCGTTAAGTACTCTGCCGCGCAGCTGTCGCGCGTTGCGCCCGGCAACTACACGCTAGTCATCGAGGCCGTGCGCGAGGTCGGTGGCCGCGAACTGGTCAAAGTGCCGGTGGTGATTGCGCCCGGTAAATCCTCTACTGCAACGGCGCGCGGCAAGACCGAACTCGGTGCCATTGCCGTCGCCATCAAGCCCTAATTGCTATCCGAACGGAGTACACAAACATGCAAATGAAATCCAAACTGCTGGTTCTTTCTGCCGTATTGGCGTTCCTGCCATCCATGGCCATGGCTCACAAAGCCTGGATTCTGCCATCGCAAACCGTGAATTCGGGTGAGACGCCGGTGGTGACGTTCGATGCCGCCATCTCCAATGACTTGTTCTATTTCAATCACGTGCCGCTGGGGCTGGACCGCATTGCGGTGACCGCGCCCGACGGCTCCAAGGTCGAAATCGAGAACGGCTCGACGCTCAAATACCGCAGCGTTTTTGATCTGTCGCTGCGCCAGCAGGGCACGTATCGGATCGCCGCCGTCAACAGCGGTCTGACCGCATCTTGGACGCAAGACGGCAAGCCCAAGCGCTGGCGCGGTAGCCCCGCCGAGTTTGCGACTGCGGTGCCGGCCAATGCCGCCGATCTGAAAGTGATGCAGTCGCTGGGCCGTATCGAAACCTTTGTAACCAACGGCGATCCGAATGATGTTGCTATCAAGCCGGTGGGACAGGGACTTGAGGTCGTGGTCGAAGGCCATCCTAACGATCTGATCACCGGTGAAAAAACGACGTTCCAACTTTTGCTCGATGGCCAACCGGCTGCCGGCGTCGACGTCGAAATCGTCCGCGGTGCCACGCGTTATCGCAACAGCCAGGATGAGATCAAGGTCAAGACCGATGCTCAAGGTAAATTCAGTGCCGACTTTGCTGAGCCGGGCATGTACTGGCTGGAAACGGCTACGACAGATGCCAAGACTTCGATTAAGCAGGCTAAAGAACGCCGTCTGAGCTACGTAGCCACCTACGAAGTGCTGCCGGAATAAGTACCGGAGTTTTGTTGGACATGTCGGATTGGGCGCGTTTGGGCGGCGAAAGCATGGGCACCGGTTGGAGTGTCGTCATGCAGTGCCCGCCCGGGAGTGATCTGCGCAAATTGCATCAGGCCATTGAACAGTGTCTGGATCGTGTCATTGCGCAGATGAGTACCTGGGAGCCGGACTCCGAGATATCCCGCTTCAATGTAGGTGAGCCCGGCAGTTGGCACCGCGTGTCGTTTGAGTTCTTCAGCGTGCTGGAGTGCGCACTCGACATTGCACGTGCCAGCGATGGTGCGCTCGATCCCACCATCGGGCGTCTGGTCGGCCTGTGGGGTTTTGGTGCCGAAGCGAATTCCGTCGGCGCCAACATTCCCGCCGCCGCTGAGCTTGAGGCCGCGCGTGACGCATCGGGGTGGCAGCGCCTTCGACTGGATGCACCGAGTTTGTCGGTCTGTCAGCCCGGCGGACTGCATCTCGATCTCTCTGCCATTGCCAAGGGTTTTGCCGCCGATTGGGTCGCAATGCGTTTACGCGAGTTGCACATCAGTAACGCATTAGTTGAGGTGGGCGGCGAGCTCGTCGCCATGGGTAAGTCGGAACGCGGAACGCCGTGGAACATTCTGCTGGAGAGCGGCGACGAGACCGATGAATCGCAACCGCGCGTGATCGCGATGGAGCAGGGTGCTGTGGCAACCAGCGGCGATCTATGGCACGGCGAGCGTCGTGGCGACCGTTGGGTCTCGCACAGTCTCGATCCCCGCACCGGTGAACCGATTCCTGCCGCCGTGAGTGCGGTGACTGTTGTTGCGGATTCGGCCATGCGTGCCGATGGCTGGGCTACGGCGTTAGCGGTACTCGGCCCTCAGATCGGTTTTCAACGTGCCGTTGCGTTGAATATCCCCGCGCGCTTTGTAGTGCGCGAAGGCAGCGGAGTCACCGAACGTTGCACGCCCGCATTGGAACCCCTGCTGGTGGACGCATGAGCCGGCGCGTGATGGCTAATGCCTTGGTGTTGCTGCTGTTGCTCGCAGCGAGCATCGCACTGATCTCACTGCAGCCCGCACCGCTGTGGACCACAGACCGCGGCCACTGGTGGATTGCCGCTGTGTTGCTGCTTCTCCACGCCGCCTGTTCCTGGTGGTGGGTTCGACGTCATCAGGCGAAGGTTAGCAGCAATACCGAAGTCTCCGCGCAAACCGTACTGGTGGTGCACGCCAGCCAGACCGGCACGGCGGCAGCACTGGCAGAACAAACGGTGCAGACGCTGCGTAGTAGCGGTGTAGCGGCAGAACTGCGATCGATGGGTGAGCTGCAAGCAGAGACCTTGCGCAACGCGAGTCGGTCGCTATGGATTGTGAGTACCACCGGCGAAGGCGATGCCCCCGACGTGGCGTTACCCTTCCTGCAAACACTTGAACAGCCGCTCGAAATTACAGCGAGCCATGAATATGCGTTGCTGGCACTGGGTGATCGCACCTACACGCATTACTGCGCGTTCGGCGAACGTGTCACACAGTGGCTTGATGCATCGGGCGCAAGGGCGATGCGACCGTGGATTGCCGTGGACAATCTGGATCCCGCAGCGCTAGAACACTGGCAGCTCGTGTTGCGTCAGCTCGGCGCGCAAGACGCAAGTCTGATGAAGGCAACTCGTGCACCGTTCCGTTATGGACACCTGATTCAGCGCACGCTGCTGAACCCCGGCAGCCTGGGCGGTGAGGCGCATCGGATTAGCCTTCGTACTGAAGGAGAGATGCCCAACTGGCAGGCCGGTGACATTTTGCAGATTGCTGCATTGGATGAGCAGGGTACATTGCCGGCGCCTGATGCGGCGGCGTCGCAGTGGCGCGAGTATTCGATCGCGTCGATTCCGCAAGATGGCGCCATCGAATTGCTGGTGCGGCTGATGCACGATCCGAACGGACGCCCCGGTGCCATGAGTGGCTTGCTGTGTCGAGAATGGCCGATCGGTGCGCGCATGGGCTTGCGGATCCGCAGCAACCCCAGCTTTCACTTGCCGTCTGAAGATGCCACGCCGCTGATTCTGATCGGCAACGGCACCGGGATTGCCGGCTTGCGCTCACTCTTGCGTGAGCGTGTCCGTCGCGGTGGCGGTCCGATGTGGCTGCTGTTTGGTGAGCGTCAGCGCGATCACGATGCCTTCTTCAGTGACGAGTTGCAGGAGTATGCGGATACCGGTGCCCTGCAACAGCTCGATGTCACGTTCTCGCGCGATGGCGACGGCGAATATGTATGGCAGCGCCTGCAGAGTAGGGCAGCGCAACTGCACGATTGGATCGGACGGGGCGCGGTGATCATGGTCTGTGGCAGCCGTGCGAGTATGGCCGCCGATGTGGACCGCATCCTGCGTGACTTGCTGGGGCCGCAAGCCGTTGACGACCTGACGCGCGACGGCCGCTACCGCCGCGATGTGTACTGAGCATTTGCTCAGCCTTGTAGCCATCTTAACGATGCCGGTGGTAGCCTAAATTCCGATGCCACCTCCATTACCTCAAGCTCAATTGAACCTGCGCGAACGCTTCAGTGCGATGCGCAATATCCGGCCGTTCCTGGCCGAAATCTGGTCGACCAGCAAGCCGCTGACCATTGCAGCGGTCATCATCCGTCTGCTGCGCGCGCTGTTCCCCATCGTCACGCTGTACATCGGCAAGCTGATCATCGACGAAGCGATTCGTCTGGTGGATGTCGGCGTCACCGATGACCTAATGCTGGCGCTGCAGGACGGCACACTGAATCGCCTGCTGCTGTTCCTGGTTCTTGAATTTGCGCTGGCCGTTGCGAACGATCTGTTCGGCCGGCTGTCCGGCTACGTGGACTCGGTACTGTCCGAGATGTTCACCAATGCCACCTCCATCCGCCTGATGGAACACGCATCGACGTTGGATCTTGAGGATTTCGAGAACGCCGATCTGCAGGATCAGCTGGAGCGGGCGCGGCGTCAGACCATGGGCCGCATGAGCCTGATGTCGCAGCTGTTTGGCCAGGCGCAGGATCTGATCACCATTCTGACCTTTGGCGCGGGTCTGCTGGCCTATGCCCCGTGGCTGATTGTGTTGCTTGCCGTGGCCTTGCTGCCTGCGTTTGTCGGCGAGTCGCACTTCAATGCGCAAAACTACACGCTGAACTTCCAGTGGACTCCCGAACGCCGTCAGCTCGAGTACCTGCGCCAGATGGGCTCCAGCGTCGAGACCGCTAAGGAAGTCAAGATCTTCAACTTGAACCGGTTCTTTATCGAGCGGTTCCGGTTTCTGTCGCAAAAGTTCTTTGAGGCCAACCGCAAGCTCGCCTCGCGGCGCGCATTCTGGGGTACCTTGCTGTCGGCCTTAGGTACGCTCGGTTACTACATCGCCTACGGATACATTGCGTGGCGCACGGTGCGTGGCGATTTCAGCATCGGCGATCTGACCTTCCTGGCCGGTTCGTTCCGCCGCTTGCGTCAGCTGCTCGAAAGCTTACTGACCGGCTTCTCGCAAGTCGCATCGCAGGCGTTGTACCTCGATGACCTGTATTCGTTCTTCCGCATTCAACCCGAGATCATCAGTCGGCCCAACGCGCTGCCGGTGCCTTCGCCAATCAAACAAGGTTTTGTGTTTGAGGATGTCGGTTTCCGTTACGAAGGCGGTGACCGCTGGGCCTTGCGTCATCTGAGCTTTGAGTTGCACGCCGGCGAAGTGTTGGCGCTGGTCGGCGAGAACGGTGCGGGCAAGACCACTTTGGTCAAATTGCTGGCACGGCTTTACGACCCGGATGAAGGCCGAATCACTCTCGATGGCGTCGACTTGCGCGAGTACGATCTCGACGATTTGCGTGCCAATATCGGCGTAATTTTCCAGGATTTCGTGCGATATCACATGACGGCTGCTGAGAACATCGGCGTCGGTCAAGTTGAGGACATGAATAATCGTGACCGTATCGAAGACGCAGCACGTCGCGGCATGGCCGATGAAGTCGTGGCCGGTTTGGAGCGCGGATACGATCAGGTCATCGGTCGACGCTTCAAAGAGGGCGTCGACTTGAGTGGCGGTCAGTGGCAAAAGATCGCCATCGCACGTGCGTATATGCGCGATGCGCAAGTCATGATTCTCGATGAGCCAACTGCCGCGTTGGATGCGCGTTCCGAGTTCGAAGTGTTCGAGCGCTTTAAGGAGCTCTCCGACGACAAGACCGCCATCCTGATTTCGCACCGCTTTAGCAGTGTTCGTATGGCCGATCGCATCCTGGTGCTTGCAGATGGCAAGGTCGAGGCCAGCGGTACGCACGCCGAGCTGATGGCCCAAGGTGGCCGCTATGCGGAGCTGTTTGAATTGCAGGCGGCAGGTTACCGCTAGGAGAAGAACATGAAATTTCCGATGAGTGCAATTGCCGTTGTATTGGCTCTCGCTGCATGTGACGGTCGGGCAGGGCAGGCCCCGGCGAGTACAGGTGATAACGACACCCCAACCACCCTATCGGTATCAGCATGGCAGGATGCCGGCGAGGGCGCCGTATTCCGTGAGCTGCAAAGAGGACTGTCGCATCCCTGGTCCGTTGCCGAACTGCCGAATAACGAGTTGCTGATCACCTTGCGCGAAGGCAAGTTGCTGCGCATCGATGCACAAAATCGCCGGCACGAAATCAGCGGCACACCGGTTGTGTTTGCGCAAGGGCAGGGTGGCTTACTCGATGTGGCGATCGCACCTGATTTTGCAACATCGCATCGGGTGTATTTGAGTTTTGCAGAAGGTGATGAGCAGGGCCTTGCAGGTACCTCAGTCGGCTATGGTGAACTGCAGGGCAATACCTTGCAGAACTTCCGTGTGATTTATCGCCAGTTGCCAAAACTCGGTGGCGGAATGCACTTCGGCTCGCGTCTTGTCTTTGATCATGACGGCATGTTGTGGATCAGTCAGGGCGAACGCAATCAGAAGGAACTGGCGCAGGATCTCGAAGTTCTGCAAGGAAAGATTGTTCGTCTACATGCTGACGGTGCAATGCCGACTGACAATCCGTTTGCTAACGGCGTCGGTGTGCGCAAAGTGATCTGGTCTTACGGACATCGTAATGTACAGGCGATGGCAATGGATCCGCGCACCGGCAAAGTGTGGGCAGCCGAACATGGCCCGCGCGGTGGTGATGAAATCAATATTCCGCAGGCAGGGAAAAACTACGGATGGCCCATCGCCACATTCGGCATGGACTACGCCACGGACCGACCGTATCCGCAGACCAAGGGCGCATCCGTGGCCGGAACGGAGCCGCCGCATTTCGTGTGGATGAAGTCGCCCGGCGTCAGCGGCATGGCCTTCGTTGTGAATCGTCCGGAGCATGCCTGGAATAACAGCCTGTTTGTCGGAGCGCTGGCGGATAAGAGCCTGATCCGGCTGACTTTGGATGGGGATAAGGTCACCGAAACCGAGCGGCTGCTGACGGCTCCGCGCTGGCGCATCCGGGATGTGCGGGTGACCTCGGATGGCCGGATTTTGGTCCTGACCGACGAGGATGACGGCCGATTGCTGGAAATTGCTCCGAGGCGTTGACACGGCGAAAAAAACACCCGTATAATGCTGGGCTCATTGGAGGGATACCCAAGCGGCCAACGGGGGCAGACTGTAAATCTGCTGGCTTACGCC
>CAKZGB010000013.1 GCA_936911875.1 uncultured Lysobacteraceae bacterium
CAGGCCTCGTCACGTTTTCAGACTCGCTAGCTGTTCGCTCTACCATTTACCAACTCCCATTTACCATTTACCGGCTAAGCGAGTCGCTGAAACAGCTCAGGCCTCGTCACGTTTTCAGACTCGCTAGCTGTTCGCTCTACCATTTACCAACTGCCATTTACCATTTTCTAACCGCCGAGCAGCGCAGCTAGCTCTGGCTTGGTTACGTTCTCTGACTCGCTAGCCGCCCTGCTTCGGTATTCAAACGTACCTGCCTCAAGGCCGCGTCCGGAGACCACCACGCGATGCGGGATGCCGAGCAGTTCCATGTCCGCGAACATGTTGCCGGGGCGCAGGCCGCGGTCGTCGAGGCAGACGTCGAGGCCCTTGGCGCGCAGGTCGTCGTAGAGTTCGGTTGCGGCGGCGGTGACGGCGGGGTCGTCTTTGGGGTTGATGATGCAGACGGCGACTTGCCACGGTGCCATCGCGGAGGGCCAGCGGATGCCGGCGTCGTCGTGGTTCTGTTCGATGGCGGCGGCGACGATGCGGGAGACGCCGATACCGTAGCAGCCCATCATGGGGGTGGCGGCCTTGCCGGTTTCGTCGAGCACCGTGCAGTTCATGTCGCGCGCGTAGCGGTCGCCGAGCTGGAATACGTGGCCGACCTCGATGCCGCGCGCAATGGCCAGCGTGCCCTGGCCGTCGGGCGAGGGGTCGCCTTCGACCACGTTGCGCAGGTCAGCGACCAGCGCGGGCTCCGGAAGGTCGCGGCCCCAGTTGACGCCGCGGATGTGGAACTTGGGCACATTGGCGCCGACGACAAAGTCGGACAGCACGGCGGCGGCGCGGTCGGCAATGATGCGGATCGGGCGCGGGGTGGGGCCGATATTGCCTTCGCCCTGGAACAGCGGGCCGATAAAGCCGGGCACGGTGCCCAGGGCGTCACGGATTTCCTGTTCGGTCGCCAGGCGGTATTCGCCGATGGCCTTGGTCAGCTTGATCTCGTTGATCTCGTGGTCGCCGCGCAGAATTGCCATGACCATGTCGCCGGAATCGGTGTTCGATTCGCTGTCGACCGTGATCACGCAAATGGTCTTGGCCGTGCGTTCAATCGGCAGGCCGATCAGTTCGGCGACGGCAGCGCAGGTGGTTTGCTTGGGCGTATCGACGCGTGCGGCCGTCTCGCTGGGGGCGGGGCGGGTGGCGGTGGTGATCGCTTCGGCCAGTTCGATATTGGCAGCGTATTCACTGCCCGTGCTGTAGGCGATGGCATCTTCGCCGCTGTCAGCCAGCACCTGGAACTCGTGCGATGCGAAACCGCCGATGGCGCCCGTATCGGCTTCGACAGCGCGGAACTTGAGGCCCAGGCGCTCGAAGATGCGGACGTAGGTGTCGTACATGTTGCGGTATTCGCGGGCCAGATCGTCCTTGGTCAGGTGGAACGAGTAGGCATCCTTCATCAGGAATTCGCGGGCGCGCATGACGCCAAAGCGCGGACGGATCTCATCGCGAAACTTGGTCTGGATCTGATAGAAGTTCACCGGCAACTGCTTGTACGAAGCAATTTCGTTGCGGGCAAAGTCGGTGATCACTTCCTCGGCGGTGGGGCCGTAGCAGTACTCAGCCTCTTTGCGATCTTTGATTTTCAGCAGTTGGCCGCCGAACTTTTCCCAACGGCCCGTCTCGTCCCACAGTTCGCGCGGCTGGATGCTGGGCATCAGCAGCTCGACGGCGCCGGCGTTGTTCATCTCTTCGCGCACGATGGCCTCGACCTTGCGCAGAACGCGCAGGCCCAGTGGGGACCAGGTGTACAGGCCCGAGGCGAGCTTGCGGATCATGCCGGTGCGGAGCATCAGCTTGTGGCTGGCGAGAACGGCTTCGGCGGGGATTTCCTTGACGGTGCGGAGGTGGTACTGCGAGAGGCGCATTGGCTGTTTTCGGCGCAAATAAACGTTAATTTTGCCATACTAGGCGGTATGAATCCGCATCCCAATGCGCTACAACAGCCGTCGCGGCGGCGGGGCATCTATCTGCTGCCCAATCTGTTCACCACGGCCGGCATGTTTTCCGGCTTTTTCGCCATCATTGCGGCCACTCAGGGTCGGTTTGAGCATGCCTGCATCGCCATCTTCATGGCCGCAGTGTTCGATGGCATGGACGGCCGCATCGCACGCCTGACCAACACGCAGTCCGAGTTCGGTATGCAATACGACTCGCTGGCGGATCTCGTTTCGTTTGGCCTGGCGCCCGCGCTGGTGATGTATCACTGGTCGCTGGAGTTTTTGCGCCACGATTCGGCCACGCTCGGTAAATTGGGCTGGATGGCTGCATTTTTGTACGCCGCTTGCGGCGCTCTGCGTCTGGCGCGGTTCAACTCGCAAGCCACGCAAGTCGATAAGCGCTGGTTCGTGGGCTTGGCCTCGCCGGCGGCTGCGGCGCTGATGTCGGCCTTCATCTGGACGTGCGTCGACAACGGGTTCAGTGGTGAGAGCATGCGGTTTGCGGCGCTGCCGATCACGGCGGTCATCGGCATGCTGATGTTCTCGCGGTTCTTTTACACCTCGTTCAAGGGCTCGCGTAAGGACGATCGCGTTCCGTTCTGGTCCTTGCTGATTCTGGTGATGGCGATGATCGGCGTGGCGCTGAATCCGCCCGTCGTGCTGTTGGTGGTGTTTGCGCTGTACGCACTGCTCGGCCCGGTCACGTGGCTGTGGCGCAAGATCACGCGCAAACCCTTAGACGTGTCAATTCCGGCCGAGCATGACTGAGTCTTTGTTCTCTACCGAACAAGTGCAATACCTGCGGGCCATGGGCTTGCCGGTCTACATGCTGCAGGTCGATGAGCCTGCAGTCGCTGCGACACCAGCGCCTTCGGTAGTGAAAGAAACGCCTGCCGAAATGGTGGTGAAGAGCGTCGCGGCGCCGTCCAGGCCGCAGGCGCCGAAGCCTGCAGTGCCCAAGCTCGAGGAGCCGGTCGCAGCGCCCGTACGTCCTTCGACACGACATGCGTTGCCGCCGGGCAGTCCGTTGGAACGCGATCTGCTGGCCGCCACGGGTCGCACGCGTCGCAGTGAGGCACGTGCGATGCTCGATACGCTGGGTATTCATGCCGCCACTTTGCGTGGTGATGCGGCAGCCAAGCGCGCGGCGTGGATTGCGCTGCGCCCCTTGAGGCCTAAGCGCCGGTGAGCCGTTTCATCCGCGACGTGGTCGCTGCCGATTTTGATGCGATATGGGCGATTGAGCCGCGGGCCTACCAGTTCCCGTGGACGCAGGAGATTCTGCGCGATTGTCTGCGCGTGCAGTACCCCGCGTGGCTTATGCACAATGCCGAAGGCACGGTCATGGGCTACGCCTTCCTGAGCGTCGGAGCCGGCGAGGCGCATCTGCTGAATCTGGCGGTGGCGCCGGAGTTCCAAAATCGCGGGGTGGGCCGCGCGCTGTTGGCGTATGTGCTGCAGCAAGGCGAGCAAATGGGCCTGGAGCGCATGTTTCTTGAGGTCCGGCCTTCGAACCATGCGGCGATTAATCTGTATGACGAGGCGGGTTTTAACGAGATCGGCCGACGTCCCGGCTATTACCCCGCACCCAACGGAGCCCGTGAGGAAGCGATCGTCATGGCCCGAGAGTATTTGGGACCCTGATAAACTGGTGCGATGAGCACATCCAAACGCGAACTGGCGCTGGCCTCGCTGGCCATTCATGGCGGTCAATCCGTCGATCCCACCACCGGCGCGGTCATG
The DNA here is from genome assembly GCA_936911875.1 of uncultured Lysobacteraceae bacterium. GTDB lineage: Bacteria > Pseudomonadota > Gammaproteobacteria > Xanthomonadales > Xanthomonadaceae > Aquilutibacter. The sequence continues at coordinate 3,723 of CAKZGB010000013.1, forward strand.
CCGCCGATCTACGCGACCTCGACCTATGCGCAATCCTCACCGGGTGAGCACCAAGGTTTTGAATACAGCCGCACGCACAACCCGACGCGCTTTGCGTACGAGCGTTGTATCGCTGCACTCGAAGGCGGTACGCGCGGCTATGCATTCGGTAGTGGTATGGCGGCGACTTCGACGATTCTTGAGCTGCTCGATGCCGGCAGCCACATCATCGCAACCGATGATCTGTATGGCGGTACGTATCGCTTGATGGAGCGCGTGCGTCAGCGCACCGCACAGCTGCAGGTGAGCTGGGTCGATCTGAGCGATGAAGAGGCGTTTAAGGCCGCGATTCGTCCGGAGACCAATATGGTCTGGATCGAGACGCCGACCAATCCGCTGCTCAAACTGATCGATATCCGCAAAATTGCACGAATTGCCCGTAAAAAAGGCATTTTGGTCGTGGTCGACAACACGTTCTGCTCGCCGATCAATCAGCGTCCGCTGGAGTTGGGCGCCGACATCGTCATGCATTCGGCCACTAAGTATCTCAACGGCCACTCCGACATGGTCGGTGGCATTGCTGTCGTGGGTGATAACCCGGAGCTCGCCGAGCAAATGGCGTTCCTGCAAAACTCGATCGGTGCCGTGCAAGGTCCGTTCGACAGCTTTCTGGCGCTGCGTGGCTTAAAGACTCTGGCGCTGCGTATGCGGGCTCACAACGAGAATGCACTGGTGCTGGCCAAGTGGCTGCAACGCCAGCCGGGCATCGATGACGTGATCTATCCGGGTCTGCGTTCGCATCCGCAACACGCCTTGGCGGCCAAGCAGATGGATGGCTTTGGCGGCATGATCAGCGTGCGCGTTAAAGGTGGCGAACGTGGTGCCAAGCGTTTCATGGAGCGCATGGAGCTGTTCACCATTGCCGAATCGCTCGGCGGCGTCGAATCGCTGGTTAATCACCCGGCCATCATGACGCATGCCTCGATTCCGCCGGCACGTCGCAAGGAACTCGGTATTACCGACAATCTGGTGCGTATCAGTGTCGGTATCGAAGACATAGCTGACCTAAAGTACGATCTGGCCAACGCGCTAAGCAAACGCTGATCGGCTAAAATCAGGGTTTCCTGCTGATTTGTTGTAACGGAGCCCCGGATGTCTGATTCCAAGGTGTACCCGAGCGCAGCTGCCGCCTTACAAGGCGTGGTTGCAGATAACCAAACCCTAGCTGTTGGGGGTTTTGGCCTCTGCGGCATTCCTGAGGCACTGATCGCTGCGTTGCGCGACACGGGCGTCAAGGGCCTCACCGCCATCTCCAATAACGCCGGTGTCGATGGCTTCGGTCTGGGCCAACTGCTGGAAACGCGTCAAATTTCCAAGATGATCAGCTCCTACGTGGGCGAGAACAAGGAATTTGAACGCCAATATCTGGCCGGCGAGCTCGAACTCGAATTCAATCCGCAAGGCACCTTGGCTGAGCGTCTGCGCGCAGGCGGCGCCGGCATTCCGGCGTTCTTTACCGCTACGGGTTACGGCACCATCGTGGCCGAGGGCAAGGAAACCCGCGAATTCAACGGTAAAAACTACATCATGGAAACCTCGCTGGTTGCCGACGTTTCGCTGGTGAAAGCATGGAAGGCCGACAAGTCGGGCAACCTGGTGTTCCGCAAGACAGCACGCAACTTCAATCCGGCATGCGCAATGGCCGGCAAGGTCTGCGTCGTCGAAGTCGAAGAGATCGTCGAGACCGGCAGCATCGATCCGGATCAGGTGCATCTGCCCGGCATCTATGTCGATCGCATCGTGCTCAACGCATCGCCCGAAAAGCGCATTGAACAGCGCACCACCCGTCAAGCCTAATCGGAGAGCTGCAAATGGCCTGGACTCATGACCAAATGGCGCGCCGTGCGGCGCAGGAACTCACCGACGGTGCCTATGTCAATCTGGGTATCGGCTTGCCGACCCTGGTTGCGAACTTCATTCCGGAAGGCGTGGATGTGATGCTGCAATCCGAAAACGGTTTGCTCGGCATCGGTCCGTTCCCGACCGAAGAAGAAATCGACGCCGATCTGATCAACGCCGGCAAGCAAACCGTGACCGCAGCCAAGGGCGCCAGCTTCTTCGGCTCGCACGATTCGTTTGCGATGATCCGCGGCGGTCACATCGACTTGGCGATTCTCGGTGCGATGCAAGTGACCGAAAAGGGCGATCTGGCCAACTGGATGATTCCGGGCAAGATGGTCAAAGGCATGGGCGGCGCAATGGACCTGGTCGCCGGCGTCAAGAAAGTCGTGGTGCTGATGGAGCACGTCGCCAAAGGCGATGCGCACAAGATCCTGCCGGAGTGCACCTTGCCGCTGACCGGTGTCGGCGTGGTCAATCGCATCATCACCGATCTGGGCGTCTTTGATGTGACCGAACAGGGTCTGCAGCTCGTGGAGCTGGCCGATGGCGTGACGCGCGAAGAGCTCGACGCCAAGACAGGCGTCAAGATCATCGGCTAATGCCGATTCTGCAACTGCATTCGAAGGGCGGTCAGTCGTCTGCCCGCGTCTCCTCATACGGTGCGCGTCTGCTGGACTGGTCGTACAACGGTCAGCCGCAACTGTTTATGCCCCAAACCGGCGCTGTCGATGACAGCAAAGCGCCGCACGGTGGCGTGCCGGTGCTGTTCCCGCAGTTCGGACTGTTCGGTACCGGCCGCAAACATGGCGTGGTTCGCGATCGCGAATGGCGCATCGACGATCAAGGTGAATCCTTCTGCCTGATGCGCACTGAGCTGCATGGCGAGGAGGGCAATTTCGATGTGTTTTTGCGCATTGAACTCGAAGACGAGGGGCCGAGTGTTTATTTCTCGGCGGTGAATGCGAGTTCGGGATCGCAGGCCTTTACCGCGGGGCTGCACACGTATCTGCGCGTGCCCGATATCGAAACCACGACGCTAAAAGGTCTCGAGGCCACGAGCTACGAAGATGCGCTGCAGGATCTCGCACTGATGGAGCCGTCGGGAGTCGCACTAGAAGCTCCCGTCAACGTGGATCGCGTCTACGTCGCCACCCCAAGGCGACTGGAATTGCGCACGCCGGAATACGGTTTGCTGCTGGAACAGAGCGGATTTCACGACACTGTGGTGTGGAACCCCGGTCCTGAGATCGCGCAATCGTTTGCCGATCTCCAAGGCGATGAGTGGCGCCGATTCCTATGTGTCGAGGCCGCACAGATTCGCCCGCCGGTGACATTGGGTCCGTACGACACCTGGTACGGTGCACAAAAAATACGCCGGCTCGCGGATTAGGCGGAGCCGGCGTTACTTTAAACGCATGCCCTAGTACATTACGGGCAGCGCACTGACTTAGAGTTTCGAACGAGTGGCCGACAGGCCTTCGAACTGGGCGCGCCAATCGACCAGGCGCTGACGCTCCTGTTCCACAACGGCCGCCGGTGCATTGGCCACAAACGTCTCCGAAGCCAGCTTGTTTTCACACTTGGTGATCTCACCGGCAATGCGCTTGAGTTCCTTGTCCAGACGCGAACGTTCGGCATCCAAGTCGACCAGGCCTTCGAGTGGGACCAGCAGCGACATGTCGCCGACAACAGCAGCCGCAGCCGGCGGTGCATCGGCACCAGTTGCCAAGACTTGGATCGACTCGATCTTGTTCAAGAAGCGGATCGCCGCATCGAATTTGGTCAGGCGTGCGGTGTCGGTAGCCGAGGGTGAACCGATCAGCAGATTCACTTGCTTGGAAGGCGAGACGTTCAACTCCGAACGCACGCGACGCAGTGACGACACCAGGGCACGCAACCATTCGATATCGGCAGTGGCGTCGGCATAGGCGCTGACATCGCCGGCTTGCGGATATGACTGCATCATCAGCGAGCCTTGCAGACCCAGACGCGGTGCCACGGCTTGCCACAGCTGTTCGGTCACGAACGGAATCAGCGGATGCAACAGACGCAGCAGCGCGTCGAGCACGATCAGCAAGGTCTTGCGCGTCGAAACGGCAGCGGACGATTGCGCGTTGGCCAATGCCGGCTTGCTCAGCTCCAGGAACCAGTCGCAGAACGTGGTCCAGGCAAAGTCGTAAACACTTTGTGCCAGCAAGTCGAAGCGGTAAGCCGCGAAGTGATCGGAGACTTCGGCAGCGGTGCGCGACAGCTCCGACAGAATCCAACGTTCGGCATCGGTCTCGGGCACATGCGGCACGGACAGATCGACGGTCACGCCTTCGGTATTCATCAGCACGAAGCGCGTGGCGTTCCACAGTTTGTTGCAGAAGTTCTTGTAGCCTTCGGCACGACCCATGTCGAATTTGATGTCACGGCCGGGGCCGGCCAGCGAAGCCATGGTCAGACGCAGCGCATCGGCGCCGTGCGGTGCAATCCCTTGCGGGAATTCCTTGCGCGTCGCCTTTTCAATCTTGGGTGCATCGGTCGGCTTGAGCAGACCTGAGGTGCGCTTGGCGACCAGTGCATCGGCGGTGATGCCGTCGATGATGTCGAGCGGGTCCAGCACGTTGCCCTTGGACTTGGACATCTTCTTGCCGTCTTTGTCGCGGACCAGACCGGTGATGTAGACATCCTTGAACGGGATTTGCCCGACCAGTTCGTCCGTCATCATGATCATGCGGGCGACCCAGAAGAAGATGATGTCGAAACCTGTGACCAATACCGACGTCGGCAGATGCGCATCGAAACCGCGCTCGCTCATCAGCTCAGCGTTCGGCCAACCTTGCGTCGAGAACGGGAACATCGCCGAGGAGAACCATGTCTCCAGCACGTCGGCTTCCTGACGCAGCGACACGGACTCGCTCAGACCGTTGGCCTGACGCACTTCGGCCTCGTTGCGGCCCACATACACATTGCCTTGCTCGTCGTACCAGGCGGGAATGCGATGACCCCACCACAGCTGACGCGAAATGGTCCAGTCCTGGATGTTTCCCAACCAGTGACGGTACGTGCTGATCCAGTTCGAAGGCACGAACTGCACATCACCCTTCTCGACGATTTCGAGACCGCGGCGCGCCAGCGAGTCCATCTTCACGAACCACTGATCGGTGAGATAGGGTTCGATCACCTGTCCGCTGCGATCACCGCGCGGCACTTGCAGTTTGTGCGGCTTGGTTTCGATCAGGGCACCCATCGCATCGAGATCTTCGACCATCCGCTTGCGGGCGGCAAAGCGATCCAGTCCACGATACGCGGTCGGGATCTCATCGAGCGTGTCGATGATATGTGCGGTGTCGGTGAGCACATTGATCAGCGGTAGGTTATGACGTTGACCGACGGCATTGTCGTTGAAGTCGTGCGCAGGGGTGACCTTGACCACGCCGGTGCCGAACTCGCGATCGACATAATCATCGGCAATTACAGGCACTTCGCGACCGATCAGCGGCACTCGCACGCGCTTGCCGATCAGTCCGGTGTAGCGCTCGTCCTCGGGGTGGACCATGACGGCGGTATCGCCGAGCAAGGTTTCCGGACGCGTGGTGGCGACGATCACGTGGTCAGGTTCACCGGCTTGCGGATCGACCACGTCGTAGCGGATCGACCACAGGAAACCGTCTTCCTCTTCGGACACCACCTCGAGATCGGAGATCGCGGTCTTGAGCACCGGATCCCAGTTGACCAAGCGTTGGCCACGATAAATCAGGCCTTTCTCGTGCAAACGGACGAAGGCTTCAATGACGGCGTCCGAGGCCATCGGATCCATCGTGAACACAGAACGCGACCAGTCACCAGACGCGCCGAGACGACGCATCTGACGTTCAATGGTGTCGCCCGACTGACCCTTCCATTCCCAGACCTTGTCGATAAACGCATCACGGCCTAGCGATTCACGCGTTTCGCCTTGGCCGGCGATGGCCAAGTTGCGCGACACCACCATTTCGGTGGCGATGCCGGCGTGGTCGGTGCCCATCTGCCACAGCGTACGGTAACCGCGCATGCGGTGATAGCGCACCAGCGTATCCATCAGCGTGTGCTGGAACGCGTGACCCATGTGCAAGGTGCCGGTAACGTTTGGCGGCGGCAGCAGGACGGTATACGACTCGCCGTTGCCTTGCGGCTTGAACAGCCCTTGCGACTCCCACTTTACGTACAGGTCGCTTTCAAAGCTGCCGGGTTCATAGCTGGGTTGCAGGGTGGTCATAGGGAAAACAGCCGAGTAATAGGGAGTAAAAAATTCAGAGCGATCACATGTCGAACTTTTGCAGCGCCATGCCGCGCGCTTTGTAATCACGCCAGCGGGCACGCAACGGTTCGCGGGCGGATTCATCATCGGGAACCACTTCGAGCACACGCTCAAAGGAACCGGCAACCGCATCGTCACGCAGATTGATCACGACCGGGCGCATGGGCGTGTCATGTTCCGGCGCGGCAATCAGGATGGGGGTAAGGTCATCCTGCTCGTCACTCACGATCTGATGCGGAATGAAGGCATCGGGATCGAACGACCACAACAGATCGTCGATGGCCTCTGCCTGTGCCTGATCGCGCGCACAAATCAGCGTCCACAGCCCCGCGCTGTTGGCCTTGCGGGCCAGTTCGCAGACCAGCAGCAAAGGTTCCTGTTTAAAGCGATCTTTGCTGATGACATAGAAGTCAGCGCGGGACGGGGAAGTCATGTGCGGTTTCGTCAGTTATAAATGCGGCTCAACAGCAGATCAGGCGGCAGGAGCCGTGGCGCGGTCCATCAGCCATTGCGACAGCAGACCGACCGGGCGACCGGTGGCCATGCCGCGCTTGCCTTCGTCCGAAGCCGAACCGGCGATGTCCAAGTGAGCCCAACGCTGACCCTCGGTGAAGCGAGCCAGGAAGCAGCCGGCCGTAATGGCACCGGCCCAACGGCCACCGACGTTGTACACATCGGCAAAGGTCGAATCGATCATCGACTGGTATTCGTCCCACAGCGGCAAACGCCACGCGCGGTCGAACACTTCTTCACCGGCGTTGAGCAGTTCGCCCGCCAGGTCATCGTGCTTGGACATCAGGCCCGAAGCGTACTTGCCCAGTGCGACCATGCAGGCGCCGGTCAAGGTAGCCACGTCGACCAGCGCCGCGGGTTCAAAGCGTTGCGCGTAGGTCAGCGCATCGCACAGGATCAGACGGCCTTCGGCATCGGTGTTACCGACTTCGATGGTCTTGCCCGACATGCTGGTCAGTACATCGGAAGGACGATAGGCATCGGCGTCGGGCATGTTTTCGACGGCCGGCACAATGACATGCAGATTCACCGGCAGATTCAGACCCACGGTGGCCACAAAGGTGCCCATCACGGTCGCAGCGCCGCACATGTCGAACTTCATTTCCTCAATACCGCCTTGGGTCTTGAGGTTGATGCCGCCGGTATCAAAGGTGATGCCCTTGCCGACCAGCACGTAAGGCTTGGCATCGCCGGCGCCGTTGTACGACAGCACGATCAGCTTGGGACGGTTGGCCGAGCCGCGACCCACGGCGAGCAGCGAACCCATACCGAGCTCCTGCATCTGATGCTCATTGAGCACCTCGCACGAGGTGGTCGGGAATTTGGCCGCAAACTTGGTGGCCTGTTCGGCCAGGTACGACGGATTGCAGATGTTCGGCGGCAGATTGCCCAGTTCCCGTGCGAAGCGAACGCCATTGCTCACTGCAATGCCTTGCGACAGGGCCAACTCGTCGTCCCCCAGCACGGTCCAGCGTTCCAGACGCGGTTCGGCCTTGGCCTTTTCGCGTGCGGCGGCGCCGAGCGTCGCATCGTAACGGTAATTGGCGTGGTCGGCCGCAATGATGGCCTGGCGGATGGCCCAGCCGGTGTCGCGACCCTTGACCGGCACTTCGGCGATGGTGAACACCGCGTGTGCAGCCGGGCCGGCCTTGAGGAAGCGGGCAGCATCGCCCACGGCCTTGAGATATTGAGGAACCGCAAACAGATCCGGCTTGCCCAGACCGATGACTAGCACGCGCGGCGCGGTGACGCCGGGCAGGTCATGCAGCAGCGTGGTCTTGCCGGTTTTGCCACTGACATCCCCACGCGTCAGCAGGGCCGTCAGGCGACCGCCCGAAGCGGAATCAATGGCAGCTGCGGAGGCGCTGAGCGTGTTATCGGCGAACACCCCGACCACGATGCAGTCGGCGGCGACAGAGGCGACGGCCTCACGAGTCAGATCGTATTGCAGGGTCATTAATCGCGGGTCCCGTAAATCTCGTTAAAATGAACCGTATATTTTAGCCCATGCGGGCTACCCACCCAACGGCGGTACACTCCGATCTATGGCCAAACTCGATTCGTATCTGACCAAGGAACTGGCCGGAGCCACGTTTGCCACCGCCATTGTGCTGTTTGTGGTGTCGGTGGGAGCGGCTTTTACCGATGTGCTGCGCGACATTGCCGAGGGCAAGGTGCCTGCAGGCATGATGCTGTCGCAGCTGGGACTGGTTCTGGTGGGCGCCACGCCCATCATCCTGCCCTTGGCGCTGATGCTCGGGATCATGCTGGCCGTCGGCCGACTCTACCGCGACTCGGAAATGCCGGTGATCCACGCTGCCGGCGTGGGCCCCAAGCGCTTTTTGCGCCCGCTGATGTATGTGGTGGCCCCGATTCTGCTGGTCGTGGGCATCGCCTCGATCTGGCTGGGTCCTGCTGCCAAGGCCGAGTCGGCCAAAATGATCTCGGCCGCCAACCGCAATCTGGTCGTGGCCGGCCTGACGCCCGGTTCGTTCACGGAGCTGCCCAACGGCGCCGGCGTTGTCTTCGTCGGTTCTACCAATGACGAAGGCTCGGACCTCTCCGATATTTTTGTCTATCGCCAGAACGAAAAGCGCATGGACATCACGTCGGCACCTAGTGCCAGTGTGGTGATTGATGACAACGGTCGCCGCTTCATTTCGCTAAAAGACGGTTTTGAGGTCGAAGGCGCTCGCGACGGCAGCAAGGACTATCGCCTGCTACGCTATAAAAAGAATGACGTGCTGATGCCCGAGGGCGAGAGCAAGTACGACGCCAATTCACCGGAATACCGGCCGTTTATGACCCTGATCGGTGATTCCGATCCGAAGGCACAAGCGCAACTGCATTACCGTCTGACACCGCTGTTCCTGACTTTGGCCTTTGCACTGATGGCGGTGCCGCTGGCCCGCAGCATGCCGCGCCAGGCGCGCTACGGTCGCGTGATGTTCGGTTTTCTGCTGTACATGGTCGCGTTCGACCTGATGCTGCTGTCGCGCAACTGGATCGAAGACGGCAAGCTGCCGAGCGGTTTGGGCATGTGGTGGATTTCGCTGCCGCTGCTGCTGGCCGGGGTCTATATGTATCTGCGCGATGGCCGCATGGCCACCCCGAAAATCTCGCTGCCCTTGCCCCGTAAAGGGAGTGCCGCATGAGGTTGTTGCCGAAAATCCACGATCTCTACATCGGTCGCACGGTTCTGCTGATGGTCATCGGCGTGTGGGCCGTCATGCTGGGTCTGGACCTGACCTTGGGTTTTGCCGATGAGTTCAACCGCGTCGGCAAGGGCAATTACGGCGTGCTGCAGGCCATCACTTACATGGTCTACACCATCCCGCGCCGTCTCTATCAGCTGTTTCCCTACGCGGCGGTGATCGGTGCGCTGATGGCGCTCGGTAACCTGGCGGCCTCTTCGGAACTGACGGCGCTGCGGGCACTGGGCCTGTCGCGCAGGCGTCTGGGCCTGTCAGTGGCGGCGGCGATCGCCTTGCTGACGGCGCTGATGGTGATCTCCGGTGAAACCCTGGGGCCTTGGGGTGAGCGCGCTGCCGATGCGTTGCGTGCTTCCAAGACCTCTAAAGACATGATCGTGGCGCGCTATTCGGGCGTCTGGGCGCGCGAGGGCGAGTTCATCATCAATGCGCAAGGCGGTCAGGAAAAAGACGACGGCAAGCGCAGCTGGGTCGAACTGCAGGATCTGCGTCTGTTCGAATTCGCGCCCAACGGGCAGCTCAAAACCATCACGCACGCCAATACCGGTGTGCACACGGGCGATGGCTGGGACTTGAGCCAGGTCACCAAGACGACCTTCGCCGACCGTTCCATCAAGGAAGATAAGCTGCCCAGCATGCATTGGGTGTCTAAGCTCGATGCGACCTCGCTTGGTGCCGACATTGATCGGCCGCGTTATCTGAGTGCGCAACAGCTCAAGGCCGGTATGGAATACCGTGAGCGCAACAAGCTCAAGGCCTCCGATTTCGAGGAGTTCTACTGGGGCCGCTGGTTCTATCCGATCAATATTCTGGCGCTGTGTCTGGCCGCCATTCCGTTCGCGTTCGGTACCTTGCGTTCGGGTGGTCTGGGCAAGCGACTGTTTATTGGCATCGTGTTCGGTCTGGCGTTCTTCCTGCTGCAATCCACGTTTGTGGAATTTGCCAAGGTTTATAAGCTCGATCTGCGCGTCGGTTACGCCGTGCCCACTGTGGTGATGTTGCTGTTCGCTTATATCCTGTTCCGGCGTAAATCCGGATGACTGCAACGACCCGTCCGCAACAAGCTGCAGCATCACAGGTCGTACAACCCGCACGCATCGGTCGGCGCCTGATCGGCCTCGTTTACGACGTTTTTCCTGCGCTGGCCTTGTGGTTTGTCGTCGTGGTGCTGTTTTTAGCCTTGCATTACTGGCGCTTGAGCGTCACGCAAGGTGCAGACTACGCGCAGCAGCACGCAGCCATTTTGCCCGGCGGACTCGAGTCGTTTCTGCTGTTCTGCACTTTGTTTGGCATTACCGGTTTGTATGCCACCGTCAGTTGGCACCGTGGCGGTCAGACCATCGGCATGAAGCCGTTCCGCAGCTATGTGGTCGATGAGCGCGGCGAGTTCGCTTCTTACAAACAACTGTGGATTCGTTTTCTGGTTGGCCTGATTGCCTTGCCGATCGGTTTTTGGGTGGCGCTATTCCGTAAGGATCGCCTGACCCTTCACGATCTGATTTCGCATACCCGTTTCATTAAACGGTGATGAGCACCAAGTCGCAGGGCATAACCAATCGACGCCAGCAGGCACAGCAACGGCCGGCGGTGGAGGCCGGTGACGCGACATGGATTGCACAATTTATCGAGGCCATCTGGGCCGAACAGGGTTTGGCACGCGCATCGCTGCAGGCCTATCGCACGGATCTCGAAGGCTTGAGCCGCTGGCGATCGGATGCGGGCGGTGTTGCATCTCAGGGCTTGCATCAGTTCGATCAGGCCACCTTGTTTGATTACCTGGCGTTTCGCGCCGGACAGCATTATTCGCCGCGCAGCAATGCCAGATTGCTGACCACCATGCGGGCCTTTTACGGCTGGATGCTGCGGCAAGGCCATCGTACCGATGATCCTACGGCGTTACTGCAACCTCCCAAATTGCCGCGCTCCTTGCCCAAGGCACTGAGCGAAAATCAGGTCAGCGCATTGCTGATCGCACCCGATGACAGCCGGCCGGAAGGCCTGCGCGATCGCGCCATGCTGGAGCTGATGTACGCCTCGGGCTTGCGGGTGAGTGAGCTGGTGGGGTTGCCTTCGACAGCGGTCAATTTGCGTCAGGGCGTGCTGCGCGTGATGGGCAAGGGCAGCAAGGAGCGGCTGGTGCCGCTGGGCGATGAGGCCCAACACTGGCTGCAGCGGTATCTCAACGAGTCCCGTCCGCAATTGGCCGGCAAAAAACCGGTGGCCGAGCTGTTTCTGACGGGCAAGGCTGAGCCGCTGAACCGGCAGCAGTTCTGGCGTGACATCAAGCGGTATGCGGCGGTGGCCGGTGTGGATCCCGACAAAGTGTCCCCGCACGGGCTGCGGCACAGTTTTGCTACCCATCTGCTCAATCACGGGGCGGATCTGAGGGCGCTGCAGATGCTGCTGGGGCACAGCTCGCTCAGCACGACGCAGATTTATACGCTGGTCGCACGTGAGCAACTTAAACAGTTGCACGCCAAGCACCACCCGCGAGGCTGACTGCGCCATTGGCGCAGTGCCATAATGGCGGATTCCGAGTTAAAAGCGGTGAGATTTCCCTTGAATATGCGTGCAATCCAAAAACTGGTACTCACTGTAGTGGTCGGCGGCTTTAGTCTGGCGGCCTGTGCCCAACAGGGTTCGGCCGATCAGGCCAAGGCCAAGGCGGCGCAAGTACCTGTGGCCAAAACCACCTTGCCCGGTCGCGATGTCGCCGTCACCCCCGGCACTGCCGATGCGCGCGCTCTGGATGCCGTGAAACGCTTCAACCCGGGCATTGTGGTGGAAAACATCAGTGCCGCGCCGATTCCCGGTTTCCGGCAGATGATCATCGGCGGCCAAGTGGTGTACGTCAGTGACGATGGCAAGTACGTCTTCCTGGCCGGTCAAGGCGGTGGTCTGTTCAACGCCGACTCGCAAGCCAATCTGTCCGAAGATGCCTTGGCTGCCGAGCGCGTGCGTCTGCTCAAGACCATTCCGCAGTCGGATCGCATCGTATTCAGCCCGGCCAACCCCAAGTACACGATTACCGTCTTCACCGACATTGAGTGCGGATTCTGCCGCAAGCTGCACAGCGAGATGGCCGAGATCAACAAACTGGGCATCGCGGTCGAGTACTTGGCGTTTCCGCGTCAGGGTCTGGGATCCAAGGACTATGTGGACATGATCTCGGTGTGGTGTTCGGCCGATCGCAAGGCGGCACTGACCAATGCCAAGAACGGCGGCAAAGTGCAGGCCAAGGATTGCCAGAACACGGTTGCTGCTCAGTATGTGGTCGGGCAGCGCTCCGGCCTGACGGGTACGCCGATGATTCTGGCCGAAGACGGTCAGATGATTGGCGGATATCTGCCGCCGGCCGTGCTGAAACAGCGACTGGATGCGTGGGCCGCGTCTAAATCCAAGGGCTAACTCGGGGCAGGCGGCACGGCTGGCTTATAATACGGGGTCCCTGACGACTCCGAATGGCTGGTCAAATGTTGGTGCTTGAGGGCGGTTCCGCCCTGTCTCCGTTCCGCTTCGAACGACTGCAATCAAAACTTCAGGCCATTGCTCCCGCCGCGCGGCTGTTGGCCGCTTACCCGGTGTATTGGGTGCAATTGCGGGCGGGTGCCGAATCCCATCTTGATTTAGCGGCTTTGCAGCGCATTCTGCAGGCCTCGACGCAAACGGCGGACAAGCCGCATGGTGCCGATTCGCTGTTTGTGTCGCCGCGCTTGGGCACGCTGTCGCCGTGGGCCTCCAAGGCCACCGAACTGCTGCAAGGTGCCGGTTTGCCGGTCGATCGCGTTGAACGCGGTTGGCGCTACGATCTGGCCGATGTGCCGGGCATGGATCCGACTGCTGCCAAAGCCTTCGCCAAGGTGTTGCACGATCCGATGACGCAATCGGTACTGCGCAACGCCACCGATGGTTTTGCCTTGTTTGACATGCCGCCGCGCGGTGAACTCGAACGCATCGAACTGAGTGATCTCGAGGGCGCCAACAAGCGTCTGGGTCTGGCGCTCGCTGACGATGAAATCGCGTATTTGCGTGAGCGTTATGCAGGGCTGTCGCATCTGCCGAGCGATGTCGAGCTGATGATGTTTGCGCAGGCCAACTCCGAGCACTGCCGCCACAAAATTTTCAACGCGTCGTGGACGATCGAGGGCATGGACCAGCCCTTGTCGCTGTTCAAGATGATCAAGAACACGCACGCGATGACGCCCGAGAACACGCTCTCGGCCTACAGCGATAATGCTGCCGTTGTCGAAGGCTATACGGGCCACCGTTTCCGTCCGCAACCGGGCACGCGACTGTACCGTTCCGAAGAAGCGGCCGAATCGGCCTTCGCAATTAAGGTCGAAACGCACAATCACCCGACGGCGATTGCGCCATTTCCCGGCGCGTCCACCGGTAACGGTGGTGAGATCCGTGACGAAGGCGCGACGGGCCGCGGCGGTAAACCCAAGGCCGGCCTAACCGGTTTCAGCGTGTCGCATTTGCGTATTCCGGGTTCGCCGCAACCGTGGGAAATGCCGCGTGTGTTGAATCCGCGCATGGCCTCGGCGTTTGAAATCATGCAGGAGGCACCGCTCGGTGGCGCGGCCTTCAACAATGAATTCGGTCGTCCCAATCTGCTCGGTTATTTCCGCAGCTTTGAGCTGGAAACCGAACAGCCGAACAAGGTGCGCGCGTACGACAAGCCGATCATGTTGGCCGGTGGTCTGGGTGCCATTGACCGCAACCAAGTTGAAAAACTGGGCCTGAAAGACGGCTATGCCGTGATTGTGCTCGGCGGTCCGTCGATGCTGATCGGTCTCGGTGGTGGTGCCGCATCGTCGGTGGCATCGGGTGAGTCGTCCGAAGATCTCGACTTTGCCTCGGTGCAACGTGATAACCCGGAAATGGAGCGTCGCTGCCAGGAAGTGCTCGATCGCTGCGTCGCACTCGGCGCCGACAATCCGATTACGTCCGCGCACGATGTGGGCGCCGGCGGTTTGAGTAACGCCATTCCCGAATTGCTGCACGACTCGAACTTGGGTGGTGTGATTGATCTGGGCAAGGTGCCGGCCGACGATCCGTCGCTGTCGCCGATGCAACTGTGGTGCAACGAATCGCAGGAGCGTTACGTGCTCGGCATGCCGGCCGATCAGGTGCCTGTGTTTGAAGCGATTTGCGAACGCGAACGCTGTCCGTTTGCCGTCGTCGGTTATGCCACGGCCGAAGAACGTCTGGTCGTCGGTTACGGCGCCAACACGGAAACCGTTGCGGATCGCTCGCGCGAATGGCCGATCGACCTACCGATGGATCTGCTGTTCGGCAAGCCGCCGAAGATGCATCGCAAGACCGAGTATCCGGGCGAGCCACCGTTCCCGCCAATGGTGTGGCAAGGCCTGGATCTGCATGCCGCCGGTTTGCGCGTGCTGTCGCATCCGACCGTTGCCGCCAAACAGTATCTCGTCACGATTGGCGATCGCAGTGTCGGCGGTCTTACCGCGCGCGATCAGTTGGTCGGTCCGTGGCAGTTGCCGGTGGCCGACTGTGCCATCACGCTCACGGATTTCGAAGGCGTGTCCGGCGAAGCGATGGCCATCGGCGAACGCACGCCGTTGGCTCTGCTCGATGCCGCGGCCGCAGCGCGCATGACCGTTGGTGAGGCCATTACCAATCTGTGTGCGGCACCGATCGATTCGTTGTCGCAAGTGAAGTTGTCCGCTAACTGGATGGCCGCTGCCGGTTATCCGGGCGAAGATGCCTTGCTGTTCGATGCCGTCAAGGCTGTGGGCATGGAAATCTGTCCGGCGCTGGATCTGTCCGTGCCCGTTGGCAAGGATTCGCTGTCGATGCAGGCGCAATGGCAAGTCGACGGTGAGACGCATCAGTCGATCTCGCCGGTGTCGCTGGTGGTGTCGGCCTTTGCGCCCGTCGCCGATGTGCGCAAGCAACTGACGCCGCTGATGGTGCGCGAGGATGAGACCGAACTGTGGCTGATCGGCCTCGGTGCCGGCAAGCAGCGTCTTGGCGGTTCGATTCTGGCGCAAACCCATCCCGAAGCAATGCCCGCCGACGGACTTGAAGCACACGCACCCGCGTTTGCCGGTCACGGTGTGGATCGCGGCGATACGGGTGTGCCGGATCTCGATGATCCGCAACGTCTGCGCGCGTTCTTTGAACTGATTCGTGATGCGCGCGATGCCGAACTGCTGTGCGCTTACCATGACCGTTCTGACGGTGGTGCCTTTGCGGCGCTGGCGGAAATGGCGTTCTGTTCGCGCATGGGTCTGGACATCAACTTGCGTCACTGGGGCAGCGATCCCTTCCGCACCTTGTTCAACGAAGAGTTGGGCGCGCTGGTGCAGATCCGCAGTGCGGACCGCGCCGAGTTTGCGGACCTTGTCTCAGCGCACGGTCTGATTGATTGCGCGCAACGCATTGCCCGTCCGAATCAGACGCAGAATCTTCGCGTTGGCTTTGACGATGAGATCCTGGCCGAGTGGAAGTGGGATGAACTGATGGACGCCTGGTGGGGCACGACGCACGCCATGCAGCGTCTGCGTGACAACCCCGACTGCGCCGATCAGGAAGCCGAGTCGACCAAGCGATTTGCGACGCCGGGCATCAAGCCCAAGCTGACCTTTAATCCTGACGAAGACATTGCCGCGCCGATGATCAACACCGGCGTGCGACCCAAAGTTGCGATCCTGCGCGAGCAGGGCGTCAACGGTCAGATTGAAATGGCTAGCGCGTTTACGGTGGCCGGCTGTGATGCCTTCGACGTGCACATGAGCGACCTGATCAACGGTGGCGTGCAGTTGGCGGACTTCCAGGGTGTTGTCGCTTGCGGCGGCTTCTCGTACGGCGACGTGCTGGGTGCGGGCCGCGGTTGGGCTACGTCGATTCTTGAGCGTGCGGCCATGCGCGATGCGTTCACCGCATTCTTTAATGACAGCTCGCGTTTTGCACTGGGCGTCTGCAACGGCTGCCAGATGATGTCGCAACTCAAGGACATCATCCCGGGCGCACAAGCGTGGCCTGAGTTCCTGCGCAACGCATCGGAACAGTTTGAGGCGCGCTATTCGCAACTCGAGCTGGCGGAATCGCCTTCGCTGTTCTTTAGCGGCATGCAAGGTTCGCGCATTCCGGTGGCAATCGCCCATGGCGAAGGCCGTGCCGCGTTTGATCGCACCGGCTCGTTGAACGATGCCGTGGTGGCTGCACGTTACGTCAATGGTGACGGTTCGGCTGCCACTTCGTACCCGTTCAACCCGAACGGTTCGGAACAGGCGATTGCCGCACTGACCACCACCGACGGTCGCGTCACGATCATGATGCCGCATCCGGAACGCACGCCGCGAATGGCCAACCTGAGCTGGGCACCCGCCGATTGGCGTGCGCATGATGCGTCGCCGTGGTTGCGCATGTTCCGCAACGCTCGAGCTTGGGTGAACTGAGTGAGCGGCAGCGTTGTCGTCATTCCGGCATGCAGCGATGAGAATGCGCTCGATGCCTGTCTGGCCGCACTCGATGCCAACACGCAGCCCGGCACGCGCGTCTGGATTCCGGACAATGCGGAAGTCACGCCGCGCGGTTTTGAAATCATCAAAGCCTGGATTGCGCGCACCAAGCTAAAGGCTGACTACACGCGTCGTCAGTCGCGCACCGATGAGCTGGTCAACATGGCCGAGATTTTTCGGGCCGTTGGCGATGCCGATGTCTGCGTCCTGTCGCCGTATGCAGTGCCGACACGCGGTTGGCTCACGCGTCTCGAAGCGTGTCTCGCCGCCGATCCTTCGGTGGCGACGGCCACGCCGTGGTCGAACCTCGGCGACATTCTGTCGTGGCCGCTGATGGGTGAGCTCAATCCCTTGCCCGACGACCCCGAAGCGATCGCACAAGCCGCCGCCAACATGCCCCGTCTGTTCCCGGAAATCCCGTCGGCGGTTGCGCATTGCGTGCTGGTCCGCGGTAAGGCACGCGCCGCCGTCGGCACCTTAGATGCCGACAGTTTCAGCTCCTGGTACGCAGGTCTCGTCGACTGGTCGATGCGTTTTGCCGGCCTGGGTTGGCGCAACGTGCTGTGCGAGTCTTCGTTTGTCGGTTGCACGTTAGAGTCGCACGCGCGCGAAGGCGATGCCGCCGCTCTGTTTGCCCGCTGGCCTGCGTGGCAGGATCGGCAAGCGCATTTCGTATTGAATGACCCCTTGCGCTCCAATCGGCAGGCACTGACGCAGCGACTGCAGGAACTGACGCCGCCGGAACTGCAGCGCGATCTGTTCGATGCCGTAGGCGACGAACGCGCCGCATGAGTCTCGGCGTTGCCATCGTCACGCATCGCAATGCGGCCACCATTGAAGCTTGCCTGCGTGCATTGAAGGCCTCGGCGGCGGTGACCGCGATCCGGGTGGTCGACAATGCCTCGGACGATGAAACCGTCAATATCCTGAGCCGGCTGGCCTCGCAGGAACCCCGCATCCGTTTTATCGCCAACGAAGACAACGTCGGTTTCGGGCGTGGCGTGAATCAGGCGGTGGCGGCAATGCCTTCGACGGAGCAATTGCTGATACTCAATCCCGATTGCGAACTCACAGCCGATGCCTTGGCGGCAATGTGCTCGCATCTGAACGGCGACATGATGCTTGGCGTCGAACTGGTCAATGAGCAGGGGCAGCCCGATCCCGCATCGCGCCGTAACGACATCCGTTTCTGGTCCTTGTTGCGCAGCAAGTTCGGCGGCGGCACCTACTCACCGTTTGTCGAACGCGACCGTAGCGCGGTGCAAGCAGTCGAAGCCATCTCCGGCGCGGTCATGCTCATGCCCCGCACGCTGTTCAACGCGTTGCATGGCTTTGACGAAGGCTATCGTCTGCATGTCGAAGATCTCGATCTGTGCCGGCGTGCACGTCAGCTGGGTGCTGCGGTCGCCGTCTGTAATGAGGTGCGCGTGCTGCACTTTCGCGGGGTTTCATCTCGACGCCGACCGTTCTTTGTCGAGTGGAACAAGCATCGCGGGCTGCTGCGCTATTTCCGCGCGCAGGAAGCGCGCACGCTCAATCCGCTGCAGCAACTGGCGGTCTACGCCATGATCTGGTTGCGTTTTCCGCTGATGCTGACGAAGGCACTGCTCAAGGCCTAGTCATACGGTGCAGTTCAACTTCGGATCGGTGTGCCCGCAGGTCACATTGGGACGCTAGAATGTGGACTTCACGAACGCGGAACCGTTCCATGCAGCAATCCGATTACTGCGCCAACTGCGGGCGGCCGATTGACGGGCCGGAGCAGAACTTTTGTCCGATCTGCGGCCAACGCACGCCGGTGCATCGGATCAACTGGCATTTTCTGGGTCACGAACTGCAGCACGGCATCTTCCATGTCGATGGCGGCATTATCTATTCATTGCGCCAACTGCTGACACGACCGGGACATACGATCCGCGAATACATCCGCGGCCGTCGTGCTCCGCATTTCAAACCCGTGCTGATGATCATGATTCTCGGCGCCGTGGTCACGCTGCTATCCAAATATTTCTCGGAAAGTGGCGGTCTGATTCCCGCCAATCTGATGACGCTCAACGCCGGCACCGAAGCGCTGGAGCCGGGCAGTCGCGATGCGACCATCGTCAAGAACTTCCGCGAAGCGCTGGCATGGATGAACGAGCATCTCGCGATCACTCTGATTGCGCTGATTCCGTTCTATGCCCTGTCGATGCGCATGGCATTCCGCAAATTCCGTCGCGAGTACAACTTTCCCGAGTGGCTGGTGATCACCTGCTTTGTAACGGCGCAGGCATTGGCGATCTATGGTGCGTTTCTGCTGTTGCGCCAGGTGCTGCCGGCCTTTGCATCGTGGGATTTCACGGCGATGATTGCGGCCCAGATCTGGACCTTTGTGCAACTGTTTCGCCCGTACAAAGGCTGGAAGACCTTCATACGTTTCAGCTTGGGCTACATCTATTACGGCATCTTCGTCACCATGCTCATCATGGTTGGCGTCTTTGCGATCCTGATCCTATCCGTGGGCTGGGATGCCTTTATGACCGAGATTCAGGGCTAAGTAATGAGCACAACGCACGCCACACATTGCGCCAACTGCGATGCACCGATCGCCACGCCCACACAGAAGTTCTGCCCGGAATGCGGTCAGCCCACGCCGGCACATCGCATCGACTGGCAGTTCCTGTGGCATGAGCTCCAGCACGGCGTATTTCATGTGGATCGCGGCATTCTCTTCACCGTTCGCCATCTCATCACGCGTCCGGGCCACATGATCCGTGAGTATCTCGAAGGACGTCGCGGTGGCCACTTCAAACCGCTGATGATGATCATGATTCTGGGCGCGGTGGTAGTGTTTCTGGGCAAAACGCTATTGGGATCTCCCTTGCTGGCATCTCCCGAAATGGATGCGAGTATCGCGACGCTTAAGGCCAAGGGCGGTGTGCAGGCCACAATGCTGGATACCTATGCAGCGATCGGCGCCTGGATGGAGAGCCATTTCGCCATTAGTACGATTCTGCTGATTCCGCTCATGACGCTCGGTTTTAAACTGGCGTTCCGACGCTATCGCCAGCTCAGCTATCCCGAGTGACTGGTGATCATCACGTACATCAGTGCCATGAATTTTCTGCTGTACATCGTAGCGATTGCACTTGCCATGCAATGGCCGGCGGCGAAGGAACACTCGATCTACGTGATGATCATCGCGACGGCTGTTGCACTGGTGCAGTTCTTTAAGGACGAACCGGCTTGGAAGATCACGCTGCGCACTTTCGCCGGCTACCTCTACTACTTTGTGCTGATGGCGGCGCTCATGTTTGCAGCGGGTTTCGGCTACGGCGTGGCGGCCTGGGCAGCATCGCACTGACGCGTATTCTTTGCGCCACAACTCTCGCCAGCAAATTAGTGAAAGTACTAGCGCGGCCATCTCATTTGCAGAGACTGGCACCCGTCAACCTGTATTCAAGGCGAGCAATCGCCGATTAGGGGTTGGGGTGGTTGGAGTGGTGCGGGTCATGCTTTCTCTGTGGCGTGGCCCGTACCCGCTTCGCCCTGATCCGGAGCCTTTCGGATACAGGAGTTAGCTGCATATGTTTAAGCAATGGGTGGGACCGCTGCGCGCGGTGTTATTGGGTTCGTTGCTGCTGGCGGGCCAGGCCATGGCCGGCACAACGATTAAAGAGGGAACGCCGGTCGAGTTACGCTTCCTGCAGACCATTTCGTCTGCAACGGCAACCGCCGGTGAAAAGGTCGATCTTGAGGTCGTTTCCGATGTGGTCGAGAACGGCAAAACGCTTATCCCAAGCGGATCTCCCGCCATGGGCGTCGTTCAATCGGCTAAAAAGAAGGGCTTTTTAGGCAAGTCCGGCGAGCTCAATCTCAACCTCAGCTATGTCCTGGTCGATGGCGTGCGTGTGCCCTTGCGCGCATCGCAAGGTTCCGAGGGTGAGGGCCGCATCGGTACCGCGGTCGCGCTAACGGTACTGTTCGGACCGATTGGGCTCCTAAAGCGCGGACTGGACATTACGATCCCCGCGGGTCAGACGCTGACCGCAACGGTCGATGCGTCCACCGAGATCGCATCGCCATAAGCACAAGCTTGTAGGGGGAGTGGGGCGCAGCTTCGGCTCAATAGGCCGACTGCGTCCCACTTTTCGTTATTACGCGCGAGTGGCTTGAGCGGTGCGAATCTCATCGCGCAAAGTGCGGGCAGCACTACCGGCCGCTTGCGCAAAATCATCGCCGTTCGATGCATACAGAATGGCGCGCGACGAATTGATGATCAGACCGTAGCCTGCCGCGTTGGCTGCGTTGTGCACGACATCGGCGGCGTTGCCGCCTTGAGCACCAACGCCGGGTACGAGCAGCGCCATGTCGTTGCCGACCAGCTCGCGCACTTCGCGCAGCTGTTGCGGCCAGGTCGCGCCGACCACAAGAGCGCATTGGCCGTTGTGATTCCAGTCACGTGCGGCTTTGGCGGCGACGTGGGCGTACAGGGGTTTGCCGTCGACTTGCAGATCCTGAAAATCACCGGCTGACGGATTCGAGGTGCGACACAACACGATGACGCCGCGATCGGTGTGAGCCAGGAACGGCTCTACACCGTCGGAACCGAGATACGGATTGACCGTCACGGCATGCGCGTTAAACCGCTCAAAGGCCTCGACGGCGTAATAGCCGGCAGTGGAACCGATATCGCCGCGCTTGCTATCCAGGATCACGGGGATCTGCGGATGACGCGCACGAATATAGGCAATCAGCTCCACTAGCGTCGATTCCGCCCCCAGCGCTGCAAAGTGCGCAATCTGCGGCTTGAACGCGCAAGCGTACTCCGCCGTCGCATCCACGATCGGCGTCAGAAATTCAAGTAACGCCTGATCCACGGGAAGCGACTGCAGTGCCGCCGGAAAATTAAGTGGATCCGGATCGAGGCCGACACACACCATGGTGTCCGCATCGTGCCATCGCGCATCCAACAGATTCCGAAATGTCACCGCCGCCGCTCCCGTTTTGTGGTTTATTTTTTATTTTTTATTTCAAAGCCTTGAACCGCAGGCGATGCGGACCGGCTTCGTCGCCGAGACGGCGCTTCTTGTCTTCCTCGTACTCACGGTAGTTACCTTGGAAGAATTCCACGTGGGAATCGCCTTCGAAGGCAAGAATGTGCGTGGCGATACGGTCCAGGAACCAGCGATCATGCGAAATCACGAAGGTGTTGCCCGGGAACTCGAGCAGGGCGTCTTCGAGGGCGCGCAGGGTTTCGATGTCCAAGTCGTTCGAGGGTTCGTCGAGCAGCAGCACGTTGCCACCTTGCAGCAGCGTCTTGGCCATGTGCAGACGACCGCGCTCACCACCGGAGAGCGAGCCCACCAGCTTCTGCTGATCGGTGCCCTTGAAATTGAAGCGGCCGATGTAGGCGCGCGACTGAATTTCGATGCCGTTGATGTTGAGGATGTCGAGACCGCCCGAGATTTCCTGGAAGACGTTGTGGTTGCCTTCGAGCTTGTCGCGGCTCTGATCGACGTAGGCCAGCTTGACGGTCGGACCGATATCAATGGTGCCGCTGTCGGGCTTTTCCTGACCGGTGATCATCTTGAACAGCGTCGACTTACCGGCACCGTTCGGGCCGATGATGCCGACGATGGCGCCGGCCGGCACCACGAATGACAGATCGTCGATCAGCAGGCGATCGCCGAAGGTCTTGCTGACGTTCTTGAACTCAATGACTTTATTGCCCAGACGCTCGCCCGGCGGAATGAAGATTTCATTGGTTTCGTTGCGCTTCTGGTAATCGACTGATTGCAGCTCTTCGATGCGGGCCAGACGGGCCTTGCCCTTGGAGCGGCCGCCCTTGGCGTTCTGGCGAGCCCATTCCAGTTCCTTGGCGATGGCCTTCTGGCGCGCCTTTTCCTGGTTCTCTTCCTGCTTGAGGCGATCTTCCTTCTGGACCAGCCAGTCGGTGTAGTTGCCCTTCCACGGAATGCCGCGACCGCGGTCGAGTTCCAGAATCCATTCGGCGGCGTTGTCCAGGAAGTAGCGATCGTGGGTCACGGCCACCACGGTACCCGGGAAACGGGCCAGGAACTGTTCGAGCCATTCGACGGATTCGGCGTCCAAGTGGTTGGTCGGTTCGTCGAGCAGCAGCATGTCGGGCTTGCTCAGCAGCAGGCGGCACAGTGCGACACGGCGCTTTTCACCACCGGACAGGTTGCCGATCTTGGCCTCCCATGGCGGGAGACGCAGGGCGTCCGCAGCCACATCGAGCTGCTGTTCCAGCATGTGAGCGTCACCGCTGGCGAGAATCGCTTCGAGACGTTGTTGCTCGGCGGCCAACTTGTCGAAGTCGGCATCGGGCTCGGCGTAGGCGTCATAGACCTTGTCCAGAGCGGCCTGGGCCTGCAGGATCTCGCCCACGCCTTCCTCGACGGCCTCGCGGACGGTCTGTTCGGGATCGAGCTCCGGTTCCTGGGCCAGGTAGCCGACCTTGATGCCGGGCTGGGCGCGCGCTTCGCCGGAGTAATCCGTGTCGACGCCGGCCATGATCTTGAGCACGGTGGACTTACCGGCGCCGTTCAGGCCGAGCAGGCCGATCTTGGCGCCGGGGAAGAACGACAGGCTGATGTCCTTGATGATTTGGCGCTTGGGCGGGACGGTCTTGGACACGCCCTGCATGGTGTAAATGAATTGCGACATGGGAACTCCGGTTGCGCACGGGACCCTACGGCTGCGAACGGCCGCAACAAGGGTCCGGGAATGTCGCAATTATAGCAACACCGCGTTGTTGGCCCGGGGCGGGAAGGCCGTTCAGGGGTGCTAAAATCGGGGATTATCGCTACTTTTTTGCTTAGGAGACCCGATGTTCAAGCGTGACGTGACTATTGCCGCATTCGATCCGGAACTGTCGGCTGCCATCCTGGGTGAAACCCAACGTCAGGAAGATCACGTCGAACTGATCGCATCTGAGAACTACACCAGCCCTGCCGTGATGGAGGCGCAAGGTTCGCAACTGACCAATAAGTATGCCGAGGGCTATCCGGGCAAGCGCTATTACGGCGGCTGCGAATACGTCGACGTGGCCGAACAGTTGGCCATCGACCGCGCCAAGCAGCTCTACGGTGCCGACTACGCCAACGTCCAGCCGCATTCGGGTTCGCAAGCCAACCAGGCCGTGTACTTTGCGTTGCTGCAACCGGGCGACACCATTCTGGGCATGTCGCTGGCGCACGGCGGTCACTTGACCCACGGTGCCACGGTGAACCTGTCGGGCAAGCTGTTTAAGGCTGTCCAATACGGTGTCAACGATCAGGGTCTCATCGACTATGACGAAGTGGAACGTCTGGCCGTTGAGCATCAGCCCAAGATGGTCGTGGCCGGTTTCAGCGCGTACAGTCAAATTGTCGATTGGGCGCGCATGCGTGCCATCGCGGACAAGGTCGGTGCCTATCTGTTCGTCGACATGGCGCACATCGCGGGTCTGGTCGCTGCGGGTGTGTATCCCTCGCCGCTGCCGCATGCGCACGTGGTGACTTCGACTACGCACAAGACCCTGCGCGGTCCGCGCGGTGGTCTCATCGTCGCCAAGGATCCGTCCGAGGAGCTGACCAAGAAACTGCAATCCGTGGTGTTCCCGGCACTGCAAGGCGGTCCGCTGATGCACGTGATTGCAGCCAAGGCAGTGGCCTTTAAGGAGGCGCTGGAGCCTTCGTTCAAGCAATATCAGCAGCAGGTGGTCAAGAATGCCAAGGCCATGGCCGAAACGCTGACCGCGCGCGGTTACAAGATTGTCTCGGGTGGTACCGAGAATCACCTGATGCTGGTTGATCTGGTCGACAAGGGCATCACCGGTAAAGATGCCGAGGCTGCACTGGGCAAGGCGCACATCACTGTTAACAAGAATGCCGTGCCGAACGATCCGCAAAAGCCGTTCGTGACTTCGGGTCTGCGTGTCGGTACGCCGGCGATCACCACGCGCGGCTACAAAGAGCCCGACGTGGTGGCGCTGACGCATTGGATGTGCGATGTGCTTGATGACCTTAAGAACGAAGACGTCATCAAGGGCGTGCGTGAAAACGTGGCCAAACAGTGCGCGGACTTCCCGGTTTACGGTTAAGTAGCGGACTGTTTAACCGATGCATTGCCCGTACTGCCAGCACACCGACACGCGCGTGATTGACTCGCGCGTTTCCGAAGACGGCGTGATGATTCGCCGTCGTCGGGTGTGCGAGGCCTGCGGCGAGCGCTTCTCCACGGTGGAAAGTTTCGAGCTGAAACTGCCGGTGGTGATCAAAAGCGACAACCGTCGTGAGCCGTTCAGTGCGCACAAGTTGCGCTTGTCGTTTGATCGCGCGCTGCAGAAGCGTCCGGTGTCCGAGGAACAGGTCGAAGCCGCGGTGCGCCATGTGATTTCCCGTGTGCGGCAGACCGGTGAGCGGGAATTGCCTTCGCGCCAGATTGGTGAGCTGGTGATGGCCGAACTGCGTAAGGTCGATCAGGTCGGGTATGTGCGGTTTGCGTCGGTCTATCGTTCGTTCGAAGACGTGGCCGACTTCCGTGAAGAACTGGATCGGCTGGAGCGCGATCATCGCACGGCGGCCGATTCGCAGCTGTCGCTGCTGAGCGACGATGCTGAAACTCCGGGCCGACGTAAAGGCGGTAAATAAGTGCTTTTTTCAACTTTTGACCATGTCGCCATGACGCGTGCTTTGCGTCTGGCTGAGCGTGGTGCGTACACCACCAAGCCCAATCCCATGGTGGGCTGCGTGATTGCCCGCGATGAAATCATCATTGGCGAAGGCTTTCATGTGCGTGCCGGTGAGCCGCATGCTGAAGTGCTGGCCATCGCATCGGCCGGTGAAGATGTGCGCGGCAGCACGGCCTACGTCACGCTGGAACCGTGTGCGCATTTCGGTCGCACACCGCCTTGCGCCGATGCACTGATTGCAGCCGGTGTGGCGCGCGTAGTGATTGCATCGCTCGATCCGTTCCCGCAAGTGAACGGTCAGGGTGCTCAACGTCTGCGCGATGCCGGAATTCAAGTCGATGTCGGTCTGCTCGAAAACGATGCGCGTGAACTCAATCGCGGTTATTACTCGCGACTGAGTCGTGGCCGGCCGTGGGTCACGCTCAAGCTCGCCAGCTCGATGGACGGACATACCGCGTTGTCGAGCGGTGAATCCAAATGGATCACGTCCGATGCCTCACGGCGCGACGTGCATCATTACCGCGCTCGTGTCGGTGCCATTGTGACGGGTGCCGGCACGGTGCTGCAGGATGATCCGCAACTCAGCGCCCGTTTGCAGGGCAATGTCGATGTCGTGCAGCCCTTGCGCGTAGTGCTCGATCCGGGGCTGGCCACCGTGGGTCGCGGCAAGATCCGCGATGACAGTGCGCCGACGCTGTACGTGCATGCGCCCAATACCAAGGTGCCGCGTGATTTAAAGGTCGAGCTCGTATCGGCGCCGGTCACCGGCAATCTTTTTAATCTGCTGTCAGTGCTGCACATGCTGGCCGCGCGTCAGATCAACGAGGTGCTGGTCGAAACCGGTGCCACTTTGGCCGGCGCGTTCCTCAACGCCAAGCTGGTCGACGAGCTGGTCGTGTACCAGTCGCCGGTGCTGCTCGGCAGTGGTGCACGGCCGCTGTTCGACAACGTGGACATCACCACCATGGCCGAGCGCATCACACTGCACCGCACCGATGTGCGTGTCCTCGGTGAGGATCTGCGCATCACGTACCGTCCACAGGAAAGCATCGCGTAATCATGTTCACCGGAATCATCGAAGGCGTCGGCTCGGTCCGTCGTCTGCATCCAGTCGGCGGCGATCTGCGCCTGACCATTGCCGTGGGCACGCTGCCGTTTGAGCGCGTTGAACTCGGCGAAAGCATTGCTGTCAACGGTTGCTGCCTGACCGTCATCGCGTTCGATCACGACAGCTTTGACTGCGATGCCTCACCTGAGACTTTGCGTCTGACCACCTTAGGCAATCTCGCCGAAGGCACACCCGTCAACTTGGAGCGCGCCTTGCTGCCGACACAACGTCTGGGCGGCCACTTAGTGTCCGGTCATGTCGACGGTCTCGGCGCCGTGCGTTCGATCACGCCCGAAGGCCGTGCCCTGGTCTGGTGGTTCGATGCACCCGAGGCCTTGCTGCGCTATATCGCGGTGAAAGGATCGGTGGCCATTAACGGTGTGAGCCTGACGGTCAATGCAGTGGATGCGCAAGGCTTTGCCGTGGCGCTGATTCCGCACACCGTGGCCAACACCACCTTTGGCTCGCTGTCTGCAGGCAGTCCGGTCAATCTCGAAATCGATACGGTCGCCCGCTATGTCGAGCGACTGCTGCAATTCAATGGAGCACCATAATGGCCTTCGCGCCAATTGAAGAAATTCTCGAAGAAATCCGCAACGGCCGCATGGTCGTGATCGTGGACGATGAAGACCGCGAAAACGAAGGCGATCTGATCATGGCCGCCGAACTGGTGACGCCGCAGGACATCAATTTCATGGTGACTCATGCGCGCGGACTGGTGTGTCTGTCGCTGACGCGTGAGCGTTGCCGTCAGCTCGGTCTGCCGCCGATGGTGCAGGACAATACCTCGCAGCATCACACCAACTTTACCGTCAGTATCGAAGCGGCCGAAGGTGTCACCACCGGTATCAGCGCCTACGATCGTGCCCATACGATTCGTACGGCGGTGCGTCCGAATGCAGCGCCCGATGATTTGAGTCAGCCGGGACATATTTTTCCGCTGACTGCACAACCAGGTGGTGTGCTGACGCGCGCCGGTCATACCGAAGCCGCGAGTGATCTGGCACTGATGGCAGGCCTCGAACCTGCCGGCGTGCTAGTAGAGATCCTCAACGAAGACGGTTCGATGGCACGTCGCCCCGAACTTGAAAAATTTGCCGAGAAACACGGCCTCAAAATCGGTTCGATTGAACAGCTGATTCAATATCGCCTGAGCACCGAACACACGGTGGATCGCGTCGAGAACCGCATCATCGAAACGCCGTACGGCAAGTTCGAACTGCATGTGTTCAAAGACCGCCTGTGCCATCAGCTGCATTACGCACTGAGCCACGGCACGATCCGTCACGATGCGCCGACACTGGTGCGCGTGCAGATGCAGAATCCGTTGAGCGATGTCCTGCATTGGGATCGCAGCGATTTCGGCACACCCATTACCTCGCTGTTGCCGCGCTTGGCTGCGGCACCTGCGGGCATTCTGGTCCTGCTGGCCGATGAGCACTCGCCCGACCAACTGCTGACGCGCATCCGTGGCGACGCGCCGGCTGCAAGCAATTCACCGTTCAATGAGTGGCGCAGCACCGGTGTGGGCTCGCAGATTCTGTCGGCGCTCGGTGCCGGTCAGATCCAAGTCATCGGTACGCCGCGCAAGCAGATCGGTACCGGCGGCTTCGGTCTGCAGATCCTTGAATACGTGTAAGTGCCCGCCAACAGGTAACGGGCATTCCAATCCAAACTTGAGAACAACAACATGCTGATCGAAGGCGACATCCGGGCCCCACAGAACGCGCGCTTTGCCATTGTCGCGAGCCGCTGGAACTCCAAGATCACCGACGCGATTGTGGCCGGTGCCCGCAAGGCGTTTCTGGACAACGGCGTGGCCGAGGCACAAGTCGATGTGTTGCGCGTGCCGGGCGCGTGGGAGATTCCGCAGGCCATCGAACTGATGACCCGCACGGCCGGTACGTACGCGGCGATTGTGGCCTTGGGCTGCGTGGTCCGTGGCGATACCCGCCATTACGAGCAAGTGGCCGATGGCACCTCGGACGCACTGATGCGTCTGTCGCTGGATCGCGGTGTGCCGGTCGCCAATGGCGTGCTGGCCGTCGAAACCTTCGAGGATGCCCAGGCCCGCGCCGGCGGTTCGCATGGCAACAAGGGTGAAGAAGCGGCCCTTGTCGCCATCGAAATGGCGAATCTGGCGGCCCGCATCGGTGATAATGTCCGTCATGACTGAAAAATCGCAACATCCCCGTGCCAAGAGTGGCGTCGACCGCGTGGCCCGTGCTCGTGCCCGCCGCCGCGCGCTGCAGGCTCTGTACGCTTGGCAGCTGAGCGGCTGCACCGCCCGTGAGGCCGTCGCGCAGTTTGCGCACGAGCAGGCCCGCGAGCAGGCCGACTTGGCCTATTTCGAAGACATCGTGCACGGCGTGATCCGCGAGCAAGCCTCGCTGGACAAAGCGCTGCGCCCGTTCCTGGATCGCGAAGTCGACGAAGTCGATCCGATCGAGCGCGCCGCGCTGCGTCAGGCCACCTACGAGCTGGTGCATCGTCTCGACGTGCCGTACGCGGTGGTGATCAACGAGGCCATCGAAATCGTCAAGAAATTCGGCACCGAACACGGCCACACCTTTGTCAACGGTGTGCTCGATCAGGCCGCCGCCGGTCTGCGCGCGGTCGAGGTGCAGGCTGCCATTTCCCGGCACCGGGACTGATCCGTCATGGGCGAGTTCGATTTCATCGCCCGTCTGCAGCAACGACTCGCCGAGCAGCCGTTCAACGCCGGGATCGATGTCGGGATCGGTGACGATGCCGCGATCCTGTCGCCGCCGCCCGATCATCGCCTGGTGGTCACGGCGGATACGTTGAATGCCGGGGTGCACTTCCCGCATTGCACGGCGCCTTACGACATCGGTTACAAAACGCTGGCGGTCAATCTGTCCGATCTGGCCGCCATGGGTGCGGAGCCGTGGGCGTGCACGCTGACGGTGGGGCTGCCTTCGCTGGATCCGGCGTGGATGGAGGCCTGGCTCGATGGCTTCCTCGCCGCGGCGCAACTCGGTGGGATCACGCTGATCGGTGGCGACACCACGCGGGCTCCGTTTGCCACGTTTGGTGTCACGGCGATGGGTCTGCTGCCCTCGTCCGATGCGACCGCCGGCAATGGCGGGTTGCGGCGCGGCAATGCGCTGGCCGGTGACGATGTGTGGGTCTCCGGCGAGTTGGGCGGTGCGGCACTGGCTTTACGTCTGGGCGAAGCGGCCCCGGCCGATCTGCGCGTCCGTCTGGACCGACCCGTCCCGCGGCTGGCGCTGGGTTCGGCCTTGCGGCAGGTGCCCGATATCGGCGGTTGCTGTGATGTGTCCGATGGCCTGCTGGCCGATCTGGGGCATATCGCGGTGGCCAGTGGCGTGCGCATCGAGCTGGATGCGGATCGGATTCCGATGGGGCAGGCCCTGCGGGTCGTGGCCGACGGTCTGACCTTGGCGCTGACGGGTGGCGATGATTACGAGCTGGCGTTTACGGCGTCAGCGGCCGCGCGTGAGCAGGTGTTGGCCGCCGGCGCGCAGGCAGGTGTGGCGGTGACGCGGATCGGTCGGGCGCTGGGCGGGGAGCCCGGTGTGCATGTGCTCGACCCGATGGGGCGCGAGGTGCCGGTGCAGCGGGCGGGCTGGGATCACTTCGCGACTGCTACGACAGCTACGCCTACGACTGCAGGCTGAAGGCGTCGCGGTACCAGGTCCAGTGCGGGGCTTCGGCGGGGCCGTGGCCGGACACCACATCGAAACGGCAGGGTTTGGCGGCCAGTTCCGGACGCTGGGCCAGGAGGGTTGCGGCCGCGCGTTTGAGACGGGCGCGCTTGGTCCAGTCGACGGTTTCGGCACCGTCGCCCAGTTTGGTGTGGCGGCGGTAGCGCACTTCGACAAAGACGATGGCGTCCTGATCGGCCATCAGCAGATCGATCTCGCCGCGGCGGACTCGGACCTGACGGCCCAGCAGGGTCAGGCCCTTGGCTTGCAGGAAATCGGCGGCACGGCCTTCGAGGGCGGTACCTATTTGCGTGGTGGTGGGCATGGTGTCAGCTTGCGGCCGATGGGGGTGCCGCTGCGCATAAACGGTCGCGGGGCTGACGTAAGGTGCCAAATTCCGTGTGAACGGTTAGCATAGACGCTGAATGGATCGGTCAGTTTGATGAGCAATTTCACCGCCGGGTTGTATGTCGTCGCCACGCCTATCGGCAATCTCGACGATCTGACCGTGCGGGCGCGGCAGGTGCTGCAGGCCGCCGACGTGGTCGCTGCCGAGAATCCCACGCATACGCGGGCGCTGCTGGCGCAGTACGGGATCAAGGCGACCTTGACTCCCTTGCATCAACACAACGAAGAGCAGCAGGCCGCTCCCTTGTTGGCGCGTGTCGCTGCGGGCGAGGTCGTGGCGCTGGTCTCCGATGCGGGGACGCCGCTGATGAGTGACCCGGGGTATCGTCTGGTGCGTGCGGCCAAAGAGGCGGGCTTGCCGGTGATTCCGGTGCCGGGTGCGTGCGCTGCCATTGCCGCGTTGTCGGTGGCGGGTCTGGCCAGTGACCGGTTCGCGTTTGAGGGTTTCTTGCCTGCCAAGTCGAAGGCGCGGCGGGAACGTTTGGCGTCGCTGGCTTCGGAGTCGCGGACGCTGATTTTTTACGAGTCCACGCACCGTATCGTTGAGTCGCTCGAGGACATGGCCGCTGCGTTCGGGCCTGCGCGCCGCGGTTGTGTGGCGCGTGAGCTGACCAAGCTGTTCGAGACGGTGAGCACCGCGCCCCTGGAGGCGTTGGTGGCACTCACGCGCGCCGACGCGAATGCGCAGCGCGGTGAGTTCGTGGTGCTGATTGAGGGCGCGGAGGATGCCGACGGATCAGCCGCCCAACTGCGCGAGGGGCTCCGGGTGCAGGCGTTGCTGAAAGAGCATTTGCCGCCTAGCGCCGCCGCCAAGCTCGCCGCCGAGATTACCGGGGCCCCGCGCAAGGCGCTGTACAATAATGGGGACGGAGGCAATTAATTTTTCTTAACAATTGGCGGGGTGGCCGCGGCGCGTTGCGCCAGCCCAAACCCTACGCTTTCAATTGTTAAGAAAAATTAATTGCCTCCGTCCCCATTATTAGTCGTCGTCGGTATCCGGCAACTCGTCGGAAGGCAACGGCAGGATCGCCCAGAACGGCTTGCCGTCATCGGCCCACAGAAACGCCGCCTCGTTGAGCACGTCGAGCAGCGTGTCGAACTCGTTGGGCTCAGCCACCCGCAAACCGGATACATGACGAAGGCAGATCAGGTACCCGGACGCCGCCGGCAGCCACGACAGATCGCGCAGCACGTCGGCCAGCCCATCCCAATTGCCGCCGAACCACGACGGAATCTGCAGACCGGCCGCGAGCCGCTCCATCAGCTCGGCTTTATCCGTCGCCCCCTGCAACGAGATGTCCGCGACTTGGAACTCGATCGCGTTGGCGGCAGCGAGCAGAGCAGCGGTGTCGTTCTCGGCAAAGAAATAGGCCCCGGACTGCGCCGGATCTAGCAGGATCGATTGAAGTTCAGCGCTGGAATTCATGGCACGTCGCGGATGCGCTTAAAGCTGCGGTAGTGATCATCAGTGTAGTAGAACTCGCTGGCCGGTTTCCCACCAGTCACGATGCGCCGCGCCCCACGGTCATTTTCACCGGGCGTCCGGACCGTGTACTCGCGGTAATACCCACGCGACTGCGACGGCAACAACTGCTCCCGATTCTGAAAGGTCACGCCATCGCGCGGATAGTCGAAGGGGCCGCCGGCGCGGATATCGTCCAACACCTCATGCGCCTCCCGCGGCAGGGACGCGACATCGACCGAGTCCAGGCCCGACGAGTCCGACGACGAGGAGGAGGAGCGAGCTGACCGCGACGCACGCGACGACGACGATTTGGTGCCGGAAGACGAGGAAACCGAAGCTGATGACGACGCCGAAGAAACCGACCCATCAGGGGCCGTGGACGTGGTCGCCGAGGCCGAAATCGCGGGCGTGGCACCCGGCAGTCCCCGCCGCTCCGCGAGCGACTGGCCCGCCCGATGACCCAACTGAAAAATGACTGCCGCCACCAGCGCAAGCAGCAGGACCAGCATAAATTTCCGCATAGAAATGCCCCTTGGCAACATTCACAACCGTGACCGGATCCTGACACCTTAGCTCAATTTGAACATTTGGCGCAGCAAAAGATGGTATTTTTACACGGCTATGCGTCTTAAGTATCTGATTCCATTGGTGATTTTGGCGGCGGGTTGTACGCCGGCGCCGGTTGAGCGGCCCTCGGGCCCCGGCACCGCTACCCATCGCCCGCCCGTGCATCAACAGCCCGGCGAACAGAGCCGCCTGTTGGCCGGCCTGACTCGCCTCGCACCCGATGCCGATCCTGAGGTCCTGTCGATGGCTCTGCAGGCGCGCCAATGTGCCATGCGCAACGGCCAGGTCCGTGCGGACAGCAAGCGACTGGCAGTGATCGATTACTCGCGTCCCTCCAGCCAAAAACGCCTGTGGGTGTTTGACCTGGCGCAGCAACGCCTTCTGTTCGATGAGTATGTGGCCCACGGTGCCGGTAGCGGCGACAACATGGCGACGCACTTCTCCAACACCAACGATTCGCATCAGAGCTCGCTGGGTCTGTTCAGTACTGCTGAAACGTATTTCGGCGCGAACGGTTACTCGTTGCGCATGGATGGCCTCGAACCCGGCATCAACGACAACGCCCGCAGCCGCGCCATCGTGATGCACGGTGCCGACTACGTGAACCCGGTGCTGATCAATACGCAAGGCCGCATCGGTCGCAGCTGGGGTTGCCCGGCCGTGGCGCGCGATGTCGCCAATCAGATGATCGACACCCTCAAGGAAGGCAATCTCGTCTACGCCTACTACCCGGACCCGAACTTTGTCCGCAGTTCGCAGATGCTGGATTGCGGTGGCGCGGCGATTGCCGATCTGGGCCCGGGTTACCGGGGCACGGCACCGGCCGGTTTTGAATCGGGCGTGTCCGCTTCGCCTTGAGCCCCGGATCGCGCATCAGTAGTCCACGACAGTAGCAGGGCCAGCACGCCCATCGCCACGCCAACTCCGATTAGCTGACCCAACACAAATCCGCCAATATCCTGCGGGCGAATGCCGGCAAAGGTGTCGGTCAGCGATCGTGCCAGCGTCACTGCCGGATTGGCAAACGAGGTGCTCGACGTAAACCAATACGCACCGGTGATGTAGCACGCCACCAGCAGCGGCACTTTGTCAGGACGATGGCGCACACCCAGGCCGATCGTCAGTAGCAGGCCGGCGGTGGCAATCGCTTCGGACAGGATTTGTGCAGGCCCTTGACGCACATGCGTGCCAACTTGCAGGAACGGCAGCTCGAACATGGCATGCGCAATGATCACGCCCAACACCGCACCAATCACCTGAGCCGCCAGATATTGCACCGCCTGCACATTACTCAGGCGCCCTTGCAACCGTTCCACCAGCGTTACCGCCGGATTGAAGTGCGCACCCGACAACGGGCCGAGCGTGGTGATCATCACGTACAGCATCACACCCGTGGCGATGGCATTGGCGAGCAGGGCGACGCCATCGTTGCCCGCAGACAGTCGCTCGGCCATGATGCCCGAGCCCACCACGGTGATGAGCAGACCGGTGGTGCCGACCAACTCGGCAAACGCACTCCCTCTCATAGGCTTGCCAGCAATTCTTTGACGCGACGTTCAATGTCATTGCGCACTTCGCGATACGCATCTTCGTCCATATCGCGCGGATCCGGCAGGGCCCAATCTTCGCGGCGCTTTGTGGGCACCCACGGACATGCATCGCCGCAGCCCATCGTCACGACCGCGTCGAAGGCGCCTTCGACCTCGTCCAGTGACTTGGATCCGTGCTTGGACAAGTCATAACCCAGCTCACTCATCGCGCGAATGGCGCGTGGATTGATCGCGCCCGAGGGCCTCGAACCCGCACTGAAACTCTCGACCTGATCGCCGCCGTGGATCTTGGCGAAGGCTTCGGCCATTTGGCTGCGATTGGAATTTTCTACGCACACGAACAGCACACGTTTCATACCGAAGTCTCCTGAGCGATGTTGCGGGCGGCCTGTTGGCGCGCCAGTCGATCGAGCTGTGCCAGCGGCAGCGCGGCCAGCAGTTCGATCCGTCGGCGCAGTAGCTGCGAGGCCTTAAAGAATGCCGAAGCATCATCGGGCGTCCTGGCGGGATCGGCAACGCCCCAGTGTGCCAGTGCAGGCTCACCGGGCCACACCGGGCAGGCTTCGCCAGCGGCATCGTCGCAGACGGTGATGACGAAGTCCATGGTGGGTGCATCGGCGGTGTGGAATTCATCCCACGATTTGCTGCGCAGTTCCTTGCTGTAGCCGAACTGCCGAATCAGTTGCTCAGCCAGGGGCTCGACCATGCCGCGCGGCCGGCTGCCGGCACTATAGGCGACGAACTTGTCGACGGCGATCGTATTCATGATGGCCTCGGCAATTTGGCTACGCGCCGAGTTCCCAGTGCAGATAAACAGGACGTTATAGCGTTCCACTAGCGTGAGCTCCGTTTGGATGTGGGCTTGGATTGCGGTTTCGAAGGGGTAGCGGGTGCGCACACAGTCGGAGCGCACAGGGCAGGATCGCGACAGCAGTTCTCGGTGAGGAAATCCACCAGGGCCGTCATGCGATTGAAGTTGGCGCGCACGCGAATGACGCGTCCGTCGCGCTCGTCCAGTACCAGATCGGCCGCGCGCAGCAGGTTGAGTTGCGCGGTCAGGGTGGCGGCCGGAATCTTGGCGCGCGCACGAATGCTGCCGACACTCAGGC
This sequence comes from uncultured Lysobacteraceae bacterium, assembly GCA_936911875.1. Classification (GTDB taxonomy): domain Bacteria; phylum Pseudomonadota; class Gammaproteobacteria; order Xanthomonadales; family Xanthomonadaceae; genus Aquilutibacter. Next base: position 39,179 of record CAKZGB010000013.1, read on the forward strand.
CCTGCGGCCCGGCAACGACCAACATGCGGAAGATCCGCAATCGTGATTCATGGCTCAGGGCATTCAGCAGTTCGACGGCTTTGGCGGTTCTCATAGTTCCATAATTCCAGAAATATGGAACTATGTAAAGAACAAAAAGGACGCCGGGGCGTCCTTTTGCTGCCTCCGGGGAAGCTACGGGCAACCAGCGGCTTAGCCGCAGGTGGTGCGCAGGATCTTGCGTTCGGCGTTGCTGTTGATGTGCACGTTAACGCGATCGGCGCGGAAATCCTTGGTCACCATGGTGTCCGGCGCAATGACGCGACCGGCGGTGGCGCCGCTCTCGCGCTTGATGCGGGCCAGCGTTTCAGTGGTGGCGATTTGGCCAACGGCCCAGCCGAGCGTGGTCACGTTGCAGCTGCCGGCAGGCGCCGAAGGACCCGAGGTGTTGGGGCCAACCGTGCCATCGGGACGAATCACCGCTTGCGGGGCACAGGCAGCCAGAGCCATCGTGCCGGCGGTGGCGAGCGCAATCAGGGCGGACTTGTTCATTAGGGGAGCTCTCGCAGGTCAGATGCCACTATTGTAATTCAGGGCCATGTGAAGGCATCTTCGCAAAATGAACTGAGCCGTAATGGGATGCGGGATAATGGGCGGATGCTGCGACTGACCGATCTCATTCTGCCTCTGAACCATACCGATGCCGAGTTGCGTGCCGCCACCGTGGCCGCGCTCGGAATTCGTGACGATCAACTGATCTCGCTACAGGTTGCGCGTCGCGGATACGATGCGCGCAAACATGGCGACGTGCGCCTGATTTACGCGCTCGATGTGGACACCACGGTGCCACCGACGCTAAAGACCAAAGGGCAGCCTTCGTTGCGTTTAGGCGAGGTGCCCAACACCGAGTATCAGTACATCACGCGGCAAGCGCCCAAGGGCACGCATCGTCCGGTGGTGATCGGCATGGGTCCGTGCGGACTGTTTGCTGGTCTGGTGCTGGCGCAGATGGGTTTCAACCCGATCATCATTGAGCGCGGTCAGGCGGTTAAAGAGCGCACCGCATCGACGTGGGGCCTGTGGCGCAAGCGCATTCTGACGCCCGAGTCCAATGTTCAATTTGGCGAAGGCGGTGCCGGCACCTTCAGTGACGGCAAGTTGTACAGCCAGGTCAGCGACAAGTTTCATCACGGCCGCAAAGTGCTGACCGAATTCGTCGAAGCCGGTGCACCCGATGAGATTCTGTATGTGAGCAAGCCGCACATCGGTACGTTCCGACTAGTCAGCATGGTGCAGAACATGCGGGCCAAGATCATTGCGCTGGGCGGCGAGGTGCGTTTTGATACGCGCGTCGATGATCTGCTGCTCGAGCAACTCGAAGACGGACAGCAACAGATCCGCGGCGTGGTGCTGCAGGACGGTTCCGAAATCCGCACCGATCACGTGGTGGTGGCGTTAGGTCACAGTGCCCGCGATACCTTCGACATGTTGTATCGCCGCGGGGTGTACATGGAGGCCAAGCCGTTCTCGGTCGGCTTCCGCATTGAGCATCCGCAGTCGATGATCGATCAGGCCCGTTTCGGCGCGCAGGCCGGCCATCCGTTGTTGGGTGCAGCCGACTACAAGCTGGTGCATCACGCCAGCAACGGTCGAAGTGTCTACAGTTTCTGCATGTGCCCGGGCGGCACGGTGGTTGCTGCGACGTCGGAACCGAACCGCGTCGTGACCAACGGCATGAGTCAGTATTCGCGCAACGAACGCAACGCGAATGCGGGCATCGTGTGTGGCATTGATCCCGCGGACTACGTACAGGCGTTCAAGGCCGATCGGCCCGAGTTGCCTTCACATGTGTTCGATAGTGTGGTTGGAGAGGAGCGGGTGCATCCTCTGGCCGGTATCTCGCTGCAGCGCGCGTTGGAGTCGCAGGCCTTTACTGTCGGAGGCGGCAACTACAATGCACCGGCGCAGTTGATCGGCGATTTTCTGCGCGGCCAACCGTCGTCCGTCCTGGGCGAAGTGGAGCCCTCGTATAAGCCGGGCGTGACCTTGGGCTCGCTCGATTCGACGTTGCCAAGCTATGCCATCGAAGCGATTCGCGAATCGCTGCCCGCATTCGGCCGCAAGATCCGCGGCTTTGATCGGGCCGATGGCGTTCTCACCGGTGTTGAGACTCGCACCTCGTCGCCGCTGCGCATCACGCGCGGTCGTGATTTCCAGTCGCTTAATGTGCGCGGTCTATTTCCCGCCGGTGAGGGCGCGGGTTATGCCGGTGGCATTCTGAGCGCCGGCATCGATGGCATCAAAGTTGCCGAAGCGATTGCAAGGTCCGCTCTGCGCATCGCGTAAGCGCAAATCGGTAGCGCCGTGACTTCTGGCACAGGGGTCTACAGCCACTAGCCTCCAGTATAGAAGTTTGTGTCCATAACAAAGGTGCGGTAATTCATGATCTTGCGGACTTCGGTGACAGCGCTGGCGCTGGCGGTAGGATTGACAGTGTTCGGCAATGCGCAGGGCATGGCGATCAAAGATGCAGATCTGATGCAGTGGCAATCCAAGGTTCCGGCACCGGTCAATCAGCCATATCCCTACGGCACCATGCGCCTGCAAGTCGATACTACCGACACCGCGCGCAAGATCTTTAAAGTCCGTCAGGAAATTCCGGTGACTGCCGGCCCTCTGACCTTGCTGTATCCCAAGTGGTTGCCGGGCAATCACGCGCCCAACGGCCCCATCAACAAGGTCGCGGGGATTCGGTTCAGCGCCGGCAAGCAGACCCTGCAATGGAAACGCGATCCGTACGATGTGTATGCCTTCCATTTGAACGTACCGCAGGGTGTCACCGGCATCACCGCAGAGTTTGACTACCTGAGCCCGAGCGCGCGCGAGCAAGGTCGCATCACCGCGACGCAGGACATGCTCAATCTGCAATGGAATACCGTTGCGCTGTATCCGGCCGGTTATTACGTGCGTCAGATTCCGGTGCAGGCCTCGGTGAAATATCCGCAAGGTTTTACGGCGGCCACGGCACTGACATCGAGCAGTAAAGACGCAGACAACACGGTGCGTTATGAAACCGTGCCATTCGATACGCTGATCGACTCGCCGGTCTATGCCGGTCGCTATTTCAAATCCTGGGATCTCGACCCGGGCAGCAAGACGCCCGTGCGTCTGAACGTGGTGGCCGATGCACCCGAACAGCTGGAAATGCCCGACGAAGCTTTGCGTGCACATCGCGCATTGGTGACGCAGGCCTACAAGGCCTTCGGCTCGCATCATTACGATCACTACGAGTTCCTGCTGTCGCTGTCAGATCAGATGGGCGGCAACGGACTGGAACATCATCGCTCCAGCGAGAACGGCCACGATCCGGATCATTTCACCAACTGGAAAGGCAGCTTTGTCGGCCGCGATCTGCTGGCGCACGAATTCACGCACAGCTGGGATGGCAAGTTCCGCCGCGGCGCCGATCTTACTACGCCCGACTACAACACGCCGATGGGCAACACGCTGCTGTGGGTCTACGAGGGTCAGACGCAGTTCTGGGGCAACGTGCTGGCGGCACGCTCCGGTCTCGTCTCGCAGGATCAGGCCAAGGACGCGACGGCAATTCTGGTTTCGACCTATGCCGATGAACGTCCGGGCTTCGGTTGGCGTTCGATTGCCGACACCACCTTTGATCCGATCATCAATAAGCGTGCGCCGCAGGCCAACACGGGCTATCAGTTGTCCGAAGATTACTACCGGGGCGGCCAGATGGTCTGGCTGGCGGTGCATGCCAAGATTGCCGAGCTCACCGGCGAGAAAAAGGGCATCGATGATTTCGCCCGTGCCTTCTTTGGCGTCGATAACGGTTCGTGGGACGTGCGTCCCTATACCTTCGAAGAGGTCGTCACGACCTTGAACACTGTGGCGCCATTTGATTGGACCACGTTCCTGCGCGAGCGCATCGACGGTACGCGCTCACCGGCCGATGGCATCATCGCCAACGGCTGGCGACTGACGTATCGCGACAAACCCAATGACTATCAGAAGGCCGCGCTGGGTGACAGCAAGACTGCGAACTTTGCGCTCTCGCTCGGCATGAACGTTGCGTCGGCAGACGGCCGCATCAACAGCGTCGTGTGGGATGGCCCGGCGTTCAATGCCGGCTTGGGAATCGGTCAGACGCTGCTGGCCGTCAACGGCATGGCCTATACCAAGGATCGTCTGGAGACCGCGGTGCGTGCCAAGCAACCGGTCCGTCTGGTGGTGCGCAATGGTGATGTCGTGCGCGATGTCACCATCGATTACCGTGGTGGTCTGCGTTACCCGGTGCTTGAGCGCATTCCGGGAACGCCGGATCGCCTGAGCGCATTGTTGGCACCGCGCTGATTCGCGACGCCGCCCGAACGACGCAAGGCAGGTAAGCGCGCAGTGCGCTTACTGGCCTTCGGCGACTGTCTTGAGTTGCGCTAAGCCTTTTTCAAAGTCCTTACCGATCATCGAGTCGAGCAGACCCAGGCCGCTCATCATCTTGGTCATGAAGTCGGCATCGCCGGACATGGTCCAGGTGACTTGCGCGCCACCGGATTCGGTCTGAGCAATTTTGAAATCGGTGATCGCGGTCGACGACATCGGCTGCAGGAAGTCGAGCTTAATTTTGACGTCGGACGGACTGGTGGCCGAAAGAATTTCCATGCGACCGGAGCCGACGCCTTCCTTGGCGGATTCCCACGCGTAGGTCGCACCGGTACCGTTGATCGGGCCGCCGTAAGTCTGCTTCATGTTCGGATCCAACTGATGCCATGGCGACCACCGGCCCCAGTTATGAAAATCCTGAATCTGCGCAAAGACCTCGGCAGGGGTGGCTTTGATCGGCTGCGAGGTGCGCGTCACCGAATAGGTGTTCGGCTGGAATGCTGTATACATCACCACGACAGCGACTAAGACCGCAACAACTACCAGAATGCGTTTAAACATGTGACTTCTCCGAATCGGAACACGGACGTGGTGATGCGATTCCGAGTGTAGTGCCTGTTGCACCTGCGTGGCGCAATCCACCGGTTATGATTGAACGCTATTGCGGGCCTGGACGCGTAACTCGGGCATGGCGATGGTCTCCCACAAGGTGCCGATACGCGACGAACCGACCACCTGCAGTCCGGGCACCACCGCACCCTGTGCATCCAGAACACGGCCCGAATCATCGGTAAGAATGCCCAGACCATGCGGCCCCGGCACACCCACCCCGTTCGCAAGCAATGACGCCAATAAAGGACTCGAAGGCCGTTCGAATCGCGTCTCGACTCCGGTGGCATTGATCACCACATCGGTCGGCAGCTCCTGCTCGCGGCCGTCGCGCGAACGAAAGCGCAACGCTGACCCACCGCCCCCCGGCAACAGACGCGCGGCCAGGACTCGCAGCTGACCGCTCTGCATCAATGACTGCAACTCGGCCGCAATCTCGGGTGCAACGCGATGGCGATGAATATCCCAGTAGCGCACTGCATGCCGCAGGAAGCGGGACTGTTCGTCCGCCGACAGCGACTGCCACAGTTGCTGCCCATACGGGCGCAAGCGCTCGAACGTCCACTGCCACGGTTCGCCTTGCGCGATGCCTTGTGCAGAGCGCTGACGCAAGGTGCGCCACAAACCGAGCACGGTGTCCGGTAAATTTTCAGCAGCCGACGGTAGCGGCGATGGCAGATGCGCATCCGCGTGCGACAGCGGCAGTAAGCCGTGGCGCGACAGCACTGTGATCGGACCGCGATGGCCTGCGCGCAGGCGCGTCATCACACTATCAACCATGCTGAGTCCCGAGCCGATCACGGTGATGCGCGCATCGGGCGACATGGGATCGAGCTGCGGATAGTCCCAACTCTCAACAACGGGTAATGAACCTGCATCGATCGGCAAAGCACGCGGCGCATTGCCGATGGCGAGCACGACTTGTGCAGCCCGCAAGCTCGTACCGTCCGACAAGGTCACAACGAACCCGTCGTCGGAACGAGCCAAGGCAACGGCCTCAGCGCGCACGTGCTGCAACGATGCAAACAGCGGCTGCTCACGCAAACGCGCCAGGAGATACGCACCGTAGGCGCGACGCGGCGCATACGCATGATCGAGATCATGACCGTGCAGACCTGCCAGTGCCGGATCGGGATTGGCGGTCAGGTAATCGACAAAATCATGCGGACGATCGGCAAATGCGCTCATGCGACCTGCGGGCACATTGAGACGATGCTCCTCGCGGTCTGTCGAATAGGCAGCGCCTTGCGCCAGCACCACACGCGGTTCGATCACCGCAATACGCGGCGAACGACCGGTGGCCGAACACATCGACAGATAGTGCAAGGCAGCGAGTGCCCCGGCGGCGCCACCGCCAATCACGATTCGGTCGTATTCGTTGCTCTTATCCAAAACGGTCACAGATCCAAAGTCCGAAAATGCATGCCCATCGTAAAACGAAAAACCCCGCACGGCATGTGCGGGGTCTCGTTGAACCCGGCTTAATTAAGCGACGCGGACTAGGCGCAGCGGGTTACGGAACTCGCGCAGCAGTTCGCCGAGTTCGATTTTGGCGGTGTGCACATTCGCCTCCTTGATGTGACCGAAGCCGCGCATGCGTTGCGGGATCTCGGCAATCTTGACGGCCAGATCGACGTTGTTGCCGTTGATCTCGCCCAGGATGCCTTCGATCGTCTGCACGTAGTCCTTGATCAGCGCGCGTTCCCTACGGCGTTCCTCGGTATAGCCGAACACGTCGAAGGCAGTGCCGCGCAGACCCTTGAGCTTGGCCAGCAGGCCGAACCACTTGAGCATCGAGGGACCGTATTCCTTCTTGATCAGATGCCCGTTGGCATCGCGTTTGGTGAACAGCGGCGGGGCCAGGTGGAAGGTCAGCGTGTAGTCGCCTTCGAACTGCTGCTCGAGCTGACGACGGAAGGTGCCATCGCTGTACAGACGCGCGACTTCGTATTCGTCCTTGTAGGACATCAGCTTGAACAGATTGCGGGCCACGGCCTCTGTCAGACCATGCATGCCGCGCAGACGAGCCTGCTCGGCATCGCGCACGTGCGACACGAACGACGAGTAATCGCGCGCGTAATCGGCATTCTGATATTGCGTCAGGAATTCGACGCGACGTTCGATCAGCTCATCGAGCGAACGCGACAGTCGCGAATCGTCGAGCGGCAGATCGGCAACCGTACCGGTGCCTTCGCCCGATGCCGGCAGATGCTGCACAGCGCGCTCGGTCGGAACAGGTGCCGACGGCGATGCGAACTCGTGTTCTTCCCACTCGCCCGGGGCCAGCATCGGCAATTCGATATTGGTGTTGCCCAGTTCGGCAGTTGCGCGATCCACACCGGCCGCCGCAGCGACAGCAGCAGGATTGGCGACGGCCAGGCGGCCCCATGCAAATGCCTTCTTGTTCATTTCGATGGCGGCACCGTTGAGTTCAATGGCGCGCATCAGCGAATCGAACGACAGCGGGATCAGACCTTGTTGCCACGCATAACCCATGATGAAACTGTTCGAAGCGATCGCATCGCCCATCAGCTTGGTCGCGAGCTTGGTGGCATCGATCATGTACGGCTTGTTGCCACCCAGGGCCTTGGAAATACCGGCGACGATGTCTTCGGCCGGGAACTCCATGTCAGGACGGGTGGTGAAGGTGCCGGGCATCGCTTCGTAAGTGTTGAGCACGACGGACGAACGGCCGTCGCGGATCTTGGACAGCACCCAGTAATCGTTGACGACGACCATGTCGCAACCGAGTACCAGATCGGCCTCACCGGCGGCAATACGCACGGCGTGCAGATCGGCCGGCGTGCGGGCCAGACGGATGTGCGACGTCACCGCGCCACCCTTTTGTGCCAGACCGGTCTGATCGAGCACGGTGGCACCGAGACCTTCGAGATGGCCGGCCATGCCGAGCAGGGCACCGATGGTCACCACGCCGGTACCGCCAACGCCGGTCAGCAGGATGTTCCACGGCTTGGACAGATCGGAACGGATCGTCGGTTCGGGCAGGTTGTTGAGCAAATCGCCGACGCTAAACGACGAGCCGGAATCCTTGCGCAGCTTGCCGCCATTGACTGTCACGAACGAAGGACAGAAGCCCTTAACGCACGAGAAGTCCTTGTTGCAGTTCGACTGATCGATGGTGCGCTTGCGGCCGAACTCGGTTTCCTTGGGCAGGACCGAAACGCAGAACGATTTCTTGCCGCAGTCACCGCAGCCTTCGCACACGAGCGAGTTGATGATGACGCGCTTGTTGGGATCTTCCATCTTGCCGCGCTTACGGCGACGGCGCTTTTCAGTGGCGCAGGTCTGATCGTAAATCAGCACCGACACGCCCTTCACTTCACGAAGGCGCTTTTGGACCTCGTCGAGATCGGCGCGGTCATGGAACTCGACACCGCTCGGGAACAGCTCGTGCTTGTGCCACTTCCGGATATCGTCGGAGACCAGCACGATGGTGTCCACGCCTTCGGCACGCATCTGGTGCGCGATGGCCGGGACGCTGAGCGTGCCATCGACCGGTTGACCGCCCGTCATCGCGACCGCATCGTTATACAGAATCTTGTAGGTGATGTTGACGCCGGTGGCCAAGGACTGACGGATCGCCAGCGAACCGCTGTGGAAGTACGTACCGTCGCCCAAGTTCTGGAAGACGTGTTCGGTTTCCGTAAACGGAGCCTGGCCGGACCAGGTCACGCCTTCGCCACCCATGTGCGTGTAGGTGTCGGTGTCGCGGTTCATCCAGGTCACCATGTAGTGGCAACCGATACCGCCCATGGCGCGCGAACCTTGCGGTACCACCGTCGAAGTGTTGTGCGGGCAGCCCGAACAGTAATGCGGGACGCGCGGGAACTGCGCACGGGGCAGGGCGAGCTCGGATTCCTTTTCGGCCATCCAGCCCAGCACGTTGCGGATCTGTTCGCTGTCGTGGAACTTCTGGATGCGACGACCGATTACCCCCGCAATGGTCGCAGGCGTCAGTTCACCCGTCGACGGCAGGATCCATTCGCCCTGTTCGTCGTACTTGCCGACGATCGACGGACGCTGGCCCGGCCAGTTGTACAGGTATTCCTTCATCTGACGTTCGATGAAGGCGCGCTTTTCTTCGACGACCAGAATGTCTTCGAGACCGTCGGCAAAGCGACGCACGCCTTCGGGTTCCAGCGGCCACGTCATGCCGATCTTGTACACGCGAATGCCCAGATCTGCGCAGGCCTTTTCATCAAGACCCAGATATTCGAGTGCCTGCAGCACGTCGAGGTAGGACTTGCCGGTGGTGGCAATACCCAAACGAGGACGCGGAGAGTCGATCACGATCTTGTCGATCTGATTTGCCCGTGCGAAGGCTTGTGCCGCCGCCACCGCATACTTGTGCAGACGCATTTCCTGATCCATCGGCGGATCTGGCCAGCGGATGTTGAGACCGCCGGTCGGCAAGACAAAGTCATCGGGCGTGACGATCTTGAGCGCCAGCGGATCGACATCGAGCGACATCGACGACTCGACCGTCTCCGCAATCGTCTTGAAGCCGATCCAGCGACCGGTAAAGCGCGACATTTCCCAACCGATCAGGCCCATCTCCAGGATGTCGCGCACGCCGGCCGGATTGAGGATCGGCATCATAGCCGACACGAATTCGTCTTCGCTGCCGTGCGGCAAGGTCGAAGAACGGCAGGCATGGTCATCGGCGGCCAGTGCCAGCACACCGCCCAGCGGCGAGGTGCCCGCGGCGTTGGCGTGCTTGAACACGTCGCCCGTGCGATCCACGCCCGGACCCTTGCCGTACCACATGCCGAACACGCCATCGACCTTGCTGCCCGGGAACAGGCCGACCTGCTGCGTGCCCCACACCAAGGTGGCGCCGAGATCTTCGTTGAGGCCCGGCGTAAACTTGACCTTGGCCGCCTCGAGATACTTGCGGGCGCGCCACAGTTCCAGGTCGAAACCGCCCAGCGGCGAACCGCGGTACCCGCTGACGAAGCCCTGCGTATTCAGGCCGGCAGCCTCATCGCGCAACTTCTGGATGATCGGCAAGCGCACCAGCGCTTGGACGCCGCTGAGGTAGATGCGCCCGTGCTTGCGGGCATATTTGTCCTCGAGCGTGTAGTCCTTGTCCACGACCGAATTGGTCAGGGCCGTACTGGCGGACTCGGGCGAGGACAGTTCAGCGGTGCTCGTCATACGTATTCAACCATCTCAAATAATCCCCCCATTATATAAAGGGGACGGAGGGAATTAATTTTGGGCATCCGGAATCTGGTGTGGGTTCTGGCTCCTTGGGTCTTTGTAGCTATCACTTTCAAAGAATGGATTTTGGTGTTGGACGGCTGAGCGGATGTGCTAGAGTAAAAGTCGGATTTCAGTGTGGGTTCGCCCAAGGTGCTGAGTGACGGACTTTCTCCAGCTGCGAAGCCTGAAGACGCTTGAAATCCTGACCAGCGAGGACAGTTACGTCGTCAAGGCCGAAGGCGTCAATCAGTGGGTGACCTACCCGCTGTGCAAGACCGGACGCCTGCATGGTCACGGCTCACAGGAACAGTCGTTTCAGGACACACCGACGCACGGCAAACCCGTCGTGATCTTCATCCAGCGCCGTCGCTATCGCTGTACAAGCTGCACCAAGACCTTGTTTGAGCCTGTGCGGACCTTGATGGAAAACGCCAAGCCACGGCGCGTCTGGTGCGTTATATCCGCGACCAGTCCTTCTCCAAGACCTTTGCGGCCCTTGCCCGGCAAGTAGCCGTGGACGAAAAGACGGTCCGCCACGTCTTCGACGATTTCATCGAGGAGGTCGAGGCCAAGACCCAGTTCCGGACGCCGCGGGTGCTGGGTATCGACGAGCTCAAGATCATCGGCCAGTACCGGGGCATGATCACCAACGTCGAGCGCAAGACCGTGTTCGATATCCGCCCCAGCCGGGCCAAAGCCGAGTTGATGCCCTATTTCCGCGACCTGCGGGACAAGGACTCGGTCGAGTGGGTGGCGATGGACATGTACCACGTTTATCGGCAGGTGGTGCGCGCCACGCTGCCACAGGCCCGGATCGTGGTCGATCGATTCCATATCCAGCGCATGGCGAACGACGCGCTGGAGAAGCTGCGCAAGCGCATTCGCAAGGATTTGTCCACCCGGCAGCGCCTCAAACTCAAGGACGAGCGGTTCCTGCTGCTCAAGCGGCAGCACGACCTGACAGGGAGAGATATGGACCGGATGCGGGAATGGTTCCAACAGTTCCCGCTCCTAAGCGAAGCCCACGCTCTCAAGGAAGGATTTCTGTCGATCTGGGATCAGAAGACCCGCCCAGCAGCAGAAGCCGCCTGCGCGAAGTGGCAGGCCAATATTCCGACCGAATTGGCGGCCACGTTCAAGGACCTGACCACCGCCGTGCACAACTGGCACGACGAAATCTTCGCCTACTTCGAGCAGCCGATTACCAATGCCTATACTGAGTCAGTCAACCGAGTGGCCAAAGACATGAACCGCATGGGCAGGGGTTACAGCTTCGAGGTGCTTCGGGCGCGCATGCTCTACGACAAGAAGGCGCGCAAGGATGGCTCGGTTATCGAAACCGTGTTGGTCGATGACGACGACCCAATGACCACGGACTTCGTGTTCCAGCGGATGACCACGGCGGCAACGCGCAAGAAGAAGATCACGCGCGTGGTCGAGTACGGCCCCTATCTCCCGACGCTGGCGCGGCTACTCGAAGAGGGGTATTTCGAATAGTCCTCAGCCCATTGTGCAAGAGGCGGCGCTTCAGCCTGAATTTGTGATTCAGCCGATGAAGCATAGGTAAGAGGCCCAGCCACTACCCCGCGCAACAGGACAGTTGCTTTACGTCCTTGGTGAAGGTTTGTGCCGCGAGTTTCAGCCCCTCGACCATCGTCAGGTAGGGGAATAACTGGTCGGCCAACTCTCGCACCGTCATGCGGTTGCGAATCGCCAGTACTGCGGTTTGGATCAGCTCGCCTGCTTCCGGGGCTACCGCTTGCACGCCGATCAGTCGTCCCGAACCGGCCTCCGAAACCAGCTTGATGAAACCGCGCGTGTCGAAGTTGACCAGCGCCCGGGGCACGTTGTCGAGCGTCAGCGTGCGGCTGTCGGTCTCGATACCGTCGTGGTGCGCTTCGGCTTCGCTGTAGCCCACGGTGGCGACCTGCGGGTCGGTGAACACCACCGCCGGCATCGCCGTCAGATCCAGCGTCGCGTTGCCACCCGTCATGTTGATTGCAGCGCGGGTGCCGGCCGCCGCCGCGACGTAGACGAACTGCGGCTGGTCAGTGCAGTCGCCGGCGGCATAGATGTGCGGCACGGTAGTGCGCATCGCGTGGTCGATGGTGATGGCGCCTTGCGCATTGACCACCACACCGGCCGCGTCGAGGTTGAGCGTGCGGGTGTTTGGGGTGCGGCCGGTGGCGAACAACAGCCGGTCGGCATGCAGTTCGCCGCGTTCGGTGGTGAGCACGAATTCCCCATCCTCATAGGCGACCTGGCTGGCCTGGGTGTGGTCCAGCACTTCGATGCCTTCGGCGCGGAACACGGCCGTGATGGCCTCGCCAATGGCGGGGTCTTCGCGAAAGAACAGTGTGCTGCGCGCCAGCATGGTCACCTTGCTGCCCAGCCGGGCAAAGGCCTGCGCGAGTTCGACGGCCACCACCGACGAGCCGATCACGGCCAGCCGATCGGGGATCGTGTCGCTGGCCAGCGCTTCGGTCGACGTCCAGAAGGGCGTGTCTTTCAAGCCCGGGATCGGTGGAATCGCCGGACTGGCCCCGGTGGCGATGAGGCAGCGGTCGAAACTCACCTCGCGCATCCCGTCGTCAGCGGTTGCCACGGTCAGCGTGTGCGCATCCTTGAATCCGGCATCGCCGCGCAGCACGGTGATGGTCGGGGTGCTCGTCAGGATGCCTTCGTACTTGGCGTGGCGCAGTTCATCGACGCGCCCCTGCTGCTGAGCCAGCAAGCGCTTACGCAGAATCTTCGGCGAGGCGGCGGCAATGCCGTCATCGAACGGACTCTCGCGACGCAGATGCGCAATGTGGGCAGCGCGGATCATGATCTTGGACGGCACACATCCGACGTTGACGCAGGTGCCGCCGAGAGTGCTGCGCTCGATCAGCGTCACACGCGCCCCTTGCTCGACGGCCTTCAACGCCGCCGCCATCGCCGCGCCGCCGCTGCCGATCACGGCCACGTGCAGTGCAGCCTCATCGTCCTCGCGCTTTGGTTCGCCGCCCAGCCGCTCTTGTGCATTGTTCAGCAGGTCGCTGGGTTGCCCCGGCGCATCGGCAAGCCGCGCTCGGTAACCGAGTGCGGATACCGCCGCGACCAGCGAGGTCACGTCCGCGGCGGTACCTACGCTGGCCTCAATCTCGGCCCGGCGCTGTGGGTAGGACACTGAGGCCGAACGCACGCCGGGCACCTTTTCCAAGGTCTGCTTGACGTGCTCGGCGCACGACCCGCAGGTCATGCCATCGATGTGCAGCGTGATCGCCTCGGTCATGAGCGTGTGCTCACTTCTTGACGGTAGACGGGTAGCCGGCGTTCTCGGTGGCTTTGGTCAACGCGGCCGGAGTGGTCTTGGCATCGTCGTAGGTTACCACCGCCTCCTTGGGCTCCCAGGTCACCTTGGCCTCGATGACGCCTTCGACCTTGGTCAGCGCCTTCTTGACCGTGATCGGACAGGTGGCGCAGGTCATGCTCGGCACCGACAGCGTGACGGTTTTGGTGGCGGCCCAGGCGGGAGCGCTGAGGGCAAGGGTCAGAGCGAGCAATGCGACGAGTTTCTTCATGGCAATCTCCTTTCAGTATAACAGGGGCATGAGGTAGGGGAACACGAGCGCGATCAGCACCAGGGCGGTGACGATCCAGAAGATCACCTTGTAGGCCGTCCGCACCTGGGGCACGGCGCATGCGTCGTCCGGCGCGCAGGCGCGAGCCGGCCGGAAGATGCGACGCCACGCGAAGAACAGCGCCACGAGCGCCACGCCAATGAAGATCGGCCGGTACGGTTCCAGCGCGGTCAAGTTGCCGATCCAGGCGCCGGAGAAACCCAGCGTGATCAGCACCAGCGGACCGAGGCAGCAGGTCGAGGCGAGGATGGCGGCGAGGCCACCGGCGGCCAGTGCACCGCGGCCGTTGCTGGGGTCTGCCATGTGAGGGATCTCCTTCCGAGACGTTGCGTGATGCGCTAAGGTTACTTCCGTAGTCAAGTACGGAGTCAAGCGCGATGGTGAACGATCCGCAAACACTGACCATCGGGGCTTTCGCCAAGGCCGCTGGGGTCAACGTGGAGACCATCCGGTTCTATCAGCGCAAGGGGTTATTGCCAGAACCAGGTCGGCCCGTCGGCAGTATTCGCCGCTACGGATCGGCGGACATGGCGCGGGTGCGTTTCGTGAAATCCGCCCAGCGGCTGGGGTTCAAGCTGGACGAAGTCGGCCAACTCCTACAGCTAGGGGACGGCACTCACTGCAGCGAAGCCGCCGAGCTGGCTGCGCTCAAGCTCACCGACGTGCGCACCAAGATGGCGGACCTGACGCGAATCGAAGCGGTGCTGTCACGGTTGGTCAACGAGTGCCATGCGCAGCGAGGCACTGTGTCGTGCCCGCTGATCGATTCTCTGCACGGGAGCTAGGCGCGTGGCTTAACCCGGTTTTCCGTTCCACTGCGCCTCAAACCCCAGTTCGAGCCGGGGGCAAGGTGACCTGCCACTGATTGTTTCCTTGCACCGACATGCGCCAGACAAAGCCCACACTGAAGGCTAAAAGCGCGTAAGCCTTGCGATACCAGAAACCTACCGAACGAGAGCTGTCAGACAAGAAGGGCTAGTGCGGTCTTCCCACACTAAAATCCGGATACCCTTAATTTTTTGTAAAGGCAGACCCGGCCCGCAGCACCGCACAGCCCCACGCATCGGCCCGTCATGGACACTGGCTGGCGGAACGGGTTACGCTGGCGATGAGCGCGGTAGCTCGAACGAAAATCCGCTAACTGAGAACGCCGCACCCCCTTCGACCCCTTCAAAATTGAGATGCCCATGCGCGAGTTGATCCTGTTGCGTCACGCCCACGCCCTACCAGCCGACAACGGTCAGGCCGATATTGACCGCGCACTCTCGCAAGATGGCATTGCCGAGGCCCAGGCCGCCGGCAAGTGGCTGGTCGAACACCAACTGATGCCCGACCTGGTGCTGTGTTCGCCGTCGCGCCGCACCCGCGAGACCCTGGCGCAAGTGCTGGACAAGACCGGCTACTGCGAACAGCGCATCGAAAACGAAATTTACGAAGCGTCCCCGGGCACTCTGATGTCCCTGCTCGATAAACACCGCGATATTGGCCGCGTGATGCTGGTCGGCCACAACCCCGGCCTGGAGCAGACTGTGGCGCTGATCAGCAGCGGCCAATCCGGTGACTACCGCGGCATGCCGCCGTCAGGCATTGCCGTGCTCCACCTGCCGGCCGACGCCGAGCTCGAGCCCGGCATCGCGACCTTGCACAACTTCTGGTGGCCGTAACAAGGCAACTTGAATAGGATGAGTCTTACAGCGATATGAACTTGCGGCCTACGGCTTCAATCTGGATCTTGTGCGGGGCGACCATCGCTAACAGCGTCCTGATCCCGAGCGCCAAGGCCGATGAGACCGCCGTACTCGACCTGACCCGTTCCAGTTTCAATTTTCTAGCGCTCAAACGCCTGGGCCCGCCGATCCAGGGCGAGTTCCGCGTCGCCACCGGTCACCTGGACACCCGTGCCGAAGGCCAACGCCAAGTGGTGATCGTGCTGCAGGCCGATTCCGTAAGTGTCGGAGGCAGTGCCATGCAAACCCGCGTCGCCAGGAGTGATCTGCTGTTTGCGACCCAACGCTACCCGCAGATCGAGTTCCGCTCCGACTGGCACACCCAGCAGATGCTGCGCGCCGGTGGCGTTTTCGGCGGGACGGTGACGTTGCGCGGGGTCACGCTACGCGAACAGTTCACGGTCTCGCCCTCGACTTGCTCACAGCCCGGCGAACGCTGCGCGATCGAGGCCCAAGGTCGCATCAATCGTGAACGCTACGGCATGAAGGGCCTCGGGGCGATCCTGCGCCCTGACGTAGAATTGCAGTTCAAAGTACGGTTTGTGCCTAGCGGCACGGCGTCCGCCACCGCATCCAATGCCACGAGCAAAAAGAACCGTGCCGGCAACTAACCTCATAAAACGAAGTGCGACGTTGCTGGCGGCAGCCGTCCTGTTAACCGGCTGTGCCGGGCTCAGCATCCGCGAAAAGCAGCAAGTCCAGGTCCTGACCACCCAGGCCCGCGACACCGCGCTGACCTGCGATGCGAACGACCCGAGGCGATGTGCCATCCCGTCGCCGCTGCACGAACTCGCCGGTGAGGCCTTCGCCCAGTCGGGAGCGGACAGCAAGAACAACCCCGCCAGTGACAGCGCCCGCCACTACGCACTGATTCTCGACAGCGGCAACGACGCACTGGTCTCGCGACTCAACCTGATCCGCAGTGCCACCACTTCGATTGAGCTGCAGACCTATATCTATGACGAAGACGATGCCGGCCGCCTGATTCTGGACGAGCTGATCAAGGCAGCCCAGCGCGGCGTCAAAGTGCGGATCCTGATGGACCAGCTGTCTGCACTGAAAAAGGTGGATACGCTGGCGGCTGTAGCCGGACTGCACAGCAACCTGCAAGTGCGCATCTTCAACCCGGTGCTCAACCGCGCACGCATGAGTTACCCCCTGTACGCGGCGGCGGCGGCGTGCTGCTGGCGCAAGCTCAACCATCGCATGCACAACAAGTTGCTGCTGGTGGATGGCGCCGTCGGTATCACGGGCGGCCGCAACTATCAGGACGACTACTACGACTGGGACAGCAGCTACAACTTCCGCGATCGCGATGTGCTGATTACCGGGCCCGTCACCCGCTCCATGCGTGCGGATTTTGAACGCTACTGGTTCAACCCGCTAAGTGTGCAGCCCCAGATGCTCAAGGATGTCGGCCGCCACATCCTGAAACAGGGCGTTCCGCCACTGGAGCCGCACCCGTATGAGAGCAACGAACGGGTTCAGCAGGTGGTGCGAGCCGCCGAGAATACGCAATACGTGCAGGATACGCTGGCCGGTCGCGCACTGGCGGTGGCCGGTGTGCAGTACGTCGCCGACTCGCCGTACAAGGCCGATGTCGAAAGCATCAAGCCCGCCGATGATCCTTCGGTGACCAGTGCCAGCTATGCCCTGCGCGACGTGCTGCGTTCAGCGCAGACCGATGTCCTGCTGCAAACCCCTTATTTAGTGATGTCGAAGGCCGCCCAGGCCGAGTTCCTGGCACTGCAGGGACGCGAACAGCCGCCGGCGATCCGTGTCAGCACGAATTCGCTCGCGGCGACTGATGCCTTTATCGCCTATGGCCTGTCGTACAAGTACAAGCGCCGCTACATGCGCCGCCTTGGCTTTGAGATCTATGAGTACAAACCGTTCCCGGAACAGGTGCCGGGTGTGGCGCGCGCCCCCGAATCCACCGAGGAACAGGCGCAGGACGTTGGTCTGCTGGTCGCTGCCACGCCGCGCAATCGCGGCCTGAGCCCTATCATGAAGGACTCGGCCGCCCGCCGATTCTGGATCCCGGGTTCGAACCGGCCGGTGCGACTGTTGCATCCCGGCGCGCGTTACGGCATGCATGCCAAGTCCATGGTGGTGGATCGCAAGACTGCGGTCATCGGCACGCACAACTTTGATCCGCGCGGCCAGACGTATAACACCGAGGCGGTGCTGATCATTCGCGACAATGCCTTCGCCGAAGCCTTGGCCACCAGCATTGAGCGCGACATGGCCCCTGCCAACTCGTGGGTCAACGCCCCGCGTAAAGTGGCGGTGCTCGGTGGCGTGAACTACACACTGGGTAAGCTCTCCAATGAGTTGCCGCTGTTCGATTTCTGGCCGGTGAGCTACGCCACCAGTTTTGAGTTCGAGCCGTCGGAGCAGTGTCCGACCCCGCTGCGCATCCGCGATCCCAAGTTCCGCGACTGTTACCGCTCGGTGGGTGACTTCCCGGAAGCACGCGTCGGCATTAAGACGCTGCTGGTGCGATTCTTTGCGGCCTTCGGTTCCGGACTCGCCCCGATCATGTGATCGGGCGTAGCTGTCGCCTCCCTGACTGCTACCCGTTCGTGCGTTCACTGAACCCCTGCGTGCTTCATAATGGGCGCAATGACAAGCCTTCTTCGCGCCTTACGCTACCTGATCCGCGTGCCGATGTTGCTGGTGCATCTGGTCGTGATGCTGCCGATCACGCTAGTGCTCATGGGCCCCGGACTCGGCGCACTCACGTTCGGCGGCGAGCGCCTGGAGTTAAAAGTAGCGCGCTGGTGGTCGGCGGGCCTTCTCAAAGTCTTTGGACTGGAGACGCAGCGCTTTGGTGAACCGCTCAAAGGCGGCACCTTGTTTGTGGCCAATCACGTCAGCTGGATCGACATCGTGACGCTGCATTCGCAACGCATGATGGGCATGGTCGCCAAGCGGGAGATCGCCAGCTGGCCGTTGGTCGGTTACATGGCCAAGCGTGCGCAGACCATTTTTCACCAGCGCGGCAGCACCGAATCTTTAGGCGGCGTGGCGGCAGAGATGCACAAACGTCTGGTCAGCGGCCGTGATGTCGGTGTATTCCCCGAAGGCGGCACCCGCGACGGACGCGAACTGGGCCCATTCCACGCCCGCATCTTTCTGGCAGCGGTCGAGTCGGGACGGCCGGTGCAACCCGTCGCCCTGCGTTACGGCATCAACGGTTCGGCCCAGACCACGGTGGCCTTTGCGCCTAAAGAGAGTTTTGTGGCCAACTTCCTGCGCTTGCTGGGCGAGCCGGGTGGCGTGGCCGAGGTGCATTTTCTGGAACCCATCCAAATCGACCCGGGCCAACCGCGTCGTGAGATTGCCAATCTGGCCCGCGAGCGCATCGCGGCAGCGATGTCCGCTAGAATTTAAGGTTCCCCGGCCGATTGGGCCGTGCCAACAAATTCCGAGTACGACATGCTAGACGCGATCCACCAAGACCTTCTGAATGGCAATGCGGCAGCGGCCGAACAAAAGGCCCGCGAACTCCTGGCCCAGCGCCCCAAGGATGGCGAGGTGTACCGCACCTTGGCCGCCGCACAGAACATGACCGGCAATCGTGACGGCGCCCGCGCCACCATCGAACAAGGTCTTGAGCAACTGCCCGATGACGCCGCCCTGCATTTTGCGCGCGCGGGTCTGTATCTCGAAGCCAACGACGTCGCTCAAGCCGGTCCGGCACTGGCCAAGGTCACGCAACTCGATCCGAACTTTTTCCCGGCTTACGTGCTGCAGGCCCAGCTGGCCATGTCGCATGGTCAAGTCGATGAGGCCGAGCGCATCGCGCGCGTTGCCAATCGGGTCTCGCCCGATCATCCGCAATTGCATGTGATCGAAGGCCAAGTCGCGCTGGCCCGCGGCGACATGGATCGCGCACTGCAATACCTGTCCGCCGCCGCGCGCCAGATGCCGGGCGATGCACGCGTCCTGCGTTCGCTGGGTATGGCTTACATGGGCAAGCAGCATTACGCCTTTGCCGAACAGACGTTCCGCAACCTGCTCGATAAAGAGCCGCAGGCGTATGACGTGCGCGCTTTGCTGATCGATTCCGTGCGCCTGCAAGGCCGCGCCGAAGACGCAATGAAGCTGGCCGAACCGATGCTCACTCCCGATGCACCTGCCCAGATCTTGGGCAACGTCGGCGTGATCGCGCTCGAGGCCGGTCAAGCCGACCGCGGCGTCGAACTGCTCGAACGTGCCGTGCGTCTGGAACCCAATAACCAGCAGGCCCTGGCCAGCGTCGTCCAAGCCTGGCAAGCCACGGGCAAAATCGAACAGGGCCGCGCCTTGCTCGATGAGCTGCTCGCCGGCCCCAACGCGCAAAACCCGCTGCTGTGGCAAGCCCGTCTCGCCACCGAAGAATTCGCCGGTGACGCGGCCGTCGCCGTGATCGAGCGCTGGCGTCAGGCCATGCCGAACGCGCTGGAACCGCTGCAAGCCCGCGCCGTCGTGCACGATGTGCATGGCGAACGCGAGCAGGGCGATGCACTGGCCAAGCAAATTATTGAACTCCAGCCCATGCACCTTGATGCGCAACTGCGCCTGCTGGGCAGCCTGCTCGAAACCGATCCGCAAGCCGCCGTCACTCGTGCAGCCGAACTGCGCGAACAGTTCAAGGGTCAGGATCCGCAGCTCGACAACCGAATGCGCGGTGTCTACAGCAGCACGCTGGATCGCGCCGGCCGCTATCAGGAAGCCGCCGAGATCTGGCTGCAAGTCCAGGCCGAAGGCAATGACCAGCGCCTGCAACTGACCCAGCCCGGTACGCCGCGTCAGGCCGACGAATGGACCCCGCTGGCCGCACTGACCGATCTGCCGAACGCACAGCCTTCGGCCATTGGTGCACGTCACCGTCTGCTGTGGGGCCCGCCGGGCAGCCTGTCGGAGTTCGTGGGTTACTCGCTGGCCGCTTCGCAGGTGCCGCTGCTGACCGACCGCTTTACGAACCAGCCGCCGAGTGATTACCTGCAGAGCTTTGCCTCGCTGGCCATGCTCGACAAGAACGCCGGGGAGCAAGCCGCCAACGACGACACCATCGCTCAGATGGCCAAGGGTTGGGTCGAAGGCCTGACGGTCCGCGGTGCGCCCGCCAACGTGCCCGTGACCGATGCGCTGCTGCTGTGGGACAACAACTACCTGCAGGTGCTGCGCGCACATCCGAACCACGCCGAGCTGCTGATCGGTATCCGTGACCCGCGCGACATGCTGCTGCACTGGCTGGCCTTCCCGGGTCAGACCCCGTATCAGTTCGAAAGCGTCGAGAAGGCTGCTGACTGGCTGGCTGCTGTCTGCAACCAGATTGCCGACATCGAACAGCAGAAGCTGTACCCGCTGACGCTGATCCGTCTCGACGATGCCATCGCCGATGAGCTGTCCCTGCAAACCGCCGTCACCACGGCGTTGGGCGCTCCGGTGCAGGCGCTGGATGACGGCATGCTGCAACACAAGTCGCTGCCCAAGGGCCACTGGCGTCATTACGCACCGGCCCTGCAGGCCGGCTACGACCGTCTCAAGGACGTTGCCGTCCGACTGGGCTACGCGGAGGCCTAAGCGCCATGAAACTGCACAGTGACAGCTTTGAACATCGCGGCGTCCTGCCGGTCCGTTATGCGGCCGGCAAACCCGATGCCGACGGGTACGGCTTTGCCGACAACCGCAATCCGCATCTGGGCTGGACTGATGTGCCGGCGGGCACCCAATCGTTCGTGCTGTGGGTGGTCGATACCGATGTGCCGACCCGCCCGGAAATGGCCGGCGTGCCCGACATCGAGATCCCGCTGCGGCAGGCGCGCACCGAGTTCACCCACTGGATCGTGGTGGACATCGATGCGGCGACGCGTGAAATCAAAGAGGCCGAGCACTGCAACGGCGTCAGCCCCAAGGGCAAAGCGCCCTCAGCCGTCGGTCCGGGCAACGGCAAGCAAGGTCTGAACGATTACACGGGTTGGTTTGCGACCGATCCGGACATGGCCGGCGACTGGCACGGCTACGACGGCGCCTTCCCGCCGCCGAATGATCAGCGCGAACACCGTTACTTTTTCCGGCTCTTTGCGCTCGATGTGCCGAGCTTGAACTTGCCGGAGCGCTACACGGCCGCCGAGG
This sequence comes from uncultured Lysobacteraceae bacterium, assembly GCA_936911875.1. GTDB lineage: Bacteria > Pseudomonadota > Gammaproteobacteria > Xanthomonadales > Xanthomonadaceae > Aquilutibacter. Next base: position 60,867 of record CAKZGB010000013.1, read on the forward strand.
CCCTGCGTGCCATGCGCGGCCATATCGTGGCCGAAGATGCCATCTACGCGACCTATTCTCTGCATCCGAAACTGCACAAGGCGCTGTAATCCGTGACCTTGTTCCGAATCGTGCGGTCCGGCGCGCCCCTGACGCTGGGCGAGTGGGTGGCGGCTGCCGGTCAGGCGCGTAACCTACGGCTGCATGCCGAGTCGTCGGTCGCCAACGGCTATCAGGGCGAAGCGATCATCGTCCGCCAGATCCGCGGCGATCTCGATCTGCTGCAGCCCAATAGCCTGTGGCGCCGCCTGCGTGGCAAGCCGCGGATTTGGGTCGATGCGTTTGATTTCGATCAGGGCACGGGCGAGGCGCGCTTCAAACTCAAGCGCAAACGCTTTAACCCCAAATCCAAGCAAGCGCTGACCGTGGCCGCGGTGCACCTGGCCACCGTACTGGGCGCGCAAGTGACCGACCGTGACGGCCGGCCGGTGTTTACACCGCCGGGATCAGCGCCAGCAGCGCCACCGCCAGCACCACACGATACGCCGCAAACCCATTGAAGTTATGGGTCTCGATGTAGCGCAGCAGCCACTTTACGGCGACGAACGCGGTGACCATCGAGGCGACGAAGGCAATGGCCAGCGAGCTCCAGTTCTCGTGTGCAGCCTGGCCCGAGGCGACCACATCGAGCAATTCATAACCGGTGGCGGCGAACATGGTCGGAATGCCCACCAGAAAGGCAAACTCGGTAGCGGCCGGACGCGAGGTGGTGCCGGCCAGCAGGGCCACAAAAATGGTCGAGGCACTGCGCGAGGTGCCCGGGAACACACCCGCCACCACTTGCGCGACACCCACCAGCACGGCCGTTAGCCACGAAATCTCGGTCTGCTCGCCCAGCTTGGCAGCACGACGCGAAGCGATGGCCTCGGCCACTACCATCCAGATTGCGCCGATCAGCAGGGCCCAGGCGATGGGCCGGACCTCTTCGGGCAGTTCAAAGCCCATTTTCTTGACCGCAATCCCCAATACCGCAGTGACGACGAAGGCCACGCCAAGCTTGAGCGTGTACGTGCGGGAGGCGGCATCCGTGAAGAACCGGGTGGCCAAATCCCACAGGCGTCGGCGGTAAATCACCACCACGGCCAGGATGGCACCGGCCTGAATGGCGATATTGAACAGATCGCTACGATGGCCCAGCCAGCGCTCCGCGATGATCAGGTGACCCGTGCTCGAGATCGGCAGGAACTCGGTGATGCCTTCGATGATGCCCAGTAACAGGGCCTTGAGCGATTCGAGCATGATCGGTTCCGGAGGTTGCTTAAAACCGTATAGCATAGCGGATCGGATGTGAAAAACATTCGATTGCAAATGCTGCAGCCGCAAAAAATCAGGCACAATAAAAACCGCATCCGTCGCGCATCGCGGCGGGCCGCTTCTGCCACCGCCTCCTCCTATTTTTATTGCCGAGACCCGCCGCCATGTCGTCCGCTATTAAGCACATCGAAAAACTGATCGAAGAACACGAGATCGAATTCCTGGACCTGCGTTTTACCGATATGCGAGGCGTGTGGCATCACGTGACCTTCCCGGTCAGCGTGGTTGAACCTTCGTTGTTCGAAGACGGCAAGATGTTCGATGGCAGCTCCATCGTCGGCTGGCGCGGCATCCAGCAGAGCGACATGGTCCTGCTGCCCGATCCCGACACGGCAGTGCTCGACCCCTTCATGGAATACCCGACGCTGATCATGACCTGCGACGTGCTCGATCCGACCACGATGCAAGGCTATGAGCGCGACCCGCGCGGTATCGCCAAGCGCGCCGAGGCGTATCTGCAGGCATCGGGTGTGGCGGACACCGCCTTCTTCGGTCCGGAACCGGAGTTCTTCGTGTTCGACAACGTGCGCTTCGGCAACGACATGGGCCACACTTTCTTTGAAATCGATTCCGAGGAAGCGAGCTGGGACGTGCACGGCAGCAATGCCTACCGTCCTACGGTCAAAGGCGGTTATTTCCCCGTGCCGCCGGTCGATACGCTGCACGACATTCGCGCCGAAATGTGCAAGCTGCTGGAACTGGCCGGTCAAACGGTCGAAGTGCATCACCACGAAGTGGCGAACGCCGGTCAGTGCGAAATCGGCACTAAGTTCAACACACTGACGCGCAAGGCCGACGAGCTGCAAATGCTTAAGTACATCGTCAAGAACGTCGCGCATCATCACGGCAAGGTCGCCACCTTTATGCCCAAGCCGATCGTCGGTGACAACGGTTCGGGTATGCACGTGCATCAGTCGCTGGGTAAGGACGGCACCAACCTGTTCAACGGTGACGGTTACGGCGGTCTGTCGCAACTGGCGCTGTGGTACATCGGCGGTGTGTTCAAGCATGCGCGCGCCATCAATGCCTTCGCCAACGCCACCACCAACTCGTACAAGCGCCTGGTGCCGGGCTTCGAAGCCCCGGTCATGCTGGCGTACTCGGCATCCAACCGTTCGGCTTCGTGCCGTATCCCGTACGTGGCCAACCCCAAGGGCCGCCGCATCGAATTCCGCTTCCCGGATCCGATGAACTCGGGTTACCTGACCTTTGCTGCTCTGATGATGGCCGGCCTCGACGGCATCAAGAACCAGATCGACCCGGGTGCACCGAGCGACAAGGATCTGTACGATCTGCCGCCCGAAGAGGAAAAGGGCATCCCGACCGTCTGCCATTCGCTGGATCAGGCGCTCGAAGCGCTGGACAAGGATCGCGACTTCCTGAAGGCCGGCGGCGTGTTCACCGACGACTTCATTGATGCGTACATCGGCGTCAAGATGAAGGAAGTGACGCAGTTCCGCGCTGCAACGCACCCGTTGGAATATCAGATGTATTTCGCCAACTGATTGCGCCCCGGCATTACTGCCTCGCAAACGAAACGGCCGCCCAACAGGGCGGCCGTTTCACTTGAGGTGCTGTGCTTACTTAGCGGATGCGACCGCGGCGCACCAGGTTCACCAGTGCCAGCAAGATCAGCGCGCCGACAAACGACACGGCGATGCTCGCAAACGACAGGTTACCGTCGGTGATGTTGGCGCCGGTGATGCCAAGCATGGGAGCAATAAAGCCGCCCAGGAGTGCACCAACAATGCCAACCACAATATTCAACAGCAGGCCTTGCTGGCCGTCCGTACGCATGACCAGACTTGCCAGCCAACCCAGGACGCCACCGACAATTAGCAGAATCAACCAACCCATAGATACAACTCCTCTGTAAATTCAATGTGTTTTAACCGCGCAAACAAGTACTTTTACTTTGCAACAGGATTGTGTCGGTCATTGCAGGCACCTAAAGCGTGACCGGCAACCCTTCCTAATTTTTATACGCCACTTTTAGATAAAAAACAGCAATTGATGCAAAATTCCTGCATGAGCGTTGCATTGCCCACAGTTTCGATTCACCAACGTCAGCATGGCGTGATGACTCGTGAGCAAGTTGCGGCGTATTTGCAGCAGGAGTTATCGCTGAGTGAAGCCCCTGTTTTTGTGCGCAGCAATAAAGGGCGGCCGCAGGTGCAGCTGGAATCGTTCGACTGCAATTGGTCGCATAGCGGTGAGCTGCTGGCGATGGCATGGTCATCGCAACATCGGGTCGGTATTGATATCGAGCAGGTGCGTCCGCGTCCGCAATGGCAACGTGTGGCCAAGCGGTTTTTATTGCCGGCCGAATGTGCGCAACTGACAGATGCCAATGATTTTCTGCAACTGTGGGTGCGTAAGGAGGCGCTGCTCAAAGCCATCGGTCAAGGACTCGCCCACGGCCTGCGGTTCGTTGAATTTGCTAAAGCGCATGGCGAGTGGCAGCTGCAGGCGGTGAGTCCGGCGTTGGACGTGCCTTCGGACTGGAACGTGTGCGGTCTGGACATTGACGAAGGCTATATCGGTGCATTGGCATGGCGCGATCGGTACACTGTGGCGCATGACGATTGAGATCCCTTCGGCGCTGTCGGCGCAGCGCGAACCCCTGATTTCCGGCCTGAATACCTTGGGTCTGGACGGCGACCGCCTGTCTGAGCCGCTGCTGCAGTATCTGGCGCTGATGCTCAAGTGGAACGCCACGTACAACCTGACGGCAATCACCGAGCCGTACGAAATGGTGGTCAAGCACGTGCTCGATTCGGCGGCAATGCACACTTCGGTCCGCGATCTGGCGGCAAAAGGAGGGTCGATTGCGGATCTCGGGGCAGGGGCCGGTTTGCCCGGCATCGTGCTGAGTGTGATTTACCCGCAGCTGCACGTCACCATGATTGAGAGCGCCGGCAAAAAAGTGCGGTTCATGCGTGAGGCGATCCGCCAGTTGGGCCTTCCTCATACGCGGGCTGAGCATGTGCGGATTGAGGCCTACCGTCCGGATGCCCTGTTCGATGCGATTACGGCGCGGGCATTGGCCACCTTGCCCGAGCTGATCCGGCTGGGTGCCCATTTGCTCAAGCCGGGCGGCGAGTTGCTGGCCATGAAGGCCGTATTCCCTGCCGAAGAGATCGCTAACCTCCCGTCGCCGTGGCAGGTGGTGGCCGACCGGGAACTCGAGGTTCCGTATCTGCAGGCCCAGCGTCGGCTGATGCGGGTGGCAGCATCACACGGCTAAGGCATAATAAGAGATTCCGCCGCGTGTTCTGAGGGGTGCGCGGCTCACTGAATTTCGGACGTATTACGCTTTATGGCCCGCATTATCGCCGTCGCCAACCAAAAAGGTGGTGTCGGCAAAACGACCACCGCTGTGAACCTGACTGCCGGTCTGGCACGCATGTCCAAACGCGTGCTGCTGATCGATCTGGATCCGCAAGGCAATGCAACCATGGGCTCGGGTGTCGACAAGCGCGAGGCCGAGTACACGATCTGTGAGGTGCTGCTGAAAGAATGCAGCGCCGACGATGCCATCGTACGGACTGAGGAACAGTTCGATCTGATCCCGGGCAACATGGATCTCACGGCCGCCGAGATGGAACTGATCGGTTTGCCGCCGGAACATCGCGGTTCGCAATTGCGTGACCTGCTGCAGCCGCTGCGCGACCGCTACGATTTCATTCTGATTGACTGTCCGCCATCGCTGTCGTTGCTGACGATCAATGCGCTGACGGCAGCCGATTCGGTCATCATTCCGATGCAGTGTGAGTATTACGCGCTCGAAGGCATCAGCTCGCTGATGGATACCGTGCAGATGCTGCAGGCCAACGGCAATCCGCAACTCGAAATCGAGGGCGTGTTGCGCACCATGTTCGACGTGCGCAGCAAGCTGGCCAATGCCGTGTCCGATGAGCTGACGCAGTTCTTCGGCGACAAGGTGTTCCGTACGATCGTGCCGCGCAACGTGCGATTGGCCGAGGCGCCGAGTTACGGCCAAAGTATTGTGGGTTACGACAAATCATCCAAGGGCGGCGTGGCTTATATCGCGCTGGCCGGTGAGGTGCTGCGTGGGCAGCGCGAACGCGACAAACTGGAGGGCGCTGCATGAGCGCAGAAGGTAAGGCAAAGAAACGCACAGGTCTCGGTCGGGGTCTGAGTTCCCTAATGAGTCCGGCAGCCGCGGCCAACGCCGCCAAACTGACCGAGGTCCAGAAGGGCGATGAGCTGCGCTCCTTGCCGATCGATGCCATGATTGCCGGCCGTTACCAGCCGCGTAAGGTCTGGGATCAGGGCAAGTTAGAAGAGTTGGCCGACTCGATCCGCGAACAGGGCGTGATCCAGCCCATCGTCGTGCGCGATATCGGCAACAAGGTTTTTGAAATCATTGCCGGTGAACGCCGTTGGCGCGCCAGCAAGCTTGCAGGCCTGACTGAAATCCCGGCCGTGGTGCGTGTGGTCGATGACCGTACCGTCGTGGCCATGGCGCTGATCGAAAACATTCAGCGCGAAGACCTCAACCCGATCGAAGAAGCACAAGCACTGCATCGTCTGATCGAAGAGTTTTCGCTTACGCATGCGCAAGCCGCCGAAACGGTGGGTCGCTCGCGTGCCGCGGTCAGTAATCTGCTGCGTTTGCTCGATTTGCCTGCAGAAATCCGCAGCTATGTCGAAACTCGCGGCCTGGAAATGGGGCACGCCCGTGCACTGTTGTCGCTGGCACCACCGGCTGCCCTCGCGCTGGCCAAGCAAGCGGCAGAAAACGGCTGGTCCGTTCGCGAAGTCGAGCACCGCGTGCAGCAACTGCTGGCCGGTCAGGTCGGCGGTTCGCGTCCGCGCGCAGCCACCAACGGCAACGGCAAAAAACCGTCCGCCGACATCGAAGCGCTCGAACGCACGCTGGCCGAAACCCTCGGCACCAAGGTCAATATTCTGCATGGCCGCGGTGGCAAGGGTCGCCTGATTCTCCATTACGGCAACCTCGATACCCTCGATGGCTTGCTCGCCCGCCTGCAGCCGGAAGGCACTAACGAATGACCGCCGCCACTGACGTTACTGACATTGCCGCGTCGACAACACCGGTCGGCACTCCGCAACTGTCGGTCGTAGTGCCGGTCCACAACGAACGCGACAACGTGCGTCCGTTAGTGCAGGAAATCGTCGCGGCCTTACGCGGCCTGCTGCCGTTCGAAATCATTTATGTCGATGACACCAGCACCGACGACACCGTCGAAGTCCTGCAGGCCCTGCAGAAAGAGGTGCCGGAGCTGCGCGTCATTCGCCACCTGACCAACGCAGGGCAGAGCACCGCCGTGCGCAACGGCGTCAAAGCCGCTCGCTCGCCGTGGATCGCCACCTTAGATGGCGATGGCCAGAACGACCCCGCCGACATCCCCAAGCTGCTGGCAAAACGGGACGCGTCGGCCGATGCTTCGCTCAAGATGTTTGCGGGCTGGCGCGTGTCGCGGCAGGACAGTGGCTCCAAGCGATGGGCCTCCAAGTGGGCCAATGCCATCCGCTCTCGCATGCTGCGCGATGAGACCCCGGACACCGGTTGCGGCATCAAGCTGTTCGAGCGCGAGGCGTTCCTGGAACTGCCGCACTTCAACCACATGCACCGCTACCTGCCGGCGCTAATGCAGCGCGCAGGCTACCGCAGCGTCTCAGTCCCCGTGAATCATCGCCACCGCACCGCCGGCGTCTCCAAGTACAACAATCTCAATCGTGCCCTGGTCGGCATCACGGATCTGCGCGGGGTCGCCTGGCTGATAAAGCGCGGCAAGGTTACCGCCACAGAAGAGCTGTGGCGTCGTAACTAGAAAATGGGATTTGGTAAATGGTTTGGCTCGGACCTGATATAGGCCCCGTAAGAAGCACTAACCCCGTGAGGTAGTAAATGGTAAATCGGAGTTGGTAAATGGTTTGCCGGCCAGCCGATACAGGCCCGGTAAGTAGCACTAACCCCGTTGCAGTGGCTCCTGCTTTTGCTTTTGCTGTTGCTTTTCACCAATTACCAAATCCCATTTACCATTTCCGGGCTGTTGCCTTTGCTTTTTCACCATTTACTAAATCCCATTTACCATTTACTAAATGAACGACATTATTCCCTGGCTCGAATGGACCGGCATCCACATGTCCGGCTGGAAGCTCATCGGCTGGGTAGGCGCCCTGATGTTCGGTTCGCGCTGGCTGGTCCAGTTCGTTGCGACCAAGCGGGCGGGCAAGCCCACGATCCCGCGGGCGTTCTGGTACATGTCGCTGGTGGGTTCGGCCATGACCCTGGCGTATTTCGTGTTCTCGCCTAAGCAGGACTCGGTCGGCGTGCTGCAGAACCTGTTCCCGGGCTTCACGGCCGCATATTCGCTGTATGCCGACATCCGGCACCGCGGCTGGCGCCGCGACAAGCTGCCCGAAACCCAGCCGCCCCAAGCCTAACCCCGCCCGAACCCGGACCGCGGCGGTACCTAAGCCGCCACCGGACAAATGGTTTCCGTCGTCATGGCGCCCATCTCGCCACCGGAGCGACCGGGTTCAGTCGCCGTCATGGCACCCATTCCGCCCCAAAACCGTCAGGCGCCACCACCATTTACCATTTCCCCCTCACCATTTTCCATTTACCGCTCTAAGTGGTTGACTAGAAAGGAAAACCAAGGCATCATAGCGGGCTCACTGCGTAAAAAGTGCCTTCGACAGGGGTCGATTGGGCTGCGGTGGGGCCGCCGCTCTCCGGGCTATGGGGAGCATCATCAGACATTACCGAGGTGCGTTATGTCAAAAGTATGCCAAGTCACCGGCAAGCGTACGGTCACGGGTAACAACGTGTCCCACGCCATGAACAAAACCCGTCGCCGCTTTATGCCGAACCTGCACGAACGCAAGTTCTGGGTCGCCAGCGAAAACCGCTGGATCAAGCTGCGTGTTTCCACTGCTGCCATGCGCACCATCGACAAGAACGGTATCGATTCCGTGCTGGCCGATCTCCGCGCTCGCGGCGAAAAGATCTGATTTTTAAGGAGATATCGCCATGGCTTCCAAGCGTGACAAGATCCGCCTGATCTCTTCCGAAGGCACCGGTCATTTCTACACGACCGACAAGAACAAGAAGAACACCCCGGGCAAGATGGAGATCAAGAAGTACGATCCCGTCGTCCGTAAGCACGTGATCTACAAGGAAGGCAAGATCAAGTAATCGCAACCCGATTACCCAGTGCCCGGCTTCGCATCCTGCCAGTCCGGACCAACCCGCCCGCGTGGCGGGTTTTTTGATGCTTGCAGTAACACCTCATGAACGGCAATAGCGTCGCCGCTTCAAAAATCACGGAATTCTCACCTCTAAACTGGCATCCTCAATCCATACCGACAGCACACACGGGCGTAGCCTGCAGGAGGAGAATCCCATGATTGGCAAGAACGTTAAGACCGATGGTTCCACAAACGATTTGGCTAGCCTGATTGGCAACTTCCACACTGCGATGCTAGTGACGATGACGGCGGAAGGCAAGCACATTTCACGCCCCATGTCTCCGCTGGGCGACGGGTTCACTGGAGAACTTTGGTTCAGCGCAGACCGTCACAGTAATGTCGTCTGCGAGATCAACGCTCAGCCCCAAGTCAATATCGCCTTTATGGACGAAGGCAAGTCCAACTACGTTTCTGCTTCTGGCACCGCCCAACAGGTTGACGACCCGGCTAAAGTCGAAGAACTGTGGAACCCGATCATGAATTCGTGGTTCGAAGGAAAAAATGACCCCAAACTGACCCTCATCAAAGTTGAGGTCAGCTCGGCTGAGTACTGGGATGGCCCGGGCAATCTGATCAGCAAGGCCGCCTATCTGATCGGCTCCGCCATCACCGGCAACCACGAGATCCTTTCAGAACATAAAACAATTAAGAACCCGGGCTAAGAGCACGGTTCATATGGCAAGCGATCTGATCGTCATGTCGCCGGCCGGACTGTACTGTCCGGTCGGCGATTTTCATATCGACCCTTGGCGAGCGGTCCCGACGGCAGTCATCACCCATGGTCACTCTGATCATTCGCGCGGCGGCATGGGTCGTTATATTACCGCAGACGAAGGTGTACCTATATTGCGTTCCCGCTTGGGCGAGGTAGAGGTCCGCGGCCTCGCTTATGGCGCTAGCATTGAACTGGGTGACGTGCGCATCTCCTTGCATCCTGCAGGGCATGTGCTCGGTTCCGCGCAGGTGCGCATCGAATCCGCGGGAGAGGTGTGGGTCGTGTCGGGGGACTACAAGCGGCAGGCAGACCCTTCGTGCCGGGCCTTTGAACCGGTCGAATGCGATGTGTTCGTCACCGAAAGCACGTTTGCGCTGCCGGTGTATCGCTGGCCCGACACAGCAGCGGTGGTGGCGGAGATCATTGCATGGCGTGACGAATGCGGACAACGCGGTGAAGCGGCGGTGCTGTACTGCTACGCGCTCGGCAAGGCGCAACGGTTGCTGGCTGAAATCGCGCAACTCGACGCGAAGCCCGTGTACGTGCACGGCGCGCTCGAAGCGGGCAATGCCATCTATCGGGAAGCCGGGGTGCCGATTGCACCGACAATTGGCGTAACGTCCGTCGTTAAGGGACACTCGTTTACGGGTGAGTTGATCATGGCACCACCTTCGGCTGCGGGTACACCTTGGCTCCGCCGGTTCGGCAAGATGCAGCAGGGTTTTGCCTCGGGCTGGATGCGATTGCGCGGTAATCGGCGTCGACGCAACATGGACCGCGGCTTTGTGGTCTCCGATCATGCGGACTGGTACGGTCTGCTGAAGTCGATTGATCAGTCGCGCGCTCGGCGGGTGATCGCCATGCACGGGTATTCGGATGCGCTGGCCAGGCACTTGAAGGATAAAGGTCTCGCCTGCGAACGCTTTCCGGACAGCCGTCCCGAGGCGGACGAATGAAAAAATTTGCCGACCTGTACTTGCGTCTGGACCGCTTGACCGCCACCAACGACAAGCGCGCGGCGCTGGTTAACTATCTGCGTTCGGCTCCGGAGGCGGATATCGCCTGGGCTGTGCACTTGCTGCGCGGCGGCAAAGTGGGTGGCGCACGGGCGCGAATTGCGTCGTCAGGTGAACTGCGAGAGTGGGCGGCGGAAGCGGCAAACATCGAACCGTGGTTGTTCGAGGAAAGCTATCATCACGTGGGTGATCTCGCTGAAACGATAACCTTGCTGCTCGACGGGGTGTCGCGTGAAGCCGGCGTGCGTGTCGATTCGCTCGCCGAGCTGATCGAGCGGGGCCTGATGGAAGTGGCGAATAAGGACGCCGCCGTGCGCAAGTCTTTTATCACCTCGGCATGGCGCGAATTGCCTGCTGATCAACTGTTTGTGTTCAACAAGTTGCTGACGGGCGCGCTACGCGTCGGCGTGTCGGGCGGTTTGGTGCAGCAGGCAGTGAGCGAATGGACCGAACTCGACGCCGCTGTCATTGCCCAACGCCTGATCGGCAAATGGGAACCCACCGCCGCATTTGTGCACGCGCTGCGCGGACCGCCGGACGGCGAGATGGACCGCACGCGTCCTTACCCGTTTTTTCTTGCCTCGCCCATCGAAAAGGACGTCGCAGAGCTCGGCCCTATTGAGGACTGGTTGCTAGAGTGGAAATGGGATGGTATCCGTCTGCAGCTGATTCGGCGCGGGAACAAAGTGGTGCCATGGTCGCGAGGCGAAGAGCGAATGGACGGTCGCTTTCCCGAGCTCGAGGACGCCGCAGCGGCGTTGCGGCACGACGTAGTGCTAGACGGGGAACTGCTGGCATGGTTGCCTGGCCACGAAGCGCCCGCACCGTTTAGCGTCCTGCAGACGCGGATCCATCGGCTCAAGCCTTCAGCAAAGTTAATTGCAAAGGCGCCCGTTCGAATGCAGTGTTATGACCTGCTGGAGCTCGATGGCCGCGACCTGCGTGAGCTACCGCTGAGGCAACGCCGGAGCCTGCTAGACAAGGTGATCGCCGACGCCCCGGCCGTCTTTACACTCTCGCCGGTGCTTGCCGCCAACGACTGGCAAAAAGCGGCGCATATTCGTAAGCGGGCGCGCGAACTCGGTGTCGAAGGCCTGATGCTCAAGCGTCGCGACTCGGTCTATGGCATCGGCCGCAAACGCGGGGACTGGTGGAAATGGAAGATCGATCCCCTCACCATAGACGCGGTGCTGATTTACGCGCAGTCGGGTCATGGCCGCCGCAGCGCGCTCTACACCGACTACACGTTCGCGTTGGACGACGGGCAGGGCAACCTAGTGCCAGTCGCCAAGGCGTACTCGGGACTGACCGACAAGGAAATTCTGGAGCTTGACCGCTGGATCCGGGCCAACACCACGGAGCGCTTCGGGCCCGTGCGTGCCGTCAAGCCGCAACGTGTTTTTGAGATTGCCTTCGAAGGCGTCAACAAGTCGTCGCGTCACAAGTCCGGCGTGGCCGTGCGGTTTCCGCGCATCGTGCGCGAACGGACGGACAAGCAAGTCGAAGACGCGGATACCCTTGCCAGCTTGCAGGCGTTGGCGCAATGAACCCGCTGCGGGATTGGTTTAAGGCCAACGGCTGGCGCGTCGCCGCGTTTCAGAAAGAGGCGTGGGATGCCTTCGCAAAGGGACGTGACGGTCTGATCCTGAGTCCGACCGGCAGCGGCAAGACACTGGCCGCGATCGGCGGTCCGCTGCTCAAGGCGCTTACCGACAGACACCGCAAAGGCAGCGCATTGCGCGTGCTGTGGATCACGCCGTTACGGGCTTTGGCCGCGGATACGGCGCAGGCCTTGCGCAAGCCCGTGGGTGCACTGCTGCCGGAGTGGGAAGTGGTAACGCGAACCGGCGACAGCGGCGCGCGCGAGCGGCGCGTCACGCGACAAGGCAAGGCCGCGGTGGTCATCATTACGCCCGAGTCGCTGGCGCTACAGATCAGCTATCCCGAGGCGCGCGACATCTTTGCCAATCTGGACGCGATCATCGTCGACGAATGGCATGAGCTACTCGACAGCAAACGCGGTGCCTTGCTCCAACTGACGCTCAACCGTGTGCGCAGCTACGCACCGGGCGCGCGTTGCTGGGGACTTTCCGCCAGTGTCGGTAACCCGCACGAGGCCGCGCAGGTCCTATTTCCTGCGGCGAACGAGCCATTGCTGATTGGCCTAGGCGCCCCGCGCGACCTGAAACTGAAAACCCTGTTGCCGCAGCGGGGGCACCGCTTCCCGTGGGCCGGGCACCTTGGACTGGCCCAACTCCAGCAAGTCCACCGTGCCCTGGACGGGGCCCGCACCAGCATTCTCTTCACCAATACGCGGTCGCAGGCCGAGCTGTGGCACCGGGCCTTGAGCAGTATCTGGATGGACGATCCCGCGACCTTGGTGCTACACCATGGATCGCTATCCATGGAACTGCGCCATGAGGTGGAGGAAGGCATCCGCAGCGGCACGGTTCGCTGCGTGGTGGCGACATCCAGTCTCGACCTGGGCGTGGATTTTCCTTCGGTCGATCAAGTTTTTCAGGTCGGCAGCCCAAAGGGCTTGTCCCGCCTGCTGCAGCGCGGCGGCCGCGCACGTCACCGCCCCGGCGAAAAGGGCATCGTGCATTGTGTGCCGACCCATGCGATGGAGCTCGCCGAATTCGCCGCTGCCCGCGAGGCGCTCAAACGCGGCGACATCGAGTCGCGCACGCCCCCGGTCCTGCCGCTTGACGTGCTCGCGCAACACTGCGTGACCATCGCCGTTGCTGAGGGGTTTGCTGCGGACGAGCTGTATGACGAGGTCATACGGACCCATGCGTTCCGGAATCTGACGCACGAGCAGTTCCGCAAGGTGCTGAACTTTATCGTCCGCGGTGGCGAGGCTTTGGAGCACTACCCCGAATATCGGCGCGTCTTACCGGATGAGCAGGGCGCGTATCGCATCACCGACCGTAAGATGGCTAACCGTCACCGCCTTTCGATCGGCACGATAACCGCCTATGGCGCGATGCAAGTGCGCTTTGCGAAGGGTGGTCACCTCGGCTCGATCGAGGAACAATTTATCGTCAAGCTACGCCCGCGCGATGTCTTTCACTTCGCGGGTAAGACGCTCGAGCTAGTGCAGGTGCGTGACATGACGGCCTTCGTGCGGGTGGCGCGCAAGCGCGTCGACGGAACGGTCCCGCGCTGGGAGGGGGGCAAGATGCCAATGTCCACCCGGCTTGCCAAATGGGTCGAGCGGGCCCTGTCGGGTGAGTTGCCGGCCGCTCCCGAGCTGCACGCGCTGCAGCCGCTGCTTTCTCTCCAGAATGAGGTCTCGGCCACACCGCAGCCGGGCACGACGCTGGCGGAATGGATCCGCACGCGCGAGGGGCCGCAACTGTTCCTGTACCCGTTTTCCGGCCGCAGCGCTCACGAGGGTCTAGCCTCGCTGCTGGCCTTGCGCTGGGGACGTCACGAGCCCAATACCATTACCTTCGCGGTCAACGACTACGGTCTGGCCCTGCGCGGGTCGCCCCATTCCCAGATGGATGCAAGCCTGCTGCGGCGAATGCTGTCCCCCGAGCATTTTCTCCATGATCTGGCCGAATCCGTTAACCTGACTGAAATGGCGCGCCGGCAATTCAGGGAGATTGCGCGCGTTGCCGGGCTGGTGTTTAATCTGCCGCCTGGCCGCGCCCCCCGCACTTTGCGGCAGCTCCAAGCTTCGTCCGGGCTCCTGTTTGACGTGCTGCAACGTTATGACCCGCAGCACATTCTGCTGGCGCAGGCGCGCCAAGAAGTGCTCGAGGTGCAGCTGGGACTGGGCGCCTTGCGCGAGGCACTGACGCGCTGCAAGAACACCACCATCGACTGGCAGGAGCCGCCGCGTCTTACCCCCTTGTCGTTTCCGCTGTGGGCGGAAATGACTCGCGGAAGCCTTAGCACGGAGTCTTGGAAGACGCGCGTGGAACGTGCCGCCGCACAGCTGGAGCGCCACTATGCCTGACCGTCTCACAGGGCAGTTTGGGCCCCATTGTCTGACTTTTCTAGCCGAACGGGCCCTCTGGTGGCCCGAGCGGCGACGTTTAATCATTGCCGACCTGCATCTGGGCAAGGACGAGATCTTCCGCCGCGCCGGCATTGCCGTGCCGCGCGGCGGCACTGACGAGGACTTGCGGCGGCTCTCGCGCCTCCTGACCGACACGTCCGCAGCCGAGCTGTGGATCGCTGGCGACCTGACGCATGACCGCCACCTGCGCAGGGAGTTCGTGACTCTGTGGCAACGCCTTCTTGAGTCGCATCCGGCCGTCCGCACCACACTGATCCGAGGCAACCACGACCGCGACCTACCGACCGCGCCGCTCGCCATTGAGTCCGTTACCGGTCGGATCCACGACAGTGGGATCATGGTGGGACACGATTCGCCCGATCCCTCGTTCGAAGGGGTTTCCATCACCGGTCACATGCACCCCAAGGTGAGCGTGCCTGGGCTGCCCGGCAAGTGGCCCGCGTTCCGCGTGCGCGCGCACGCCATCACGCTGCCTGCGTTCTCGCTATTCACCGGCGGTGTTCAGGTCGAACAGCACGACGGTTGGATCGCCTGCGTGCAAGGCGAGCTCGTGGACGGGCGTCTCTTTGAAAGCAACAGGAAGCTGAGATGACGCCCGACGGTATGCCGTCAACCGGCCCTGTCCACCGCGCCCTCGTCGAGGCTGCCGGTTGGGGTGCTCGCATCTCGTCACCGCTTTGTCTGGTGCCGTTACGCGTACCAATTTTCCACTAGGAAATTGGAAAAGCTCCACGTCATGATCGTTTGGTGTAGACAGACGCCGTATGATTTCTTACTATTTAGTTGTAGGATTCCGCTTCTGTTACACTCCGCCCAATAAGGCAACCGGCCGCGATTTAGGGTAATACCGCCGTGGTCGAGTGCCGGAGGCCAAAAACAACATTCGTTTAGGGTGGGAAATGACGTTGGCGGGTTGGGCACGTAAGCCCTTCCAAATTGCTAGTAAGTGGGTTGCAGGCACGTTGGTGCTAGTGCCACTGCTTGGCTTTGCGCCGCCGGTCTCCAATTCCGCCAGCGTCGCGCCGCCGACCGACGGCTCCATCGAAATCACCGGCAGCTCCTGTGTCGCACCCGCCGTGTTTGATGCAACGACCGGCACCTGCACGTCCACCGTCACGAATTTGGTCAGCCGCGTCGCGGATGTTGGCGTCACCAAAACCGATGGCATCGCCACGGTTTCAGCCAACGGCACCACCACCTATACCGTTGTCGTCAGCAATAGCGGTCCCTCCGATGCCGGGACGGTGTCCGTGTCCGATGTCTCTTCGACAGGGCTCACGATCACCGGCTGGACGTGCGCCGTCACGGCTGCGGGCACGCCAAGCGGGTCGATCAGCACCAACTGCCTAGTGGCGAGTGGTGTGGGTGATTTAAGCAGTGTGGTCAGCATCGCGAATGGCGGGTCGGTGACGTTTACAGTCTCGGCACAAGTTGGCGAAGGCATTGCCCAGGTGACCAACACCGTCACGGTCGCAGTGGCAGGGGATACGACGGACTCGAACCCGGCCAACGACTCGGCAACGGACGTCGACACCGTTCAGTCGCTGCCTGCTATTACGTTGGTCAAGACAGCCGGCGCTCCGACGGGTGCCACCGCCGGCTCGACGATCCCGTACACGTTCACCGTGACCAACACTGGCAACGTCACGCTGACGGGTGTCGCCATTACCGACGCAAAACTTAATGCCGCAGCGGTCTGCGCTGCCACGACATTGGCCCCGTCGATCTCGACGACGTGCACCGGCACCCACACCATCACGCAAGCCGAAGTCGATGCCGGCAAGTCCGACAACACCGCGACCGCGTCGGGTACGGCCCCGGGTGCAAGCACTGCAACCGTGTCGGCACCATCGAGCACGTCAACGCCGCTGACTGCCGCACCGGCAATCACAGTGACCAAGGCTGCCGGTACTCCGACCGGTGCGACGGCCGGTTCCACGATCCCGTATACGTTCACCGTGACCAACACCGGCAACGTGACGCTGACCGGTATTGCGATCTCGGATACCCAGCTGGATGCCGCGGCCGTTTGTGCTGCCACCACCTTGGCACCTGGTGCATCGACCACCTGCTCGGGTACGCACACCATCACCCAAGCTGAAGTCGATGCCGGCAAGTCCGACAACACCGCGACCGCGTCGGGTACGGCCCCGGGTGCAAGCAGTGCGACGGTGTCGGCGCCATCGAGCACCTCAACACCGCTGACTGCGGCACCTGCAATCACAGTGACTAAGGCTGCCGGTACTCCGACGGGTTCCACGGCCGGCTCGACGATCCCGTACACGTTCACCGTCACCAACACCGGCAACGTGACGCTGACCGGTATTGCGATCTCGGATACCCAGCTGGATGCCGCGGCCGTTTGTGCTGCCACCACCTTGGCACCTGGTGCATCGACCACCTGCTCGGGTACGCACACCATCACGCAAGCCGAAGTGGATGCCGGCAAGTCCGACAACACCGCGACCGCGTCGGGTACCGCGCCTGGCGCAAGCAGTGCGACCGTGTCGGCACCATCGAGCACTTCAACACCGCTGACTGCGGCGCCGGCAATCACAGTGACCAAGGCTGCCGGCACTCCGACGGGTGCGACGGCCGGCTCGACGATCCCGTATACGTTCACCGTCACCAACACCGGTAACGTGACGCTGACCGGCGTTTCAATCAGCGACGCAAAACTTGATGCCGCGGCAACCTGTGCTGCCACGACATTGGCTCCGTCGATCTCGACCACTTGCTCGGGCACTCACACGATCACCCAAGCCGAGGTCGACGCCGGCAAGTCCGACAACACGGCGACCGCGTCGGGCATGGCGCCGGGTTCATCCAGCGCGACGGTGTCGGCACCATCGAGCACATCGACACCGCTGACTACGGCACCTGCAATCACAGTGACCAAGGCTGCCGGCACTCCGACCGGTGCGACGGCCGGTTCCACGATCCCGTATATGTTCACCGTCACCAACACCGGCAACGTGACGCTGACCGGTGTCGCCATTACCGACGCGCAACTCGACGCGGCGGCCGTTTGTACTGCCACGACACTGGCCCCTGGTGTCTCGACCACTTGCTCGGGCACTCATACCATTACCCAAGCTGAAGTCGATGCCGGCAAGGTGGACAACACCGCGACGGCTTCGGGTACAGCACCGGGTGCGTCCAGTGCGACGGTCTCGGATCCGGCCAGCACGTCGACGCCGCTGACTTCGGCACCGGCTATTGTCTTGACCAAGGCTGCCGGTACGCCGACGGGTGCGACGGCCGGTTCCACGATCCCGTATACGTTCACCGTCACCAACACCGGCAACGTGACGCTGACCGGTGTCGCCATTACTGACGCGCAACTCGACGCGGCGGCAGTTTGTGCTGCCACCACCTTGGCACCTAGTGCATCGACGACGTGCTCGGGCACGCACACCATCACGCAAGCCGAGGTCGACGCCGGCAAGTCCGACAACACCGCAACGGCGTCTGGTACCGCGCCTGGCGCAAGCAGTGCGACGGTGTCGGCACCATCGAGCACTTCAACACCGCTGACTGCGGCACCTGCAATCACAGTGACCAAGGCTGCCGGCACGCCAACCGGTTCGACGGCCGGTTCCACGATCCCGTATACGTTCACGGTGACCAACACCGGTAACGTGACGCTGACCGGCGTTTCAATCAGCGACGCGAAGCTTGATGCCGCCGCAGTCTGTGCTGCCACGACATTGGCTCCGTCGGTATCGACGACTTGCTCGGGTACGCACACCATCACGCAAGCCGAAGTGGATGCCGGCAAGTCCGACAACACGGCGACCGCGTCGGGTATGGCCCCGGGTGCAAGCACTGCAACCGTGTCGGCACCGTCGAGCACCTCGACGCCGCTGACTGCCGCACCGGCGATCACAGTGACTAAGGCTGCCGGAACGCCGACCGGTGCGACCGCCGGTTCCACGATCCCGTATACATTCACCGTCACCAACACCGGTAACGTGACGCTGACGGGTGTGGCTATCACCGACGCAAAACTGGATGCCGCGGCAACCTGTGCGGCCACCACGCTGGCTCCGGGTGCATCGACGACGTGCACCGGCACGCACACGATTACTCAAGTTGAGGTCGATGCCGGCAAGGTGGACAACACTGCGACGGCTTCGGGTACGGCGCCGGGTTCGTCCAGCGAGACGGTCTCGGATCCTGCCAGCACATCGACGCCTCTCGCCGCAGCACCGGCGATCACGTTGACCAAGACCCCCGATCGCACCACTTACTCGGCACTCAACGAAGTGATCACGTACCAGTACGTCATCGCCAACACCGGTAACGTGACGATTAGTAATCTGACTCTGGTCGATGACATCCTCGGCACGATTACCAACTGCTCGCCGACTCAACTCAAGCCGGCTGAGACGGCACAGTGCAGCGCCACGCACACCGTGACCTTGCAGGACCTGCTGAAGGGCACGATCACCAATATCGCCACGGCGTCGGGTACGCCTTCGCAGGGCACACTGCAGCCCGCGACTGCCAGCGTCACGGTGACCAAGCAAAACAATCCGATTGCTGCGCTGGACGATACTTATGCTCCGGTCGATGGCCATGTCGGCGTCGCTCAACTGGGTCACGCGCAAAACAACGACACGCTCGGCACCGCTACTGCATCGCTGGACAAGGTCGAAATGCAAGTGGTCACGCCTGCAACTTCGTCGACAGGTAGTGTCGTGCCGAAGCTTGACGTCGCCACCGGTGTCGTCTCCGTGCCGGCAGGAACGCCTGCGGGCGAATACCGCATTGAATACCGCATCTGCGAAATTGCAAATCCGACCAACTGTGCGAATGCGTTCATCACCATCCCGGTCATTGCGCCGGAAATCAAGGCGATCAACGATGTGTTGCCGCAACCTGTGGATGGCGCGCTCGGCGGCACCATGCACAGCGTGCTGGGTAATGACGAGGTCAATGGCACGCAACCCACGTTGGCAACGGTGATCCTGACTCCGGGTACGTCGCCTGCAGACGGCATTACCATGAATGCCGATGGTACGATCACCATTGCATCGGGCACGGCGCCCGGCACGTATGTGTATCCGTACACGATTTGCGATCGCGTGAATCCGTCCAACTGCGCCAATGCAACGGCCACAATCTCGTTGATTGCCAAGCCGCCGATAGCGACAGACAACGCGACGGAAACCGAACCGGGTACCGCCGTTACTTTGCCGGTGATTTCCGACGACAACGGCAACGGCTATCCGTTGGATCCGACCAGTATCAAGTTGGTCAACCCGCCGGCAGGTGCCACGGTCAGTGCCGATGGCAAGACGGTCACCGTCCCGGGTGAGGGCACGTGGATTGCGAACAGCAACGGCACCGTGACGTTTACTCCGGTCCCCGGATTCAGCGGAGCTGCGACGCCGGTTCAATACACCGTTGCCAATATTCACGGCACCGTGTCCAATGCCGCCACCTTGCGTGTTGTGATTCGTGGCACTGCAGCCATGCGCATTACCAAGTCGGCGGTGCCGCGCGACGTCAAGATCGGTGACCTGATCCGTTACACCGTGACGATTGAAAACATCGGTGCCATCGACATCCATGATGCAATGCTGGTTGATACGCCGCCTGCGGGATTCAATCTGCTGGCTGATTCCATTCGCGTGACCGATGACAACAACGCAGGACGTGTTGCAGGTACCTCGCCGATTCGTGTCGATCAGATCGATGTGCGTCTTGGCGGCCGCGCCACCGTGACCTATCTGCTGCGTGTGGGCGCGGGTGTGCGTCCGGGTATTCATCGCAATCGCGCCGAGATGTTCGATGACGGTCAGAGTGCCTCGAACGTTGCAACGGCAGATGTGCAGCTGGTGACCGATCCGTTGTTCGATACCAGCCTGATTGTCGGCACGGTGTGGAATGACATCGACGCCAACGGCTTCCAGGATGAAGGCGAGCGCGGCATCCCTGGTGTGCGCATTGCATCGGTCGAAGGCATTCTGATGGAAACCGATCAGTTCGGCCGCTATCACCTTGAGGGTGTCGATGCCGGTAAGTTCGAGCGCGGTACGAACTTCATTCTCAAGCTCGATCCGTCGACCTTGCCGCCGGGCTCCAAACTCACCACCGACAATCCGCTGCTGCGCCGAATCACTCGCGGTATGCCGGTGCGGTTCGACTTTGGCGTGCAACTGCCCGATGGCACTGTGCGCAAGGCGACCACCCGCATCGAGACGAAGCCCAACGAAGTCGCCGTGGTCAGCGAATCCGAGATTCTCGGTACCGTGCTGTTTGATACGGACAAGGCGGACATTCGTCCGGAGTTCAATGCATTGCTCGATCGCATCGCTGCGCACTTGGCAGCGACCGGCGGCACCGTTGAAGTGACAGGCCATACCGATCTTCGTGCAAGTGCCGAGTACAACCAACAGCTGGGTATGCGTCGGGCGCAAGCAGTAACTGAAGCATTACGGGCGCGCTTGCCCGGCAATGTAAAGAGTCAAGTACAAGTCGACACCGTGGGCTCCAACGCTACATCGGGACGCGAACCATGAGGCCGGCAATGATCTCAAACTCCAAGAACACTAAACGCAGGCATCGCCTTGGCACTGCAATTGCGGCCGCGTTGGCCGCCGGCATGATGTTGCCGGCAGGTGCGCAGACCGGCGTCACTCCGCCTGCAGCGCCGGCCACGCAAGACTCGAATGTCGTGTTCAAGGTCGGCAGTCGTAGCGAGCTCGATCCTGTCACTACCGGTACCAATGAACAATCGGGTGATAAGGCCCTGCAGCCCGATCGGCGCGTGACCATTAGCACCACGCCAAACACATCGGTCACGACATCGCCGACGGATGTGACTGCTGAAGCTCAGACCTGGAACGTAACGCTTCCGGACGGCGGCATGATTTGGGCCACCGAAGATCCGACGCTTGGCGTGACACAGATGAGCGTATCCGGTTCCTCGTACGCGCCGTTTGAAAACGGACGTATCACCAGGCGGGTGTCGTTCACGGGTTACAGCAATTACGCGTCCTTCATTCGCAAGGCCGAGATTCTGGTTTATCGTGCCAGTGACTCGGATCTAGTCTCGCCGCTCGCAACGATTGATGTCAAACCCGCGCCGGTGATGCAAGCTGAGTGGGATGGTGCATGGGCAGATGCGTCGCAAGCACGCGTGGGCGATGAGCTGATCTATGTCTTGCGTGCCTATGGCGATGGCAACGCCGTCGACGAAACCTTCCCGCAACGTCTGCAACTGCTGTCGCCCGAAGAAGTGCAACGCGGCAACGAAATCGTTCGCCGCCAAACGGAACGACTGACCGGCATCGCGCTCAACACCGAGCAGGCACAACAGCAGCAGCGGATCGACGCGACCTACGGCCGCTCCTCACTGCGGCAGCAGAATATTCGTGTCGCGGGCTCCAAGATTCGTATCCAGGGTCGTAACGTACCCGAAGGTTACTCGCTCACCATCAACGGTGACACTGTCCCGGTCGATCTCGAGCGCAAGTTTGTCGCCGAATATCTCGAACCGATCGGTGCGCACGACTACGCGGTGCAACTCAAGCAGGGCAGCGATGTCATCGACCATGCGCTCAACGTCAATGTCACAGGCAAGTATTGGTTTGCCGTTGCGCTGGCGGATCTGACGCTGTCCGGTAATGATGTCAGCGGTTCCGTTGAACCGTTCGAGAATGATCCCCGCGCCGATGATGATCTGCTGACCGAAGGTCGCTTGGCCTTCTACCTGAAAGCCAAGACGAAGGGTCGCTATCTGATCACTGCGCAGGCCGATACGCGTGAGCGCGAAGTCCGCGATCTGTTTACCGGTTTCTGGAAGGCCGATCCGCAGGACGTGTTCCGCCGCCTCGATCCGGATTCGTATTACCCGGTGTACGGCGATGATTCCACGACATATCGCGATGTGGACACCATGGGGCGTCTGTATGCACGCGTCGATTGGGATGGCAATCAGGCCCTGTGGGGCAACTACAGCACCGGCCTAACCGGCACCGAGTACGCACAGTACAACCGCTCACTGTATGGCGCCGCCTTCGATTGGCGACAACGCAAGACCAATGTCTGGGGCGATCCACAACGGCAGGTCCGCGTATTCGGTTCCGATGCGCAAACCATTCCGGGTCATAACGAGTTCGAAGGCACCGGTGGCAGTCTGTACTATCTGCGCAACACCGACATCCTGCGCGGCTCCGAACGCGTCGTAATTGAACGTCGCGATCCGACGACCGGTCGCGTCTTGAGCACCGTAGAGCTGGCGCGCGGCGCC
The DNA here is from genome assembly GCA_936911875.1 of uncultured Lysobacteraceae bacterium. Taxonomy (GTDB): domain Bacteria; phylum Pseudomonadota; class Gammaproteobacteria; order Xanthomonadales; family Xanthomonadaceae; genus Aquilutibacter. The sequence goes on from CAKZGB010000013.1 coordinate 83,489, forward strand.
GATTACGATATTGACGAACTGCAAGGCCGCATCATTCTGAGCACACCGCTGGCGCGCATTACGCGCAACGGCGTGCCCGGTCTTACTACTGACAGTCCGCTGGCAGGTTACCTGCAAGTTCTGATGGTCGATTACGAGGCGGTGCCAACCACCGGTGCTCCAAAGAACATCAGCATGGGTGTGCGCAGCAAACAGTGGTTCGGCGATCACGTTGGTGTTGGCGTGACCTATGTCGATGAAAACCGCTCGGGCGACGATTACAACTTGGCCGGCGTCGATCTGACGCTGCAGGCCGGTAAGGGCACGTACCTGCAAGTGGAACAGTCCCGCAGCCATGCCACCAGCATGGACGTGTACCGTTCCGATAACGGCGGTTTGAGCTTTGATCCAATCACATCGGGTCGCCCGGATCAGAAGGGCACCGCGCACGCCATCGAGGCCCGCGTCAATTTGCGTGAACTTGGCTGGGCTCGGAACGACTGGTCCGCCGGTGCCTGGAATCGCGAGGTCAGTTCCGGCTATTCCGTTGCACGTTATCAGCCCGGTGTGGAAGTGCGCGAAAGCGGCGCCGAGATCCTCGGCCAAGTCACGCGTGCGATGTCGCTGTACGGACGTTACAGTCGCGCCGAACGCGGTGATGATGCATTGGAGCAAGGTCAGCTCACGGCCGAGTGGCGTCTCAATGACAGCACCAGCTGGGCAGCCGAATGGCGTCGCGTGACGGAAACCCGACAAGGCCTGAGTGCAACGGGTGATCTCGCCGCATTGCAATTCAAACATCGCGTGGGCAGTCAGTGGGAATACTGGCTGACCGGCCAAAAGACGTTGAGCAACGATAACGGCCGCTATGCCGATAACGATGCACTGGCCGCCGGCGCGAAGTATCTGTTCGGCAATCTGTCGAGCATCGGTGCCGAGCTGACCACAGGCGACCGTGGCGATGCCGCGCAAGTCAATGCCGAGTATCGCCTGAGCGCCGATCACACGTTCTACGCCAGCTACACCGCAGTGACCGACAGCACGCAACGCGATCCGCTGTTCAATCCGCAACTGCAAGATGGCTGGACTCTGGGTCAACGCTGGCGCCTTGGCAATCGCATTAACGTCTTTAACGAAAGCCAGTATCTGAAGAGCCCCAACGACACCTCGCTGAATCATGTGTTCGGCATGGACTTCTATCCGGCTGCCGGATGGAATGCGGGCTTCAAGCTGTCCGATGGTCGCATCGATAAGAGCAACGGCGAGGTTGACCGCAAGGCGATCAGCATCACGGGCGGCCGCACCTCCGAATCGACGCAGTGGCAGAGCAAGCTCGAGTGGCGCCGTGACCGCGGTGTGGAACAGCGCGAGCAATGGGTCACCACCAATCATCTGCAGCGCAAGGTCAACGACAGTCTGCGACTGGCCGCGCGCTTCAACTGGTCCGAAACGACCGATGACCTCGATCCGACTGCCGGTGCCAAACTGGTCGAAGGCAACCTCGGCTTTGCCTATCGCCCCTGGAACAACACGCGTTACGCGCTGTTCGGCCGCTACACCTATCTTTACGATGTCTCGGCGTTGCCGCAGACCGGCGATCACGTGGCGTACTACGACCAAAGCTCGCAGGTTCTTTCGCTCGAAGGCGTTTACCACCCCGGTACCAATTGGGAGTGGGCCGGCAAACTGGCACGTCGCGCAGGCGAGGTGCGTTACGGTCGCCTTCAGGGCGAATGGGCCGATGCGGATACGACATTTGCCGCGGCCCAAGTGCGATATGGCATCGGTCAGACGGACTGGAATGTGCTGGGTGAATACCGCTGGCTGTCGGTGCGTCCGGACGGCGGACGTCGCAGCGGTGCGCTGATCGCGGTCGATCGCGACATCGGCCGCAACTTCCGGATTGGTGTCGGCTACAACTTCACCGACTTTAGTGATGATTTGACCAACTTTGATTACGATCATCGAGGTTGGTTCCTGAATATGACGGGACGATACTGATGTACAGCGGCGCTGCAACTTCATTGGCACATCGGATCGCACGCAAGACGCGTGCGGCATGGCCATCTGCCGCCGGCCTGATGATGGCCGCAGTGGTCTGGATGCAACCGGGCGTTGTGCACGCGCAGGTTCAACGCAGCATCATCAACCCCAGCTTTGAAGCACCGAACTTAGTTACAACGGGTTGTCGCGTCTACATTGCCGAAAGTCAGGTACCGGGCTGGTCGACCAACCATCCCAGTGTTGCCACGGAGAACTCCGGTGGCTGTACTGTGCCGGCGGGCTTTGCGCAGACCGCTCCGATCATCGAACTGTGGAAAACGCCTCGGACCAACAACAGCCCCACGATCATCGCGCCCGATGGCACGCAAGTTGCCGAGTTGAATGCCGCCGCGGCGTCGCGTCTGTATCAGAACGTATGTATGGTGAACGGCGAATCCTTTAACTGGGAATTCCGCCATCGCGGTCGCGTCAGTGCCACCAAGCCCGACGTGGCAAGGTTTGTGCTTGGCTCCAATCAGACACTGGTGCGGGCAAGCACCACCAACGCCGGTGCGGCCAGCGCGACGTACGGCGCCGGCGCCAGCGGTCAAAGCGGATATCCGCAGGCCAGCAACGGTTGGGGCGTTTATCGCGGCTCGTTTACCTATTCAGGCCCCAGCGGCGAAACTAGCCTTGGCTTTGAGGCCGTCAGCTCCGGCAGTACCAACATTGCCGAGGGCAACCTGCTCGACGCCATTCAAATCAATCTGCTCCCATTTGTAGAACTGTCGCCGGGTAGCGCATCGGGGCTGGAAAGCACTTCGGGATCGGTTCCGCGCTTGCGCGTGGTCGGCACCGCGGCCACGGCATTCACGGTCACCGTGAACATTACGAATAACGGCCAACCGGGCGCAGCGACCTTAGGTACGGACTACACCACGTCCAGCGGCACGACGACAATGACGATCACGGTGCCGGCCGGCACCTACGATGGCGTCAGCAACGGCCTGTTTACTCTGCCGATCACAATCTTGCAGGACACAACGGTTGAAGGCAGCGAACCGATCGCATACAGCATGGTGCCCCCGGCGCCCAACGGCTCGTTCCTGTTGAGCTCCACCACCAGCTGCGGCAGCGCGGGTGTTGCCAATGGCACGTATACGATCATTGATGACGATGCGCAACTTAGCCTCAGCAAAAATCTCACGAGAATCACCCCGGTAACGGGCACGCCGGGCCGCTACGAAGCGACGTACACGATTGATGTCACCAACCCTTCGGGCGTTACGGCTAATTACGGTCTGACGGATCAGCCTGGCTTTGATCCGGATGCACTGATTCGCTCTGCGACAGTGAGTGTGAACGGCGCGGCAGCCACTTCGGTCAATACAGCGGGTGCTATCTGGACGCTGCAGCCGCAATGGCGTGCGTTGGCTGCAGGCGCAACGGATACCTATACGCTGCGCGTCATTCTGGATGTCGCACGGCCCGGCACCACGGCTAACGATACCTGTACCGATCCAAGCACTGCCGGCCGCGGGCTGCATAACTCGGCTACCGCAACGCTGCAAAGCCCGAGCACGACATTTACTGCAACTGCTTGCGAAACGACGCCGACTCCGTCCTGGGTGACGTTGCGCAAGACGCTGCAACAACGTAACGGAACGGATCAGATTGCTGCGCGTATCTATGTTGGCGGCCTGTTCACAACCGCCACGACGGCAACCACGTCGGGTTCCACAGTGCCTGCAACTGCTGTTACGGCGACGCAAACCGTGGAAGCCGGCAAGACCATCCAGTTCGGTGAAACCGTAAAAGTCGGCGGAACCGGCGCGGATACATCGCCGGCGTCCTATAGCCAAAATCTCGTTTGTACTAACGCTGCAGGTGCCGGCTCCACCACGGTATTGCCGTCGGGGGCCGCCACCGCCATTGTCGACAACGTTGCATTCTGGGATGCATTCCGACCGGCAGCGGGCGATGACATTTCCTGTGTGATCACCAACTCACTTGATTCGCAACTGCGTTTGGCCAAGACCTGGGTCGGCGGCGTGGCCGGCGATACCGCAACGGTTACTACGACCGGCGGTGCGCAGAACGCTACGGTCAGTGCATCGGCACCTACCGATGCAGTGGGTGCCTATGTCAGCGTTGTGCCCGGAAGTGTAGTGACCTTGCCCGTGGAAACGGGCACGAACATGTCGTTCTATACGCAGTCGGTTGCATGTACGGGTGGCACCACGTTGGCCGCGACCACTCCGCCCGCACAGATCACCATTGCCAGCAGCTCGACTCCGACTCAGTGCACCTACACCAATACGCGGCGTCCCTCGGTCATTGCACTGAGCAAGACCTCAGTTGGCGATGTCGGTACGTTCGATTTCACGTTGACCGGATTTGATAAGGCGACGGACAGCATCACTACAGCAAGCAGCGGCGTTGCAGTGAGTTCGCCGAACGCGCCGCTGTTGGGCACCGCCGGCGTTGCCGCCTCGATCGAGGAGTCAGCCGCCAGTGCGGTGGGCTATTCCACCTCTTATGTCTGTACTCCTAACAATGCAGCCGTAACCGGGAATTCGCCGTTGACCGGCACCGGACGGACGATCAACTTCAGTGCGGCGAACATGGTGGCGGGTTCGGCTTGGAGCTGCGTCTTTACCAACACCAAGAACACGACGCTGACCGTCTCCAAAATTTCTCAAGGTGCGATCGGCACGTTCAACTTCACCGGCAGCAATGGCATCGCCAATCACAGCATTGTGACGTCCGGTGTCGGCGTGTCAGCTGTCGGTACGACACAGACGTTGGCGGTGCCGGGACAGATCACTCGCATCCAGGAATCCTCGCTGCCGGCGGGCTTTGAGCTGCGCGACATTGTGTGCTCGGTCAACGGCGGTAACCCTATTAGCGTAACCAAGGTGATCAACGGCAATGCCGGCGGTTACGCGGATATCTCGGCTGCAGATACCGCGGCCGGTAATGACATTGCCTGTACGTTTACCAATGCCGGCAAGGCGACGGTCCGATTCGCCAAGGCCAAGATTAGCAACGACGGCGTGGCCGTCAGTGCGACCTTCGTTCATGCATCCAACGGCAATCTGTCGGGCTTGCCCGGTAGCATCATGTCCGCAACTGCGGACAATGTAGCCGGCACGCCCGGTGCAGCGCTCGACATTCTGACACTCGGCGCCGACGTTAAAGTCATCGAGATTCCGGCTGCCGGTTATCGCTTAAGCTCGGCCACCTGTACCGATCTCAACGGTACTGCCACCGGCAATGGGACGGCGCCATTTGCGGCGACGGTCGAGCCTTCGACGGGGTTGGTCACAATTGACTCCGGTCGCGTGTTGCCCGGTGCTTCGCTGCAGTGTACGCTCACCAACGTCAAGAACGGTTCGATCACTATCTTGCTCGACAATCAGCCCGACGGTGTGCAGGTCATGAGCTATGGCACTGCAGGTACCGGCCTTAGCAATTTTATGTTGGATGACGATGGCCTCAGCACCAACACCTATCCGACGACCAAGTCGTTTACGGGTCTCGATCCGGGCACTTATTCGGTAACGCAAGCCGCATTGCCTGCGGGATGGAGTCTGCAATCTCTGCAATGTGTCGGTACGGTTTCGGGCACTACGACGTTTGCCTCGACTAGCACCGCCAATATCAACCTTGCAGCAGGCGAGTCTGTGATCTGTACGTATACCAACTCCAAGGCGCCGACACTACAGATCCGCAAACAGAGTGATGGCGGTGTCGACACTTTTACGTTCACCGGCACCAACGGGTTCACAAGCACTTCTATTACTACGACCGTAGCGGGTGTTGCGGCAGCTGCTCCGGTGCAAACGCTTGCAGCGGCTTCGACTCAGACGGTGATTACGGAGCAACTTGCGCCCGGTTATCAGATGACGGGCGCGAGCTGTACGGGTATGGGTTTAGGCGGCGTCGCAACAGTCGATACCGGTTCATCCCGAGTGACGCTGAATGCGGCCGCCACGGCACCCGGCTCGGATATCGTCTGTACGTTCGTCAATTCCAAATTGCCGCGCCTCACGTTGCAAAAGGTCACCTCCGGATTTGCAGGATCGACGTTCAATCTTGGGGCAAGCTACTCCGGATTCAGTAGCACGCAGAATGTGCCGACGTACGTCTCCAATGTTCCCGAGTCGGGTCCCACACAGCTCATGCCTGCCGCCACGCCGATCACGGTGTTCGAACAGCAAGACAACGAGGTCTCTTACTTCCTGAGTGACATTACCTGTCTGAACAAAACCGGTGGTGCGACTGGTAGCAATTTCGGTACCTCCGTCATTGATAATTTCGATCCGTACCAACGCGGAAGCCGCACGATTAACCTGGTGGCAGGTGCAGATGTAATCTGTCGATTCACCAATTCATTGACGGCGGCGCAGAACATTCAGAAGACAGCAATCGGCGGAGATGGTACGTTCGCCTTCACTATTTCCCGGACCAGTGCACCGGCGAGCGGAACGCTGTCTTCGTCGAGCGCATCGATCACTACAACAAGCGGCGCCGGCACTTACAGTTTTGCGGCTAGCCCCATCGGACCCCTGACTTACCAGATCCAGGAAATCAGCAGCCCGGCGACGCAGTTGGTTGATATTCAATGCACAGGTCCGTCCGCATTTACCTATAACGTTCCGACCGGAACGGCGACCGTGACGTTGATGTCCGGTGATGAGAACAGCTGTAATTTCACCAACGTCCGCAAGCCGATGGTTCGTATTGCTAAGCGCACGATCGGTGGTGTTGGCAGCTTTACGTTCACCGGCACTAACGGTGTCATGAGCACGACTATTACCACCACGGCGAGTGGAACTCCGGTCACCAGTCCGCTGATGTCACAACTGATCGACGTCACGCAGAATACTTCGATCACTGAGACCCCGGCGGATGCGCTCAACTGGAGCACCACCTGGCAGTGCGCCGATACCTTAACAGGGCAGCGCATTCTGGCCGGCGGCACAGGTACCACGGCAACGGTGCCGTCCAGTGTGGTGATGGCCAACGGTGTGGATTTCACTTGTACCTTTACCAATACGCTGGCTCCGAAACTCACCATTGCCAAGCAGGTCCGTGGTGGCGCGAATGTGCCGTTTGAGTTTCAAGTCACCGGTGGCGGGCTGTTGGCTGCACAGTCGCATACGCTAACGCCGCCGGCAGAGGGCATTACGTCCTTGGCAACGGTCACCGGGCTCAGCCCCAACGTCAATCTGACAGTTGCCGAGCTGGCCAAAGCCATAGATTCCAATCCCGCAGGTTCATCGCCGGCAATGCCGGACTGGCAAGTGCTGGCGCTCACCTGCGTGGACAATCCGGGCGGTGCTACCGGCAGTTCGCTAGTAGGCGCAACGCCGACGCTGAATTCGGGCCGCAATGGGGGCTCGATCTCCGGTGCGCTGGTACCCGGTGCCGATGTGACCTGTACGTTTGTCAATGCCCACACTGTCACCGGCCGTGTCGAGAAAACGACTCGCGGTGGCAATGGCACCTTTACTTACGATTTGTGGGTCAATCCGCAGACGCCGGCGGGCCCGCCGAATCTGTCCGTGCCGCTGACTGTTACTAACGCCACTCCAACGAGTCCGGGCCAGCAATCGTTTGTGCAGGAGTTCCCGTCATCCGGCACCGGTACGTTCCGCCTGCAGGAGCGTCTGCAGGCCGGCTGGCAGCTGACTTCGCTCGGCTGCACATTGCAAGGCACAACGGGGTCCATCACGGTAAATAGCACGGATCTCGCAACCGGGACCTTGGACGCCACGGTGGCCGCGGGCTCGGATATACTGTGTCGAGCAACCAATGTGCGGGTTCCGCATATCACCATCCGAAAGGAATCGTACGGCGACGATGGTTCCTTCGAGTTCACAGGCGGCACGAATGGCTTGCCGGGCTCGCTGATTCTGACCACAAGCGGTAGCGGATCTCCGTCTGCGGCCACTTCATCGCCGTATCAGATCGCAGATGTGACGGCGAATGCGGTCATCACCGAGGTGGTGCCGGCCGGTTGGACATTTAATGGCGTGCAATGCGTGCGTGACGCCACAGGTGGTGCGGTTCCGATTACCGGTAGCGGTTCGACACTGACGATTCCTTCGAGCGTATTGCAGGAAGGCAATGACCTCACTTGTACGTTTACCAACAGCAAGCAAACGCGTCTGACGGTCGTCAAGAATGCGCACGGTGTGGCGGGGAGCTTCCCGTTTACCGTGACGGTTGACGGTACGCCCTCGTCGTTCCCGTTGACTACGAGTACGCCGGACTCCAGCGCGCAGCAGGTGATCAACAACATTGCGCCCAACGTACCGATCACCGTCAGTGAGGACACCACCGGATTCCCCGCCGGCTGGAGCTTGCCGCCCGGCGGAATTCAGTGCGTCAACAATCCGGGCGGTACCTTGGGTAGTACGTTGGTTGGTGCGACTCCGAGTCAGGCGCCGCCATTCCGTGGCGGCTCCATTAGCGGCCAACTGGTCGCGGGTGCGGATGTCACCTGTACCTTTACGAATAATCAGAACGCGACGGGTCGCATCGTCAAGACTGCCATCGGTGGTGATGACAGTTTCGATTACGACATGTACATCAACGTGACCTCACCATCGGGTCCGCCGGCCGGGGCGTATAACGTTATTACCGCGGGCGGCTCCGGTTCGCTCGCCCCGCAACCGTTCCCTGTGCTGTCGACGGGTAACTTTACCGTGCAAGAGCGTGTCAAAGCGGGCTGGCAGCTCACGGCCATCAACTGCCTCAAGGAAGGCGGCACGGGTCTGCTGAGTAACGTGGTGGTGGATGTTGCCAACCGCTACGTATCGGGTCACGTGGATCCGGGCGCGGCAGTGCGTTGTGACTTTACTAACGTGCGTATACCGAGCGTGACCGTGATGGTGCAGTCCAACGGTGGCACGGGTCCGTTTACGTTTGCTGCCAACAACGGCTTGCCGGCTTCGCAGACGACTACCACGGCTACGGCAGGGGTGCCTGCACCGGTGTTCACTGCACCTGTCTCGAACATCAACACGGATGCAGTAATCACGCAAACCATTCCGGCCAACTGGTCGCTGACGAGTGCGCAGTGCGTGAACTCCGATGGCGCTGCGGTCACCGCAAGTCTGACGGGTGGGCAGCTGACCGTGCCTTCGAGCGTGCTGATGCAAGGCAAGGATCTGACCTGTACGTTTATCAACAGCGGCCACGCGACGTTGAAGATCGTCAAGGTCGTGCGCAATAACAACGGCGGTACTGCTGGCGTGTCGGCCTTTAACGTCAACAGTTCGGCGGGCGCGTTGACGTTTACGGCGACGGGTCCGGTCAATTACGAGACCACCTACACCTCGCAGGATCTGTGGGTGCCAGCCGGTACGTACTCATTGGTCGAAGGCACCGTCACCAATTACGTCAACGGCGAATGGAACTGTACGGGAACGGGTGTGACCAGATTTGCCGGTCTCGCTACGGGCGGCTTTGTTGAGCTGGAGAGCGGTGCCAACGCCACGTGCGCCATCATCAATGACGATACCAGTCTGGCCGACATTGCCATCGTCAAGACGAATACCAATGGCGGCGGCAATCTGATCTCGGGTCAGAACGCGACGTACAACATTGTGGTGACCAACAACGGACCGTCGTGGGGCAATGGTGTGATTCTGCGTGATACGCCGGGATCGAACTTGTCTAACTGTGTCGTCACTCAATGCAGCGCAACGGGGGCAGCACAGTGTCCGGCGGATCTCACACAGATTCTGCAGCCGTCCGGTGCGCCGATTCCGGTGTTCCCGGCCAACACGCAGTTGACCTTGGGAGTGAGCTGTAAGGTGCAATGACGCGGACGAAGGCCATTCGTTCCGCGTCACGTGACTCAGCGCAGATGAAGCAACACTAGCGCAATGGCTGCCGGCACTGCCTGGATCCACAGGATCTTGCGGTTGGCGGTAGCCGCGCCATAGATACCTGCAACCAGAACGCAGGTCAGAAAGAACACCTTAATGTAGAACGCCGTCGGCTCTGAGGTCGTCAGCAAACCCCAGATCAGACCGGCAGCGAGAAAGCCGTTGTACAAGCCTTGGTTGGCAGCGAGCACTTTGGTCTGCTGCGCGTACTCGGGCGTCATGCGAAATGCCTTCTGACCGGCCGGACCCGCCCACAGAAACATTTCAAGTACGAGGATGTAGATGTGGATGGCGGCAATCAGGCCGACCGCGATATTGGCGATAGTGTTCATGAGTTCATCATAAGGCCTCGCTAGCAGCTCGTGATGCCTTGGCGCTATTAGCGAAGTTACTAGCGGCGCCGTCTCGCCCCCTGAGAGATGCAAGTTCCAGACTTGTTCTTAAGTCACCACTCTCGGTGACTGATCGCAAAGGGGATTTATCTTATGAACGACTACACGCATATCACCATGGTGCTCGACCGCTCGGGTTCCATGGAGTCCATTCGGCACGATGTAATCGGCGGCGTGAACGCCTTTGTCTCTGTGCAGAAGGATGCGCCGGGTCGCGCCACGTTCTCGCTGATTCAATTTGATTCGCAGAACCCGTACGAAGTGATCCATGACGCCGTGCCGATGGCCGAGGTGCCCGCACTAACCGCGGAGACGTTCCGTCCGCGTGCCTCCACTCCGCTACTTGATGCGTTGGGAAAAACCATTCAACGCCTTGAACTCAAGCTGGCCGATTGGCGTGCTGAGGAGCGTCCCGGCAAGGTCATTATTGTGGTCATGACCGATGGCCAGGAAAATGCCAGCCGCCGTTATTCCGCCAAACGCATTCGGGATCTGATCAAGGTCAAGGAACAGCTGTTGGGTTGGGAGTTCGTGTTCCTGAGCTCGGACCTCAGGGCGGTCAAAGACAGTCACCATCAGGGCATTGCACCATCTAAATCCATGTTTGTCAGCGATGTGTTTTTCCAGGAAGCCATCGAGGACTTGGCCAGCAACGTCCGCGCGTATCGCGTCGGTGAAAAGCCTGACTTGGAGTGGAAGGACTCCGATCGCGCCAAGCATCCCTGACGGATCCGGGGCATGCCACCGCCGTAACCCACATCAACAACGGTTACGGCGTTTGTCCTTTGCAGGCAGGGGCGGGTATTTACTCCGAGCGCGCTGATAAGACACACTCGATAGTCTTGTCGGCACGTGGCAGTTGCAATGGGTTTTGAGCAGATCTTTGTTCTCGCGGCATCGTTTTTTGCAGGTTTGATCGATGCGGTTGTCGGTGGCGGTGGGTTGGTTCTGCTGCCGGCACTGTTTGCGGCATTCCCGAGCGCCGCGCCGGCCACGCTGATTGGGACCAACAAGACGGCATCGGTTTGGGGGACGTCGGTGGCGACGTGCCGCTATGCGCGCCGCGTCAATCTCAACTGGCGTGTGCTGCTTGTCGCGGCCGGTGTGGCCTTCGTAGGGTCGATGTTGGGTGCGTATGCACTGACGTTGGTCAACCCGGACGCTCTGCGCAAGGCATTGCCGTTCGTGCTGTTGGCGGTGCTGGCGTATGTGCTGCTCAATAAGAATCTGGGCAACGAGCACGCACCGCGTTTTGCCGGCCGTCATGAGATGCTGTTCGCGTGTGCAATTGCCATCGTACTTGGGGTGTACGACGGCCTGTTCGGACCGGGCACGGGCAGCTTTCTGATCTTCCTGCTCGTGCGGGTGTTGGGCTACGACTTTCTGCATGCCTCGGCGTCGGCCAAGGTGCTCAACGTGGCGACCAACCTGGCGGCCATCGTGTTGCTGGCGTTTAGGGGGCATATCTGGTGGAAGCTGGGCCTGACCATGGCTGTCTTCAATGTGGCGGGCTCCGTGGTCGGTGCCCATCTGGCGCTCAAGCATGGCAGTGGCTTTGTGCGCGTCGCGTTTGTGTTGGTGGTCTCGGCACTGATCGCCAAGACGGCCTGGGATGCCTTCGGCTAGGCATTGAGCACCTGGACTTAGTGAACCGGCCAGCATGTGAATGGGCGAATTGCGTCACATGAGAATTTCAGTTACAACAGAGCTTCTGTAGCAGCCTCTTCACTCGACGGCCGAATTCGCGCTGTTGCTCACAGGGTGGGGCAACACAAAGAGGAGAGGGTGCGCTAATGATTAAATGGCTTGCAGTAGTCGGTCTGACTCTTGCGGCCATCCCTGCACATGCGCAGACCCATCCGCTGGCCAGTTGCAGCATCGAAGGCGACATGCGCACCGGCGTGGTGTGGGATGACGAGTCGAATCAGCTCAACCTGATCGTGCTCGAGGGCGATGACGAGCGTGAGGTGGTGCGGATCCCTTCGACCTTGTCTGTGGTAGAGGCCGAAACGGCAGATGGCATCGAGCGGAACTTCATGTTTCAGACGTCGGGGCCGACACGGTACCGCCTCCGTCTGATGCGAGCTGCCTATAACGGCAAGGTGACCGCCGAGCTGCACACCCGCATGGGTGACGGCGACTGGAACGTCGAACCTTGCAATAACGCGGACCTTTCTGCCAATCTGTATCAAGGCATGCCCGCGGCCATCACAGACTGGCAGGCCTTTGTCAGCCAAAACGGATCGGGCTGGGGCCCATAAATGACGATGAAAACTCAAATGAGGCGGGTTGTACTGGCGTTGGCTTGTGCCGCGGTCTGCGTTGCCGGCACGGCAGGTGCTGCCGAAAACTGGAAGCAACTGAAAACGACGCCGGACGGTGGCACGATGGAGATCGACCTCGGCAACATGAAGCCGCAGCGGTACCTGGGCTTGAGCGATTATGTGGCCAGCAAAATGCCCACGCATTGGTCCACCGTGATCCGCTATACCTGGCCCAACGGGCAGGTCATTGACGGCAAGAAGGTCACCAGGGGCTACATCAACTTTCTGTGGATCTGCGAGAATCCGATTCAGGTTTCGCAGTGGGGCCTTTGGGCCACGGACGCCGACGGCAAAGAGGTCATCGACATGCGCAAGGATTTCGAGATGGATGACCTGCCCAACTTCACGAAGGCAGAGGGTGACGCCGCGGAAACCGGCAAACTGGTCTGCGCGGCTGCTAAAAAATAGTCAACCGGCAGTGGCCTTTGCATCGCGAAGGCCATTCCGCAGCTGACGTTACCCCAATCTGAGTAGCGCTTGTTCTAGAGTCCAACTGAGAATGTATC
>CAKZGB010000014.1 GCA_936911875.1 uncultured Lysobacteraceae bacterium
GACGGAACATTGCCTGCTGTTGCCGGCACATCCATGATCGACGGCACTGTACCGATCGTCGGAGCGGATGCTGTAGCAATCGAAGGCGACGCCGCCGGAGTTGCAGGCACGTCCATGATCGACGGAACATTGCCTGCTGTTGCCGGCACATCCATGATCGACGGCACTGTACCGACCGTCGACGGCACCTGAGTAATCAAGGGCACCGCAGTTCCGGCAGCCGGAATCGAGGCGGTGACGACCGGCTGAACGCGAGTCGCCTTTTCAGGCATCGGCGAGGCATCGGATTTAGCTACCGGCGCAGCAACTGCTCGACGTGCAGTGACGGCGGGAGCGGAGGCAACCGACTCCTTGCGGACTACGCGTCGCGCGGCCTTGGGCGCCGACGCACTTGCAGCCTTCGCCACGGTCGGACGGGCTCGCTGCGTAGTAACGGCCTTGGTTTGCTTAGACGAAACGATCGCGCGCGGACGTGCCGCCGTCGCCACCGTCGGCTTGCTGACTGTCGCCTTTGCGGCGGTCTTCGCTGCAGGTGCTGCAGATGCTGCCGGAGCAACCGCCGCCGGCGCCGTAGCTGCAGTCGTAGTAACTGCAGTCGATTTACTCCGCTTGGAGCGAATCAGCGGCGAGGTAATCGACATGGTGGCATCGGCACCACCAACGCCGCCATACATGCTCTGTACCACCGGCACCACGCGCGAACGCGCTCGCGAATCCGCCTGCGCATATTGCAGACGATATTGCCGGACGTTATTGGCAACCCATTGCTGCTTATCATCGGCAGAACGCAGACGCGTAGACCGCTCCGCCACCTGTCCCCGCGGCTTGGCCGAAGGAATCTGACCGTACCAGGACTGCACATCCACCGCTTTTGCACCGGCAAGCATCGGCGCCGACAACAGCACCACACCGAAAAATTGCGAAGTTCGGATCGCAGCGGTCGAGTTAGCGACCACTTTAGTACGGGTATTCAGCGATTTCATGTTGCTCTCGCCGGTCATTGCGAATCCAGAATTCAGGGTGCGGTGTGAAAGAGTGATGGGGAATGGAAGGTCCTATCTATAAGGGTCAAAGGAAATCGTCGAACTCGGAGCGCCGCGCTTTGAGATTGCGGAACAGACCGGGGGTAGGCGCAGGACGTGCGCTGTTTCGCGTTTCAAATTCGCGGATATCGACCACCTGATTTTCAACGGGTGCGTTGGCAGGCAACACCATTCCATTTGTCTCCGGATACGGTGTCGCCGAATCGGAGGGCTTGCGCGTCCAGACCGTGACTTCGTATTCGCCTTCGGTATTCAGTTCGATGCGAAAGCTGACGCCGGACGCCACGCCACCGTTGAACTGCCAGTACGGGAAACCGATGGTCAAGCCTTCGGAAGATTCGGCCAGCGTGGCCATGCCTGACATGCTGTCCAGCAGGGCTCGCGGCGTGACCCAGTTGCTGCCATGCAGTTGCGAGAACACCATAATCACAGTCAGACCGTTGCGCTCGCCCCAGGCGCCAATCGCATCAAGCTGTTGCGTAGCAAGGTTCAAGTCGTACAGATTCAGCAGCGAGCTGGCGTGATCAAACAGCACCAGACTGCCGTACTCCACGCCGAAACGGTCCAGTTCCTCGAGCATGAGATCCACGCCGACCTGGAACATCTTTTTCTGAAACTCCGATTGCATGCTGTACACATTAAGCATGCGCCGATCCAATGCATCGTTTACATCGAACTTGGGTGGCGTGCACAGCTGCTCGAGATAATGCTCGGGGCGCGCGGCTTCAATAATGGTGCAAGGCACGCCGGCCCGAATGGCCGCGGCGATTGTGTTGTTCAACAGCGGGTATCGGATCGAAGGCAATTCGGTCACCAGCGAGTACAGGTGCCCCGGTTGCATCTGACCGGCCACGGAGTGCTCGAGGCGATTAACGCCCAGAGTCAACCACGAGCTAGCCCCGCCTACGGTTGAATCGCTTGGTGCTGAGTGACTGTTCAACTTGACTGTCCCACGCTGTCTGTGAATCCGACTATTCAATACAAAAAAGCTAGGCCGAACCGGGATCCCCGCCGAATTCTCCTACTAACACATGGTCATCTTGTTCAATCCTTAATATCATGTCAAGGATTAATTCATGTGACATTTAGATGTAACGCCAAGTTGTTGAATTTAATCAATTTATGGCGGATTTTGTCACATCGGATGTCATTAAAATGTGAATCTGTTCGCGCAATCCGCCAAAAGCAAGACGGCGACCGAGAACCCTCAGCCGCCGTCCTTGTTGTCTGCTGCAGTGCCCGTTGGCACCGACTGCCTTGTGTCGCGATTACTCGATATCGAGGAAAGAGCGCAGTTGCTCCGAACGGCTCGGATGGCGCAGCTTGCGCAGGGCCTTGGCCTCGATCTGACGGATACGCTCGCGGGTGACATCGAACTGCTTTCCGACTTCTTCCAGCGTGTGGTCAGTATTCATATCAATGCCGAAGCGCATACGGAGCACCTTGGCTTCGCGCGGAGTCAGGCCGGCCAACACGTCACGAACTGTTTCGGTCAGATTGATGTTGGTGGTGGCTTCGATCGGGGACTCGACATTGGTGTCCTCGATGAAATCGCCCAGATGCGAATCTTCGTCGTCACCGATCGGCGTTTCCATGGAGATCGGTTCCTTGGCGATCTTCATGACCTTACGGATCTTGTCTTCCGGCATCTCCATTTCCTTGGCCAGCTCTTCGGGCGTGGCTTCACGGCCGAACTGCTGCAGCATTTGGCGGGAGATGCGGTTGAGCTTGTTGATCGTTTCGATCATGTGCACCGGAATACGGATGGTGCGGGCCTGATCGGCGATCGAACGCGTAATGGCCTGACGGATCCACCAGGTGGCATAAGTCGAGAACTTGTAACCGCGACGGTATTCGAACTTGTCGACGGCCTTCATGAGGCCGATGTTGCCTTCCTGAATCAGATCCAGGAATTGCAGACCGCGGTTGGTGTACTTTTTGGCAATCGAGATCACCAGACGCAGGTTGGCCTCGACCATTTCCTTCTTGGCCAGGCGTGCTTTTTCTTCACCGACAAAGAGCTTGCTCAGAATGCGCTGCAGCTCCTCGACGTTGACGTGCATGCGCTGTTCGATGTCGATGATGGCGTTCTGCTCGGCCAGGATTTCCTCGCGGATGTCACGCAGCGACGACGACCACTTCTGCTTGCGCTTGATCAGATCATCGGCCCAATGCAGGTTGGTGGCATTGCCCTTCCAGGTGCGGACGAAATCGGTACGCGGCATCCTGGCGACGCGAATGGCGTAATCCATGACGCGCTTTTCGCAGACTTCGATGGCCTTGCGCTGATCACGGACGTTGTTGACCAGCACGTCGGTATAGGCGAGCGGCAACTTGAACGTGGCGAACAGCTCGGCCATTGCGTCACGTTCTTTCAGGGTGAACTTAGAATCAAAGCCGTTCTTTTCGAAGGACTTGATGAACTTGGCGTAATGCTCCGCCAAGTCGGACATGGCCTTGGCCACTTGTTCCGGATCCGGACCGCTCGGCGTGTCGTCGGCCGTAGTGGCTGCAGCGTCATCGTCGTCGTCTTCACCGGCGGCAGCGGCAGCGGCGGTTGCTTCTGCAGCGGCAGCAGCGGCGGCGGCTGCAGCGGCCAGATCGGCCTCGCTGGTCGGATCCTGGAAGCCCACGATCACTTCGACAAGGCGCTTTTCACCGGCCTTGAACGCATCGTAATCGGCCAGCACTTGCGCGATGGTGCCCGGGAATTCACCCAGCGCCTGCTGCAGTTCAGCCAGACCTTCTTCGATGCGCTTGGCAATGACGATTTCGCCTTCGCGCGTCAGCAGATCGACGTTACCCATTTCGCGCATGTACATACGCACCGGGTCGGTGGTACGACCGCCCTCGGCATCGAGCCCGGTCAGTGCAGCAGCGGCTTCTTCGGCCGCCGTTTCATCGACTTCAGTCGCTGAGGCGCCATCGGACAGCAACAGGGTATCGGCATCCGGCGGTGCATCAAGCACCTGAATGTTCAGGCTGGACAGAACGCCAAGCACTTCCTCGAGCTGCTCGGGCTCGACGACGTCGTCGGGCAGCAGGTCGTTAATTTCGGAGTGGGTGAGGTAGCCTTGCTCAGCGCCTTTGGCGACGAGCAGTTGGACTTCCTCGGTACGAGCTTGACGATTGGTGGCCATGCGGCGTGGGATCCCGATTAGACAATCAAGTGAACCGCCTATTATACCGCCCGGGGTGCCATCTAGGCCAGACTCAGGGGCGTAACAGGAAGGTGACCGGGCCGTCATTGACCAGGCTTACTTCCATATGGGCACCAAATTGGCCAATTTCTACCCCTGCGGGCAATTTTTCGCGGCAGATCGCCACCAATTGGTCGAAGAGAATGCGGGCCTGTTCAGGTTCAGCCGCCGGTGTGAAGCTCGCCCGCATCCCGCTGCGGGTATCAGCAGCCAAGGTGAACTGGCTCACCAGCAGCAACTGCCCACCCGTATCGAGCAGCGATCTGTTCATGCGCCCTGCTTCGTCGCTGAAGATCCGGTAGCCCAACAGCCGATCGCGAACGCGCGGCAAGGCCGAGGCCTCATCGCCGCGTTCAAATCCGATCAGTGCGAGCACGCCCGGACCGATGGCGCCGACGGTCGAGCCTTCGACACGAACGGACGCGGATTGCACGCGCTGCACTAGGGCCAACATCAGGGACTCCAACGGATCAGGACGGCTTTCATTCTGCCATTACACTTGGACGGGTGAATACTCTGATCGCCCGCTTACTGTTTGTGGCCGCTGCGTGCATTGCCCGGATTCCGTGGCGGCTGCAGCATCCCTTCGCTATGGCTTTAGGTCGGCAACTATTTGCCCGCAACACGCGGATGGCGCGAGCCACTGTGCGCAATCTCGAACTGATCGGCGCAGTCAGCGATGAGGCCGGCAAGCGCCGCGATGCCATCGCCATTTTGCAGACCACTGTGATGCAGGCGTTGGAAACGCTGCGCATCTGGACACGACCGGCCAAGCAGAATCTGCAGAACATCCGTCAGGTGCATGGCGCCGAACTGTTTCAACAGGCGATTGCCGAAGGCCGTGGCGTGATCGTTGCTGCACCCCACTACGGCAATTGGGAGCTGCTCAATCAGTGGCTGGCCGAGACCACTCCGTTGGCCATTCTGTATGCGCCGCCGTCGCATCCTGCAGTCGATGCGTTTTTGAATCGCGTGCGCGCCGATCAGGCCGATCGTGTGACGCAAGTTCCAGCCGATGGACCTGCGGGCGTCCGCACCTTGCTCAAGTGGCTGAAAAATGGCGGTGTCGTCGGCATTCTGCCGGACCAGCAGCCCAAGCTGGGCGAAGGCGAGTTCGCTCCGTTCTTCGGTTACCCCGCGTTGACGATGTCGCTGCTCTCACGCTTGGCTGCCAAGACCGGTGTGCCGGTGCTGATGGCCTATTGCGAACGCGTCGATCAGCACAACCTCACCTTTGAAATCCATGTCGAACCTGCAGCCGACGGCATCCACAGTAGCGATCTCGCCGAGTCGGTTGCGGCGCTCAATGCGTCGGTGGAACGAATCGCCCGTCGTGACTTTCGACAGTATCAGTGGACGTATAAACGGTTTACAAAACAGATAAATGACCAGAATCCTTATTGGCCGGACTGCTACTGATGGATGCAATTGAACTGCCCCGCTCCGAATGGACTCCGCTACCGGCCCGCGCCAAAGCGATGTTTCTGTTTGACAACGTGCTGTTGTACGGGGGCGTCGCAACGGCGGTGGCGGTTGCGACCGGCATCCCCTTGGTCCTCGCGGCGGAATGGACCTGGTATGCACCGATTGCCGCGCTGATCGCGGTGGCCGGCATCACGTTCGGCTCGATTCGCGGCCTGAAATCGCATCGCAATTTCCGCTGGCGTTTAGATGACGAAGGGCTTGGCGTGCGCTCCGGGCATCTGTGGGAACGCGAAATCCGCATGCCGATTCAACGCGTCCAACATCTCAACCTGATGCGCGGGCCATGGCAACGTGCGCGTCAGCTCGCGAATCTGACGGTGTACACCGCAGGCACTTCGCACTCGTCCGTCAAACTGCGCAACATGGACAGCGAAACCGCCGAAGCGATTCGTGCCTATCTGTCCGCCCGCATTGACTGGGTGGATGAGTGAGCACTCCGCGCCCTGCTACGGACTCCGGCGCCATTCCGGAACTGACCCGCACGCTGTATCCGCATTCGTGGGTGTTCTCGCTGATTCGCGGTTTGCCGCAATGGGTCCCTGCCCTGTTCGCGGCCGGCGTGCTCGGCAAGGCCACCAATTTCAGTGACCGTGCGTGGCTGGTCGCCGCGGTGTTTGTCGGGATTCTGGTTTTGAACTGGTGGCATCTGCGCTTTACCCGCTGGGATATTACGCAGAAGGCCGTGCTGTTGCGTCAGGGCATGTGGGACAAGGAAACCAAGGTCATTCCCTTTAACCGCATCCAGAACGTCAAACTCATTCAGAACCCGCTGCACCGGGTGTTCGGCGTGGCGCGTGTCGAACTCGAATCGGCCGGCAGCCGTAAGCCCGAAGCTGTTCTCAACGTGTTGCGTTATGCCGATGCGTTGAATCTCTCCGAACTGGTGCAGTCGCAAGGTCGCGTTGCCGTCACCGCGCCTGCTAACGATGGCGAACCTGCGCCAGTGACAGCGGCGAGCGGCAACCTGCTGCTGCGCATGAACTTGGCGGAGCTGATCCGTTACGGCCTGGTGTCCAACCGCGGCCTGATTGTGTTCGCCGCCGCGGTCGGTGGTGCCTCGCAGTTCATGGACGACGTCTGGGAGTTTGTCTTGCGACGAATGCTGTCGCAGCTGCAACTGGACCTGAGCGGTCAGTTCGATCGCTTTTCGCACCTGTCCATGCCGGCCATGCTGATGGTGGCCATGAGCGTCGTGATGCTGGTCGTGCTGTTCGTCAAATTGCTGTCAATCGTCCTGGCCTTCTGGACGCACTACAACTTTCAGCTGGTGGAACAGCCGCGTCGCCTGCAAACCGAGCGCGGCCTGCTGAGCCGCTGGCACGATGCCATCGTCAAGAGTCGCATCCAGGCCTTTCGGATTCGCGAAACCGTCTGGCACCGTCTGCTCAAGCGTCAGACGGTGGATGTGGATACCTTGGCCGGCAGCGAATCGGGCACGTCCGAAGATGGCATGCCCAAGGCCCGCAGCAATCACCTGCTACCGGTCGCGACGCCTGCGCAAACCGCGAGCATCATTGAGCATCTCGCACCTGCAATTCAGGTCGAAGGCAGGCATTGGGAACACGTGGCGGCACGCAACGTATGGCGTCTGCTGGCCGAATGGGCGCTGATTATCGTGCCGGTGGTGGCGATTACTCAGGTCGTCGCGCATTACGTGGAACCGGCGCGGGTCTTCATTAACACCCCGTTCTACTGGGCATGTCTGGTCATGCTGGTGATCACTGCGATCGCGCAGTCCTGGTACAACGTGCGCTATGCGGCTTTCAGTCTCGATGCGCAGAGTTTTGGCATCCGCAAAGGATGGATCTCCAAGACCTGGCACCTCGCAGAGATTCGCCGAGCGCAAGCGGTATCGATCAGGCGCAATCCGCTCGATCGCCGGTTCGGCACGGCATCGCTGGTGATGGATACGCCGGGCGCGCAGGGCGGCGTGCTGCAGATGGATTATCTGCCGTACGAACGTGCCTGTACGTTGCGCGACACTCTGCTCGGCGCATTGAACAGGTCGGTCAGCAAATCCGCATAACGTCGCGTCATCCGATCGCGGCCATGTTCGCGAAACGCCTGATGATGCGCGTTCACACCGAGCTGACTTGCTAAGGGCAAGTCCGTCAGTACTTCCTGCAGCGCATCGGCTAACGCATGCGGATCGGATTCGGCAACCAGCAGACCGGTCACGCCGTTGGTGATCACTTCACGCACGCCGGGCACATAACTGGCCACCACCGCATTGCCGGCAGCCATGCCTTCGAGCAGAGCTAAGGGCATGCCTTCCCAATGGGTTGAAAGCACGCTGATCTGATTGGACTTGAGCAAGCCCGGAATGTCGCGATGCACGCCGTGGAAAATCACTTGCGACTCCAGACCGCACTCGCGCACCAGGCGCTCAATCGGTCGACGATGGCGCTCACCACCGCCACCGGCTAAATGCACAGTCGGCGTCAGGCCACGTTGCTTGAGCAAAAACAAAGCCTGAATCAGGGTGACGTGATCTTTCTGCCGCGAAAACCGCGAGACCATGACGATGCCAGGCTCCCGCTCGTAAAACGGAATCTCCAACGCACGGCGGAACGGTTTGAGATCAATGCCGTTGGGGATCGCCACTGTACGATCAATCGGCATGCCCATTTGCACCAGCGCATCACGGACGCCCTGCGACACGCCGACAAACGCATCGGTGACCGGTGCCAAGGCATGCGTCTGTGCCAAGCGCCGCGGCGTGTATCGCTCGCGCGTGTTGTGCTCCACATGCACGATGTGCGGAACGCCCGCCTCGACCGCGGCCATGCGCCCCCAGATGTGTTCGCTGAAACCATGGGCCACCAGCACATCGGGTTGGAACTCACGACAAATCGCGACCAACTGACTGATCACGCCGCGATGCGTCCACGCCTGCACCGTGCGCAGGGGCACACCTTGCGCCTGCAGTTCTTCGATGCGGCCGGCCGGAGTCCGACGCTTGCGGTTCAGAACGAGCAAGGGTTCGATGCCGGCTTCGGCATCATCCAGCGCAGCACGAACCAGTTGCACCGCCACTTGCGTCGCGCCACCACTGAAACCGCCGGTCACAAAATGCAGAACCCGCATTCCGCGTTGACCGTTCACCGCGCCGTCCGCAACCACCTGCTCCCTCATTCAAATGCATCCTCAAAACCTTTGGTGCGATCGAGTTCGACATCGCGCATTTCCTGCGCGCTCGCCGCACACGCATGCGTTGCGGGCACCAGATACCAGTAACGGCGGTTGTACACGCCCATGAAATCCGCTTGCGCGCCTTGCATGCACTTCGGCAAGGCTTTGCGTTCGCTCAATAACCACCGCTTCGAAGGCTGTTCGTGCGCCCACGCGGCCGCGTCCTGCCATTGCGCCAGCGGCGGTCGCAGAAAACCGAACGTGCGACTGCGGTTCTGCGTCATCAGCAAGTTCTGTTCTTTCCATGCCACCAGACCCAATTCGGCATCGGCGGGAATGCGTGCAGCCACATCGCGCATCAGACCGCGCGCCGAGCTGTCGTCATTGAGCAGGGGATAGGCAAACAGACTCAGACCGATCCATAGTGCCGACAGGGTTGCCGGCAAGGGCGCGAATACGTGCAGTCGGCGCAGCAATAAACCGGCGCCCAGCGCGGCCGCACCGCAAGCGAGCAGCACGTAACCCATCGGCACGGCATTGCCGGCCAGCGTTTTGGGCGGCGACATCCAGCCGAACGCGAGCGCCGCGCCACCGAGCACCAGGAATGCAATCAGCACCGCATTAAAACCGGAAACCAGACGCGGTAAGCCATTCCCGGCGGCCATGCGCTGCACGAACGGCGCCACCACCAGACAGAACATCGGCAGCGCGGGCAAGACATACACTTCGCGCTTGCCCTTGCTCAGGCTAAAGAAGATCACCACCAGCACGACCCACAGCAGCGGCAGCAGAATGCGCGCGTCGCGCTGTTGCCAAGCCGCACGCCAGTCGCGCCATACAAACGGCAAGGCCAAAGTTACCGGCAGCCATTGCAGCAGCACCACTTCAATGAAGTAGTACCAGGGCTGCTGATGCAACCACGGATTCGTGTAACGGCCCGCGGTCTGCTTGAACAGAATGTTGTCGGCATACGCACGGAACATCGGATCGCTGCCGCCGTAAGCCACCATCGCCATCGGCATCAGCCACAATGCAATCGGCACCAGCAATGCCACGGGACCGAGTAGCCATCGCACAGGAGAACGGGTCGAAGGCGCCATGGACTGCCAACGCGCACGCGTCGCCCACACCGCAACGGGCAACACTAACAGCGGCAGAAAGCCGACGCCCTTGGTAATGATGCCAACGCCGCACGCCGCCCATGCCACGCACCACAACGTGAGCGAAGGCCGTTCGAGATAGTGACGCAAAAAGGCCCAGATACCGACCGTCACCCACAGCGTGATCAGCGGATCGATCTGCGCACGTTTGAACTGAAAGGTGAACATGACCGTAAACAGCAGCAGCCACGATGCATTCGGACCGACATGCCATCCGCCATTAGAGGTCTCAGGCCACAGGCGTCGACCCAAGTCACGCACCAAGCCTAAGACAACAAGACCCGAAATCAGCGAAGGCAACAGAAACGCGATGCGCACCGAACCCGTTAGCGCATACAGCAGCGCCTGGATCCACATGAATACCGGTGGCTTGTCGGGATAAAGTTCGTCACCGCGCATCGGGAACAACCAGTTGCCCGACTCTACCATGTGCTTGGCCACGAGCATGAAACGCGGCTCATCGGCCGGCCAGGGATCGCGCAGGCCGAGTCCGACAAACAGAATCACGGTCGCGCACAACCAGAACAGCGTGCGCTCCGAAAAACGGCGATCAGTACTCATGCAGCATCTCCGGGCCCGCCTTTGAGCAAACGGGCATAAAAAAATCCGTCCGCATCGAGATCGCCTGGCAGACGCTGGTGACCGCAATAACGGCCGTCAATCACGATGGCCATGCCGTAAATCGTCGGATCACTTGGCGTTTCGCAGACTGCATTGGCATGTCGGCTCACAAACGCCGCAATTTGCTCGGCATTTTCAATCGGCAGGATCGAGCAAGTGGCGTAGACCAGCACACCACCGGGCTGCAGCAGATTCCACGCATGATTCAGCAGGTCGCGCTGCGTGGCGACCAGCGTCGTCAGATCTTCGGGTCGACGATGCAAAAGAATATCGGGCTGACGGCGCACCACACCGGTACCGGAACACGGCGCATCCACCAGAATCCGGTCGAAGTGCTTGCCGTCTCCAAACTTGCGCGCATCCTCATGCAGCACTTCAACGTTGGGCAAGTCACCCACGGTGCGCTGCAATGTATCGCGGATCTGCTGAGCGCGGCGAGCATTGCTATCAATTGCAACCAGTCGTTCCGGCGAGCAACGTTCCAGAATGGAAGCCGTCTTGCCGCCGGGCGCTGCACACGCATCGAATACGGTCATGTGCTCTTCGACCTCGAGCAACGGGGTGACCAGTTGTGCAGACAGATCCTGGACAGAGACGTCGCCTTCGGCAAATCCCGGCAGTTGCTGCATGGACACCGACTCCTCCAGCTGCACTGCATAGGGATCCGCGGCCACGGCATGGGCATGCAAACCGGCATCGGCCAGGCGTTGCAGATAGGCATCACGCGAACCGCGACGTGCATTCACCCGCAGGAACATCGGGGCCTGCTGCGCACTGTGCGCAAACACATCGGAGGCCTGATCGGGATACGCATCCATGACCGCATTGCGCAGGAAGTCTGGCCATTCCCACATCGCGTCCTGTTCGGGCAGGCCTTCGCGCTGCAGGCGACGCAAAATGGCATTGACCATGCCTGACTGACGCGTGCGACGCATGGCATGTGCGGCATCCACAGTAGTTGCCAATGCAGCGTGCGCCGGCAACTGCAGATCCAGCAGCTGCGCCATACCCACATACAGCAAGGCACGCAAATCGGTATCGCGGCGACCTAAAGGTCGCGGCATCATCGAATCCAGGCCCAAGGCATAGCGACGCGAATTGCGCACCACGGCCATCAGCATCGCCTCGGCCAAGGCACGATCGCGACCGTCAGACAGTTGCGGCAGCGATTCGTGGAGCACGGCTTTCAGGGAGCGGCCATCGAACAGAATGGCCTGCACCATGCGCGCCGCCAGCATTCGCGTTTCGACGCCGTTGCTCATAGCGGCTACTGCACCGTGCGACGGGCGTTGACGTAATCGGGCGCCGAAATCGGCTTGCCGCCATCACGTTGCATGCGGGTAATGCGCAAGGCTTCGCGACCGCATCGCACATCAATGCCGCCGCGCGTAATCGCCAAGGTTTCGCCCGGATGTTCCGGGCCGTCGTAGGCGATCGCAATCGCTTCGTGGATGCGCAGACGCTCACCGTTGATGGTGGTCTCGGCCACAGGCCACGGATTGAACGCGCGCACCAGGTTGGCAATTTCAGTTGCCGGACGGCCCCAGTCGATGATGGCTTCCTGCTTTTCAAGCTTGTGCGCGTAGGTGACACCGTCAGTCGATTGCGGCGTCGGCGGCATGCGAATACCGGCACGCAGCAGCGCCAGGCCATCGTGCACGACTTGACCACCCCACTCGGCGAGCTTGTCGTGCAACATGCCACCGGTTTCATCGGGGTGAATCACAACGGGCACCGACATCAGCACCGGACCCGTGTCCAGGCCCTTTTCCATCTGCATCAGACACACGCCCGTCTGCGTATCGCCCGCCTGAATCGCACGTTGAATCGGCGCGGCACCACGCCAGCGCGGCAGCATCGAGGCGTGCACATTCCAGCAGCCGTCAGGGAACATCTGCAACACGGACGAAGGTAGGATCAGCCCGTACGCCACCACAATCATCAGATCGGCCTGATGCGCGCGCAGTTGCTCGCGCGTTTCCTTGTCACGGAAATTCAGCGGCTGATAGACAGGAATGCCGCGCTTGAGCGCTTCGGCTTTCACCGGCGACGGCACAATACCGCGACCGCGACCCGCGGGGCGATCGGGCTGGGTGTACACGGCCACCACTTCGCCCTGACCGCAAGCGGCCTTCAGAGCAGGTACGGCAAATTCCGGCGTTCCGGCAAACACGATGCGCATGAAGCAAACAATCCTTTACTGAAATCGGTGACAGCCAGCAGCGGCCGTTACTTGAACTTAGCAGCCTTGGCCAGCTTCTTGCGAACCATCTCGCGCTTGAGCGGCGACAAGTAATCGACAAACAGTTTGCCGTCGAGATGATCCATCTCGTGCTGAATGCACACCGCCAACACGCCATCGGCATCCATTTCGAAGGCATCGCCATTGCGGTCCAGCGCACGCACCTTGATCGAATTGGCGCGCGTCACGTCGGCAAAAATGTTCGGCACCGACAGACAGCCTTCCTGATAGATCTGCTCGCCGTCACGCTCCATGATCTCAGGATTGACGAACACCAGCGGCTCGTCGTGCGCTTCGCTGACGTCAATCACCATGAAACGCTGATGGACGTCGACCTGGCTCGCGGCCAGACCGATGCCGGGCGCATCGTACATGGTCTCGAACATGTCATCGAGCAACTGCTGGAAGGCCGGCTCGCGGACCTGTTCAGGGGTCATCGGCGTGGCGACAGTGCGCAAGCGCGGGTCGGGGAATTCAAGAATCGGGAGCAAGGCCATAACGCAGCAAGGTTCTACACGGAATAGGCGAATATTGTAACGCCCGTCCACTCGCAGCGCCCGTTCGTCGGCGCGAGCATGGACTTACCCGCGCGACCGTATGGCTAGCGTGCATGGTGGTCCCTTTCATTAGCGACCGATTGCGAGCCCACCGTGCCGACACCCGAACATGCAGAGACCGTGCTGCGCATCCTCCGACTGCGCGGCGCCTATACCTATCGGCAAGCCCATTTAATGGACACCACCCAGCCCCCGGACTTGGCGCGGCTGCTGGAGCACGCACCCGGCAAATTCACGGATCCGCACGGCGCCCTGACCCCATCCGCCGAGTTCAACGACTCGCTGGAGACCACCCTGCGCTGGCTCGAGCACCCCAACCACCACCTCATCACCTGCAGCGATCCGCGCTACCCGCCCCTGCTCAAGCGTGCCAATGGCCCGCTGGGCCTGTTCGTCGATGGCGAACCGATCCTGCTCCAGCAGCCCTCCCTGGCGGTAATCGGCTCGCGCAACCCCTCCGTCGATGGCATCGCCAACACCCGCGATTTCGTGCGCGCCCTGACCACAACCGGTCTAGGCATTGTCTCGGGCCTGGCCGCCGGCATCGACTCGGTGGCCCACCGTGAGGCCCTGGAGTGCGAGGCCACCACCATCGCAGTGGTCGGAACAGGCCCGGACGTGGCCTATCCCCTGGCCCACAAGGCCCTGCAGGAGCAGATCGCCGCCGAAGGCGCCGTCGTCACCGAACAGTGGCCCGGCTCTCCGCCCCGCCGCGAGCATTTCCCGGCCCGCAACCGCATCATTGCGGGCTTGAGCCTAGCCACCCTGGTCATGGAATCGGCGGTGGGCTCCGGCACGGTCATCACCGCCGAGGCCGCGGCCAATCTGGGGCGCGACGTGTTTACGGTGCCGGGCAACATCCACAATCCCCTATACTGGGGCAATCACGTGTTGCTGCGGGGCGGCGCGATTCTGGTCCAGTCGGCCGAGGAACTGCTGCCCGACCTGAACTTTATTGTGCAAGGAGCCCTAAACGACCTGTATGCCACCCACGCAGAGCTGTTAAAAGGGCTGGAACCGGAGCCGTACCGGTTTCCACTTGAAAAACCGCTCGTCGGCCCCGACTACTACAGCTTGTGGGGCGCATTGGGCGAAACCCCAAGGGATATGGGTACACTGTCGGCTATGACGGGATTGACCACAGCGAAACTGTCTGTCATGTTGATGGAGCTGGTGACGCTGGGACAGGTCATTCGCAACAACGGTCGTTATCGGTTGTCACTCCACCCCACCGCCCCCCAGCGTGCCCGGAGAGGAACATGAAGGAAAGCATTTTAGACGTACTGTTGTATCTGTTCGAGCACTACCTGAGCTCGGATTCCGACCCGGTCCGCGATCGCAATCAGCTGATTGCCGGCCCTCTGGTCGAAGATCTCGGTCGCGCCGGCTTTTCTCCGCAAGAGATCAAAAAAGCCTTTGACTGGCTCGATGGCCTGGATCGCCAGCGCCCCGCCGATGCCGTTGTCGAGCCGGTTGTGGCCGGCCCCACCCGTGTGTACCATGGCCCCGAACTGGAAAAGTTCGATATCGAATGCCTGAATTTCCTGATGCGGCTCGAACGCACGGGTGTGCTGAACGCCGCCCAGCGTGAGGTCGTCGTGGACCGTGCCATGGCCCTGGATCAGGATCCGCTGGAACTTGACGACCTGAAATGGGTCGTACTGATGGTGCTGTTCAACCAGCCCGGTAGTGAAGCGGCCTACGCCTGGATGGAAACTCAGATGTTCGCGGAGGATCCGGAATGGCTACACTAGGCTGAATAAACGGGCCCACCCCCTTGACAGGGGCGGCGGGTCTCCTTCAACAATAAATATATAAGAGTGACGCCCACCCCCTATGGTGGGCGTTGGTATCTGGACGGATCGGGCAACGTGCCGGTCCGCCGATCCGAGGAATCGATGGCAACTAACCTGCTGATTGTCGAATCGCCCGCCAAGGCGAAGACCATTAACAAGTACCTGGGCAAGGACTTTGAGGTATTGGCCTCGTACGGTCACGTCCGCGACGTGGTACCCAAAGACGGCTCCGTCGATCCGAACAAGCGCTTTGAGATTCAGTGGCAACTGAACGACAAGAGCGCCAAGCATCTCGACCAGATCTTTAAGGCCGCCAAGAACGCCGACAACATCTATCTCGCAACCGACCCGGATCGCGAGGGTGAGGCCATCTCATGGCATCTGTCGGAGATCATGGGTAAAAAGGGCCTGCTCAAGGACCGCAACGTCAAGCGCGTGGTCTTTACCGAGGTCACCAAGTCCGCGGTGCTCGACGCCGTGGCGAACCCGCGCGATATCTCCGAATGGCTGGTCGATGCGTACAAGGCCCGCCGCGCGCTGGACTATCTGGTCGGTTTCAAAATCTCGCCGCTGCTGTGGCGTTATGTGCGTGGCGCCAAGTCCGCCGGCCGTGTGCAATCGCCGGCTCTGCGCCTGATCGTCGAACGCGAAGCCGAGATCGAAGCCTTTGTGTCGCAGGAGTACTGGAGTATGGAGGCGCAGTGTCGCCATCCGAGCCAGGATTTCACGGCGCGTCTGATCCGACTGGACGGCAACAAGGCCGAGCAGTTCAGCCTGACCGATACCGAGGGTGCACACGCCGCCCGCGATCGCATCCTGCAGGCTGCCAATGGCCGTCTGCGCGTCACCGATGTCACCAGCAAGGAACGCAAGCGCCGTGCCGCGCCGCCGTTCACTACGTCCACGCTGCAGCAGGAGGCCGGCCGCAAGCTGGGCTTCCCGACGCGCAAGACCATGCAAGTGGCGCAGAAACTGTACGAAGGCATCCGCATCGGCGAAGAAGGGACCGTCGGTCTGATCAGCTACATGCGTACCGACTCGGTGTCGCTGTCGGGCGAGGCCTTGTCGCAACTGCGCGATGTGATTGCGCGCGACTACGGCATTGAAAACCTGCCGGACAAACCGAATTTCTACCGCAACAAAAATAGCAACGCCCAAGAGGCCCACGAAGCGATTCGTCCCACGTCGGCATTGCGTCGTCCGGAGCAGATCGCCAAGTACCTGAGCGATGACGAGCGCAAGCTCTACTCGCTGATCTGGAAGCGTGCAGTGGCCTCGCAGATGATTCCGGCCACCATGAACACGGTGTCCATTGATCTGGCCGCCGGCAGCGAACATGCGTTCCGTGCGTCGGGTACCACGGTGGTGGTCGCCGGCTTCTTGAACGTATACGAAGAAGGCCGCGATGCGCGCAAGGCCGACGAAGACGATGACGGCCGCAAGCTGCCGGCGCTGGTAGTCGGTGATTCGGTCGATCTGCAGGACATCGTGACCGATCAGCATTTCACCGAGCCGCCGCCGCGCTTTACCGAAGCCTCGCTGGTTAAGGCGCTCGAAGAATACGGTATCGGTCGGCCTTCGACCTACGCATCGATCATTTCGACGCTGCTGTACAAGGATTACACCACGCTGGTCAACAAGAGTTTCCGTCCGACGGATCTCGGCCGCGTGCTGACGATGTTCCTGACTGAGTACTTTACGCGTTACGTGGACTATCACTTTACGGCGGGCATGGAAGACGAGCTCGATCAGATCGCCGAAGGTCAGGTGCAGTGGCTCGATGTCATGGACCGCTTCTGGAAGGACTTTGGCGAAAAGATCCATGAGATCACGCTGATGATCAACGGTCGCGAGGTGAAATTCCCGGGCATCGTGGAACTCGGCACCGATCCCAAGTCGGGCAAGCCGTTGAGCGCACGCGTTGGCCAGTACGGCGCCTTTGCGCAGATCGGTACAGTCGAGGATGAGGAGAAGCCCAAGTTTGCTTCGCTGCGTCCGCATCAGAGTATTTTCAACATCACGGCAAGCGAGGCGCTGGAACTGTTCGGCCTGCCGCGCGAGTTGGGTGTAGTCGATGGCCAGCCGGTGATTGCCGCGGTCGGTCCGTTCGGTGCGTACGTCAAGAAAGGCGACACCAATGCATCGCTCAAGAAAGAAGACGACCCCTACACCATTGAACTCGATCGCGCGCTGTTCCTGATCCATGAAAAGGAAGAGTTCATCCGCAACCGCATCATCCGCGAATTTGAAGGCTCGCCGATTCAGGTGCTCAACGGCCGCTTCGGCCCGTACCTGAGCGATGGCGAACTCAACGGCAAGATCCCTAAGGATGTCGAACCCACTAGCGTAACGCTGGAACAGGCGCAGGCGTGGCTCGCGGAAACCGGCAAGCCGGCGCGACGCGGTTTTGGCCGTGGCGCCAAGAAGACCGCCGCCAAGAAAGTCACTAAGAAAGCCGCGACCAAGACGGTTGCCGCCAAGAAGACGGCGACCAAACAAGTCGCCAAAAAAGCCGTAAAAAAAGCGGCGAAAAAAGCCACGAAGAAAGTCGCTAAGAAAGCCGCGAAGAAAGCCGCGACATGAGGTCGGCGATGCCGCGAGCGACGGTTGCGCAGTGTGCGGGGTCAATTGCCCGCGGCGGCATCGTGCTGTACCCCACCGAGGGCGTGTGGGGTTTGGGCTGCGACCCCAATAACGAAGCGGCCGTACAGCGACTGCTGGCGCTCAAGCAGCGCGACCAGGCCAAGGGCCTGATTCTGATCGCAGGCACCACCGCGCAACTGGAGCCGTGGGTGGACTGGCCGTCGCTAGACGGCGAGCAGCATGCGCGCGCCCTCCGCACCTGGCCGGGCTTTCATACCTGGATCGTCCCCTGCACGAAGGCCACCCCGGCGTGGATCCGTGGCGAGCACGATAGCGTTGCGGTTCGTGTGACGGCGCATCCGACCGTCATCGCGTTGTGTGAGGCCGCCGGCAGTGCGCTGGTCTCCACGTCGGCGAACGTGGCGGGCGAGCCTTCGCCATTGCAATTGCGCGAGGTGTCAGCCGCGATCCGAACCGGCGTGGATGCGGTGTGTGAGGGCGACACGATGGGCTACACCACGGCATCGACCATTCACGATGCGGTGTCAGGCGCGATCTTGCGTTAGAAACCGTAGCGCAAAAAGCCGCCGTCCACCGCGACGCACTCGCCCGTCACATAGGACGAGGCTGGCATGCACAGGAACGCGATGGCGGCCGCCACTTCCTCGGGCTCGCCGACACGGCCCATGGGCGTGCGCAACAGCACATCGTCAAGATAATCGGGATCGGCCAGCTTGTTCTGCGTCCGGCGCGTACGGATATACCACGGTGCCACGGCGTTGACGCGAATGCCGTCGTCGGCCCACTCGACCGCAAGATTACGCGTCATTTGATGCAACGCGGCCTTAGTCATGCCGTAAACCACGCCGGTGCGCACGTGCGTCAGCCCCGACACACTGCCCACATTGACGATGGCCGTGGCCGCATGCCGTGTCAGCAGCGGGTAACACAGGCGCGACAACTCGAACGCCGAAAAGGTGTTGAGCTCAAACAGGGCGCGCCACTGGTCCGCGGTGTATTCGGTGGCGGGCAGGCTCTGATTGCCACCGGCGTTGTTGATCAGCAGATGCAGACCGTCGCCGAAATCCTCGACCCAGTCGATCAGATCGTGCCGTTCGCTGTCCACGGCGACATCGGCTGCAAACACATCAATATCGGCCGAAGGCATCTCCTCGAGGAGTTCCTGTCGCACCCGATCGAGCGACTCGTCGTCACGGCCGTTAATCAGCACCGTGGCGCCCAGCGCTGCTAACTCGCGCGCCGTGGCCAAACCGATCCCGGCACTGCCACCGGTGATGAGTGCAGTCTTGCCGTCTAGGCGCCAGCGGTCATCGGTCATGGGAACTCCGGGGCGATCCGATTAGAGAGAACAGAAACAGTGTGC
The DNA here is from genome assembly GCA_936911875.1 of uncultured Lysobacteraceae bacterium. Taxonomy (GTDB): domain Bacteria; phylum Pseudomonadota; class Gammaproteobacteria; order Xanthomonadales; family Xanthomonadaceae; genus Aquilutibacter. The sequence continues at coordinate 19,204 of CAKZGB010000014.1, forward strand.
CACTCCGGTGACGGGGCGGCCGCGCGAGTTGGTGCTCAGACGCTGCAGGAAGCGCAACTCGGCCTCGGCCTGCGGTGCCGCCAGGCGCAGCAGATCGCGCGTCCAGTCGGTGCCGATCAGGGCCGAGCGCACGCCACGCGGCAAGCGGCTGAACAGACCGGAGAATGGCGCACGGTGCTCCTCGATCCACAGCGTCGAATACTCACCGCGCTTGCCGAGTTTGGCCAGTGCGGCGGCATGGTCCACGGCATCGCGCAAAGTGCCGAAATCATCCACCAATCCACGCTCCTTGGCTTGCGCGCCGGTCCACACGCGCCCCTGCGCCACTGCATCAATGGCCGCCGGCGACTGCCCGCGCGCCTTGGCGACGCGTCCTGTGAAGTCGCGGTAACCCTTTTCAATCACCGACTGAATGACAGCGGCGGAGGTCGCATCCAAGGGCCGAGTCGGATCGAACGCGCCGGCCACCGGTGTGGTGCTCACGCCATCGGTGTGCACGCCGATCTTGTCGAGCGCACGCGCGAGATTGGGAATCACGCCGTAAATACCGATCGAACCGGTGATGGTCGAAGGATCGGCGTAGATGCGATTGGCATTCATCGAGATCCAGTAACCGCCCGAGGCGGCCACATCGCCCATCGACACTACCACCGGTTTACCGGCCGCGCGCAAAGCGGCGACTTCGCGGCGGATCTGTTCCGACGGGAACACTTCGCCACCCGGGGAGCTGACCCGCAGCACGACGGCCTTGATCGACTTGTCTTTGCGGGCATCGCGCAGCAGTGCGGCAGTCGACTCGCCACCGATCGCACCCGGCGGCTGTTCACCGGAGACGATGTCGCCTTCGGCCACGACGATACCGACATGCTTTTCACTCAGCAGCGACGACTCGGGATCGGGTTCGATCTGCGCTAACTGCAGATAATCATCGTAGCCAATGGCGCGAAAACCGACGGTATTGTCTTCGTCTTTGATGGCCTTGGCCGCAATCGAGGCATTGAACTCCTCGCGCGTTTGCAGCGCATCGACCCAACGGTTGGTCAATGCATACTGCGCCTGATCACCTTGCGCGGCGACGATGCCTTCGCGCGCGTTGTTGATCGAATCCCGCAATTGCGACTCGGGAATCTTGCGATCGCGTGCGACCTCGGTGAGATAGCGCGACCAGATGTCGTTCATCCAGAACAGATCGGCTTGCTCGGCAGCGGGCGAGGACTCATCGAGCACATACGGTTCGGCGGCGGACTTGAACGTGCCAACCTTAAACAGCTGCATGTCAATGCCGAGTTTGTCCTGCAGCAGCTCGCGGTAGTACTGACGATAGCGGCCGATGCCTTCGAGCATCAGACCGTTCATGGGATCCAGCGCGATGCGTTCGGCGGTGGCGTTGAGCAGATACTGCTGCTGATCGCCGCCCTCAGTAAAGGCAACGACCGGCTTGCCCGCAGCCCGCAGCTCACGGATGGCGGCAGCCACTTCGCGCGTGCTGGCCCAACCGGCCAACTCGAGACCGTCCACATCCAGCACTACGCGTTCAATGCGCGAATCGGTTTTGGCTTTGCGCAGCACTTGCAGCACATCACGAAGGCGGACCTCGCCCTCGTCGCCACCCAGACTCATGATCGAAGCGACGGCCGGATCCTGGGTGAACTGCTCAACCACTTTGCCCTGCGGATTGAACACCAGCGTGGTGCGATCCTGCAGACGGATCTCACCGCCGCTGAGACTGATAACAACGATCAGAAAAATCAGCAGCAGGAACAGCGCAATCACGCCAAACACCAGGCGGCGAATCGCGTTGAGGCCGCGCCACAGGCGATGCAGAAAACGACCGAACGGACGTTCGCGGAACGGGGGACGGGCAGAAGTTGGAGCAGCGTTTACCGACACAGGGACAACTCAAAGAGAACTGCCTCTATCGTAACGGACGCGGCCTTAAGACGCAGTCGGAAGATTTCTGCGGATGGTCGCGCGGGCGCGGGTATTCAGCAGGATGGCCGCCAGTGTCAGGCCGCAAATCAGACCGATCCACATGCCTTTCGGGCCCATGTCGTAGTAGAACCCGAGCACGATGCCAACGGGCATGCCGATCATCCAGTACGAGAACACGGCCATCCACATCGGCACGGTGGTGTCCTGCAGACCGCGCAAGGTGGCCGCCGAAATCACCTGCACGCCGTCGGGGAACTGAAACGTCGCCGCATACAGCAGCAGGCTCGATGCGAGTGCCAGCACCGCCGTATCCTCGGAATACAGCGAAGCCAACTGATGATTGCCGAAGATCATGATCGACGCGGACACCAGCTGTGTCATAAAGACGATGGCCAGACCGGCAATCATCGCGCGCCGGATCGCCGCGTAATCGTTGCGACCCAAGGCATGTCCCACGCGCACGGTCGTCGCTTCGGCCACGCCCAGCGGAATCATGAAACACAAGGTGGCGACGCTAATCGCAATCTGATGGGCCGACGACTGCACCGCTCCCAACTTGCCCATCAGCATCGCAGTGGTGGTGAACAGCCCGCCTTCCATCAGCACCATCACGCCGATCGGCAGACCGACCTTGAGCGTGCGGCGAATGACGGCCCACTGCGGCCAATCCCACTGCTTGAACAGTCGCAGTTCGTGCAGTCGACGCGAACGTGACAGCACCAGCAGAAAACCGAGCGCCTGAATCCACATCGACAGTGCGCTGGCATAGCCCAGGCCTTTCGCTCCCATCGAAGGCAGCCCCAGCAGCCCGAACGTCAGCACATAGCCCACCGGTGCCAGCACTGCCAGACCGAGCAGGCTCAGATACATGGTGGGACGGGTCCAGTGCAGGCCTTCGGCCAGATACCGCATGCTGAAGAACAGGCACAGCCCGGGCATGCCCCAACGCACCGCATGCAGGAAATCGCGGGCACCGGGCACGATAGCCGGATCCATGCCGACGACGCTCAGCAGCGCGGGCGCAAAACTCAAATAGGTAAACAGCACGGCGGCGATGCCGATGGCCATCCACAGGGCCTGACGGAACAGCGGGCCGATTTGGGAGCGGCGGCCACTGCCATCCATCTCGCTGACCATGGGCGGGATGGACATCAGGACACCCAACGGCAGCATGATCGCAAACCACATCATGGCGGTCGCCACGGACACCGAAGCCAAGGTGGAGGTGTGGTGGTGGCCGGCGATGACCGAGTCGACAAACGAGATCATGGCAGTCGACACATGGCCGACAATCAGCGGCGCAGCCAGGCGGGTCGTGGTGCCCATTTCTCCGCGCAGGCGGCGTCGGTTGCTGCCGGAATCAGAGGTAGCCGTCATGGGTGCGCGGGATCCGGCCCGAGGTGGGTAACTAGGACTGCCATTTTAGCCCTCTGCAGTTCAGAAATCGCCGCGAAATGAGGCGGAATTTACCTTGACTTTTCAAAATGAGCTGTTTTTTCAGCATCGAATGAAGTTCAGTGGGGCGCCTTGGTTATTCACAGCGGGCAACAATTCGTAATATTCCACTCGTCGGTTCATATCCGGCGCAATTCGGCCAATGTTTCACGGCTAAGTGATTGTTTTACTGGCGTTTTTTATTGTTGGCTATTTTTTCACCAATCACGCTGATCGGGCAGAATTCAGCGGATTCCGAAGCGAAACCAACGGCAATACACAGAGTTATCCACAATCGCTGTGGATAAGCTGAAAAATCCTTTTTAACCAACAACTTACGCGCACTTCGTGACCCCAGCGTGCAATTGTTGTTGGCAAATCGTTTAGGTTTCGTCAGAGTCAGTCGCTCCCGTACACTGTGGCGATGCCCGCAACGGAATTGCCCCCTGCTTTCACCCCGGCCGAAACGGTCTGGAAGGTCGTGGTCAACGTCCCGTTATGGGCCCAATTTGACTACCGGCCGGGCGATGGCGCTCCGGTCATTGCGGCGGACATCGGGCGACGTGTGCGGGTCCCGTTCGGGCGTGGTGGCCACGAGCGCATCGGTCTCATTATAGGGAGCGGCCCGGCCGGTGTGGAGCAAATCCTGCCTGCCACCCTGCTCGACACCGACGCGCCCCTGCTGCCCGACGAACTGCTGCGCAGCCTGGCCTGGCTGCACCGCTATACCGTCTCGCCCTTGGGTGAGACCGTCTGGCAGGCCCTGCCTAAGCCCCTGCGCGATGGCGAGCCCGCCACACCCGAACCCGTAGCCCTGCTGGCCGCCACCCGCGATCCCACCACCCTGCGCGCCGGCAAGTACAAGAGCGCCCTGGAATCCCTACAAGTCGACGGTCCCCTACCCGAAGCAACGGCCCGTGAGCGCTATACCGGCGCCGTGGTGAACGAGCTGCTGCGTCGCGAGTTGGCCCAACTCCAACCGGTGTCGCTAACCGAGCAAATGGCCTTAGCCGATGCAGCCGGCCGCCGCTGGCAGGAGGAGGCCGAGCACCCACTCCATCGCCTGCAATTGACGGACGAACAACAGGCGGCGGTGCAAGCCGTCATTTCGGATCCCGATGTGTATCAGGGTTGGCTGCTCGAAGGCGTGACCGGCAGCGGTAAGACCGAGGTCTACCTGAGACTCATCGCGCAGACCTTGGCGGCCGGACGGCAGTCTTTGATTCTTGTGCCGGAAATCGGTCTCACACCGCAGACACTGCAACGGTTCGAACAGCGTTTGGGTGTGCCGGTGGATGCCTACCACTCGGGACTGAGTGATAAAGACCGCGCACGGGTGTGGCTGCGAGCACGGACCGGTTTAGCGCGCGTCATCGTCGGCACCCGCTCGGCGGCGTTTTTGCCGCTGGCCAATCCCGGTCTGTTTGTGGTCGACGAAGAACATGACGGCAGCTTCAAACAGTTCGATGGCATCCGCTACAACGCCCGTGATTTTCTGGTGCAACGTGCGAACCGTGTCAGCCGACCCATCGTGCTGGGCAGTGCCACGCCTTCGTTCGAATCGCTGCACAACGCGCAGACCGGCCGTTACGGTTTGCTGCGACTGACGGAACGCGCACACGGTGGCGCGCAGCATCCGCAGATGCGCATTGTCGACATGCGTGGCGTGCCGCTCGAAGCCGGCTTGAGTCCGTTGGTGCTCAAGGCCATCCGAGTGCACCTCGAACGCGGCGAACAGGTGCTGGTGTTCCGCAACCGCCGCGGCTATGCGCCGGTGCTGTTGTGCCATGACTGCGGTTGGAGCGCGCAGTGCCAACATTGCGACTCGGCGATGACTGTGCACCAGCATGGCCGTCGACTGCAATGCCATCACTGCGGTGCCTCCCGCGCCGCGCCGCCCGCGTGTCCCGACTGCGGCGGACTCGCTTTGCATCCGCAGGGCATCGGCACCGAACGGCTCGAAGAATTCCTTAGCGAGCAGTTCGCCGATATCGCCCCGGTGGTTCGCATCGACCGCGGCAGCACACGCACGCGCGACGGATTGCAGCAGCGCCTGGCGACGGTCGGTGACGGCGCCGGCCTTCTGATTGGCACACAAATGCTGGCCAAGGGCCACGACTTGCCCAACCTAACCTTAGTTGTCGTTGTAGGCGCCGACGAAGGCCTGTTCAGCACCGACTTCCGCGCGGGCGAACGATTGGCGCAGCAGCTGATCCAAGTCGCCGGTCGCGCCGGCCGCGCCGACAAACCCGGCGTCGTGCTGATTCAGACGCACCACCCCGATCACGTCCTGCTGCAACGTCTGCTCGATGCCGACTACAACGCTGTCGCGCAAACCGAACTCGACGAACGCAGCAAGGCCGCGTGGCCGCCCTACGCGTCTTTGGCTTTAATCCGTGCCGAAGGCCGCCACGTCGCCGAAGTTCGCGAGTTTCTGCAAGGGCTCAGCAAGGCCTTCGCACCGTATCCGAATGTGATGGCGATGGGACCGCTGCCCGCGCCGATGCCCAAGCGCGCCGGTTATCTGCGCGAACAGTTGCTGCTGCAGGCCGACACGCGCACCGACTTGCATCAGGCCCTGCAACGCGTGATTCCTGCCGTGTACGGTTCCCCGCTCGCGAGAAAAGTTCGATGGTCGCTGGATGTGGACCCCTACGATCTCTACTAAAATGAAGGCATGACTAGCGCACTCTCCCAACTCCGCCAACTGTCCACCATCGTTGCCGACACCGGCGACATCGAGGCCATTGCCAAATTCCAGCCGCAAGACGCGACGACCAACCCTTCGTTGCTGCTCAAAGCGGTGACCTTGCCCAAGCTGGCCGATACGGTGCATGCCGCCATCGCTGCCGCGCAAGGCGCGGACGAACAGGAACGCGTGCTCGATGCGTCCGATCGACTGGCCGTGGCCGTCGGCAGTGAAATCGTCAAGCTGGTAAAAGGCCGCGTCTCCACCGAGGTCGATGCGCGCCTGAGTTTTGACACGCAGGCCAGCCTGCTCAAGGCCCGCCGCCTGATCGAGCTGTACGAGGCCAATGGCGTCTCGCGAGATCGCATCCTGATCAAACTGGCGGCCACCTGGGAGGGCATCCGCGCTGCGGAACAATTGGAGCGCGAAGGCATCCAGACCAACCTGACGCTGCTGTTCTCGTTTGCGCAAGCCCGCGCCTGTGCCGATGCCGGCGTGTTTCTGATCTCGCCGTTCGTCGGCCGCATTCTCGACTGGTACCTTGCCAACGGCATGGAAAAACCGAACCACGCCATGCAGGATCCGGGCGTGCAGTCCGTGCATCGCATCTGGAATTTCTACAAGCAGCACGGCTACCGCACCATCGTGATGGGCGCCAGCTTCCGCAACATCGGCGAAGTGCTCGCGCTCGCCGGTTGCGATCGCCTCACCATTTCGCCCGATCTGCTCAACGAACTGCAAGACAGCAAGGAGCCGGTGCAGTCGCATCTGACTGCGCCGGCCAACGTACAACCCGCACCCGCTGCACTGACCGAGGCCGAGTTCCGCTGGGAACACAATCAGGATCAGATGGCCGTTGAAAAACTGTCCGATGGCATCCGCAAGTTCGCCGCCGATCAGGTCAAGCTCGAAGCCCTCATCGCTGCCCACCCGGCCTTTACTGCGGCCTAAAGCCCGGGTTTACCCCAACGAAGGCAGGAACGGGCCTTCGAGCCACAACCAGCGCGCCATCCACGAGGCGACGGCGCCAATCATCACTGTGAGCGGCAACCCGATCACCAGAAAGTCGCGGAAGGTGTAGTGGCCGGGGCGCAGGATCAGCAGGTTGCCGTGATGCCCGATGGGCGTCAGGAACGAAGCCACTGCGCCCAATGCGGTAACCACCACGAATGGCGTCACCGGCAAGCCGAGACTGACCGCCAACGACAGGGCAATTGGTCCGAGCAGCACGGTCGTGGCCGCATCGGACAGAATCTGTGTGAGCAGGCCGGCCATCAGGAACAGCATCATCAGCACAGCTAACGTCGGCCAGCCTTGCACCAGGTGTGTCAGGCCATCCGCGATGAGTTTGGCGGTGCCGGTGTCTTCCATGGCAATGCCCAGCGGAATCACGCCCGCAATCATCACAAAGATGCGCACGTCGATTTCGCGATAGGCCTCGTTGATACCGACACACCGCGAGGCCACCATCGCCACGGCGCCCAACAGGAACGCCAGCGGCGGATCGAGCAGTTCGGTGGCGGCCGCAAAAATAGTGGCGCCCATAATCGCCAAGGCGACCGGCGACAGGATGCGACGCTTGGCCTCGCCCGCAAACGGTACCAGCATCAGAATGCCCTGGTGACTGGCCAACTCCGCCAGGCGCGATGAGTAACCCCACAGCACCAGCAAATCGCCTTCCTGCAGGCGCTCCTCGGCGTACCGTTGCTCACGCAACTGCGCATCGCGACGCCAAAGACCGGTCACCACCACGCCATTGCGCTGTGCAAACTGCAGTTCGCGCGTGCTCTTGCCGATGAACTCGCTGCCCGGTGCGACCACGGCCTGGACGAGCTGCGGCTGGCCTTCGTTATCGCCATTGCCCGCTAACAGACCAAACCGCGCGACGGCATTCAGATCGATCCCCTTATCGGCCTGCAACGAAGCGATGTGATCGGGACTGGCATCGACAATCAGAATGTCGTGGCGACTGAGCGGGCTGCTATCGGTCAGATCATCGCGCAGCACATCGTCACGCAACCAGCCGACGACTTCAAAGTCCTTGCCCATGGCCGTTTTGAGTTCGGCCAACGGCCGCGTTGCCCAGCGAGAATGCGGACCGATGACCAGCTCACTGCGATAACGGTCCAGCCGGAACATCTCGGCATCGTCAGCCTGCCCCATATGTTTGGGCAGCACAAACCGCATCAGCAGCATGTAAACGGTGGCCATGACCACCAGCGCAACGCCGATCGGCGTGACCGAGAAAATACCCAGCGATTTGGCCCCGCTGCGCTCGATCATGTTGTTGGCCAGCAGGAAGGCCGGCGCACTCACCAACGTCAACGTGGTGCCCAACGAAGCCGCCAGCGACATCGGCATCAGCAGGCGCGAAACACTCAGACGTTTTTGCCGCGCAAACTTGCTCAGGATCGGCACCATCATGGCCGTGACCATGACGTGATGCGTAAACGAGGCCATTGCCGACACAATCGGCATGATCACCGCGATACTGCGCAGCTCGCCGTTACCGCCGAGCCTGGACACCCACTCACCGATTTTCTCGGTGATGCCGGTCGCCGCCAGCCCGGCGCTGATCACAAACACCGACGCCACAATGATCGCCGGTTCACTGGCGAAACCGCTGAGCGCCCGCTTGCTATCGAGAATGCCCGTGACGACCAAGGCCAGCAACGTGATCATGGCCGTCACATCAACCCGCAATTTCTCCGTGACGAAGAGGTAAAGGGCGCCGGCCAGAATGGCCAGAAACGTCAGTTGTTCAATGGTCATACGACCATTATGCGGATTTGAAGACCAATTGCCCCATCACCGCATCGATCTGCACGGTATCGCCCGAAGTGAACTCGCCCGCCAGAATCTTCTGGGCCAGCGGGTTCTCGATCTGCTGCTGGATGGCACGCTTGAGCGGTCGCGCCCCATAAACCGGATCGAAACCTGCAGAACCGAGCAAGTCCAGCGCCACTTCGGAGATTTCCAGACCGATACCACGTTCGCCCAGACGCTTGCGCAAACCGGTGAGCTGAATGCCGGCAATCGAACGGATCTGCTCCGGCGTCAGCGGATGGAACACGACCAGATCATCGAGCCGGTTGATGAACTCCGGACGGAAGTGTCCTTGAACCACCTCCATCACCGCATCCTTCATCTGCGTGTAATCGCCACCGTCCTGCGCGATTTGCTGGATGCGCTGCGAACCGAGGTTCGACGTCATCACGATCACGGTGTTGCGGAAGTCGACAGTGCGACCTTGGCCATCGGTCAGACGGCCATCGTCCAGCACCTGCAGCAGGATGTTGAAGACATCCGGATGCGCCTTCTCCACTTCATCGAGCAGGATCACGCTGTACGGGCGACGACGCACGGCCTCGGTGAGGTAGCCGCCTTCTTCATAGCCGACATAACCCGGAGGTGCACCGACCAGTCGCGACACCGCATGCTTTTCCATGAATTCCGACATGTCGATGCGTACCATGGCATCGGGACTGTCAAACAGGAATTCAGCCAGCGCCTTGCTCAGCTCGGTCTTACCGACACCCGTGGGACCTAAGAACAGGAACGAACCGCTGGGCTTGTTGGGATCGCTCAAGCCGGCACGCGAACGGCGCACGGCATCGGCCACCACGCGGATGGCTTCTTCCTGACCGACCACGCGCTGATGGATGTGTTCTTCCATGCGCAGTAACTTGTCGCGTTCGCCTTCGAGCATCTTGCTGACCGGAATGCCGGTCCAGCGCGACACCACTTCGGCAATTTCCTCGTCGGTGACCTTGTCCTGCAGCAGCTTGAAACCTTGGGTTTCCATGGCATTGGCGGCTTCGAGCTGTTTTTCCAGCTCCGGAATGGTGCCGTACTGCAGCTCGGACATGCGCGCATAATCCTGCTTGCGTTGCGCCGCTTCGAGATCGACCTTGGCCTTCTCAATGCGTTCCTGGATCGCCGTCGCACCTTGCAGCGCCGCCTTCTCGGCCTTCCAGATTTCTTCGAGATCATCGAATGCGCGTTGCAGTTCATCGATCTCGGCATCCAGATCGGCCAAACGTTTTTGCGAGGCCTCGTCTTTTTCTTTCTTGAGCGCTTCGCGCTGAATCTTGAGTTGAATCAGACGGCGTTCTTTGCGATCCAGCTCTTCGGGCTTGGAGTCAATCTCCATGCGGATGCGCGATGCCGCTTCGTCCATCAGATCGATGGCCTTGTCGGGCAACTGCCGGTCACTGATGTAGCGATGCGACAAGGTCGCTGCCGCCACAATCGCGGGGTCGGTAATTTCCACACCATGATGCAAGGCGTACTTGGGTTTGAGACCGCGCAGGATCGCAATCGTATCTTCGACACTAGGCTCACCCACCAGCACTTTCTGGAAACGGCGTTCTAACGCAGCATCCTTTTCAACGTATTGGCGGTACTCGTTCAAGGTGGTGGCGCCAATGCAGTGCAGCTCACCGCGGGCCAATGCCGGCTTGAGCATATTGCCCGCATCCATTGCGCCTTCGGCTTTGCCGGCACCGACCATGGTGTGAAGTTCGTCGATAAACAGAATGACTTGGCCTTCATTCTTGGCCAGATCGTTCAGCACCGCCTTGAGGCGTTCCTCGAATTCACCGCGATATTTGGCACCCGCAATCAGTGCACCCATATCGAGCGACAGCACGCGCTTGGAACGCAGCGACTCGGGCACCTCGTGATTAACGATGCGCTGGGCTAGGCCTTCGACAATGGCGGTTTTACCCACGCCCGGCTCACCGATGAGCACGGGATTGTTCTTGGTACGGCGCTGCAGGACTTGAATGGTGCGGCGAATCTCTTCGTCACGGCCAATCACCGGATCGAGCTTGCCGTTCTCGGCGCGCGCGGTCAGGTCAATGGTGTATTTTTCCAGCGCTTGACGCTGGTCTTCGGCATTTTCGGACTGCACAGTGTCTCCTCCGCGCATGGTGTCGATGGCTTTTTGCAGGCGTGCTAGATCGGCGCCTGCGTCTTTGAGCAGCTGGCTGATGCTGCCGGGCTCTTTGAGTGCGGCCAGCAGGAACCACTCGCCGGGGATGAAGGCATCGCCGGCCTGCTGTCCCAGCTGATCGGTTGTGCCAAGCAGGCGCGCCAGCTCGTTGCCGATGTTGGGCGCACCACCGCCGCCTTTCACGGTCGGCAGTTTGTTCAAGGCCTCGCCCAAGCGCTGCTTGAGCACCGGAATCTGCACGCCGGCTTGGCTGAGTAAAGGTGCGGCGCTACCGCCGTTCTGATCGAGCATGGCCGACAGCAAATGCACCGGCTCGATGAACGCATGTTGGCGTCCAACCGCTATCGTTTGCGCATCCTGCAGTGCCTGCGTGAAGCGCGAGGTCAATTTATCCAATCGCATGAGCACGACTCCTTGATGAGTCTGTCCAACTACTATGCGCTACGTGGGGTTCACTGCGTGTCAGCGCAAGGCCGACCGTTACAATCGTTGCCGAATTTTCAGCCGGTACGCCAGATCAGACTGGCCATGCGGCCGGTGCGCGGATCCCTTCGGTGCGAATAAAAACGGTTCGCATCTGAGATGGTGCATAAATCGCCGCCAAAAATCTGCGCCGCGGGCACACCAATCGCATCCAGACGCTGCTTAGCCAGTGCATACAGATCGACGTTCCAGTGATCATCGCGCGAGCATTTGAATGCGGACGCGGCCTTCCAGTCCTGACTGACGAAGGCATCAAAGACATCGACACCGATCTCGTAGCGTTGCGGACCTGCTGCCGGACCGAGCCACACCAGCAGTTCCGAAGCCGGTACCTGCATCGCCTCGACGGTGCGTTCAATGACACCGGCCGCCAAAGAGCGCCATCCGGCATGGGCGCCCGCGACCACCGTGCCGCGACGATCGGTCAGCAACACCGGCAGGCAGTCGGCAGTCTGGATCGAAATCACCAGATTCGGCTTGCGCGTAAAGGCCGCATCAGCGGTAGGCAAATCGTTGAGTTGTTCGGCACTTTTGAGTTCCACGACTTCAACGCCGTGCACCTGTTTCAGCCAGAACGGCGCACTGGGCAACTTGGCCTGTTGCTGCAATCGCTCGCGATTGGTCTGCACGGCTTGCGGATCGTCGCCGGTAGGACTGGCGCAATTGCCCATGTTGAAGCGATCAAACGGCGCGACAGAGACGCCATCGCCATCGCGCGTGGTGGTCAGTGCATGTACGCCTTGCGGCGCGGGCCATTGGGCTGTGATCCATCCGCTCATGGCCATAGTGTAATGCGGCCGGTGGCGCCTTCGTCACGTTAAATCGCAGCGCCCGCCCTTACCATAGGGAAATGGAACGAACTCTGTTATTTGATTTTGACAGCACGTGGACGCGGGTCGAGGCCCTTGATCTGCTGGCACAGCAGTTAGCCGACGAAGGCCGTCTGAGCCGTGCCGCTGTAACAGAGATCGCCAACGTGACCGAGCTGGGAATGAGCGGTGCCATCGGCTTCGGCGAATCGCTGCGCCGACGCATGGCCGTGCTTGATATCCATTCTGATGACATCACCACCCTATCGCACACCCTCAAGGCGCAGGTCTCGAACTCCATCGTGGCCAACGCCGACTGGGTACGTGCCAACGCGCATCGCATCCGCATTGTGTCCAACGGCTTTGTCGAATTCATCGCACCGGTAGTCGCCGAATTGGGCATTGCCGAAGGCCAGGTCGTCGCCAACCGCTTTCTGCTCAACACACAAGGTCGCATCACCGGCGCCGATCTCTCGAGCCCGCTGGCTGCTGACAATGGCAAACCCGTCGCCGTGCAAGCATTGAACCTTGACGGCGAGGTGTGGGCGATCGGTGACGGCTTTACCGATTACCAGATCAAGCAAGGCGGCGCGGCCCATGCCTTCGTGGCGTATACCGAGAACGTGCGTCGCCAGCGCGTCGTCGATCTGGCAGACTTTGAAGCTCCCTCTCTTGATGTTCTCATCGCACACGACGCCCGGTCATGACTAAAGCACTCTCCTTTCCCAAATCCCGCATGCGCGTGCTGCTGCTGGAAAACGTGCACCCGGTGGCCGTCGAACTACTGGAACAACAGGGCTATCAGGTCGATGTCCGCAAGCAAGCCCTGAGCGAAGACGAACTCATCGCCGAGCTCGCCGATGTCTCCCTGCTGGGCATCCGCTCCAAGACGCAGGTGAGCCGTCGCGTGCTGGAACAGGCGCCACGCCTGCTCGCCATTGGCGCGTTCTGCATCGGCACCAACCAAATCGATCTGCAAGCCGCAACGGAACAAGGGGTTGCGGTATTCAACGCACCGTTTAGCAACACGCGCTCCGTGGTCGAACTCGCGCTGGCGGAAATGATTCTGCTGATGCGCGGCATCCCGGACAAGAACCGTATGCTGCACGCAGGTCAATGGGACAAATCCGCAGCCGGCTCGCATGAGGTGCGCGGCAAAACGCTGGGCCTGATCGGCTACGGCAGCATCGGCACACAACTCTCAGTACTCGCCGAAGCCATGGGCATGCGCGTCATGTTTTACGACATCGCCGAGAAACTGGCACTGGGCAACGCCGTTCAATGCCGGTCCATGGCCGAAGTGCTGACCAACGCCCACATCGTCTCGCTCCATGTCGATGGCCGTGCCGCCAACGCCAACCTGATCGGCGCCGAGCAATTGCAGTCGATGCGCAAGGGCGCGCTGCTGATCAATCTCAGCCGCGGTCACGTGGTGGATATCGAGGCGCTGCGTCAGGCCGTCGAGAGCGGCCAACTCGGCGGTTGCGCAGTCGATGTGTTCCCCTATGAGCCCGCCAGCAATGACGAGCCGTTTGATTCGCCGTTGCGCGGTCTGCGCAACACGCTGCTGACGCCGCATGTGGGCGGCTCCACCGCCGAAGCGCAGGAAAACATCGGCCGTTTTGTGCCTGGCAAACTGAGCGATTTCGTCGATACGGGGGCCACGCAGAACGCCGTCAATTTCCCCGAGATCATTTTGCCGACGCTAGCCGATGCGCATCGGGTCCTGCATATCCATCGCAACGTGCCCGGCATTCTGGCGCGCATCAACAGCATTCTGGCCGAGCGTGGCGTCAATATCGTCGGTCAATACCTCAAGACCAATGAAACCATCGGTTACGTGATTACCGACATCAACACCGATTACGACGAAGGCGTTCTCGCCCAACTGCGCGAGCTCGAGCACACGTTACGCGTCCGCGTGCTGTACTGATTGGCGCCGCTAAACGCGGTGATTTCAGTCTTCGTGCTGACGCGTGTCGTCGCGCAGTACCGATAGCAGCCTGAGCATGTCGGCCGGTGCCGGTGCTTCGCAACGTACGGGTTCACCGGTAATCGGGTGCTCAAACGACAGCACCTCGGCATGCAGTGCCTGACGACGGAAGCCGCGCAATTGCTCGACCAGTTCGGGCGTTGCGCCGCGCGGCAGCTTGAGCGGACCGCCGTATAGCGGATCGCCGATGATCGGATGTTTGATGTGGTTCATGTGCACGCGAATCTGGTGGGTACGACCCGTTTCCAGACGACACTCCAGCAAGGTGTGATTGCGGAACCGCTCGCGCAGGCGGTAATGCGTGATGGCATCACGGCCATCGTCGCGCACGGCCTGACGGATACGATCGCGCGGATGGCGGTCGATCGGCGCATCGACGGTGCCGCCACTGACCATTGCGCCCACCACCACAGCCAGATATTGGCGATGCACATCGCGCGCCGACAGCATCTCAATCAGGCGCGTATGGGCGGGCAAGGTCTTGGCTACAACCATGACGCCCGAAGTGTCCTTATCGAGGCGATGCACGATGCCGGCACGCGGCAACTTATCCAGTGAGGCATCGTGGTGCAGCAAGGCATTCACCAGCGTGCCGCGCGGATTGCCCGCGCCCGGATGAACCACCAGACCCGCCGGCTTGTTGAGGACCAGGATGTCGGCATCCTCGTACAGAATCTCAAGTTCCATGGCCTCGGGCTCGGAATGGGTCTGCACCGTCTCGACGGCGGACAGGGTCACCGACTCGCCACCACGGACCGGGTCACGGGGACGGACCGTACGGCCATCGAGCGTAAGTTCGCCCGATTTGATCCACGAGGCCAGCTTGGAGCGCGAGTACTCGCCAAAGAGCGTGGCAACGACGGCATCGAACCGTTGGCCGGCCAGGCTATCGGGGACAATGGCGGTGCGCTGAATGGTGGCTTGGGTCATGGTGTTCAGATCGGCAAAAGTCAGGCTTAGGACTGGTATTATGGGCTTTCCGCGCTTTGAGCGCCGATTTCGACATCCAGATGACCAAATCCACCCATCCCCTGCGCCTGTTGGCAATTGCCTTGCTGTCCGTCGCCGTCATGAGCGGCTGTTCCACCATCAAGAACCGCTTTGGCAAGGGCGAATCCGACATTAACGAGGGCGTCGCCGTCGGCACCTTGTACGAGCGCGGCCACGGTCAAATGGTCAAAGGCCGTTGGGATCAGGCCGAAGAAACCTACAAGCGCCTCGTTGCGCAGTACCCTTACGGTCCTGAAGCCGAACAGGCTCAGATCGAAACCGCTTACGCCCAATACAAGTCGGGTAAGAACGAAGACGCGATCACTTCGATCGACCGTTTTATCCGCACCTACCCCACACATCGCAGCATTGCGTACATGTACTATTTGCGCGGTCTGGTGAACTCGAACCGTGACACCGTGTTCCTGCGCAAGGTCTGGAATCTCGATGCCTCGCGTCGCGATCTGGCCACGCCGAACCAGGCCTTCAACGACTTCTCCATCGTCGTGAACAACTATCCGAACTCGCCGTACGCTGCTGATGCGCGCACCCGCATGGGAATCCTGCGCGATCTGTTTGCCCGTCACGAGCTCGATGTCGGTCTGTACTATCTGCGTCGTGCCGCTTACGTGTCGGCTGTCTCGCGCGCCCGTGCGCTGCTGGACACCTACCCGCAAAGCCAGTTCGCTGACGATGCCATCGCCCTGATGGCCGCCGGGTACAAGGGCTTGGGCAACACGGCTCTGTACGATGGCGCCATGGCGCAGCTAAAGCAAACCAATCCGTCGCATCCGTACCTGAGCGGCCGTTGGCCCGACTTCCCGGGTTCGCTGCGCAAGCTCAACCCGTTCGCCGGCGAGAAGTCCCCGGTCGATGCCGTGGCGCTGCCGCCACCGCCGCTCAACAAGTAAGCCGCCATCACTGTGTAAGTGAGTGGCGGCCTGCTTGCCGTTCCAGAGACCCGCGCTCCAGGCGCGGGTTTTTTATGGCAGATATTCCGGCTTGATCACACCGCCAAGCTGCGCATAAGGGATCACGAAATCCTGCGAGCCCGCGGCATAGTACGAAATGTCATACGGATCGTAATGGAAGTGCATACCGTCATCGGCAAACCAGAACTTTTTGCTGACAAACAGCGGGAAGTCCTTGCGGTACTGCGCCAGTTGCTGATCCGTGGTCGGGCTCAATCCTTTGATCATGGCCACGTAGGGCGTGTCGAGCAGTTTCAGCAGCTGAGCTTCTGCATCGGGTAACGCGACGTCGGTCAGCTCAACGCGACGCTTCTGTGCCGGATCCAACACGATAGGCTCGACCGTGCTCATGCCGTGCGCGCCACCGGTGAAGGAATAGGTGTCAATTTCAAACTGCTGAAGCTGTTTGTGTGCGCCCAGATATTTCGGTTCCACATTGAGCTCATACGCCATACCCGGCCGATCCTTGGAGTCTGCCGTTGAAGCCGCAACGATGCGATCCACGCTTGCCTGCAAGGGCCCGCTGCTCTGTGTCGCATCCTGCTCGGGATTGGCCACAGAACCGACGATCTCGGCGATGCGCTGATCGAGGACCGTATTGATCCACGGATCCGATGTCTTCAGCGATTGAATTTCAATTTTGGGGCAACTGTCCTGATCGGATTTGCCTGCAGGTGCCGTACATGCGGGCAACTTATAGTCGGCCGGTGCCGCCTGCACACTAAAACGATCCGCCACAGGTGCTGCCGCCGGCTTTGCAGTGCCATTCGAATCGGCGGCCGCTGAGGGCGCGGCAGCAGGTCCATTGCAGGCGCTCAAAACCGCAGTGACGCCCACAGCGAGAAGAAGTTTTTTCATAACGGATCGCTCCTAACGGATGTTACTTAGTTCAATTCAAATTCCAGGCCACCGGCTTTCACCTTTTTCCAAGGATCGGGTACCAGTTCGACCTTACCGGCCTCAAGCAAAGGCAACAGTGGCACCGATGAACCACCGGCACCCATCGGCACACTCAACGTTCCTAAGTACTTGGCGTCATCGTTCTGCCAGGTATAGACCGCGGGCATGGTCTGAAGTTCGCCCTCAAACAGCAGGGCCTCCGCCGCGCCATCGGCATTGAGATCCAGCCAGTACACGCGGCAAGGCTGCGCAGACCAGCACGCCTGCACTTTGCGTTGCTCATCCTTGGTGACCTTGATCTGTTGCTGCAGCCACGCCCACAGCTGCGTTTGCTGTGCCGAAGGATTGACTGACACCAGTGACGGCACGCCCTTCGTCATTTTGACGGGTGCCTTGCGACGTTCGCGGATCGTTGCCAATTGCGCCGGCAACAATGACTTGATAGAACGATCGATGTCGGGGTCTGCGGCCGTTTCCGATTGCAGACGGACGGCCGCACGCTCACCCCAACGTCCGGTGCCGGAGACAAACCCCAGATCCAAGGGCAAACCTTTGCCGGGCGGTGGCGACTTCAGGGCCAGTGTGCGCTTCATTTGGCTCGAGGCCTGCAGTCGGAAGGCATCGCCGAGCGGGCTTGCCAGCACCACGATACCCAGCACCATCAGCACGGCCATGATGCGATTGGTCGCGGCGATACTCGGCATCCAGTCGGCATCCGCGTCACGCCGCAGCGGCCACAAGGACACGGAATAGCCGATGGCATACCCAAGCGCGATCAGTGCCACCAGAAAGCCCCAGGCGCGCTCAGCAGTCCACTGGTACTGGCCCACACGCAATGACAGCGCCCAGATGGCGATGGCCGCCACGGGGATCAGTGCCAGCCACATCCAACTTAAGGCCACGCCGAACGCTCGCGGATAAGGACGTTGCTGCGCGCCATCCTGAAATGCCGCGTTGGCAAACAGCACCGACAGTGCCACCGTGACCAGCATGGTCCAGGCCGCGGATGCCGATTTGAACAAGGTGTCGACACCGGTAAACGGCAGACACACCGCCCACACCGTAGCGATCAGCAGGACCAGCGGCAGGAACCACTTGAGCAAGCCCAACAGCAGCTTGCGCAGGCTGATGATCATTTCCTCGCGCTGCAGACCCAAGGTCACCACACACGCAAATACGGTGGTGCTGGCAGGAATCGCAAACCACGATTGCTCGATCAGATCCTGCAGCGCATCGATGCCGATGAGCTTGAACAACTGTGCGCCCGCAAACAGCACGCCCCAGAACAGCCCGGTCAGACCGACACCCAAGCCACACAGGATGGCATTGCGCCACGTCGTATCAAACAGATCGCGATACGCATGATGCGAAGGATTGGCCCGGCGCCAATGCACCCACCAATGCACGGCAATAAACAGCAGAATCAGCGTGGGGAACAGACCTTGCGGGAACCAGCTCCCCCACGTGGTCGAATCAAACACCCAGTGCGTGTATTCCTGCAGTGCCACGCCCAGCGCCGTCAGCGTGGCAACAATTGCCACTCGCGGACGCGCCGTCAGGCCGGGGACTTGCTCGGTGGCATACACCAGCAACGGAATGCCCGCCAGCAAATCGACCAGAAGTCGAATCGGCAAGCTGACATCGCCCTGCAGATCGGCAGCGCGCCAGATCGCAGCAAATACAACGCCCTGCACCAGCCCCATTGCGAGCAAGTGCAGGCCATGATCACGCAGACGAATCATGATTGCCCTCTAGCGATACCCGTTTGTTATAGGGTAGCGCCGTTCGCGACCGAACGCGCGATGACTGACCTTGGGCCCCGGCGCCGCCTGCTGACGCTTCCACTCGCTAATGCGCACCAGGTGCAGCACGCGCTGCACGGTTTCAGCCTGGAATCCGGCGCTGATGATCTCATCGGCATCCTGTTGCTGTTCCAGATGGCGCTGCAAAATCGCGTCCAGCACATCGTATGGCGGAAGCGAGTCCTGGTCCTTTTGGTTTTCACGCAGCTCCGCACTGGGCGGACGTTCGATCACACCGACCGGAATCACCGGCGCCCCGGCCCGCGCATTGAGCCAGCGCGCCAACTCAAACACCTCGGTCTTGTAGACATCTTTGATGACCGCGTAGCCACCGCACATGTCACCGTAAATCGTGCAATAACCCACCGCGTACTCGGACTTGTTGCCCGTCGTCAGTACCAGTCCGCCCATCTTGTTGCTCATCGCCATCAGCAACGCGCCGCGAATCCGCGACTGCAGATTTTCTTCGGTGGTGTCGACGGCATGGCCCTCGAACGCCGCTGCCAGCGTATCCAGAAATCCCTGGAACGGTAGCTCGACCGGCAGCGTCATCAGATTCACACCCAAGCGATCGCACTGTTCCTGCGCCAGATCATTCGACAAATCCGCGGTATAGCGCGAAGGCATGCGCACCGCCGTCACGTTGCCCGGCCCCAGCGCCTCTGCCGCCGCGACCAGCACTAACGACGAATCGATACCGCCACTCAAGCCTAACCAGACTTTGCTGAAACCGTTCTTGGCGCAGTAATCACGCGTACCGCGCACAATGGCGCGCCACATCAGAGAGACGGCGCTCTCATCGGTTTCCTCAGGCCATTCCACTGGCGCGAACTTGCGCGTGGCCGCATCGAAGTCGGCCACCAGCAACGCATCGGCAAACGATTCGGCGGCGTTGTGCACGGTACCATCGCCATCGGCCAGAACACTCGAACCATCAAACACCAGCGCGTCCTGGCCACCGACGACATTGAGATAGGCAATGCCCACACCGGTCTCGGCAACGCGCGTTGCCAGCAGCCGATCGCGTTGCGCGTGCTTGTCGCGTTCAAACGGCGAGGCATTGGGCACCAGCACCAGCTCCGCACCGGCCTGTACCGTGCTGGCCAGTGGCTCGGCGTACCAGATGTCCTCACAGATGATCAGTCCGACCTTGACGCCGTTCACCTCGAACACGCAATCGCCACCATCGGGATCAACGGCAAAATACCGCGCCTCGTCAAACACCGTGTAATTGGGCAAAAAGCGCTTACGGTAAGTAGTCTCTATGCGCCCGTCGCGCAGCAGACTGGCCGCGTTGTAGACGACACTACCCGCAGTCTCCGGCCACCCGACCACAACCGCGATGCCGCTAACTTCAGCGGCGAGTTCCTGTATCGCCTGTTCGCAGCGCCGCAAATAACCGGGGCGACCGTACAAGTCCTCGGACACGTAGCCGCATAACGCCATTTCCGGCAGTAGCAGCAGATCGGCGTTGTGCACATCGCGCGCGGTAGCGATGAGATCACGGATGGTTGCGAGATTACGATCGAGCGCGCCGACGTGAAAATCGGTCTGCGCCATGGCGATGCGGAGAGTCGGGTTCATCCGACTATTGTAGGCACTCCGCTCAGATCCTGGCGCAGCAGCAAGTGCATCCGGAGACCGGGATTCAGCTCGCTCCAGTACCAGACACCACCGATGGCCACCAGACGCTGCCGCAAGTTGCGCAGGCCGTTGCCTTGCGTGAGCATGTGCACGCGCCCCACTCCGTTATCCCGCACATCAGCGAACAGCCACAGCTGTCCTGCACGCTCTGACAGGCGCAAGCGCACCGAACATTCCGTGGCGCCGGCATGGCGGACGATGTTGGTCACCGCTTCCTGCACGATGCGATACATCATCAGCTCCTGCGTATCAGCCAGATGACTCAACAGACGCGCATCGCCCTGAAACTCAGTGGTGAACTGTAAATTGGCGGCCTGGGCTACACTGCGCACGGAGCCACGGTCAATGGCTGCAAACAGCCCGACCTCATCGAGTACCGCGGGGCGCAGACGCTCCAGCACATCCTGGATATTGCCGCGCATCTGATCCGTCAGTGACTGCAAGGTATCCAGTGGTGGCATCCCGCCGCTCTGTTTTGCCACGCGCAGATAGGCCTGCAATGCCGTCAGACTCTGCCCGAACTCATCGTGCAGTTCTAAAGCCAGCGCGCGTCGCTCCTCGACTTCGACTTCCTGCGCATTGAATGCCGCCGACACCAGCCGCGTTCTGAGCGTCTCGTTGTTGCGCAGCTCCGTCTCCAACTGCCGCTTTCGCCCCACCAGTTCATCACGTGAGGTACCGAACATCAGACCCATCACGCCGGCGACCGCAACAAACGCCTGAACCACCACGGTTGATTTGATGTTTCCGTTAAACTTGGCCTCCAGTTGCAGTCCCACGCTGACAATGGCCAGCGAGAAGATTGCGCCGCGCCAGCCATGGCGAATGGACATGACCACTACGCCGACAAGCAACAGGCGCCGTAAAATCTCGCCGGAGACACCACCCAATGCCGATGCCGTGCTGAGCAGGATGGCCGTGATGGGTAGCATCCACAGTACGGCCTCGGCCATGATGTCCGTCAGCCCGCGCCGAAAAACAGGCAGAAACAACACGGCCGCCAAAGGCACCACCAGCATCACGCCAATAAAATGCCCGAAGAAGGCAGTAAAAGCGTGAGGCAGCAGCGGATCATGGACGTAAATCACGTACATCGTGTCCTTAAAACCCCCGGTAACAGCAGTGATCAATGCCGCGACATGCAACTGCCACATCGCCTCCGTCTCACCCAGCTGGTCGGGACGAATCCTGAAATGGTCCAGATAGATCACGCCAAACAGAGCACAGAAAACATCCAGCTCCGACAGCACAAGAGTCACAGGATTCTCTCGAACTGTAACCCGCCATGATAGGATCCCCGGCGGATAGTCCCAGTGGTACCAACTCGGGTTGAACATCCAGTTGACCCACGCCGAGTTCATCTTGGCCATGACAAATCCAAGCACGATCCAGAGTCGCAACCGCCGCGGGAGCATCCAGAACATGGCGAAGGCCACACCGGTGTGCGGCAGCCAGTTCGTGTACATGATCAGACTCAGCAGCGGATAGACGACCATAATGAAGGCGATAACGGCCAGCCGCTCCAGCCATACTCGAGCTAGGCTCGGCCGAAGAGGATTAGTCATGATGGCTCCTTTGATTCTCGCCGGCACTAGTGGCAGTCCTCGATCCTATGGTTGGTGCCCGATGGCCTTCCATCGTACTGCGGAGCACTCCGCTCGTGCCGCTTACCTGCCCTAAACTGCCCGTTCGAGATAAATTCTCTGCAGATTCGGTCGCAGACGGTGCCAGAATTGGCCTATGCAGCGGATTGTCCTGATTGATGACCACCACATCGTACGCGAGGGTTTTAAGTACCTTCTCGAAAATCATGACTCCTTGTCAGTCATCGGCGAGGCTGCAACTCCCGAAGAGGGAGTGCGGGTCTGCCAGACACTGCAGCCGGATCTGGTCATGCTGGATCTGAGTCTGGGCAACAACAGCAGCGGGCTGGATCTGATTCCTAAACTGCTCACTGTGTGCCCGGAGTGCCGGATCGCCATCGTCAGTATGCACAACGATCCGGCCTTGGTGTCGCGCGCATTCAGCCAGGGGGCTTGGGGGTTCATCAGCAAGGCCGAATCGCCGGCCTCGCTGGTGAACGATCTCCAACGTATCGCCGCCGGTGAACGGGTCGAGCCGAACGGCGCTACCGACGCACCCACGCGACGTGTCGATCTTTCCGAACGCGAACTGGTCATTGTCAAAGGCATCATTGACGAAAAGGCACCCAAGGTAATCGCTTACGACCTGGGCATCAGTGACAAGACGGTCTACCGCCAACGCGCCAATCTGTTCGAAAAGCTGGGCATACGCACCACCTCCGATCTCAAGCGCATAGCGCAGGAAAACGGCTGGCTGCTGCAGTAACGCTGCCCGCTCTATTCGTACATCAGCCCGTTCCGTTATGCTGAACGCATGACAGCACTCTCTATTCTTGAGCTGGCCCGCATCACGCAAGACACTGATGCCGCCGGCGCGCTCCACAATGCACGCGACCTGGCGCTACTGGCCGAGCAATGCGGCTATCGACGGGTATGGGTGGCCGAGCACCACAACATGGCGGGCATCGCGAGTGCCGCCACCTCCATCGTCATCGCCCATATTGCCGAAGGCACCAACACCATCCGCGTCGGCGCGGGCGGCATCATGTTGCCCAATCATGCGCCTTACATCATCGCGGAGCAGTTCGGCACGCTGGAGCGCCTGTTCCCCGGTCGCATTGATCTGGGCCTCGGTCGCGCACCCGGCACCGATCAGGTTGCCATTCGCGCCATGCGAAGGCCACCCGAAGCTTCGGACCG
Source organism: uncultured Lysobacteraceae bacterium (assembly GCA_936911875.1). GTDB lineage: Bacteria > Pseudomonadota > Gammaproteobacteria > Xanthomonadales > Xanthomonadaceae > Aquilutibacter. Next base: position 42,591 of record CAKZGB010000014.1, read on the forward strand.
CTTCCCGCAGGATGTGGTGGAGCTGCAGTCGTACTTTGCGCCGGCCGTACCCGACCAGACCATCGTTGCGGTTCCGGCAGCCGGCACGCAGGTGCCGCTGTGGATCCTCGGCTCCAGCACGTACGGCGCGATGCTGGCTGCAGAACTCGGATTGCCGTATGCATTTGCTTCGCACTTTGCACCGCAGATGCTGATGCAGGCATTGGCGATTTATCGCAGCCGGTTCAAGCCTTCGGCACAGTTGTCGCAACCTTATGCGGTGGCGGGGATCAACGTGATCGCTGCAGATACCGATGCCGAGGCGAAACGCTTAGCCACGACCCAGCAGATGTCGTTCACGGATTTGGTGAGCGGACGTCGCGGTTTGAGCAAGCCGCCGATTGATGACATCGAAACGTACTGGTCGTCGGCAGTGAAAGCGCAGGCTGCATCGATGCTATCGCGCTCGATCTACGGATCGGTTGCCACCGTGCGCGAGCAACTGGCCGATTTCATCGAAGAAACAGGCGTCGATGAAGTGATGGTGGTGTCCGATGTGTACGAGCATCGGGCACGTCGCCGCTCGATTGCCGGCATCGCCGAAGCGATGGGCCTGAACGCCTAACGCTTGCGTTTGCTCAGGCGGCGCTTGTTGGCCATCGCCGTGTCGTAAACCGGCTTGAGTCCGGCGGCAGCGACATCGTTGAGATCGCCCATGATTTTGCTCGGCGAAATAGTGCGCCCCGTTGCCATGCTTTGCATGACATCGAGACTCCAGCGCCAGGGCAAAGTGGCCATTTCACTGTACATGCCGATCCACGACGCCGTGAATGCGTTTGCCTTCTCGGCAATCATGCGCTCAGTCTCACGCTCCGACGGATTGAGCAGCCGATGCGTCACGATGGCAGGCACGGCCATCGACAGATCGCTCAGTTGGTTCTGAAGCTTGCGGGCGTTGCGGGGTGTTTTCATCTGCCTATTATGGACCCCAATGATGACACCCAACCAACGCCGATCACCCACATAAAAAAACCGGCCCCGCATCGCTGCAGGGCCGGTAAACCATTTTTTGATTTTTGATTTCTGATTTCCCGTTTGTGCCTCAAGGCACAAACGGATCAGCCTTGCAGGCGAGCCTTGATAGCTGCACCGAGGTCGCCCGGCGACTTGACGGTGGTGACGCCGGCCTTTTCGAGAGCGGCGAACTTGCCTTCGGCCGTGCCCGAACCACCCGATGCAATCGCACCGGCGTGGCCCATGCGCTTGCCCTTAGGAGCCGAGGCGCCGGCGATAAAACCGACAACCGGCTTGGTCACGTGCTTGGCGATGTACTCAGCAGCGGCTTCTTCAGCGCCACCGCCGATTTCGCCGACCATGATGATGCCTTCGGTTTGCGGATCGTCCTGGAACCACTTCAGCGCGTCGATGAAGTTGGTGCCGTTGATCGGGTCGCCGCCGATACCGATACAGGTCGACTGACCCAGACCGACGTCGGTGGTTTGCTTGACGGCTTCGTAGGTCAGCGTGCCGGAACGCGACACGATACCGACCTTACCCGGCATGTGGATGTGACCCGGCATGATGCCGATCTTGCATTCGCCCGGCGTGATCACGCCGGGGCAGTTCGGACCGATCAGCACGGTGTCCGGATGCGACTTCAGCACGTTCTTGACGCGCAACATGTCGAGGACCGGAATGCCTTCGGTAATGCAGACGATGACCTTGATGCCGGCAGCAGCGGCTTCGAGGATGGCATCGGCCGCGTACGGCGGCGGGACAAAGATGACCGAAGCGTTAGCACCGGTTTCCTTGACGGCATCGGCGACGGTGTTGAACACCGGGCGATCCAGATGTTGCGTGCCGCCCTTACCCGGGGTGACGCCGCCGACAACTTGGGTGCCGTATTCGATCATTTGTGTGGCGTGGAAGCTACCTTGCGAACCGGTGAAGCCCTGCACGATCACTTTGGTGTCTTTGTTAATCAGAACGCTCATGGATGTGTGCTCCGGTAATTAAGCGGCAGTAGCCGCGGCAACGGCTTTCTTGGCGCCGTCGTTGATGTCGTCAGCCGGCGTGATGGCCAGACCGGAGTCGCGCAGCATGGCCTTGCCTTCTTCGACGTTGGTGCCTTCGAGACGGACAATAACCGGCACTTTGACACCGACTTCCTTGACGGCAGCGATGATGCCTTCGGCAATCATGTCGCAGCGGACGATGCCGCCGAAGATGTTGACGAAGATGGCCTTGACCTTGTCAGACGACAGGATCAGCTTGAACGCTTCGGTGACCTTTTCCTTGTTGGCACCACCGCCAACGTCCAGGAAGTTGGCCGGCGAACCGCCGTTGAGCGAGATCACGTCCATGGTGGCCATGGCCAGACCGGCGCCGTTGACCATGCAGCCGATGTTGCCGTCCATGGTCACGTAGTTCAGATCGTATTGCGAAGCCTTCACTTCGGTCGGATCTTCCTGACGGACGTCGCGCATTTCGACCAGGTCCTTGTGACGGAACGAGGCGTTGTCGTCGGAGTTGATCTTGCCGTCGAGCACTGCCAGGTTGCCATCGGTCAGGATGGCCAGCGGGTTCAGTTCGACCAGGGCCAGATCCTTTTCATTGAACAGCTTGTACAGGCCGGTCATGATCACCGACAGCTGGTTGGTTTGCTTGGCGTTGAGGCCCATCGCAAAGCCCAGATCGCGGCATTGGTACGGTTGCAGACCTTCGACAAAATCCACGTTCAAAGTGTGGATGGCTTCCGGCTTTTCCTGCGCAACCTGTTCGATGTCCATACCGCCTTCGGCCGAAGCAATGAAGGTGATGGCGCGGCTGTCGCGGTCGACCAGCACGGACAGGTACAGTTCCTTGTCGATGTCGGTACCTTCGCAGACCAGCACGCTGTCGATCGGCAGTTCAACACCGGCCGTCTGATACGTAGCCATCTTGGTGCCCAGCAGAGACTTGGCAATGGCGTGCACTTCGTCATGGGACTTGGCGAGCTTGACGCCGCCGGCCTTACCGCGGCCACCCGCGTGAATCTGAGCCTTTACGACCCACAGGTCTCCGGGGATTTGCTTGGCTGCGGCAACTGCCTCATCCGGCGTGCGCGCGACGATGCCCTTGGGCACAGCGATTCCGTAGTCGGCAAAGAGTTGCTTTGCCTGGTATTCATGAAAGTTCATGGGCCACCAAATAGTGAAGGGAAACCCGGGCGCATAGCGACCGGGGCCCATTATTATCGCCGATCAGGCGGGTCATCTCAAACCTCGGGGTGCGCGCAATTGGTCACTTCCGGGGGTTATTTGGTCGGATATTCGGGCAACTGACCCTTTTGTGCCCATTTTCGAAGGCCATTGTGGGGCGTCATTCACCCACAACCGGAGTCTGCCATGTCCTATCCTGCCCCCTGCAACCACCCCCTGCGCCGCCGCTTGAGCGACCCTGAGGCCGGTTTCACCATGATCGAGCTGATGGTCGTGATCGCCATCATTGCCCTGCTCGCCATGTTTGGCGTGCCGCAATACCTGAATCAGACCCAGCGCACCAAACTGACGGGTGCCTTAGCCGGTGCGGAGACATACAAGCTTGGCGTCGAGCGTTGCATCCAGGAAACCGGCACTGTGACCGGCTGCAATGCGGGCACCGGTGAGATTCCCGCTGCGATCGCAGCAGCCAACAATGGCGCCACCGTCCGCTATGTCGATCAGCTCGGCGTCCTGAACGGCGTCATCACGGTGACCTCCACCGCTAAGGCTGCGGACAACAGCAGCATGACGCTGGTCCTGACGCCGTCCTCCGGCACCGTCACCACGAACTGGGCGATCACCGGCACCGGCTGCGCCAGCTCCACAAATCCGCGCGGCATTTCCTGCACGATCAACTGATGCTGCCGCCCGACTGGCTGGAACTGACCCTATGGTCAGCCGTGGAGCGCGGGGCTTCTGATATTCATGTGGAGCCCTTCGCCGACCATATCCGAGTGCGCTTGCGGGTCGATGGCTTTCTGCTCGAAACGCAACGGCTGGACGTTGCCGATGCTGCCCTGGTTGCCACGCGGATCAAGGTCGCTGCACAGCTCGACATTGCCGAGCGCCATGTCCCACAGGACGGGCGGCTAACTTGGCAGTTCGGTCAGGCCTTCGTTGATTTTCGGGTGTCGGTCTTGCCCACCTTGCACGGTGAGAAAGCGGTGCTACGTCTGCAGGATCGGCTGGCCTCGAGTCTGGATCTGCCGGCGATCGGGTTGGCACCGGAGCAGGAGTCGTTATTGCGACGCCATCTCGACATGCCGCATGGTCTGATCCTTGTCACCGGCCCAACGGGTTCCGGCAAAACGGTCACGCTCTACGCGGCCTTGCAGTATCTCAATCGGATCCATCGCAATGTCTCGACCGTCGAGGATCCCATCGAGCTCGCGATCGAAGGCATTAACCAGGTGGCGATGAATCCGCGGCGCGGACTCGACTTTGCCACGGTGATGAAAGGGTTTCTGCGCCAGGATCCCGATGTGCTGATGGTCGGCGAAATCCGCGATCCCGAGACGGCCGACATTGCCGTCAAGGCGGCGCAAACCGGCCATCTGGTGTTGAGCACCTTGCACACCAACGATGCGCCGCAGGCCGTGCAACGGCTCGTCAGTCTTGGCGTGCCGCTGCACGATCTGGCCGATTCGCTGTCTTTAGTAGTGGCGCAGCGACTCGTGCGTCGCTTACACCACTGCGGTGGCGGCTGTCGTCAGTGCAACCAAGGATTTCGCGGACGTGCCGGCATTTTTGAACTGTTACCGCTGGCCGCAGCCGATCGTCCCGCTCTGCAGGCGCAGCAGTTTTCGTTGGCCGCGCTACGGGAGCACATGCGTCGATGCGGCCAACCGAGCCTTAGAGAAAGCGGCGATGCCAAAGTCGCACAAGGCATCACCGTCGCGTCCGAAGTGATTCGTGTCTGTATGGAGAACTGAGCAATGCAGTGGAATCCTGATACCCCTTTGACGGTGACCGTGCCGGAGGCCGCGCCGAACCGTTCGCGGATCCGCGTGCCGGTGGTGGAGCTGACCCGCTGGCTGGAACAATTGGCGACCTTGCTGTCGGCGGGCATCTCCCTGCCCGACTGCCTGCAGGCGCAGCAGAAAGCGGCAACCGGCAAACAGTGGCCGCGGCTGTTGGCACACCTGCAGGAGCAGTTGGCAATGGGATGGAGTCTGTCGCAGGCCATGGCGGAGCATCCGCGAGTGTTCGATGCGTTTGCCTTGGCGCTAATCCGCACCGGTGAACGGACAGGGCGTCTGGAGCTAGCGGTGCAACGCTTGGCCGACTCTTTGGAAGCACGCTTGCGCATGCGCCGCCAGCTGCAGCAGATCATGACGTATCCGCTGGTGGTGCTGGTGGTGTCTCTGTTAATCAGCGGCTTTCTGCTGGGATTTGTCGTGCCGCAGTTTGCCGGACTGTTTCGCGATTCGGGATCGCAACTGCCGTGGCTCACCGAGCAGCTGTTGCATGCCAGTGACCTGTTGCGTGCGCATTGGCGATGGTTGCCGCTGGCTGTGCTCCCCTTGTTTTTTGTGCTGCGGTCGGCGCTGCGGGCGGACCATGCACCCTTGCGTCGGGCGCTGGCAAGGTTACCCCTGCTCGGGACTCTGTGGCGCCAGATGGCAGCGGCGCGGTGGGCGACGACTTTAGCGCTGACGACGCGAGTTGGCCTTCCTATTCTCGAAGGCTTGTCCCTGGCCGCCGACAACGCCGGCCACCCCGTGTTCTCGCAGCAGCGTGCGGCGTGGTTAGAGGGAGTGCGATCGGGTCAGCGCCTGGCCGATGTGCTGGCCGACGCGCCCTTGCCCCCCTGGGCCCTGCAGATGATTGCCGCCGGCCAGGAATCGGGTGCACTGGACCGCATGCTGGAACGTTGCGCGGAAATCCTCAACGAAGAGGTCGAACGCCGTGTCAAACGCTTGCAGACCTTGCTGGAGCCGGCGGTGATGCTGGTCATTGGCGGCATCGTCGGCGTGCTGTTGCTGGCCATGTACATGCCGATCTTCAGACTCGCCTCGACGTTCGGATGAGCGCGACGGACTTTGCGGTTATCCTGATCACTTCACGAACTGATCTGTATTCATGTCGTTTCTTGGCGAAAATCCTGACATTGCTTATCCGCTGACGGCTGCGTTCGGCCTGGTGATGGGCTCGTTCCTGAGCACCGTCGTCACTCGACTGCCGGCTCGCATCGACTGGCGCAACCGCCGCAAGGCTTACGGCTTTCTCAACAAGTCCGATGTGTATGACCCGCCGCCGCCCGATGTCCTGACGGGTCGAGCGCATTGTCCGCAGTGCAAAGCCACATTGGCGTGGCACGAACGCATTCCGCTGGTGAGCTACGCGCTGTCGGGCGGCAAGTGCCGCCATTGCGGTCAGCCCATCGGTGGGATGTATCCCCTGCTCGAACTGCTGACCATGGCCTTGACCCTGTTCAGTGTGTGGCGTTTCGGATTCGGATGGCAGGGCTTTGGCGCCATGCTGTTCGGCTGGTATCTGATCGCGGCCTCGTTCATTGATATCCGTCACGGGCTACTGCCTGACAAGTTGACCTTGCCGCTGATGTGGTTAGGACTCGTCGCCTCCACCGACGGACTGTTCCTGCCGGCCAAGCCCGCGTTGTTGGGTGCGGTCGGCGGCTATGTGATTTTCTGGTTTGTGGGCGGGCTGTTCAAACAGTTGCGCGGCAAGTCCGGACTCGGACGCGGCGACTACAAACTGCTGGCTGCCATCGGTGCATGGGTCGGTGTCGGCATGCTGTTGCCCACAATCTTTTTGAGCTCCGTGCTCGGCTTGCTGATTGGCGGCACCGTGTGGGCGCTGAAAGGTCGCAGTGCGGCGGATCCGTTGCCCTTTGGCCCGTTCCTGGCCTTGGCGGGCTTGCTGATCTTTATGATCGGCCCGGAGCACATCCAGATCTGGCTGTGGAATCTGCGCTCCGGTCTGGGCGGCTAATTTAGTTCGCGCCGGCGCCGGCCAGGCGCAAGTACAACGCGTGCAAATCCGCGATGGCGGCGTCGAGCTGCTCGAGCGTGCCTTCGTTGCGGACAATATCATCGGCGATGGCCAGACGGTCATCCTGTGACGCTTGCGCCGCGATCATGCCAAGGGCAGCGACCTCGGACATTGAATCGCGTGCCATCAGCCGCTCCCACTGCGTCTGATGGTCGACATCGACCACCAGCACACGCTGCAGCCACGGATACGCTTTGCGACCACCGATCTCGGTAAGCAGCGGAATCGCCACCACCACATAAGGCGATGTGGCCTGCTGTGCCTGTTGCAGCAACAAATTACGGATACGCGGATGCGTGATGGACTCTAAGGTGGTGCGGGCTTGCGGGTCGGCAAAGACCAGCGCACGCATGGCGGCACGATCCAGCGAGCCGTCGGCCGACAGCACATTCGGTCCAAAGGTCTTGGTGATTTCGGCCAGACCTTCACTGCCCGGCGCCACGACGGCGCGCGCGGCGAGATCGGCATCGGCAACGGCAATGCCCCGTTTTTCAAAGGCCGAGGTGACCGCGGACTTGCCCGAGGCGATCCCACCGGTGACGGCGACGGCGTAGGTACTCATCCGTCCCATTCTGCGGCAAAACCGCGAATACCGGCGATACCTTGCGCGCCATGGTAACGGGCCATGTCATGGTCATCCGGACGCAAACCGCCAAGCGCGTATATCGGCATGGAGACGTGCTCACGCAGGCCGGCAAAGCCTTCCCAACCTAAAGGAGTAGCGGTGGGGTGCGTTTGCGTGGGCAGCACCGGCGACAGCACCGCGAAATCACATTGCAGAGTTTGCGCGCGTTCCAGGTCGGCCAAGTGATGACAGGAAACGGCCAGCGGCTGTTGCGACGAAATCGAAGGCCGTTCAGTTGCCTGATGCAACTGCACCGAGCACCAGTGCAGACCGAGCCCGAACTGCGCGGCCAACTCGGCATCGCGATTGACTAGCAGTTCGACCGGATGGGGTCCGAGTCGTTGCAGCAGGCGCTCAATGGCGAACGCAAAGCGATCGCGCGGTGCGTGCGGCGAACGCAATTGCACACGACGACCCGGAACTGCGCAGAGTGAGAGTGCGCGGACGACCCAACGTTCGACGGCGATCTCATCGTAAGGGGCATCAATATCCGGCGTGATGGCGTATTCGGCCGGCTGCGTGAGCGCTGCGACGACCGGCAAATCCGCGGTGGGCATCGAATACTGCCGCAGTTTTTCGGGGGCGACCCAGGTTAGAGCCTGACCCTCGCGCCCGCGAGCGTGACCCGAACTCACCGTCACGTGGCGCACGTCCAGCGTCAGGCGTTTGCTCGGGTACTGCTGCGGCACGCGTATGACCGGCGAGCCGACCTCGACATCGAGGCCGACTTCTTCGAGCAGTTCACGGCGCAGGGCCGCCTCGGGCGTTTCGCCCGGCTCGATCTTGCCGCCCGGGAACTCCCACAGACCGGCGAGCTCACTGTCCTCTTTCCGCCGCGTCAGCAGAATACGGCCGCGCGGGTCGGTGATGACGCCAGCAACGACTTGTAAGGAACGAGGCGCTGTCATGACGGCAAGACGATTGGCTTAGCTCAACGCACCGTGGCAGTGCTTGAACTTTTTGCCGCTACCGCAAGGACAGGTATCGTTGCGGCTGATGTTGGCAAAGCGCGGATCGGTCAGCGGATTGCCGCCGAAACCGGCCGCACCGCTACCGGCAAAACCGCCGGCCTGCATGGCCGCCGCTTCTTCGTCAGCCGAATAGCCGCCCATGTCATCGTGGCGGAACGCCAAGTTACCGGCAGCCGCCGCAGCCATTTCACGCTCCTGCTGTTCGGCTAGGGCGATCTCTTCCTGCGATTGCAGACGGATACGCGAGAGCGTCGAGATCACATCGTGCTTGACCTTTTCGAGCAGGCCCGTGAACAGCTCAAACGCTTCGCGCTTGTATTCCTGCTTGGGCTGCTTTTGCGCATAACCGCGCAGATGGATGCCCTGACGCAGGTAATCCATGTTGGCCAGATGCTCTTTCCAGTTCTGGTCGAGCACGTTAAGCATCACGTGACGTTCCAGCATGCGCATGGTGTCGACGCCGTACTGCTCTTCGCGCGCGGTGGCTTGAGCATCCATCTGCTCGACCACGTAGTCGGAAATGCCTTCGGCATCAATCTCGGAGTGGCTGTCGACATAGGCGGGCAGGTCCAGATTCAGATCGAAATCATCGGCGAGCTGCTTGCCCAGCGATTCGAGGTTCCATTGCGCGTGGACCGAATTGGCCGGCACGTATGCCTCGACGATGCCGCGGACCACGTCTTCACGGATACCGTCGATGTTGTCCTTGATGTTGTCGGCTTCGAGCAACTCATCGCGCTGGGCGTAAATCACCTTGCGCTGATCGTTGTTGACGTCGTCGAAATCGAGCAGGTTTTTACGGATATCGAAGTTGTGCGCCTCGACTTTGCGTTGCGCATTGGCGATTTGTTTGGTCACCATGCCGGATTCGATCACGTCGTCTTCCTGCAGGCCCATGCGCGACATCACGCGTTGCACCCAATCCGATGCAAAGATGCGCATCAGGTTGTCTTCGAGCGACAGATAGAAGCGCGACGAACCCGGGTCACCTTGGCGACCGGCGCGACCGCGCAGCTGGTTGTCGATACGACGCGATTCGTGACGTTCGGTACCGATGATGTGCAGACCGCCCGCGGCCTTAACCGCATCGTGACGCACTTGCCATTCGGCCTTCAGGCGTTCGCGTGTGGCCTCATCGACTTCGCCTTCGGCTTCGAGCGCTGCCAGTTCGGCTTCGAGCGAACCGCCCAGCACGATGTCGGTACCGCGACCGGCCATGTTGGTAGCAATGGTGATGGCACCCGGACGACCGGCTTGCGCCACGATCTGCGCTTCGCGTTCGTGTTGCTTGGCGTTGAGCACTTCGTGTTCGATACCGGCTTCTTTCAGTGCATCGGACAGCAGCTCGGAAATTTCAATCGACGTGGTACCGACCAGCACCGGTTGGCCCTTCGCATTGGCTTCCTTAATTTCGCGCGTCACCGCACGGAACTTGCCGTTGCGATTCAGGAACACGGCATCGGAGTGATCCTTACGCTGCACCGGACGGTGCGTCGGGATCACCACGACTTCGAGGCCGTAGATGTTCTGGAATTCGTACGCTTCGGTATCGGCCGTACCGGTCATGCCGGCCAGCTTGTTGTACATGCGGAACAGATTCTGGAACGTGATCGAAGCCAGCGTCTGATTTTCACGCTGAACCGGCACGCCTTCTTTGGCTTCGACGGCCTGGTGCAGACCCTCGGACCAGCGACGACCCGCCAGGGTACGACCGGTGAATTCGTCAACGATGATCACTTCGCCATCGCGAACAATGTAGTCAACGTCACGCTGATAGATGCCATGCGCACGCAGCGCGGCCATCAGATGGTGGACCACTGCCAGGTTGGCTTGCGAGTACAGGCCGCCGCTGGCGTCGGAAATAATGCCGGCTTCGAGCAGCAGTTTCTCGGCGTGCTCCTGACCTTCTTCGGACAGGTGCACTTGCTTGGCTTTTTCATCTACCCAGTAATCGCCCGGAGCATCTTCCTTTTCCTGACGGATCAGGTTCGGCACGATGCGGTTGACCTTGATATACAGCTCCGGCGTGTCATCGGTCGGGCCGGAAATAATGAGCGGCGTACGCGCTTCGTCGATGAGGATGGAGTCCACTTCGTCGACGATGGCAAAGTTAAGGCCACGCTGGAAACGGTCTTCGGGTGACAGCGCCATGTTGTCACGCAGGTAGTCAAAGCCCAGTTCGTTGTTGGTCGCGTAGGTAATGTCCGCGCGATACGCTTCGTGCTTGTCCTGATGCGGCATGCCCGGATAGACCACGCCAACCGTCAGACCGAGCCACGAATACAGCTTGCCCATCCAGGCACTGTCCCGGCGGGCCAGGTAATCGTTGACGGTGACGACGTGCACGCCATCGCCGGTCAAAGCATTGAGATAGACGGGCAAGGTACCAACGAGGGTCTTGCCTTCGCCCGTGCGCATTTCGGCAATCTTGCCCAAATGCAGCACCATGCCGCCGATGAGCTGCGTATCAAAGTGACGCATACCCAGCACGCGCTTGGACGCTTCACGGCAGACCGCAAACGCTTCGGGCAGGATCTTGTCGAGCGATTCGCCTTTGGCGATCCGTTCTTTGAATTCGGGGGTTTTGGCCTTGAGCTCGTCATCCGTCAGGGCAACGAGGCCCGATTCGAGCGAGTTAATCTTGGTCACCGTCTTTTGCAGTTGGCGCAGCAGACGTTCATTGCGGCTGCCGAAGACGCTGGTCAGCAGGTTGTTGAGCATGGTGAATCCAATCCGTAGAGAAAGAAAAAGGGAGCGCGACGCGCCCCCTTTCCGGGAATGCAACTAGCTATTGTAACCTGCGGCCGCAGGCGCCGAAATCAAGACTGAGTCGGCTTTTTGTTCAGGAACGTCATCGGGTTAACCAGGCGAGCGTCCTTGAACACTTCGAGATGGACGTGCGGACCCGTCGAACGGCCCGTCGAACCGGCCTTGGCGATCTCCGTTCCGGCCGTCACGACCTGACCGACTTTGGCGACCAGACGCGAGTTGTGGGCGTAACGGGTGCGATAGCCGTTGGCATGATCGACTTCGATAGTGTTGCCGTAACCGCTGCGCCAGCCGGCAAAGCTGACCACGCCATCGGCCACGGTCATCACGGTGTCGCCGACGTCGGCTTCGAAATCGATGCCCTTATGGAACTGACGACCACCGCGGATCGGATCGCCGCGCGAACCGAATGCCGAAGTCACATATGTATTGAGTAGCGGCACGGCCAGCGTGGCCTTGACGATGCTGGTGGTCTTGCTGACGATGTTGCCCAGCAGACCCAGTGCCTGACCGCCTTGCTTGACGTTTGCCTGCAGCGTGGCCAGATTGGCCTGCAGTTGTTCGGGCGGCATGTCGCCGTCGGTCGCATCCGGATCGCCACCGCCCTGACCCACCGGCTTGGTGAAGTCAAAGCGCGAATCACGGATCTTGTTGTTCTTGACCAGCTGCGCACCGAGCGCATTGACGCGATTCATTTCGGCCTGAACTTGGCTGACTTGCAGCGCCAGCTGATTGACTTGCTGCTGCGATGCGCGGATCTGAGCCTGAGCTTGAGCCTGCATGGCGAAGGCATCGTGACGGGCTTTAGCCGTCAGGCCCCAGCCACCGAGACCGCCGAGCAACAGGGCCACGACGGCCAGCGCGGCCATCATTACGGTCTGCCGACGCGACAGCGACCCCTTTGTTTGCATTGTGGCGGTACTGTCCGCACACTGTGTTTGAATTTCAGATTGAATCAAAACCGCATTCCTGTGACAAACCGCCGCTCCACCACTTCAGGGTTCACTCCCGTTAGCGACATCGTTGAGCGCTCCGGGGATTCCCTGTTGCATCGAGCTCGGTGGCTCGAAGCGGTGAACCTGCGATTGTTAGCATTACTCCCGCCTTCACTGCGCGACCACGTGCGGATCGCTAATGTGCAGGACGAGATCCTGGTCCTCCAGGTCGAGTCGCCCGCATGGAGCGCGAAACTGCGCTTTCATGCACCGGCATTGCTCGACGCGGCCCGACAAGTCGGGCTCCATGTCAGTCAGGTGCGCCTAAAAGTCGCCCCACCCCCTGCGCCTCCCGGCCAGGTCAATCCGACATCGGCTCCGTGGCCCCCTCAAGTCCGCCGCGACATCATGCGTGCGTTAGGACTAGGTGAAGACCCCGAAACGGAGAGCAACCATCCTAGCCCGTCAAAATCGGACCTTGTTAATAAGTAGTTAAGGCGTTCAGGTTTTTCGCGCTCAGCCCCACCGTTGACGTGAAATTAATTTCACACTTGAACTATTCCGCCTATCGCGTATGGCGAATTTTTCGCGTTTGCGCCTGAATAGTGAACAATATCAACAAGTTAACTAAATGGGGACGGAGGGAATTAAGCCGCCGTGATGACTTCCACTTAGGGAATGCGCAAGCCTGCTCGCCTGCGCCGGCGGTTCAAGCCAAGGCAAACGTAGCGAAGGCTATACCCTGACGGGCCGCTTCGGCCTCGTCTTCGAACGTCACCAGCTCCCACTTGTGCTGCTCGAGCAGCAACTGACGCACCAGCTTGTTATTGAGTGCGTGGCCGGATTTATAACCCGAGTAGTGACCCAGGATCGGATGGCCGGCGAGATACAGATCGCCGACGGCATCGAGAATTTTGTGGCGGACAAACTCGTCGCCGTAACGCAGGCCGTCCTCATTCAGAACGCGGAACTCATCGAGCACGATGGCATTGTCCATCGACCCGCCAAGACCGAGATTGCGTTCGCGCATGAACTCGAGATCGCGCATGAAACCGAACGTGCGAGCGCGCGAGACCTCTTTAATGTAAGCCTCGGTCGAGAACTCGAGCGCCGAGTGCGACATGTTCGAAGGGATGGCCGGATGATCGAATTCGACCGTAAAATCCAGGCGAAAACCCTGATGCGGCTCAAACGAAGCGCGCTTGTCGCCATCCCGGACTTCAATCGTTTCCAGGATGCGGATGAATTTTTTTGGAGCATTCTGCTCGACCAGACCGGCCGACTGCAGCAGAAAAATAAAAGGACCGGCGGAGCCGTCCATAATCGGCACTTCGGGTGCCGACAGATCGATGTAGCAGTTGTCGACACCAAGACCTGCGAGCGCGCTGAGCAGATGCTCAACGGTTTGCACCTTGGCTCCGTCGCAACTCAGACCCGTGCAGAGCGTGGTTTCCGTGACGAGTTCGGCCGTGGCCTTCATTTCGACAGCAGGTTCCAGATCGACACGGCGGAATACGATGCCCGTGTCGGGCTCGGCCGGGCGCAGGGTCAGGAAGACTTTCTCGCCGCTATGCAGACCGACACCGGTCGCACGAATGACGTTTTTAATTGTGCGTTGCTTGAGCATTAGCACCATATAGTAGCGAGAAATGCATGAATTTGGGGGTACCGGCGGGGACTCAGAGGCCCGCAGTCGGCTGCAAACGAACCGACCACGGATACCAACCCGCCGGAACCACCAAAAAAAGCCGGTCCCTTTAGGGTGCCTCAGAAGACCTTAGTCAGCTTGACGACGCAGGAATGCCGGAATGTCCAGGTAGCCATCGTCATCCTTGAACGGAGCGGCGCCGGTGGTGTTATCGCCGGTGTTGCTCGAGAGCGCATCACCAAAACCGACTTGCGGCTGGTTGTTGAACGACGGGGCGATGTAACCATCGGTACCGGTGCGCTTGACCGGAGTCTCGATCACTTCGAGCGTCGGCTTGCGGGCGGTATTGTTGCGACGGTTCAGGCCTGCAGCCACCAGCGTGACGCGGATTTCGTCCTGCATGTTGGCGTCAATCGAGGTACCGACGATCACCGTTGCATCATCGGATGCGTAGTTTTCGATGGCACGACCGATTTCGTCGAACTCAGCCATGGTCAGATCCGGGCCGGCAGTGATGTTGACCAGGATGCCGTTAGCACCTTCGAGGTTGATGTCGTCGAGCAGCGGGTTCTTGATCGCGGCTTCGGCAGCGGCTTGTGCACGGTCATCACCGCGAGCCGTACCGGTACCCATCATGGCCAGACCCATTTCGCTCATGACAGTGCGGACGTCGGCAAAGTCGACGTTCATCAGGCCCGGCGAGACGATCAGGTCAGCGATACCGCGCACAGCGCCCAGCAGCACATCGTTAGCGGCGCGGAAGGCTTGGATCATGGTGGCGTTGCGGCCCAGCACGGTGATCAGCTTTTCGTTCGGGATGGTGATCAGCGAGTCGCAATGCTCTGCCAGTTCCTCGATGCCCTTAAGTGCCACTTGCATGCGGCGACGGCCTTCGAACGGGAACGGCTTGGTGACGACGCCAACGGTCAGGATGCCCATTTCCTTGGCGAGTTGTGCGATGACCGGAGCGGCACCCGTACCGGTACCACCACCCATGCCGGCGGTGATGAAGACCATGTCGGCACCTTGCAGCGCGTCCATGATGCGTTCGCGGTCTTCGAGCGCCGATTGGCGACCGACTTCCGGGTTGGCACCGGCGCCCAGGCCCTTGGTGACATTGGAGCCGAGTTGCAGCTGCAGTTTGGTTGCGCAGTTGTTGATCGCTTGCGCATCGGTGTTGGCGGTGATGAACTCCACGCCGTCAACGTTGGAGTTGATCATGTGCGACACGGCGTTACCGCCGCCGCCACCCACGCCAACCACCTTGATGATTGCGTTTTGCGCAGGTTGTTCCATGTATTCGAAGTTTGCCATGTTGATGTCCTCTGAGTCGGTTTGAGTCTTTTTTTATAGGGTGAAACTGTTTTTTTAATCGGGGTTGAAGCGCCTTGCCTGCCTACGTCATGCCGAAGCCATCAACGACATGAATTTTGAACTAAAAGTTGCCTTGGAACCAGCTTTTTAAGCGATCTAAAACACCATCGCCGTTACCGCCACCACGAGCGACGCGACCGGTGCGCTGACCCGTTCCTTCGTTGCGTGCACCAAGCAGCAGCAACCCGACCGCGGTGGCGTACACCGGGTTGCCCATCACCACCGGATTGCCGGTGGCATGTTGCGGAATTCCGACGCGAACCGGCATCTGCAGCATCTCTTCCGCGAGATCTGCAACGCCTTCCATGCGTGCGGCACCACCTGTCAGCACCATGCCGGCGCGGACGTGCTGTTCGAAACCGCTGCGGCGCAGTTCGGCTTGAACCATTTCAAAAATTTCTTCGTAGCGAGCCTGCACGGCCTGAGCCAATGCAGCGCGTTGCACGCGACGCGGTTGGCGATCACCGACGCTCGGCACTTGGATCGTTTCTTCGGCCTTGGCCATGCTGGCTTGCGCGCAGGCATAACGGACCTTGATCTGTTCGGCTTCCGCGGTCGGGGTGCGCAGCATGTGTGCGATGTCTTCGGTGACCTTCTCGCCCGCGATCGGCAGCGACTTGCTGTACGCGATGGCGCCGTTGACGAACACGGCGATGTCGGTGGTGCCTGCACCCATGTCCACCAGCAGCACGCCGAGATCGCGCTCGTCGCGGGTCAGCACGGCTTCGGCCGAAGCCACCACGCTAAAGACCAGCTCATCGACATTCAGACCGCATTTTTCAACGCAGCGGGTGATGTTGGCGGCGGCGCTGGCAGCGGCTGTGACGATGTGCGCGTTGACTTCGAGACGGACGCCGGTCATGCCGAGCGGATTGCGGATGCCTTCCTGCGAGTCGTCAAGCGTGTAATCGCGCGGGATCGCGTGAATGATCTTGAGATCGGTACCGATCGGCACGGCCTTGGCGGCCTCGATCACGCGTTGCAGTTCGCGGTACGTAACTTCCTGCTCGTGAATCGGCGTGATGCCTTGCGAGTTGCGGCATTGGATGTGACTGCCGCTGATCGATGCGTACACCGACGTGATTTCGCAGCCGGCCGATGCTTCGGCTTCCTTGATGGCTTCCTGGATGGACTGCACGGTGGACTCAATGTCCACAATCACGCCACGCCGCATGCCGCGCGAATCGTGCGTGCCCAGTCCAATCAGTTCGATGGGTTGACCCGGCGCGTATTCGCCGACCAGTGCCACGACTTTGGAGGTGCCGATATCGAGACCGACGATGAGGGATTTGTCGCCCTTAAAGCTCATTGGGATTCCTTTGTTGCGGTGGCCGCCGCAGTCGCTGCGGTAGCCGGTAATGCGGAAGCGCCGTTGGGCGCCATCCAAGACATGGCAAAGCCATTCGTGTAGCGCAGATCGACGGTGCGCGGCAGCGACTTGCTGCCCGACACCAGCTGCGGGTAGATCGTGACGAAACGGGACAGTCGTGCGCGGGCTTCGTTGCGGCCGGCAATGACATGAGTGCCATTGACCAGATCCAGCGTGAAACTGCCGCGATCACTCATTTGCACCTTTTCAATCGGCACGCGAATGCGTCCGAACAGAGCGCTCGAGGCGTTGTACAGATCCACAACCTTGCGCACGTCGAGCGGATTGCCATCCATCTGCGGCAAGTTGGCCGGGAATTGAATGCCCTTGCGCGGGAACAGCTTCAGGCTGCGACTGAGCAGGCGATCATCACCCCAACGTGCCAGCGGCGGATCTTCGGTGATAGCGACTTCGAGAACGTTCGGCCACTTCTTGCGGACTTCAGCCCGCTCAACCCACGGCAGTCGTTCGACTTGCGATTGCGCTGCATCCAGATCCACACCAAAGAAACCTTGCGCGGCAAACGGTGCGAGCGCCTTGCGCAGTTGTGCGGCATCGACGTATTGCAGCTTGGAGGTCACGCGCATCTTTTGGATTGGCCAGCGATCGGCACCGATCACACCCATGCGCACAGCCACAACCGGTGCGGCCAGCAAGGCCAGCGCCAGAATCACTGCAGCGATGCGCAACAGCCAGTTCACGGACGCGCGCCTCCGTCATTCATGGTCGAGGCCAGAATCGTGAAGCACAACTCGTCGTAGTCCACGCCTTCAACGGCGGCGGCCTTAGGCACCAGCGAGTGCGAGGTCATGCCCGGCGCGGTGTTCACTTCGATCAGATAGAACTGGCCGCTCTTTGCATCCTGCATAAAATCGACGCGGCTCCAGCCTTCGAGACCTACGGCCTTGAATGCGCGTTCGGCGAGATCGCGGATGGTGGCTTCGTCAGCGCCTTCGTTGCCCGGACAGATGTATTGCGTGTCATCGGCAATGTACTTGGCGTGATAGTCGTACCAGCGGCCCTTGGGAATGATGCGGATCGAAGGCAGCGCCGTCGGCTTACCGTCAAAGGCCACGACCGGCACCGAGAACTCGGCACCGATGATCATCTGTTCCACCAGCAGTTCGCCGTGATAGCGGGCAGCCAGTGCAACGGCTTCATCGAGTTCGGCCTCGGTCTCGACCATCGACACGCCGACGCTGGAACCTTCGGCAGAAGGCTTGACCACGACCGGCAGACCCAAACGGGTTGCAGCAGCATGCACATCTTCGCCCGGAGCCAAGCGCACAAAAGCAGGCGTCGGCAGACCTTCGGCTTGCCACACTTGCTTAGTGCGGATCTTGTCCATGGTCAGCGCGCTGCTCATGACGCCGGGGCCGGTATACGGAATACCGTGGGCTTCAAGCAGACCTTGCACGACGCCGTTTTCGCCTTCGCCGCCGTGCAGAATGTTGAACACGCGATCGACACCGCCGCTGCGGATGGATTCAATCAGCGCAGTAATGCCATCGACGGCGAATGCATCAACGCCTTTGCGCTGCAGAGCCGCCAGCACATTGGCGCCGGAGTTGAGCGACACTTCGCGTTCGGCGCTGGTACCGCCCATCAGCACCGCCACACGGCCGAACGCCGCGGGGTCGAGAGTGGAACGCTGCAAACTCACTGTTGTTCTCCCTTAAATCCGTTGGCACCGATCGCTTGCGCGGCGGCACCGATATCACCGGCGCCCATCATCAGCAACAGGTCGCCATCTTGCAGTAATTCATTCAGTACGCCATCGAGTTGCTTGGCCGAACCGACCACAACAGGTTCGATGCGACCACGGGCGCGGATGGCACGCGCCAAATCTTTTGCCGCAGCACCAGCGATGGGCTGTTCGCCCGCCGGATACACTTCGGTCAGGACCAAGGCATCGACACCTGACAGTACGCCGGCAAACTCATCGAACAGATCGCGCGTGCGGCTGTAGCGGTGCGGTTGGAACGCTACGACCAGACGACGATCCGGCCAACCGCCGCGAGCGGCCTTGAATACGGCTTCGAGTTCCTTGGGGTGGTGACCGTAGTCATCGACCACTTCGACCGTTGCACCCTTGGTGGTCTGATGCATGCCCAGCGAGTTAAAGCGACGACCCACGCCACCAAATGCAGCAAGCGACTTTTGAATGGCCGGCAGCGGCACGCCCAGTTCCCAGGCAACGGTTGCTGCAGCCAGTGCATTCAACACGTTGTGGTGACCCGGCATATTGAGTTCGATCGGCGTGCGGCTCTGATCGGGCAAGCACAGCATGAAGCGCATACGGCCGCCTTCCTGCGTCACTTCTTCGGCCCGCACGTCGGCATGTGCAGACAGACCGTAGGTCACCACATGGCGCGAGGTGTTTGCGGCCAACGCGGCGACTTCAGGATCGTCGATGCACAGAATCGCCAGACCGTAGAACGGCAGACGATGCAGAAATTCGTGGAATGCGGCTTGCACCTTGGCAAAATCGTTGCCGTAGTTTTCAAGGTGATCCGCATCGATATTGGTGACGATCGCAATCTGCGGATTCAGACGCAGAAAGCTGCCATCGCTTTCATCGGCCTCAGCCACCAGCCAGTCGCCCTTACCGAGCTTGGCATTGGCACCGGCAGCGAGCAGCTTGCCACCGATCACAAAGGTCGGGTCAATACCGCCCTCACCCAACACGCTGGCACAAAGCGAAGTGGTCGTGGTCTTGCCATGCGTACCGGCGACGGCGATACCGCGCTTAAAGCGCATCAGCTCGGCGAGCATTTCGGCACGCGGTACAACGGGAATGCGCTGGGCGCGTGCTTCCATCAGTTCCGGGTTGTCTTGCTTGATGGCACTGGAGACCACCACGCAATCGGTGCCCAGCACGTTGGCTGCCGCGTGACCTTGGAAAACTTTGACGCCAATCGATTGCAGACGGCGGGTCGTGGCGTTTTCCGCCATGTCCGAGCCGCTGACTTCGTAACCGAGAGTGGCCATCACTTCGGCGATGCCGTTCATGCCCGTGCCGCCGACGCCCACAAAGTGCACGCGGGGAAAGACTTTAGACAGATCGCCCTTAACTTGCAGACGCTTGCGCAGATCCGAATTCATGAGGCTTCCTCCATAACTACCTCTGCGACCTCGTCCGCCGCATGCGGCTTGGCCAATTCCCTTGCGGCCTTAGCCATGACGAGCAGCGTGTCCCGATTACCGATTTCACGGACATGGGTCACCAGCTTGTCAGCCAGGTCATTCGATTGCGAAGCGATCCGCGCCGCGTGACGCGCCACCAGATACTGTGCGTTCTTGGTCTGGTGATCGTCGACAGCAGCGGCGAACGGGACCAGAATGCTACCCACGCCGACGGCGCAGACTTCGGCAAGTGTCAGCGCACCCGCGCGACAGATCACCAGGTCGGCCCATGCATAGGCTTCGCCCATGCCGGCGATAAAGGGTTCGATCGAAGCTTCGATGCCGGCAGCTGCATAGGCGCTACGCGCGACATCGACACCGCGTTCGCCACATTGGTGGCGCACGCTAAAGGTATGGCCTTCGTCATTGAGACGACGCAAGGCGACCGGCACCGCATCGTTCAACACTTTGGCGCCTTGGCTGCCGCCCAGTACCAGAATGTTCAGCGCGGTCTGATCTGCACGCTCAGCAAAGCGGATAGCAGGTTCGGCGATGGCTGCGATTTCGCCCCGGACCGGATTGCCGACCCAGCGTTCATCGACACCCTTAAACGTATCGGGGAAACCGGTGAGTACGGCATCGGCCATGCGGCTCAGGACGCGATTGGTCATACCGGCCGCACGATTCTGTTCGTGCACAAACAGCGGCACACCCGAAAGACGTGCAGCGATGCCGCCCGGACCTGCGGCATAACCGCCGAAACTGATCACTGCACACGGGCGACGTTGCTTGAGCACGGCGCGAGCCGAACCGATTGCACGCAACACTTTGAGCGGTGCCGTCAGCAAGGTCTTGATGCCCTTGCCGCGCAGACCCTTGATCTGCAGCGTATCCATGGCGATCTGATGTTGCGGCACCAAGCGCGTTTCCATGCCGCCTTCGGCACCGAGCCAGCGCACTTCGACGCCACGTTCCTGCAGCGACTTGGCCACGGCCAAGCCCGGGAAGATGTGACCACCGGTACCACCGGCCAGAATGATCACCGGTCCATTGGGATTACGCAGCAGCATAAAGCGGCGCCTCCTCACGCGAACGGGCAACTTGGCGTTTGGCACGATCGTATTCATAAGTGACGCGCAACAGCACGCCCACTGCAACGCAGCTCACGACCACGCTCGAACCGCCGTACGAAATCAGCGGCAACGTCAGACCCTTGGTCGGCAGCACGCCCATGTTCACACCCATCGACACAAAAGCCTGGAACGCAAACCACAGACCGATACCGAACGCGATGTAGCCGGCAAAGTGGCGCCGCATTTCCACGCACTTCACGCCATACCAGAAGGCACGACCAACGAAGGTGGCGTACAGCAGAATGACAAAGGTCAGACCGATGAAGCCCAATTCTTCGCCAATGATGGCGGCGATGAAGTCAGTATTGGCTTCGGGCAGATAGTTGAGCTTTTGCACCGAACCGCCAAGACCCACACCCAACCATTCGCCACGACCGATACCCATCAGCGCATTGACCAGCTGGTAGCCTTGGCCGAACGGATCGTCCCACGGACGCATAAACGAAGTCACGCGACGCATACGGTAGGGCTCAAACAGCACCAGCGCCACACCGGCAATGATCAGCAGCACGGCCGGCAGAATCAGGCGCGGCACGTTGCCACCACCCAGCACCAGCATGCAACCGCAGATGGTCACCAGCAACACCGACGAACCGAAGTCCGGCTGCGTCATCAGGATTGCGACCAGTGCGAGCGCCACAAACAGCGGGCGGAACATGACGAACCACTCGCCTTGGACGCCTTCGCTGAAGCGCTTAAGGAAGCTCGCCATCCAGATAATGAAGAACAGTTTGACGGCTTCGACGGCCTGGAACTTGGAGATGCCAAGATTGATCCAGCGACGTGCGCCGTTCACTGTCGAACCGATGCCCGGCACCCAGACCAGAATCAGCATCACGAACGAAGCGATCAGCAGCAGCGGCGCGTACTTCTCGATCTGACGCAATTCAAAACGCGTTGCGAACACGGCACCGGCAAAACCGACGGCCAAAAAGATCGACTGCTTAATCAGATAGCCGGCCGAGCCTACCTTCTCGATCTCGCCGATGGCGAGCGAGGAGGAACCCACCATCACGATGCCGATCGCGCCCAGTAACAGGGACACGATCAGCAGCACCGGGTCAATCTGACCGCGGATCTCATTGATGCGAGTGGCTTGGCGAGCGGGATCCATCAGCGTACCTTGAGCGTCGCCAGTCCGATCAGGACCAGAATTACGGAGATGATCCAGAAGCGCACGATCACGCGCGGCTCCGGCCAACCCTTCATTTCAAAATGGTGGTGAATCGGCGCCATGCGGAACACGCGCTTGCCGGTCAGCTTGAACGACGCGACCTGGATCATCACCGACAGCGTTTCGATCACAAAGATGCCGCCCATGATCACCAGGATCAGTTCCTGACGGACGATCACTGCAATCGTGCCGAGCACAGCACCCAGCGACAACGCACCGATGTCACCCATGAACACCATCGCGGGATAGGTGTTGAACCAAAGGAAGCCCAACCCGGCGCCGGCAATTGCCGCACACACGATCAGCAGTTCACCTGCGCCCGGTACTTTGGGGATCTGCAGGTATGTAGCAAACACATCGTTACCCGATGCGTAAGCGAACACACCCAATGCAACCGCGACCAGAACCGTCGGCATGATGGCCAGGCCATCGAGACCGTCCGTCAGATTGACTGCATTACTGAAGCCGACGATCCACAGGTACGCGATGGCAACAAAACCGATACCGGCCAACGGCAGGGCAATGGATTTGAACAGCGGCACGTAGAAGGTGGTGGCGGCAGGCACATCGGCAAAGGCGTACAGGTAGATACCTGCGGCGAGGCCGAACAGCGACTGCAGTGCGTATTTAGTACGCGAGCGCATGCCGTTGGGATCGCGGCGCACGATCTTGATCCAGTCATCCCACCAGCCGATGAAACCGAACAGCACCATGATGGCCATCACGACCCACACATACTTGTTGCGCAGATCACCCCACAACATCACCGAAGCAAAAATCGTCAGCAGAATCAGTGCGCCACCCATGGTCGGCGTACCGGCCTTTGAGAAGTGCGACTGCGGACCGTCAGTGCGGATCGGTTGACCGCCCTTGAGCTGGCCAAGGCGACGGATCACCGCGGGGCCCCACCACAGCGACAGCAGCAGTGCCGTCAGTGCCGTCAGAATGGCGCGGAACGTCAGATAGCCGAACAGACCGAACGTACTTTGCAGCTGTTCCAGCCAGCGGGTGAGCTCAAGCAGCATGTGTGTCTCCTTTCGATGCCGCGGGTACGATCGCGCGTACGACCTTATCCATGGCGCTGCCGCGCGAGCCTTTAACCAGCACGCGCACGTTGGGGTTGAGCACGGCGCGCAAGGCGTCTGCCAGTTCTTCGTGAGTGGTAAACACTTGGGCGCCTTCGCCAAACGTGTCGGCAGCGGCAGCGGACAACGGACCCAATGCCAGCAGACGCACAATGCCTGCAGCCTTGGCGCGACGACCGACTTCGCGATGCATTGCCTCGGCGTTGTCACCCAATTCGCGCATGTCGCCCATCACAAACCAGGCTTCATGTCCGTGCGCAAGGGCGGCCGAAGCCAGCGTATCAATCGCAGCACCCATGGAACCCGGGTTGGCGTTGTAGCTGTCATCGATCAGTGTCGCACCTTGCGGCGTCTGCAACGCAATCAGACGACCTTGCACCGGCACTGCAGCCTGCAGACCGGCAACGATCGGCTCGAGTCCGACATCCAGGCCGATCGCGATCGCGGCGGCGGCACAGGCGTTGCGCACATTGTGCTCACCCGGGAACGCAATGCGAACACGAGCCTGACCCAGTGCAGTCTGCAATGTAAATTCACTGTCGTCCGCGCCAAGCACTACATCGGTAGCAGTTACATCGGCAGTGGCATTCAGACCGAAACGCACAATCCGATGGCCGTGCGCACGATCCGCAAAATACGGCGCGAAAGCATCGTCGGCATTGATCACCGCCACGCCTTGCGGACGCAGATCGTCATAGACCGCGGCTTTGGTGTCGGCAATATTGAGTAGGCTACCCATGCGCTCGAGATGCGCCGGTGCCACGTTGTTGACCAGGCCGACCAGCGGCTGCGCGATGCGCGTCAGGTATTGAATGTCGCCCGGCTTGCCGGTGCCCATTTCGTAGATTGCAAACTCGGCATCTTCGGGCGCATCAATAACAGCCAACGGCATGCCGATTTCGTTGTTGCGATTGCCCGGCGTGGCGTAGGTCTTGCCGGCCTGACGCAACACGGATTCGGTCAGCGTCTTGACCGAGGTCTTGCCGTTACTGCCGGTGATCGCCACAACCTTGGCCGAGCGATTCGCCTGCACCCAAGTGGCCAGATGGGCCAGCGCCAGTTCGGTATCGGCCACAATGATGGTGCTCAGACCCTCGATCGAAACCGGTTGCGAGACCAGCGCCGCGGCGACACCGGCTTGCTTGGCAGCCTGCAAGTGATCGTGGCCGTCAAAGTTTTCACCCTTGAGTGCCACGAACAGCGTCGAGCTCAGATCACCCTGCAGGGCGCGAGTATCGGTCTGCAATTGAGTGATGGTGCAATCCTCACCTTCAAAGCGACCGTGACAGGCAGTGGCCATTTTGCTCAGGAGCATCGGCTTCATCGCACCAGCTCCAGTGCTTCTCGTGCAGTGGCAGTATCGTCAAAATCATGGCGCACGCCATTGATCTCCTGATACGGTTCGTGACCCTTGCCGGCGATCAGAATGATGTCATCGGGACCCGCTTCTTCAATCGCGGTGCGGATGGCCAGGCCGCGATCACGAATCACGCGCACCTTACCGGGCTCCGCAAAGCCTTCGAGAATATCGGCAACGATCGCGTCGCCATTTTCGGTACGCGGGTTGTCATCGGTCACGATCACGACATCGGCATCGAGCTCGGCAATCGAAGCCATTTGCGGGCGCTTGCCCTTGTCGCGATCACCGCCGCAACCGAACACGCAGACCAGCTCACCTTGCACGTGGTGCGAAAGCGAGGCCAGCGCCTGTTGCAGAGCATCGGGCGTGTGGGCGTAATCGATCACCACAGTCGGCTGCATGCCCTCGCCGCCCAGGCGGTTCATGCGGCCGTGAATCGGTTGCAGTTGCGACAGCAACTCGGCGACCTTGGCCACCGGCATGCCACAGGCACTCATCACACCGGCCACAGCCAGCAGATTCTCCACATTGAAGCGTCCGAGCAACGGCGAGTTCACCGCATGCGACTCACCATTGATGGCGAGATTGAAGTGAATGCCTTGCGCATCCAACTCGAGATTCTCGGCGCGGATATTGGCCAGCGGATTACCGGTGACGCTGAAACGCCAGGCTTCGAGACCGAGCGGCAGATCGCGTGCCAAGGAATCGCCAAACGCGTCATCGACATTGATCACGGCAGCCGACAACGTCGGCCAGTCGAACAGGCGCTTTTTAGCGGCACCGTACGAGTCCATATCGCCGTGGTAGTCCAGATGATCGCGCGTCAGATTGGTAAAGACGGCGATATCAAACTCAACGCCATCCACACGACCTTGATCCAAGGCGTGCGATGAGACTTCCATCGCCACCGCTTGCGCGCCCGCGTCACGCAGATCGGCGAGCAAGGCATGCACACGCAGCACCAGCGGCGTGGTGAAACCCGTAGGTTGCACATCACCGACCAGGCCCGCGCCCAGCGTACCAATGGTTGCAGCACGCGTGCCGATCAACTCCCAAGCTTGCGCAATCAGCTGCGTGCTCGAGGTCTTACCGTTAGTACCGGTCACGCCCACCATGGTCATGGCAGCGGACGGCTCATCATGAAACTGATTGGCCATCGCACCGAGACGGCTACGCAGACCCGGAACCGCAATTGCATCGGCAGGTACAGTCAGATCCGCAGGTGCAGGCGGTTCAAACAGGATTGCAGCAGCACCCTGCTCCAGCGCCTTGTCGACAAAATGCAGACCGTGCGCACCAAAACCTTCAATCGCCACGAAGGCATTGCCGGGTTCGACTTCGCGACTGTCCATCACCAGACCGGTGACGCGCAAGTCATCGGCAATGCCCTGCAGATCCGGCAGCAAATCAGCGAGCAGCTTTTCGCGCGGCATCATTTGCCACCTCCAACACCCAATGCAACGGGCTTGGGCAGCGCACGCGGAGCCGTAGTGCCAGTTGCGGCGGCAGCAGCGGCTGCCTGCGGCGGCAACGCGACCGGCGGCAATCCCGAATCGACCGGTGAACGGACCGACGGATGACCGGCCTTCGCATTGGCAGCAATCCAGGTTTGAATGTCATCCGGCGGCACATCCATCAGACGCAGTGTGCCTTCCATGACCGAGCGGAACACCGGACCCGAAATCAGACCGCCGTAATAACCCTTGCTCGGATCGGGATCGTTGACCACAACCACCATGGCAAAACGCGGATTGTCGACCGGCACAACGCCGGCAAAGAAGGCGTTGTACTTGCGCGAGTAGCCGCCGGTTTCCGACACCATGCGCGCCGTACCCGTTTTACCGGCGACGTTGTAACCGAGCACTGCCGCTTGCGTTGCAGTACCGCCGGGCTTGGTCACGGTTTCCATCATGCGCATGACTTGCGCTGCGACCTTGGGCTCAATGACTTGCTTGCTCTCGACCTTGCCGCCTTTGACAAAGGTCGGCGTCAGCAGACGACCGCCGTTAGCCAGCGCGGCATACGCCATGGCAATTTGAATCGGCGTAGCAGACAGACCGTAGCCGTAAGCCATTGTCGACTTGGTGGTGCCATCCCAGTTCGAAGGCTTGGGCAGCAGACCGGACGACTCACCGGGGAAACCGCTGCGCGGCTTGCTGCCATAACCCATGTTATGGACGTAGTCGTAGAAGTAATCGTTCGGCAGCAGACGTGCGATCTTGGCCGAGCCGACGTTCGAGCTCTTGGTGATGATGCCCGTGACCGTCAGCGAACCGTAGTTATGTGTATCCGAAATGGTGAACGGACCGTTGGCGATGCGACCGCCTTCGGTCGAGAACACGGTGTTCGGTGTAATCTTGCCGGCGGTCAGACCTGCAGCAACCGTGATGGGCTTCATGGTCGAGCCCGGCTCCACCAGATCGGTCACGGCGCGATTGCGGTGCGCATCGATGTTCTTTTGAACCGTAGCATTCGGATTGAAGGTCGGCACATTGGCCATCGCCAGCACTTCGCCGGTGTTCACATCGACAATCACGGCCGAACCCGAAGCAGCGCCGCTGCGCACCACCATGTCGTGCAGTTCTTTATAGGCCAGATACTGCACACGACGGTCAAGCGACAGCACCAGTTCCTTGCCGGGCTCCGGTGCTTTAACCAGTTCGGATTCCACGATGTCGCCCTGGCGCGAACGGATCACGCGCTTTTCACCGGGCTTGCCTTTGAGCCAGGATTCGAAGGCCAGTTCCAGGCCTTCCTGACCTTTGTCATCCACATTGGTAAAGCCCAGCACCTGCGCGATGGACTCGGCTTGCGGATAGTAGCGGCGATACTCGCGCTGCGAAGCCACACCCGGAATCTTGTGCGCCAAGATACGCTTGGCTTCGTCAGGATTGATGCGACGCTTCAGATACAGAAACTCTTTGCCTTCCTTTTGTGCGAGCTTGCGCTGCAGTTCGCCAAACGGAATACCAAGTGCCTTGGCCAATTCCGGCCAGCGGTTCTGATGCTTGAACAGCTCCTGCGGATTGCCCCACACGGATTCAACCGGTGTGGACACTGCCAAGGGCTCGCCATTGCGGTCGGTGATCATGCCGCGCGAAACCGCGATCGGCAAGTTGCGTTCAAAACGCGCCTCGCCTTGCGACATGTAAAAGTCTTTATTGACGATCATCATCCAGAAGGCCCGCGCAATCAGCAGGGCCACCACCAGACCGATCAGCCCGATCATGAAATGCGCACGCGTGGCCACACTGTAGCCGCGACGACCGCCGTCATTGACTTCGAATACGCGACGCAACCATTCCGGCAGACGATCCATCAACGGCAGCGACGCACCGTTGTCGCGGTAATTGCGATGGCTAGCGGGCTTGCGACGGTTGTTCATTCGTGCACCAACACCGTCTCGGTGCCCTCCGGAAACTTCATGCTCAAGCGCTCACGCGCCACCTGATCGATGCGCGTGCTGTCCGCCCAGGTGGCCTGTTCCAGTTGCAGACGACCGAACTCGATGTTGAGTTCGTCGCGTTCTTTCTCGAGACGGTTGAGCTGAGAGAACAGCTTGCGGTGATCATGTCGCGCAAACACCACAAACAGACCCGACACCACGCAGGCCACCAGCAACACCGCAATCAGAAAACGGCCGCTCATGCTGCCACCTTCTGCGCCACGCGCAATACGGCACTGCGTGCACGCGGATTCGAAGCGATCTCTTCGGCCGTACCCTTACGGGCACCACCAATCAGTTGCAGAGTCGGCGTGAACTCAACAGCCACCGGTACGCGACGGTCGGTCGGCGGCGCCTTCGACAGTGAAGTCATGAACTGTTTGGTGATGCGGTCTTCGAGTGAGTGAAAGCTGATCACAGCTAAACGGCCCTGTGGACGAAGCAGGGCGACCGCTGCACGCAAACCTTGCTGCAAGTCTTCGAGCTCACGGTTGATGAAAATACGGATGGCCTGAAAACTGCGCGTGGCCGGATGGATCTTGCTGTCACCGCGCGGCATCACCGATGCAATCAGCGATGCGAGTTGCCCGGTACGCTCGAGCGGTTGCTTTGCGCGTTCGGCCACGATCGCGCGGGCGATCTTGCGGGACTGACGCTCTTCGCCATAGGTGTAGAGCACGTCGGCAATTTCTTTTTCTTCAGCTCGAGCCAACCACTGCGCTGCGCTTTCACCGCGCGTGGTATCCATGCGCATATCGAGCGGACCGTCTTTGCCGAAGCTGAAACCGCGCTCGGCGACATCGAGTTGCGGCGAGGAAACGCCCAGATCGAGCAGGATGCCATCAAGGCCCGTACGCGCTTCGTCCCATTGATCCATGTCGGCAAACGTGCCGTGAAACAAGGACACGCGCGAGTCGGCAGCGCACAGTGCTTGCGCTACAGCAATCGCATCGGGGTCTTTGTCGATCACCAGCAAACGGCCTTCCGGTCCAAGTTGTGCCAGAACACCTTTAGCGTGGCCGCCACGTCCGAACGTACCGTCGAGATACCGTCCATCCGGCTTGACGGCGAGCGCCTCCAGCACTTGCGTATACAGCACGGGCAGGTGACCGGCCGCGACATGCGCCGCGTGATCACCCACGGTCATAGCTGCAAGTCGAGCAGTTCCTCAGTCAGATCCGCGTCGGTTAGTACCTGACGGACCTGGGCCTGATGCGCATGCTCGCTCCACAGCTCAAACTTGTCACCCATTCCCACCAGCACTGCACGCTTTTCCAGCGTGGCGTTGTTGCGATGAGAGGGCGGAATGCTGATGCGGCCATTGCCATCAAGCTCGACGAAATGCGCAGCACCGACCAGCTTGAGCTGGAGGTTGCGCGAGGATGCCTTGGTTCGCGGCAGTTTATTGACTTGATCGCGAACGGATTCCCACACGGAGCGGGGATAGATATACAGGCAGCCGGCGTCGAAAGGGCTATAGGTAATCACCAGTTGGTTGGCGCAATCGGACGCAATGGGATCGCGGTAGACCGTGGGTACGGCCAACCTGCCCTTGTCGTCAATCGTGATTGCGTTTTCGCCTTGAAACACCGGGATACCTAAAGGGGGTGATGGCCGCCTCTGCGGGCGGCTCGGCCACAACCGGGAAAAACCACTAAAAACCAAGTTTTCCCACAGATGCCCACATTAGGCACATTCCGTACCCCTGTCAACAGGTTTTCAACAATTTTTTTTGTTTTTGAATCAAGGACTTAAACGCAACTTCAGAAAGTTATTCAAGGTTTTTCCACAAGCTGTTGTTTTTGTTGAAATCGTCCCTGTCAACGCCCGGATTGACCCGTCGAATAGTAGTCCATTCGCTCGAACAGACCGGGCTTGATGGCATCGATAAAGGCCCGTGCCGCGGGGGACAGAAACTTGCCTTTGCGCACGATCACGCCATAGGTGCGCGGCGGGAACCAGTTGCCCATCGGCACGCAATGCAGACGCTGCCGATCGAGGTTGGTGAGACAGATGCCGGTGACCAGACTCACGCCCAGCCCGCGCAGCACGTATTCCTTGATGACCTCCCAGCCGCCGACCTCCATGGTCACGTTCAGCGGCAGATGGTGCTGCTGGAAAATGCGGTCGATCAGCCGATACGACGTGAGACGCTGCGGCGGCAGGATAAAGCCATGTTCGGCGATGTTCGTTAGCGTTGGCTGCTTAATCGATGCCAACGGGTGATCTTTGGCCGCAATCAGATGCATGTCGAAATTCCACACGCGGGCGTAGTCCAGATCCTGCGGTACATCCAACATGGAGCCGACGGCCACTTCGGCCTTGCCCTTGCGCAGCATTTCCAGCCCCTGCTCGCCCGTCACCGTATGCAGATTGAACCGCACGTCCGGACTTTCCTGCCGAAAGGTTTCCACTACGCCCGGCAACAGGTACATCGCAGTCGAAGAGCCTGCCACCACGTGCAGCTCCCCGACCTCCAGGCCTTTCAGCCGCTCGCGGAAATCGACATCGAGGCGGTCAATGCCTTCGACCAGTGGACGCGCCATGTCATGGAACATCTCGCCGGCCTTGGTCAGGACCAGATTGCGGCCCTGACGCATCACCAGTTCGACGCCCAACTCGCGCTCGAGGGCCTGCAATTGCTGGCTAACCGCGGGTTGGGTCAGGAACAGGCTCTCCGCAGCACGTGACACACTTCCCAGTTTTGCAACTTGGCAAAAGGCACGCAGCGGCTTGAGCTTGGAGCCCTTATACGAAAAACGTAGAGATTTATCAGACACTTAGCCCCCGGTCGGTTGCATATATAAGACAACCTTATGCGTATCTTTTACAACATTATGTTGTCATGCGGCAAGTGCCGGCGCACCGTGGAATGCATTCGATTTCAATCGCACCGGAGTTTGCATGTCCGCCGTCCTTGCCCCAACGCCCACCACCCCTTCCGAACGCGTCACGGTTCTTTCGGGAGCGATCATTCCCGGTTCCGAGTCCATACTGACGAAGGACTGTCTGGCCTTCGTTGCGGATCTGCACGAACGGTTCGATGCCCGCCGCCGCTCGCTGCTGCAGGCCCGCCGTACCCGTCAGGCCACGTTCGATGCCGGTGCGCTGCCGGCGTTCCGCGCCGAAACCGCTGACATCCGCGAAAGTGCCTGGACCGTGGCCCCGATTCCGACCGCGCTGCAGGATCGTCGCGTCGAGATCACCGGTCCCACCGACCCGAAGATGGTGATCAATGCCCTCAACTCGGGCGCCAGCGGTTTCATGGCGGACTTTGAGGACAGCACGTCGCCGACATTTCCGACACTGATTACCGGCCAACTGGCCTTGCGCGATGCGGTGCGCGGCACTCTGACGTTTGCCTCGGCCGACAAGTCGTATCAGCTCAACGCGCCCGAGACGCTGGCCGTGCTGCATGTCCGCCCGCGCGGTCTCCATCTGCCCGAGCGCCATGTGCGCATCAACAACGAAGTGCTGTCGGGCTCCCTGTTCGATGCCGGCGTGTTCCTGTTCCACAACGCGGCCACCTCGCATGCCGCCGATCGCGGCCCGTATCTGTATCTGCCCAAGCTGCAGGCAATGGAAGAAGCGCAATGGTGGCAGGACGTGCTCACCCACGCTGAAGCCGTGCTCGGTCTGCCCGAGGGCACGATCAAGGTCACCGTGCTGATCGAGACCTTGCCCGCCGCGTTTCAGATGCACGAAATCCTGTACGTGCTCCGCAACCGCATCGCCGGTCTCAACTGCGGTCGCTGGGATTACATCTTTTCGTTTATCAAAACGCTGCGTGCCTATCCGAACAAGCGACTGCCGGAACGGCATCAGGTCACGATGAAACAACCGTTCCTGCGCGCCTATGCGGAGCTGCTGATTCAGACCTGCCATCGCCGCGGCGCCTTGGCGATGGGTGGCATGGCTGCACACATCCCTAATCGCCACGATGCACAGGCCAATGAAACCGCGCTGGATAACGTCCGCGCCGATAAAGTTCGCGAAGTCACTGCCGGCCACGATGGCACCTGGGTCGCTCACCCCGGTCTGGTCTCCGTTGCCCGTGAAGTCTTCGACACGTACATGCCGCAGGCCAACCAGTTGAGCAACACTCGCGATGACGTGCAGGTCACGTCCTGCGATCTGCTGCGCGTGCCCCACGGCACGATCTCCCGTCGCGGCTTTGCCAACGCAGTCGAAGTCTGTGTCCGCTATCTCGCCGCCTGGCTGTCGGGCAACGGTTGCGTGCCTATTGATGGCCTGATGGAAGACGCCGCCACCGCCGAAATCACACGTACCCAACTGTGGCAATGGCTGCACGCCGGTGATCTGCATCTGCACGACGGCACGGCGATCGACGACACGCTGTTCCAGAGCTGCCTGCTCAATCTGCCCTCGCAACTGTCCGGCCGCAATGACATCGTGGGCCGCGATTACATCCCCCAGGCGATTACCCTGCTTGAGCAACTGACCGAGAGCGACACGCTCGAAGAATTCCTGACCCTTCCCGCCTACGAACTGCTGCAACGCCACTAACTGATTACCGGAGAACTGAAATGACCTTGACTGCACTCACCACCGACCAACTTCGTATGGACTGGCAGAACAATCCCCGCTGGAACGGCATTGAACGTCCGTACAGCGCCGAGGATGTGGTTAAGCTGCGCGGCCGCGTCCATGTCGAACATTCGCTGGCACGACTTGGTGCCAACAAGCTGTGGCGCTCCTTGAACGAGACGGATTTCGTCAACGCACTTGGTGCCTTGACCGGCAACCAGGCCATGCAACAGGTCAAGGCGGGCCTCAAGGCAATCTATCTGAGTGGCTGGCAAGTGGCGGCCGATGCCAACATCGCCGGTGAAATGTATCCCGACCAATCGCTGTATCCCGCGAACTCGGTGCCGCAAGTCGTCAAGCGCATCAACAACACGCTGCTGCGTGCCGATCAGATTCAGTGTGCCGAAGGCACCGGCGACATCGATTTTCTGCAGCCGATCGTGGCCGATGCGGAAGCAGGCTTTGGTGGTGTACTCAACGCCTTTGAACTGATGAAGTCCATGATTGAAGCCGGCGCCGCCGGTGTGCACTTCGAAGATCAGCTCGCCTCGGTCAAGAAGTGCGGCCACATGGGCGGCAAGGTGCTGGTCCCGACGCGCGAAGCCGTCGAAAAGCTGGTCGCTGCTCGCCTGGCTGCCGACGTGATGGGCGTACCGACCCTGATCGTTGCACGTACCGATGCCGAAGCCGCCGACCTGCTGACCAGCGACGTGGATGACAACGACAAGCCGTTTATCACCGGCGAGCGCACTGTCGAAGGTTTCTTTAAAACCCGCAACGGTCTGGATCAGGCCATCTCGCGCGGTTTGGCCTACGCTCCGTATGCCGATCTGGTCTGGTGCGAAACCGGTAAGCCCGATCTGGAATTTGCCCGTAAGTTTGCCGAGGCCATCCACGCCAAGTATCCGGGCAAGATGCTGGCGTACAACTGCTCACCGTCGTTCAACTGGAAGAAGAATCTCGACGACGCCACCATCGCCTCGTTCCAGCGCGAGCTGGCCGCCATGGGCTACAAGTTCCAGTTCATCACGCTGGCCGGCTTCCATGCATTGAACTACTCGATGTTCAATCTGGCTCACGGTTATGCGCGTCAGCAGATGTCCGCCTTCGTTGAACTGCAGGAAGCCGAGTTCGCCGCCGCCGATCGTGGTTTTACCGCCGTCAAGCACCAGCGCGAAGTGGGCACCGGCTATTTCGACTCCGTGACGCAAGTGATCCAGAACGGCAACTCGTCCACCACGGCACTCAAGGGCTCGACCGAAGACGAACAGTTCTTTGCCACGGCCGTCGCCTAAGCTCTCATCGGGGTCTTAACCCCAACCCGCAAAGTAAAAGAGCCACGCATCCGCGTGGCTCTTTTAATGGGCTCTTTTAATGGGGTCGTACCCTATTAATGATTTTTTAATGGGGTCGTACCCCATTATTAATGGGGTCGCAGCAAATTAATGTTTGCGGGTGTATTCGGCAAACGAGATGTATCCGTCGCCGTTCACATCCATCATCTTGAAGTGGCCGATCATCGGATGCTTTACCATCTCGCGACGAGTCAGCTTGCCGTCGTTGTTGCGGTCGGTTGCAGCAAACTCAGCCTTGAACTTTGCATTGGGGGCAGCCTTTTCCACGGCAACGGCGGCAGGGCGCGGCGCAGTGGCGGGCGAAGCGGCATGATCACCGTGATTGTGTGCCTGTGCGTTGGCACCGGAGGCAGCGACCAGACCGGCGACCAGAAGAGCGGACATAGCAAATTTCATAATGAAGTTTTCCTGTAAATGTTCAGCAAAGTGGGAAATCATTGGGGATGGCTCATTGTTGTCGAACAGCCCTTAACGGATGCCTTCCGGCCTCGCGATAGGGGCTGCGCGGGTTTGCCATCGTTCAGAACCAGAATCGGACGCCTGCAACGAACGAAACATCGCTTGTTTTCTCGCCGGCAGCAGCGCGCCGGTCTCGTGTATTGCCGAAGGATCGCTCGAACTGTAAGCCAACATAAGGCGCAAATTCCCTGCGCACCTCATATCGCAGTCGGGCACCCAGCGATGCGGCCGTCAATCCGGTACCAAGCAATTGCTCCGGCTCGGCCTTACTGCGCAGATTGGCTTCGCCACGCCATTGCAGGATGGCCCTGTTGGTCAGCAGCGTTTCGTACTCTCCTTCCAGATTGAGCATCAATCGTCCGCCGTTACCGGCGTAGCCCATGGCGGAAACTTCGAACTTATAAGGAGCAAAACCGCGTACACCGGCAGCGAGCCAGGAACGCGACCGATCAGAAGGAAATTCATGTCGTGCACCTGCGACCACATCCCACCACGCGCGAACGCCCTGCGAGTACAGGACATCAACGGCCCCTTCTTCGAGTCCGTGCTTGTCACCATGGAGCTCCGTTGTGATCAGCAGTTTGCGAATATCGCCACCAACCCAACCTTCGGCCTCCATGGCGTAACCGTCGTCGTCATCCATCTCCAGACGGTCCACTAGAACGCTGCCGAACGTGTCGGTCCCATGCCGGTGATGGGCGTGTACTTCCGGGAATGCAGCGCGTCGGTCCGCGTCGGTAACCGCAGGTATCGGCTCGCGCGACGGATCCGCCATCTCCATGGTGGAATGGTCCATGCCGGAGTGATCCTGAGCCATAGCCCCGGAAGCCGCGGCATTCGCGAGTGCCATGACCAGTAGCGAGTTGCGAATGTTCATGCCGACTCCTCCACTCGAACCTCACGGAACATACCGCTTTCCATGTGATAGAACAGATGGCAGTGATAGGCCCAGCGGCCGAGTGCATCCGCACGGACGCGATAGCTCCGTTTGGATCCCGGCGGCATATCCACCGTATGCTTGCGCACCATGAAGTTGCCATCGGCGTCCTCGACATCGCTCCACAAGCCGTGCAAGTGGATCGGATGGCTCATCATCGTGTCGTTAACCAGCACAATGCGAACGCGCTCACCGTAGTTCAGCCGCAATGGCTCGGCCTGCGCAAACTTAACACCGTTAAACGACCAGGCAAACTTTTCCATATGCCCGGTCAGATGCAGTTCGATCTCGCGACTTGGCTCCCTGCCATCGGGATCCTCGAACAGTGATTTGAGCTGACTATAGGTGAGCACCTCACGATCGTTGCCGCGAAGGCCAATGCCCGGGTCGTCGAGCTTGTGTGTCGGCGACATGGTCTGCATGTCTACCAGCGGGTTATTGGTCTCCGACGCCGGATGCGAGACCATTCCCGCCATGGCGCCCATCGCGCCCATTGCATGCCCCGCATGCTCCGACGTACCGGCCGCCGCTGGTGCTG
This sequence comes from uncultured Lysobacteraceae bacterium, assembly GCA_936911875.1. Classification (GTDB taxonomy): domain Bacteria; phylum Pseudomonadota; class Gammaproteobacteria; order Xanthomonadales; family Xanthomonadaceae; genus Aquilutibacter. The sequence goes on from CAKZGB010000014.1 coordinate 78,458, forward strand.
CCGGCTCTACCGGTGCTGCCGGCTCTACCGGCGCGCCATGCATGGAATGATCCCCGCCGGACATATCGTGATCGTGCCCCATGTCGGCCATCGACAACAGAGGTCGCGGATCGAGTTCCGGAATCGGCGCCCGCAACCCCGGCCTCACGGCCAAGGTCCCTGCAACATAACCGGTTCTGCCCGAGTCCTGTGCAAACACCGTGAATGCATCCTGTCCCGACGGTTCCACCACCACATCGAACGTTTCTGCAGCCGCGATGCGGAACTCATCCACGGAGACCGGGTGAACATACTGACCATCAGCGGCCACCACAGTCATTTTCAGGCCGGGAATCCGAACATCAAAGTACGTCATTGCGGAGCCGTTGATGAAACGTAGAAGCACCTTCTCACCGGGAACAAAGGTCCCGTTCCAGTTGGCCAGAGTCGTACAGCCGTTCATCAGATAGGTGTAGGTATTCGCGTTAACGTCCGACAGGTCGGTTGGCGTCATCCGCATCTTGCCCCATGCCTTACGGTCATCCACGGTGTAGCCCAGGCCATCACGCTCGACGTCGCGAAAGAAGTCCGCAACCGTGCGCTTGCTGTAGTTGTCGTAGTCGGACCGCTTCTTCAGGCGACGCATCAGCTGCGCCGGATCCATGTCCGTCCAGTCCGACAGAAAGACGATGTGCTCCCGGTCAAATGAGAACGGATGGGGCTTGATCGGATCAATAATGATGGGGCCGTAAAGCCCGCCCTGCTCCTGATATCCCGAGTGACTGTGATACCAGTACGTGCCGGACTGATTCACTTCAAAGCGATAGTGATAGGATTCGCCGCGAGCGATTCCGTCAAAGCTCAGACCCGGAACGCCATCCATGTTTGCCGGCAAGATGATGCCGTGCCAGTGAATCGATGTGTGATCGCCGTGAATGGAGCCGACCGGCAAGTCATTGCTGACACGCAAGTTCACCGTGTCGCCTTCCTTCCACCGAAGTACCGGAGAGGGCAACGAGTTGTTGACTGTAATTGCGGGGCGCGCAACACCCGTGTAATTGACGATGGACTCGCCGATTGAAAGGCTGAACTCCGTTCCTTTCAGAACCGGCATCGCGCCGGAACCAAGGCTCGGCCGTGCGGCAGCGAGCAGGGACCGCGGCAGCATCGCGTCCGCAGCAGTGACTATCCCTGCACAGGCCAGACCCTGCACGAATCGCCGTCGAGACAGGTGGGTTGGTGTATCAGGATATGGTTTGAATTTCATCAGCTAATGTCACCTTCAACGAAGTCAGACGAGAAAGTCGTCCTGGGAAAGTTGTGCATCGGAGATACCTGCACTCTGCAGGGTCATTCGGGCCTCCCGAATAAATCGGGGGCCACCGCACAGGTAATACTCACAACGATGGATATCCAGATTCTGCGATCGCAACAGGGCGAGCAGCTTGCGAATCTGTTTTGCCACCACCGGATCGGGCTCCTCCGCAGTAGGAACTGTCGGTAGATACGTGAACTTGCCACTACGATCCGCCAGGCTTAGGAATTCCTCATGGAATGGCAACGGCTCTTTGCGATGACTGACTGACAGCATGAAGCAGTTGACCTCTGCGTTCCGGCCACACTGTTCGAGTGCCATGGCACGCAACGGACCCATGCCCGCACCACTTCCGAGAAATACCTTCGGTGCGTCGGTAGGTTTCAATCTGAAGTTGCCGAAGGGACCGGTGAACTCGATAGCATCGCCGGGCCGGCGTGCGAACAGGTAAGACGATCCCTTGCCCGGTCGCGTTACTTTGCCATTGCCGGAACCGGGGCTCCAACGAACCAAAAGGCGAATCTCCCGATCACTGCGCAGCTTGACCTCTTCGCACAGTGAATACGAGCGGCGAACCGGCAGGCGATTGGAAATCGGCGACTTGAGATCGGAGTCCATCTCGCCGCCAACATCGTCAATGCCGCGCCACAGATCGCCCCGTTGACAGTCGAATTCGGGAACGGAAACCTGCACAAAACTGCCCGCCGGGTAATCTTCAGCCAGTGGCTCGTCCGGACGAATCGAAAGCTCACGCAAGTACGGTCCATACGATCGGACCGAGGAAACAACGCCTGTACGCACTGCCCACGCCTCGGACGAGGTACCCACTTCGATACACAGATCGCGCTTCACCGGCAGATTGCAGGCAAGACGATAACCCGAGCGGATCTCTTCTGCTGACAGCATGGCACGGTCCGCCGCAGTCGCCGGAATCTGCTGGTTGCGCACACGGACTGCGCAGAGCCCGCATGACTGACCGCCGCCGCAGTTCGAAGGCAGTTCAACCCCCGCTTGCCGCAGCCCGCTGAACACATCCTCGCCTCTCGGGACAGGAACCTCCTTTAAAGCAAGCCCACTCGGATCAACCAATTTGACGCTGTGCTTGCGCAGGAAACGAGACGGCACAAAGTCGGCGAACCTGAAGCTTGCAAACAGCAGCCAGAAACCGAACAGGGAAAGCATCAGACTGCTAAGCCCACTGGCCACTATTAGCGGATTATTGAAGTTCACACGGTTCGTGTAGTCCATGATGTGGAACATCCAGGCCAGGTCAAACAACCGCCATGATTTGTTCCGCATCTCGACGAGCTCGCCGGTATCGGCCGCGACGTAGACTGTCGTATCGTTCTCGTCGTTAAAGTCGACGCGCCAGAGTTTCCCGTCAAAATCACGAGCCTCGCCTGTGTGATCCAGCAATCGAGGTGATGCCGCCACTCCATTGCCCGCATAGTAGCTCTTGGCGAGTCTCGATATCTGCGGGGAATCAAGGACGATTCGCTCCATCGTGCGCGCATCGACAATGTCATTGCCGTGCGGCGAGGTCAGGTGGAATACAGGGCGGCCGAGCAGCCACCCGGAGCGGATTGCCGTTACGTCAGCAGGAGCGTCAGCAAAGAGCGCGTCGTAATCTGCCGCACTTTCGGTCCACTGCTGCCCCTCAACCACCTTCGCCCTGGTGTTCTTGGCGTCAACCAAGTCCGGATCCAGCAGGCTCATTGTCAGCCCGCTTGCCAGCCAGAGCACGAATTGGATCCCAATGATGAGACCGAGCCACTTGTGTAACTTTCGGAATAACGGCGTCATTTGGTCGCCCTCTTATGAAAGCTGTAGAGCAGCAGCCAAATGCCGGAGAGCGCCATCAGCAGCGACATGACAATTGCAATCCGCAGCAACGGGTTGTGTACGTCCTCTCGGCTCTCGTAATCCATAATGTGGAGCATCCACACGAAATCGAAAATCCGCCACAGGGTGTGGCGCCTAGCCACGACCTTGCCTGTCGACGGTGAAACATAGAATGTGGTCCGACCCATATCATCGAATCGGACTGCCCACAGCGGCACAGGACGAGTTGCCACCTCCTGCGGGGCTTTCGTAATCCAGTCGGTCGAGACCGCTTTGCCCGAACCGATATATGCGGCACTTGCAATTCGCGTCGCCATATCCCGGCCAATCGGCGTCAACACCTTACCGGACTCAAGATCGATGAGCCCGCTTTGGCTGCCACCGACCGCTCTGACTACGGCGTGACCGTCTAGCGTGGAGAATTCCACTGACTTGGCATCGGGGAAGTGCTGTGCCATTGCCTTAATGGCATTGGCCCGCCCGGCGGATGAGAACTTGAGCGGATCGGAGTGTGCGTGTTCCAGATGGTCACCATGAATGATCTCCAGCGGAACGATCGTCATATAGGCGCCGCTAATGAACCACAGCAGTGCCTGGACCCCGACAATCAGGGCCAACCACTTATGGATCGTGCGCGCGACAACGGACTTGTTTGCCATTTGCTAATCTCGACAGGTAGCGAGAGGGCTGCCATAGGACAGCCCTCCCCCCAGGTACTTAGAAACGGTAGTTAACCGACACGTACCAGCGGCGTCCCATGAGGTCATACGTCATGGTGTCCGTATTGCCATCGGTGTAGCTCTGGATATACGGCGCCTTTTTGTCCCACAGATTGTCCACGCCAAACGCAATATCCGTTGAACCGGTCGGCGACAGCTTGAACTGTGCATTGTGGTACGCGAGTGCAGGCGCATGATCCCCGATATCGCCGGGTGCTGCGTTGATGTCATCTGCGCGGCCGATAAACTGCACACCGTAGGTGAAAGCAAACGGACGGCGCTTCAGAGTCAGCGAAGTATAGCTGCGCAGATGTGCAAAGCTGCCGCGTCCGCCGGTAATCTTACCCGCGTACTCGATCTTGTCTGCACCATCAAACGGAGTCACGTCGTATCGAATTAGACGCGACACATCCACGTTAAGAATGGAATTCCAGGAGCCGAACTTACGCTCGTAAATGGCACCGATATCAAAACCGGAAACGCTTTCGGTAGCGGCATTCACGGGCTGCGAGGACAGGAAATCGACCTCGCCCGTCAGCTTGTTGCGTGTAAAGCTCGACGGTGAGCAGAACTCATGGGCCATGTTCGGCGTGTTGTAGCAGATAGATAGCTTAGTCGAGCCGTCGACACGCTGGATCGCATTGTCGATTTCCATGCGGAAGTAGTCGCCCGTCAGCGTCAGGCCGCGGATGAACTGGGGAGTCCATACAAAGCCAACCGTGGTGGAGGTAGCGTCTTCGGGGTCCAGATTCTGGTTGCCGCCGGTGGTCGTCAGGATGGTATTACCCAATTGGCGGTAATTGGTGGGCAGACCCGAGGCACGGCAATTCTGGTAGACCACTGAATCCGACGGCTTGCTGCTCCAGCTGTTACAGGGATCGGTCGTCGTGAGATTGCCTTCGGAGACACCGCCAAACAGTTCCGGAATGTTCGGAACACGGAAACCGGTCGAGCGGTTGGCGCGAATCTTGAATGCATCTACCACTTGCCAGTCCAAGCCAACCTTGTAGTTGGTATCACTGCCGAACAGGTCATAGGTGGAATAGCGGAAGGCCGAGTTCAACGTCAGCGATTTGGCGAGCGGAGCATTACGCAACAGGGGAACCGACAATTCCGCGAATGCTTCCTTGGCAGTGTACTCACCTGCAATGCGATCCTGCTGATTGGTATTGGCAATACCCGCAACGGTCAGCGGATCGGGATTGCGCCAACCGCGCTCCTGGCGAATCTCTACACCCGATGCCAGACCGATATCCCCTGCGCCCCAAGTGAAGAGCGGACCCGCAATTGAAGCAGTGAAGCTCTTTTGCTCGTTACCGCCATCGTCACGGGTATCGAACAGGATGTAGTCCAGCACTTCCTGCGTGACGTCGCCGTATCCGAGATAGTCAGCGCAGGGAATTGCAGCGCCGGGAGCAGTCGAACAGCGCGAGCGGTCGATCGTCGCATCCACACGGTCCAGATTTGCGACATTGGTGGAGCCGTCAATGCCCGTGTTGCGTCCCCAGTTCAGAGCCGTAGTCCAGTCCCAGCGATTATTGATTGTTCCCTGCAGCCCTGCGACGGCACGAAAGGTATTCGTCTTCTGGTAGAAGGTTCGCGTACCGGCTTCCTCCAGGCGACGGCGCTGCAACAGCACGTTCTGACCGGTTGGGTTGGTCGGGTGGCTCGCGGCGAAATTCATCGGCCGATAGACACCGAGCGCACCCGGCGTGGCCAACTGGTTGGAGTCACGGTGCGTGTACATCAGCTCCGTGAAAGCGCGCAGATTATCCGACAGATTGCGGTCGGCAAACACGGCAAGGCTGGCGCGCTGAATCGGATTGACGGCGTTTAACGTCGGATTGCCGTTGTAGTTGTGCTTGGCCGCAGAGTACGGCTCGTAAAAATTGCCGTTGCCGCCAAGAACCTGATTGAAGTTGATGCGACTGCCGTCGGCCAGCACCGCGCGACCGCCGATCGTTGTGGAACTACCCGAACAAACGAGTGTGCCGTTTGACTCTACCAAACCGCAGGGGGCGCGGCTGGCCAGATTGATGGCGCCTGATTTGGTCAGCTCCATGGCGACCATAACGGAACCGGAGTCGCCGGCACGGCCATATGTCGCACTGACCGATGCATCGGAACCGTCCCCTTTAGCCGTTTGACCGTAGCGAATCGAAGCCTCTCCGCCGTCGAACCCTTGCCGTGTGATGATGTTGACCACACCGGCCACCGCATCGGCACCATAGATCGCAGAAGCGCCGTCCTTCAGGACTTCGATGCGCTCGATGATTCCGACCGGAATGGTGTTGAGGTCTACCGAACTGTTGGCACCCGTACCCCCGCTTACGATGCGTCGTCCGTTCAACAGCACGAGCGTGCGGTTGGCGCCTAGGCCACGTAGATTTACTTGGGTAGTACCGTAGCCGTTATCGGCCCAGTAAGCATTGCCCTGGTTTCCTGCATAACCCGCTGAGGCCGGCAAACGCTGAAGCAGTGACTCTGTCGAAGTTGCGCCACTGGCCTTGATCGCATCTGAGTTGATGACGGTTACCGGGCCGACGCCGGAAATCTGCTTGCCGCGCAGAAAGGAACCGGTAACCAGGACCTTGAATTTGGTCTTAGGTGCGTCGGCATCGGTCGTGGCCGTATCGGCCCCGGCCGACTGGGCGGCTGCAGTGGCAGCAAACGTCATTCCCAGCGCTACGGCACAAGCGCTGAACAGCATGGATCTTTTAAACATCACGTTATCTCCGGTACGCCATTGCAAAAAACGGCGCTTATCGAATTTCAATACAAACTAATGCGAGTGAAACCCGCAGCGTTAGGCTCGATGGAGATACAGGATGGGCGGTCTAAATGGCGGATGCCATTCCTTGCTGGGAATGCTGCCGTACCGCAGCACGGGCGGGGCTGAATGTTGCGGTTCCGACGCCGTTGTGACAGCGAGCGTCACCGGCATTGCCAGACCCAGATTGATAATGCAGTTGCATGCGCCGGCAGAGCAGCTGCAGTCCTTGTCGCCGTGGGGAGACGAAGCATCGCCGTCGGCGTTTGCGGCACAGCCGGACATGTGATCGCTGGCATCGTCATGGCCGGCGATCGCCGTGGTTTGCTCGGCGACCATTCGATGATGACCGGCGGAAACCGGAGCGGAAACCGGAGCGGAAACCGTCTCGGATACTACGACAGCTGATTTGCCGTTTGATTCCGCCAGGTAGCCGGCGGCAACACTTTCACCGACGAAGAGTGTCAGTGTAGCGAGCCACAGCAGTAGAACGACGGAACGCATCAGTGCAAGGAGCAGTATTTGGCGGAGTTGAACTACTAGAGAGCCATAGGCCCACGGGCTTGTCAATTACCCATCGGCAAAAAATTGTTTTTTTTTACCGATTAGTGATGCCCGCGGACAAAAAAGAACAGACTCGCATCCACATCTCGGCTCAGATCACTCGGCCGAAAGTTGTAGCCCTTGTTACCGTGGGGATCTATAGGACTGTGAAACGGTCTATAGGCCGAGAGTGAGTCTTCATTGATTTCGTGCTGCGTGTTGCTCAACTTGCGCGCGGTCGCTTCCGCCGGATTGGCAAACTCCGTGGCGATCCATTGTTTCGTGTTCATGCGGGTAGCCTTTCTTGCAATGCCGTGGAGACGTCCTCCACGCGCTCAATTTGCGCCTGAATCAGGGCCTGCAAAAGTGCCGGATGGCACCATGACGAAAGAGAGGGAGTCGGCCGATAAGCCGGGTTCTGTCGTGGACAATCATTCCTCTAGGCGCCACGTCGCCGTGGCGCTCAAGCAACCTACCCGGTGACGCCCGCGGGCCGCGGTTAATGTCACCCTATTTGGTCTTGCTCCCGATGGGGTTTGCCGTGCCGGTCCGTTACCGGACTCGCGGTGCGCTCTTACCGCACCATTTCACCCTTACCACGCACCCAAAGGGCCGTTCGGCGGTATCTTTCTGTTGCACTTTCCGTCGACTCGCGCCGCCCAGGCGTTACCTGGCATCGTGCCCTATGGAGCCCGGACTTTCCTCGCCGATGTTGCCATCGCCGCGATTGCCTGGCCGACTCCCGTGCTCATTTTCGCACATGCACACGCGCGCCGCGCGGAAAGCGCCGATTTATCGTGAACGGAACACAAAGTAGACCGCGCCCATCAGGCACAAACCGGCCCACAGATAGTCGAGTTTGATCGACTCGCGCAGATAGAAAACAGAGAACGGTACGAACACCAGCAAGGTAATCGCTTCCTGCAGAATCTTGAGCTGCGGAATGGTCAGAATCGTGGCACCGGCGCGATTGGCCGGCACCATGAACATGTATTCGAACAGGGCAATGCCCCAGCTCAGCAGCGCCGCAATGATCCACGGCTTGTCATTGAGATTGCGCAGATGCGAGTACCACGCAAACGACATAAACACGTTACTGACGATCAGTAAGCCGACCGTCTTAATCAACGTCGGATTCATGCCGAAGGACCGGCCTTGGTTTCGCGCTCTACAGCGCCCTCGACAACCGGCGGTGAGATGCGTTCAATGGTGTGGCGCAAATCACGACCCAGAATGAACTTCGCATCCTCGGCCCAGGCTTGCAGTTTATCGTCGAACACGAGCTTGCCTTCGGTGTCGTTGGAGATCAGACCCATCTCACGCAGACGCGCAATGAATCCGCGGAACAGCGACTTATCAAAGAACTCCGGCGCGGTATCGGCGTACAGCAGCGACAGACGTTGCGCGGCCAGATGGCACATGGTTTCCAGCTGACCGGCTGTCAGCGTACCCGGACCGTTCTTGGCCAGAATCGAAATCGCAATGTAATAACGTTCGAAGGCCTGCTGCAGCGAGTGACCGATGGCACGCAAACGGAAGACTTCGTCGGTGACGCCGGTGTTGCGGGCAATCACGCCATCGCCATCGCTATCGGGTTCAAGAAGACCGATCTCAATCATGATGTCGATCGTCGAACGCAAACGGTTCTCGAACTCTTCTTCGGTCCACGGCAGGAACAGCTCGGCCTGGATAAACGGATATACCGAACGGCCGCGACGCACGATCGAATCCAACGCCATGCGACGATTGTTCAAGAAGCAGCACGCTATCCACGAGGCTGCAGTGAACAGATGCACGGTGTTGTTGCGGAAGTACGACAGCAGCACGGCCTTGGCATCGTCTTCGACGGCGAGCACATCGCCCATCGGATGCACTTGGCGACGCAGCACGTTGATCTCTTCGCCATGCTCAATAATCTGCGCGGCGCTATGCGGCGTCATGGTCACGCGATCGGAATAAGGCAGACGCGACAGCAAGGTCTTGTACAACTCGATCTGATTGAGCAAATCGCTTTCGGCCATTGCATGCTTGGGCGTCGACAGCAGAGCCAGCGCCAGCAGATTGATCGGATTGACGTCGGCCGCACGATTGACGTTTTCCTGGATGCGTTGCGCCACCAGATTCACCGTGCGCGACAGCCATTCGGGTTTTTCTTCGTCGTCTAAGGCCTTGCCGTCCCAGTCCGGCGCCTGTTGCGCCAGAATCGGATCCAGCTCGATGGCCTCGCCGAAGTTCACCACCACTTGGCCATAGTTGGAGCGCAGCACTTTCGGAATGCCGACCAGCAGCTGCGGAATGGATTCTTTTTCCTTGGGCTTGCCGGACAACTCATCGAGATAGGAATTGCCTTCCATCAGTTTTTCGTAACCGATGTAGATGGGCACAAACACCATCGGCCGTGTCGGACGACGCAGGAAGCCGCGCACCACCATCGAGATCATGCCGCCCTTAGGTTGCAGCAAACGACCGGTACGCGAGCGACCGCCTTCAATAAAGCATTCGATGGAATAGCCGCCCGACACCAGCTGCGCCACGTACTCGGACAAGATCGCGGAGTACAGCGCCGAGCCGCGAATCGAGCGACGGATAAAGAATGCACCGCCCTTACGCAGAATCGTGCCCACCACCGGCAAGTTGAGATTGACGCCCGCGACAATGTGCGGCGGATAGATACCGTTGTCGTACAGCAGATAGCTCAGCAGCAGATAGTCCATGTGCGAGCGATGGCTCGGCACGTAAACCACTTCCTTACCCGGCGAAATTTGCTTGACCGTATCCAGGTGATGCACCAGGATGCCGCGATAGATGCGATTCCACAGCGGACGCAGCAGCACGCGCGCCGAGCGCACCAGCGAGTGCGAGTAGTCGGCCGCAATTTCGTAGGCCATGGAGTTCGCGGCCTTCCATGCATCCTCGAGCGAGGACTTTTCGCGACGGGCATGGTCTTCGATGGCATCACGGACACTCGGAGCCGCCAGCACCTGGTCAATCAGCATCCGCCGAGTTGACAGGTCAGGACCGATCACAGCCTCGCGGATCCGACGGAAGTGCGTGCGCAAAATGCGTGACAGCTTGCGGACGGTGCGTTCCTGGCCGAGGTTCTCGTTGAGCAGATCCCGCACGCGGACCGGCGGCGAGAAGCGCACCAGCGTGTCGCGACCGTTCAATGCCAGCGCCATCAGTCGACGGAATCGGCCGACCATCGCCCAGTTTTCGGAGAACAGCAGCGAGAACCAGCCGGCATTGCGATCGGGCGCGCGGCCCACAAAGATCGACACCGGAACCAGCTTGACGTCGAGTGTGGGATCGTTGCGATGGGCCTCGATCAGACGCGCCAGCGAACCGCTGTGCGTTTTACCGGCGGCAGGACCGCGCGGTTGAAATTTATCGGCATGACGTCGCGACAGGGCAACGTACGCGCGCTTGCGACCGAGCGGATTGCCCGCCAGCGAGCGCATCGGATCGGGCAGCCCTACGGACTCGCAGGCCTGTTCCAGAATCAGCGCATTGGTCAGACCGTAATCTTCGAGCACGTAGCAGACGGCGCCTTCGCGCACTTCCGGCAACTGCTCCTGCAGTTGCGCCGGCTCCACTTGAATCGAGACGAAGGGTCGAATCAGCGCCCCCAGCAAACGCGAGGACCAGCTGCGCGGGCGATGACCGGCCGCACGCGTCTCGGCGGCAGGAGCGGCAACTGCACCGGCGGCGGGCACCGCCGCAAGCGTCTCTGCGGGCGCGTCTGAAACTTCGGGTTCCGGCTCCACCGGCGCCGCAAGCAGCTCCGGCGCGGGCTCAGCTTCGGGTTCCGGCTCCACCGGCGCCGCGAACAGCTCTGGCGCGGACTCAGCTGCGGGTTCCGGCTCCGCCGGCGCCGCGAACAGCTCCGGCATCGGCTCTATAACAGGCTCTATAACAGGCTCCACTTCCGGCACGACGTCCGCACCCGATGCGTCGAGTTCCTCCGCAGGCGGCTGCATGGCATCGCCTAGAGTTTCGGGCAATTTAGGGGGCAACGGCGCGTCGGCATCGTCGCCGAACGGCAAGTGGGTCTGGGTCGGCATATCGTGGGTATTATGCAAAAAATAAGGAGACCAAGGGTCTCCTTAAAAACCGGCCTAAGCCGGAAGACTCAGTTGTGGCATCGTCCGGCAAACACCGGACTAGTAAAGGTTACTAGACCGTTAAACTTAATGCAACACCTAAACAAACATGCGTTAACTATTTGATTTGTAACGATCTTTAAATATTTACGAAGGCCAGACAGGCCACCAGGCCGCCTCAATAAGCCCCGAACACGGCCGATAATCAGCGGCCTAACTCCGCCAGAATCGCCGCCATCGCGGCCGCACGCGTCTGCTTGGAACGCTCTGCATCTGCCGCGGGATCGTCGCCTTCGCGCTCCAGTTCGTCGGCCGGGAGCTCTTCGATAAAACGCGAAGGTTCCAGACTCAACTCCTGACCATAACGCTTCACGCGCTTGGCATACGACAGATACAGGTTCGATTGCGTGCGCGTCACCGCGACGTAGAACAGACGACGTTCTTCCTCGAGAGCGCCTTCGTCCAATGCGGTTTCGTGCGGTAAGGTGCCGTCGTTGCAGCCGACCACAAACACGCTATGGAACTCCAGACCCTTGGACGCATGCAGCGTCATCAGGCGGACCTGATTGCCGGGCTCGCCGCGATCGGCGTTGGTCAGCAGCGCCAGCTGTGCGTTCAGATCGCCAACCGACACGTTGCGGGCACCGTCGAACCATTCGGCCAACTCTTCGGCATTGGCTTTGCGACGCTCAAAATCACCCGGCGATTTGGCCAGCACGCGGAAATTCTGTTCCATGCCCGAACTGACGATGAGCTCGCGGACCAGATCCCCCGCACTCAGCGTCCGCGCTCGACCCTGCAGCCGATGCACGGTCGAGGCGAACTGATCCAGACCCGCAGCCGCTCGCGGCGTCAGTTGCTTGAGCACACTGATATCACTGGCCGCCCGCAGCAGCGACAGGTTGGCATGACGGGCCATCTCGGCGAGTTTGCTCAGGCTGGTCGCACCGACATCGCGCTTGGGCGACGCGACAGCACGCAAGAACGCGGCATCGTCATCGGGATTGCTGATCAGCCGCAGCCAGGACATCACATCCTTGACCTCGGCCCGATCCAGGAAGGCCGTGCCACCGTTGAGGTGATACGGGATCTTGAGCAGCTGCAGTGCCTTCTCTAAGGGACGCGACTGATGATTGCCGCGGAACAGAATGACCATTTCGCCCCACGGTACGCCCTGCAACTGCGTGGCATGGATCTGAGCGGCGACGCGCTGAGCCTCGTGTTCGGCGTCCTTGCATTCCCAGATGCGGATGCGATCGCCATCGTTACGCTCACTCCACAGCGTCTTTAAGTGCGTGTGCGGATTGTTGGCGATGACCGCGTTGGCCGCCCGCAGCACCCGGTTGGTGCAGCGATAGTTCTGTTCGAGCTTGATGATCTGCAGATTCGGATAGTCGGTGGACAGCGATAGCAGATTCTCGGGGTTGGCACCGCGCCAGGCGTAGATCGACTGATCGTCGTCGCCCACGCAGGTAAACAGACCGCGCTCCCCGACCAGCGCCCGCAACAGTCGGTACTGCGCGTCGTTGGTGTCCTGGCATTCGTCGACCAGCAGATAGCCGATCCGCTCGCGCCATGCCAGTCGTGCTTCTTCAAAGTTTTCAAGGATCTGCACAGGAAGGCGGATCAGGTCGTCAAAGTCGACCGCGTTGAACGTGGTCAGCCGCTCCTGATAGCGACGGTACAGCGCTGCCACTTCGACTTCGCGCACGGAGCCCGCCATTTCTTCGGCCTGCTCAGGGGAGAGACCGCGATTTTTGAGACCGCTGATAAAGCCCTGCATGCGCGAGATCTCATCGCCCTTGGTGCCACGCGGCAGCAAATCCTTGATCTGCGCCTGCTGGTCATCGGCATCGAAAATGGAGAACCCGCGACGATAGCCGACGCGATGGCCGTCGATCTGCAGAATCTTGAGGCCCAACGAGTGGAAGGTGCTGACGGTCAGCTCTTCGGCATCCTCGGCCTTGATGCGTTTGGCGACCCGCTCGCGCATCTCGCGCGCCGACTTGTTGGTAAAGGTGATCGCGGCGATGCGTTTAGCCGGCATGCGGCCCGTGCGGATCAGGTGCGCGATTTTCTCGACGATGACCGACGTTTTGCCCGAACCCGCGCCCGCCAGCACCAGGACCGGACCCTCGGTGGCATGTACGGCTTGGTGTTGTGCTGGATTCAGGCCGCGCATCGCAATCAGTGGTCAAACGGGCCCTGATTTTAACGCAGCCGCTACACTATGGCGATGGCAAAACTCTACTTCTACTACTCCGCAATGAACGCGGGCAAGACCACCACGATGCTCCAGTCGGCGCATAACTACGCGGAGCGCGGCATGCGCGCCATGCTGCTGACGCCGCGGGTCGATGTGCGCGATGGCACCGGTGTCGTTTCCAGTCGCATCGGGTTGCAGTCGGCCGGGGTGGCCTTCGACGAGCAGACGGATCTGTTTGAGAGCGTGCGCGCGGATATCGAGAAGAACGGGCCGTTGCATTGCGTCCTCTGTGACGAGGCGCAGTTCCTGGGCAAGGAGCAGGTATGGCAGTTGAGCGATGTGGTGGATCAGTTGCGGATTCCGGTGTTGTGTTACGGCCTTCGGACGGATTTCCGCGGCGAGCTGTTCCCGGGCTCGCAGGCGTTGTTGGCGATTGCCGATGAGTTGGTCGAGATCAAGACGATTTGCCACAGCGGCAAGAAGGCGACCATGAACCTGCGCGTCAACGATGCGGGTGAGGCGATCAAAGAAGGGCCGCAAGTCGAGATCGGTGGCAATGAGCGGTATGTGTCCGTCTCGCGCGCCGAGTTCAAGAAGCTGATGGGGCTGGAGCGGCAGTAAGGCCTTCGGCCGTATGCGGCGGCGGCAACTTTTTCCGGGTTACGTCTGGCAGCCGGGGCACCAGACAGTCTGGCGTTGGCCGAGCATGGAGCTTTTCAGGGCGCGTCCGCATTGCACGCAGGGTTCGCCCGCGCGTCCGTAGACCTTGAGCTCCTGCACGAAGTAGCCCTCAAACCCGTCGGGTGAGCTGAAATCTTTGAGCGTGGTGCCGCCCACCGCGATGGCGCGTGCCAGGACGTCGCGGATCCGTTTCACCAGAACCGTGTAGCGCTCTAAGCTGACGCGACCGGCTGCGCGTCCGGGATGGATGCCCGCTTCGAACAGGGCCTCGTTGGCGTAGATATTGCCGACGCCCACCACTGTCGCCTGATCCATCAGGAACGGTTTGACCGCCATGGTCCGTCCGCGTGAGCGCTCGTATAGCCATCGGGCCGTGAACGAATCGCCGAGGGGCTCGGGTCCCAAGTTCCGCAGCAAGGTGTGGGTCTCGCCTTCGGGCTGCCATAAGAGAGCGCCGAAACGGCGGGGGTCGTGAAAGCGCAGGACCCTGCCGTTGTCGAGCTCCATGTCGACGTGGTCGTGGGTGCGCAGGGGCGTGGTGGCGTCGATCACCCGCAGGTTGCCCGTCATGCCGAGGTGCCAGATGGCCGTACCGCCTTCGAGCTGCATCAGCAGGTACTTGGCGCGCCGTTCCATTTGCACGAAACCCGTGTCGCGCAACGCCCCGATCTCGGCCGGGATGGGCCAGCGCAGGTCCGGGCGATACAGACGCGTGCGCACCACTCGGCGGCCGCTCAGATGCGGTCGCAAAGCGCGGACGGTGGTCTCGACTTCGGGGAGCTCAGGCATGGCGCGTAGAGTGGCGCTTTTAAATAATGGGGACGGAGGGAATTAATTTCGCGTTACGTAACGCGAAATTAATTCCCTCCGTCC
>CAKZGB010000015.1 GCA_936911875.1 uncultured Lysobacteraceae bacterium
CTGACATAGAAAGACCCCCGAAGGTTGGGTGTCCAACTTTCGGGGGTCAGTTCACCGGCGGGGTTTTTGATTTGCAGCTTTAGATTTCTTACAGTCACCCCGGAACGAACACAACCGTACGCTCTCAGACGAGGGGCGCAGAACCGAAGGTTCCGGCCGGGCGGCGGGTGAGGCCATTGGTGCAGCCGACATCCGCAGCCCCGCGCGGCGCTAGCTCGCGCGGGGTGAGGACAGGAGGCGGAGCCAATGGCCTCACCCGCCCGCCTGTCCGGAAGCAAGGACTTCTTAGAAGTCCATGCCGCCCATACCACCCATACCACCTGCACCCGGCATCGCAGGCTCTTCAGCCTTCGGTGCTTCGGTGATCATGGCTTCGGTGGTGATCATCAGGCCGGCGATCGACGAAGCGTTTTGCAGCGCCGTACGCGTGACCTTGGTCGGATCCAGGATGCCGAATTCCAGCATGTCACCGAATTCACCGGTGGCCGCGTTGTAACCGAACGAACCCGAACCGTCGACGACCTTGTTGAGGATGACCGAAGGCTCTTCGCCGGCGTTGGTGACGATTTCACGCAGCGGAGCTTCCATAGCGCGCAGTGCGATTTGGATACCGTGGTTCTGATCTTCGTTGGCACCCTTCAGACCGGCAATGGCAGCCTTGGCGCGCAGCAGTGCAACACCGCCGCCCGGAACGATACCTTCTTCGACGGCAGCACGGGTAGCGTGCAGTGCGTCTTCGACGCGTGCCTTCTTTTCCTTCATTTCGACTTCGGTCGCGGCACCGACCTTGATCACTGCAACACCGCCGGCCAGCTTGGCCACGCGCTCTTGCAGCTTTTCACGATCGTAATCGGACGAGGTCTCTTCGATTTGCGCCTTGATTTGCTTAATGCGCGCTTCGATGTCGGAACCGTTGCCGGCGCCGTCGATGATGGTGGTGTTTTCCTTGGAGACTTGCACCTTCTTGGCGCGGCCCAGATCGTTGATCGTGGCCTTGTCCAGTTGCAGGCCGACTTCTTCGGAGATCACGGTACCGCCGGTGAGGACGGCCATGTCTTCTAGCATTGCCTTGCGACGGTCACCAAAGCCCGGAGCCTTGACGGCACAGACCTTGACGATTCCGCGGATGGTGTTGACGACCAGCGTAGCCAGCGCTTCGCCTTCGACATCTTCGGCGATGATCAGCAGCGGCTTACCGGCCTTGGCCACGCCTTCAAGCACGGGCAGCAGGTCACGGACGTTGGAGATCTTCTTGTCGTGCAGAAGGATGAACGGGTCGTCCAGTTCAGCAGCCATCGACTGTTGGTTGTTGACGAAGTACGGCGACAGGTAACCGCGGTCGAACTGCATACCTTCGACGACGTCCAGTTCGTTTTCCAGGCCCGAACCGTCTTCAACGGTGATCACGCCTTCCTTACCGACCTTGTCCATGGCTTGGGCAATCAGGTCACCGATGTTCGAATCGGAGTTGGCCGAGATCGTACCGACTTGAGCGATTTCTTTGGAAGTGCTCGAAGGCTTGCTCAGGTTCTTGAGTTCAGCAACGGCTGCAGTCACGGCCTGATCGATACCGCGCTTGAGGTCCATCGGGTTCATGCCGGCAGCAACTGCGCGCAGGCCTTCGCGGATGAATGCTTGAGCCAGCACGGTCGCGGTGGTGGTGCCGTCACCGGCGTTGTCGGAGGTCTTGGAAGCGACTTCCTTGACCATTTGCGCGCCCATGTTTTCGAACTTGTCAGCCAGTTCGATTTCCTTAGCGACGGACACGCCGTCCTTGGTGATGGTCGGGGCGCCGAAGCTCTTGTCCAGAACCACGTTGCGGCCCTTAGGACCCAGGGTTGCCTTGACGGCATTTGCCAGCACGTTCACGCCGCGCAGCATCTTGGCGCGTGCGTCTTCACCGAAGCGGATATCTTTTGCAGCCATTTTTGATAGTTTCCTGTGACTTAGTTTTTAGTGGGAAATCAAAAATCAAAAATCAAAAATCAAAAAATTTGCCGGGGCTTCACCCGTATCGCTCGTCCGAGCATTTTCTGGTTTTTGGTTTTTGGTTTACGCAGCGCTTGCGCGCGTTGGTTTTTGATTTACGCAGTGCCTTGCTTAGGCAAGCACTGCGAAGATGTCGTCTTCTTTCACAACCAGCAGATCCTGGCCGTCGAGCTTGATTTCGGTACCGGCGTACTTGCCGAACAGCACTTCGTCGCCGACCTTAACTTGCGGGGCGCGGACGGTGCCGTTGTCCAGGGTCTTGCCGGCGCCTACAGCGACGACTTCACCACGGATCGGCTTTTCGGTGGCCGAATCGGGGATTACGATGCCGCCGGCGGACAGCTTTTCTTCCTCTTTGCGCTTAATGACAACGCGGTCGAACAAAGGTTGGATGTTAGCCATGTCAAACTCTCTAAATAGTTGATATTACAGGGAAATTACCGTTCCGTTAGCACTCGGGTGTACTGAGTGCCAACGGACCTGTTTCTGAAATTGGGGAGCGGCCATGGCATTTCAAGGGCTCAGTGATAAAAAAAATGGCCAATCGGTGAACGACCCGCATTCGGTAGAATGGAGCCATGTCTGACACCTCCTTGCGCGCAGCTGTGGTCCGTTGGGGCTTGCTGCTGATCCTGTGTGCCCTGACGCCCTTCGCACGGGCTATTTCGCCGGCAGATCTGCCGCCGGTCGATCAGGTATTTGGCCTGTCCGCGCGTGCGACTGCGCCCGATCGGATCGAGCTGCGGTGGACGATCGCCAAGGGCTTCTATTTATATCGGCACCAGCTCAAGGTCCGTGCCGATGGCAATTTCGGTTCGCCGGTTCTGCACATCCCGGCCGGTGCCAAGCATCGCGATGAGTTCTTCGGCGATGTCGAGACCTACCGCGAGTCGCTGACCGTCCCGGTGACCGGCGTCCCGCGCGGTGCATCCACGGTGCTGACGGTGCGCTACCAGGGCTGCGCCGATGCCGGTCTGTGCTATCCGCCCACCACCAAGACGCTGCGGGTCTCGCTGCCGGCGCCTTCTTCATCCGCCTCCGATGCGTCCGCCGGCGCCGGCTCTCCGTTCGGCGCCCTGTCCCGCGGCGGCGATACCGGTCTGACCAACGGCGTCTCCGGCAGCGGTGTTAGCGGTGGCGGTCTGCTCGGCGCCCGGGGCGGGTCCGTTTCCGCAGCCGACCAGGCCTTGCCGGCCGCTCAGGCTTTCCAGGTCAGTGCCCGCGTCGAAGGCTCATCCCTCCGCGTCACGCTCGCCCCCGCACCCGGATATTACCTCTACCGCAACCAAATTCGGGTGCGCACCGCCGCCGGCTCTGCTGTGCGTCTGGGCGCTCCGGTCTGGCCCGCCGCGCGCCTCCACGACGACCCCGAGTTCGGCAAGGTGCCGGTCTATTTCTCGGCGGTGGATTTGCGGGTCCCGCTGACGGCGTCCGCTGGTGCCGCCGCCTCCGGCACCGCTCGTGGCGGTTCGGTCTCGCTGCCGGTGACGGTCGATTTCCAGGGCTGCAAGGACCAGGGCGTCTGCTACCCGCCGATGTCGCGCCGCTTCGAGGTCTCGGTGACGCCGTCCGCGCTCGCCGCTGCTCCGGTCTCGGGCGCCGTTGTTGGTGCCGCCACAGGCGCCGCTGCCGCCGCTGCTGCGGTCGACCCTGCATCCTCGGGCACGGGCGCCGCCGGCACCACCGTCACGGAGACTGTGATCGCGCCGCCGGATGCCACTGCAACGGACACCACTACCCCGGCCGGTCCAGCCATCGCCGACACCGGCGCGACGTTGCCGACCGCCCCCGCCGCCGCCCCGCCGATCTCGGCTGCGGTCGCGCTGCTGCTGGCGCTGCTCGGCGGCCTGGTCCTCAACCTGATGCCCTGCGTCCTGCCGGTGCTGTCGCTCAAGGCGATCGGTCTGGCCAACCAGGCGGCGCACCCGGCCTCCGCCCGACGTCACGCTCTGGCCTACACCGCCGGCGTGCTGGCCAGCTTTGCCGCGCTGGGCGGCCTGATGCTGGCCCTTCGCGGGCTCGGTGACGCGGTCGGTTGGGCCTTCCAGATGCAGCAACCGCTCGTGGTCGGCTTTCTCGCCCTGCTGATGTTCGCCCTCGGCCTGAGTTTGAACGGCGTCTGGCACGCCGGCGGACGATGGCTCGGCATGGGCCAATCGCTCACCCAGGCCCCCCACTGGAAGGGCGACTTCTTCACCGGCCTCCTCGCCGTAGTCGTTGCAACGCCTTGCATCGCCCCGTTCATGGGCGCCGCACTCGCCTGGGCCCTGTTCGCCCCCGCCGCCCTCGCGGTGCTGGTCTTCGTCGCCATCGGCCTCGGGATGGCCCTGCCATTCCTGCTCATCGGCTTCATCCCGGCACTCGCGCGCTTCCTCCCCCGCCCCGGCGCCTGGATGGACACCTTCAAGCACTGGATGGCCTTCCCGATGTACCTCTCGGCCATCTGGCTCGCCTGGGTTGTCGGCCAACAGCGCGGCCCCCTCGGCATGGCATGGCTGCTCGTCGCCGCACTGCTGATCGCAATCGCCTGCTGGGCCTGGACCCGCGCCGCTCAACTGAGCCGCCCGCTCCACCGCCTCATCGCCGTCGCCGCCCTCGTGCTCGCAGCCCTGACCCTCTGGCACATCCACCGCCTCCCCCTCGCCGCCACCGCTCCTTCCGCCGCAGCCACCGCCGCTCTTACCCCCGGCGAAGGCACCCCGGACGCCCCACTCTCCTTTGATCGCGCCCGCATCGCCGACCTGCGCGCCCAAGGCAAGACGGTCTTTGTCAACATCACGGCCGACTGGTGCATCAGCTGCAAGGTCAACGAGCGCACGGTCCTGCACACCGCCGCGTTTGCTTCGATGCTCCGCGATGCCAACGCCGTCTACATGGTCGGCGACTACACGAACGTCTCCGCCGATCTCACCGACTACCTCGGCGAGTTCCGCGCCGTCGGCGTCCCGCTGTACGTCGTCTACCCGCCCGCCGCCACTTCCGCGCCGCGCGTCCTGCCGACCATCCTCACCCGCGCCACCGTCCGCGACGCGCTCCCACCGGCCCGCTAATTCCCGCCCGCCAACTTAGGCCCGCCAACCCCGCCCCCTAACGCCGCCGCACGCACAGCTCACTTCCGCGCCTCTGGAAATTGCCCGTGTTCCAATGCGCACCAAAAACGCTCCGCTGACAAAATCTGTCCAATGCGGGCACAGAAAGTGCCTAGACGGTGCGCGCGCTTTTTGCAGCAATTAGCGCTCGCACTCACCGCGCACCCTTTATGCCCCAAGTGATCAATTGTTCGCCTTGGGGCTTATAAAGTGCAGATCCGAACACGGGCAATTTCCAGAGCAGCTACACGGACGCGACGCGGCGCGGCTACACTCGCATGAGATGCAGACCGCATCGGAATTCAACATAAGAACGCCGAGAGAAAAGAATGACGACTAGCGCCGGTAGCCCCCTGCTGATTACGTTCGGACTGTATTTGGCCCTGATGATTGGCATCGGGTTTTATGCCTGGCGCAAGACGAGCAACTTTGACGACTACATTCTCGGCGGACGCAGTCTGGGCGGATTTGTAACCGCGATGTCGGCGGGCGCCAGCGACATGAGCGGCTGGCTGCTGATGGGCCTGCCCGGCGCGATCTATCTGACCGGCCTCAGCGAGGCGTGGATCGCCGTGGGCCTGGTGATTGGCGCGTGGTGCAACTGGAAATTTGTGGCCGCGCCGCTGCGCCTGTACACCGAACGCACCAACGACGCACTGACACTGCCGGACTTCTTTACGTCGCGGTTTGAACAGGGCGGCAAGATGTTGCGCGTGATTTCGGCGCTGGTGATTCTGGTGTTCTTTGCGATCTATGCGGCCAGCGGCATCGTGGCCGGCGCGCGACTGTTTGAGAGTACGTTTGGAATTCCGTATGCGCAGGCCATGTGGTGGGGTGCGGCAGCGACCATCGTGTATACGTTTATTGGCGGGTTCCTGGCGGTGAGCTGGACCGATACCGTGCAAGCGACGCTGATGATTTTTGCGCTGATCCTGACGCCGGTGTTTGTGCTGCTCGCCGTCGGTGGTCCCGGCGAAGCGATGGCCGTGACGCGGGCGCAATCGCCTTCGACATTGCAGTGGGTGCAAAGTGGCGGCGCGGTCGCCGTGATCTCGGCGCTGGCGTGGGGGCTCGGGTATTTCGGGCAGCCGCACATCCTGGCGAGGTTCATGGCCGCCGACAGCGTGGCCACCATTGCGCCTGCCCGTCGCATCGGTATGACCTGGATGATTCTGTGCCTGATCGGCGCCGTGCTGGTCGGCCTGTTTGGCGTCCCGTATTTCCTGGCCAACCCCTCGTTGGCCGGCCCGGTCACCGACAACCCCGAACGCGTCTTTATTGAACTGAGCCGCCTGCTGTTCAATCCGTGGATCGCAGGCATCCTGCTCTCAGCGATCCTGGCCGCAATCATGAGCACACTCTCCTGCCAACTGCTGGTCTGCTCAAGCGCCCTCGCCGAAGACTTCTACCGCGGCTTCATTCGTCCCTCAGCGACGCAACGCGAGCTCGTCTGGTTTGGTCGCGCCGCGGTGTTGGCCGTTGCGCTGATCGCGATCTTCATGGTCCGCGATCCGGATAGCAAAGTGCTCGGCCTGGTGAGCTACGCGTGGGCGGGTTTCGGTGCCGCGTTTGGCCCCGTAATTCTGTTCTCGCTTTACTGGCGACGCATGAACTGGACCGGCGCCCTCGCCGGCATCTTGGTGGGCGCCCTCACAGTAATCCTGTGGAAGACCTACTCAGGCTCCGCACTTTACGAAATGGTGCCGGGCGTCATCGCGGCCTGCATCGCAATTGTCGTCGGCAGCCTGCTGGGCCCCGCGCCGACCGCACGCATGCTCTCGACCCACGATTCCGTCCGCGACGACTTGCGCGCCGTCACCGACGCATAGATTTCTGTTGCGCGGATCACCGGCAATTTTCGACCCTGAAAATTGCCCGTGTTCCAACGCGCACTGAAAATGCCCCAGTGACAACAAATGTCCAATGAGGGCACAAAAAGTGCGCGGTTGGTGCGTGCGGAATTTGTAGCCGTTGCGGTCGGTAGTGACCTGTCGCGAGCGATATTGTGAGCCGGTGTGGGCCGTGAAGTGGCGACTGTCTAAAGCTCCCTGCGTACGCACTTCTGCAATTGTGGCGCGCACTTTCTGCGCACCTTTATTGTCCCAAGTGATCAATAAGTGGTCTTGAGGCACAAAGAGTGCGCGTTGAGACACGGGTAATTTCCAGACAGAAATAGTCGGCATGCGTGGCCGGCGAGTGACGGACGCGAGCGTGGGCGGGCGGCGGCGTGCGACAATCGTCTGATGCGATCAACAGCAAAATTATTGTGGGTAGCGGCGGCCGGTGTGGCGCTCGGTTTGGTGGCCCTGACGGTGATGGGCGACCGCCATCCGGTGTGGCAGTCCGAAACAGGACAGAAAGTTCTGCAAAAGGGCCTGGAAACGACGGCTCCGACTCCGCCGCCCGGCGTGACCGTAGCCAAAGTTGGCGACAGGATTCCGGCGATTAGCTTGCGTACGATCGGCGGCGACAATCAGCAACGTCGCACGCTCAGCGAGATTGCCAAAGGCAAACCGTTGCTGATCAACTTCTGGGCCAGCTGGTGCGGGCCCTGTATTCGCGAGATCCCGGAGCTCGTCCGTTACTCGAACTCCGACAAGGGCAGGTCCGTGCAAGTGGTCGGGATTGCGCTGGACGAACCGGCAGCGGCGCAAGAATTCGTGGATCGGTTCAAGATGAACTATCCGCAGTTGTGGGATGAGATCGGACCCAAGGATGCGTCGGTGACGCTGGGCAATCCGGCCGGGGTGTTGCCGTATTCGGTGCTGATCGGGGCCGATGGCACGCTGCTCAAGCAAAAAATCGGGCCGTTCGCTGAGGGCGAGATCGACAAGTGGGTCGGCGCGGCGCGCTGATCCGGCGGGCTTGCGGGCGGGCTGAGCAGCGGCTTGCGGGGGTCTAAGAGATTGGCTTGCGGGCGGGCCGGAGAGCGACCGTGGGGCCTTCGAGCTAATTCAAACGATTGATTAAAATCGGCGAAGTTCGGCGATTTAACGCCAATTTACTAGACAAATAGCCGATAAGAAGCCAAACTTCAGGCATCTTTGTACGGAATGCCCATGGCCTCTGTCCTGCTGCTCAACGGACCTAACCTGAACCTGCTCGGCACTCGCGAGCCGGCGGTGTATGGCACCACCACCCTGGCGCAGATCGAGACCGAGGTAGAAATGCTCCTGCGCCAGCACGACCATACGCTTAGCACGTTTCAGTCCAACTCCGAGGCCGAACTGATCGACCGCGTGCAGAGGGCGGCGAGTGATGGCACGGCCTTCGTGCTGATTAATCCCGCGGCGTTTACCCACACCAGCGTGGCCCTGCGCGATGCCCTGGCGGCCGTCGCGATTCCGTTTATCGAGATTCACCTGTCCAACCCGCATGCTCGCGAGCCGTTTCGTCATACGTCCTATTTCAGTGACTTGGCGAAGGCAGTGGTCGCCGGGTTCGGGCTTCACTCCTATCGGTACGCTGCCGATGCCGCCGTGCGGTACCTGGCCGACGCCGACAGCGAACACCAATCCTAAACAACGACATTACTGACCGAGACCCGAGACCTGCCATGGACCTGCGCAAAATCAAAAAACTGATCGACCTGCTCGAAGAATCCAACCTTGCCGAGATCGAGATCAAAGAGGGCGAAGAATCCGTGCGTCTTGCGCGCAGCGTCGGCGGCACTCCCGTGTATGCGCAGGCTCCGATGATGCAAGCGCCCGCAGTGCAAGCGGCACCAGCTCCTGTTGCGGCCGGTGCTGCGGCTCCGGCCGGTGGCGCGGCTGCCGGTGGTGCGACGGCTGAGCCGGGTGCCGGTCATGCCAACGGCCAACTGGTGCGCTCGCCGATGGTCGGCACGTTCTATAGCTCGCCGGCGCCGGACAAGCCTTCGTTTGTGCAAGTGGGTGACACGGTCAAGGTCGGCGACACGCTGGCGATCGTCGAGGCCATGAAGATGTTCAATCCGATCGAGTCCGACGTGGCCGGCACGGTCGTCGAAGTGCTGGTGCAAAGCGGCAACCCGGTCGAGTTTGACCAGCCCCTGTTCGTGATTGCCTGAGGCCCGCGACATGCTCGACAAAGTCGTGATCGCCAACCGCGGCGAAATCGCCCTGCGGATTTTGCGCGCCTGCCATGCCATGGGCATCCGCACCGTGGCCGTGCACTCCACCGCCGACCGCAACCTCAAACACGTCGCCATGGCCGATGAGTCCGTCTGCATCGGACCGGCTGCCTCCACTGACAGTTACCTCAACATGCCGGCAATCATTGCCGCAGCCGAAGTCACCGACGCGCAAGCGATCCATCCGGGCTACGGTTTTCTCTCGGAAAACGCAGACTTTGCCGAACGCGTTGAGGAATCGGGCTTTGTATTTATCGGTCCGAAGGCCGAGACGATTCGTCTGATGGGCGACAAGGTCGAAGCGATTCGCGCCATGCAAGCCGCCGGTGTGCCGTGCGTGCCCGGTAGCGGTGGCCCGTTGGGCGATGACGAAGCCGAGAACCTGCGCATCGCCGAAGAAATCGGTTATCCCGTGATCGTCAAAGCAGCCGGTGGTGGTGGTGGTCGCGGCATGCGCGTCGTGCATACTGCGGCGGCCCTGATCAATTCGATCCAGACCACGCAGACCGAGGCCAAGGCGGCCTTCGGCAATGACATGGTTTACATGGAAAAATTCCTTGAAAATCCGCGTCACGTGGAGATTCAAGTGCTTGCGGACGGACAAGGTCATGCCATCCACTTGGGTGAGCGCGACTGTTCGATGCAACGTCGCCATCAGAAAGTGGTCGAAGAGGCCCCCGCCCCCGGCATCACTCCCGAGCAACGTGCCGACATCGGCAAAGTCTGTGTCGATGCGTGCATCAACATCGGCTATCGCGGCGCCGGTACGTTCGAATTCCTCTATGAAAACGGGCGTTTTTACTTCATTGAGATGAATACGCGGATCCAGGTCGAACATCCGGTGACAGAGATGGTGACCGGTATCGATCTGGTGCGCGAGCAACTGCGCATCGCCGCAGGTCATCCGTTGTCGCTCAAGCAGGAAGACATCGTACTCAGCGGTCACGCGATCGAATGTCGCATCAACGCCGAAGATCCCGAGTCGTTCCTGCCCTCGCCCGGCCTGGTCACGCATTTCCACACGCCCGGCGGTCCCGGTGTGCGCGTCGACTCGCACGTGTACGAAGGCTATCGCGTGCCGCCAAACTACGACTCGATGATCGGCAAGCTGATTGTCCACGGTCCGGATCGCGAGACCGCAATTGCACGCATGCGTGTGGCGCTGTCAGAAATGGTGGTCGATGGCATCAAGACCAACGTGCCGTTGCAGCAGCGCATCCTGGCCGATGCCGGTTTCCAGCAAGGCGGACAGAATATTCATTATCTCGAAAAGCGGCTGAAGGAACATAAGGAATCGCATCTGGCAGTTCGCTGAGAAACGGAAAATGGAAACTGGGAGTTGGTAACTGGTAAAAGCAAAAGCGCCGGCTACCCTAGTTTTGCAGTCGCTTTTGCCTTTGCCTTTGCTCTTACCAGTTTCTAAATGCCATTTTCCATTTCCTCGCTCTTGCTGTTGCTCTTACCAGTTACCAAATGCCATTTTCCATTTACCATTCCGCAGCTTCTGAGACGCCCCCATGCCCTTTCTCCAACTCAGCATGAGCTGCAAGCTCGATGACTTCATGCCGCTCGAATCCGCGCTGGAATCGGTGGGCGCGCTGGCCGTGACCATGAGCGATGCGCATCTCGATGCCGCCGACGAGCAAGCAATCTTTGAACCCGGTGTCGGTGAAACGCCGCTGTGGAATGAAATGCAGTTGCAGGCTTTATTTCCGGGCGATAGCGATGCCGAAGCGATCCGCGCGGCGTTGGCGACCGCTGAGCCTTCGTTGGATTTCAGTGGTGCGACGTTTGAAGTGATCGAGGATCAGGACTGGGAACGCGCATGGATGGATCAGTACGAACCGTTGCAGTTCGGTCGTCGGACGTGGATCGTGCCGTGGAATGCCGAGCTGCCTGCGGCGGCCGCTGAGCAGGGCGAAGAGGCGGCGGTCATCCGTCTGGATCCGGGCTTGGCGTTTGGTTCGGGCACGCATCCGACCACGGCGCTGTGTCTGAGTTGGCTCGATGGCCTGGCCGATCGCGGTCTCCTCAATGGGCAACCGGTGCTGGATTTTGGCTGCGGTTCGGGCATTTTGGCGCTGGCTGCGTTGCGCTTGGGTGCGGCGTCTGCTGTTGGTGTCGATAACGATCCGCAAGCGGTGACGGCTACGGCCGACAATGCCGAGCGCAATGGTTTGGATTCGTCGCTGATGGTGTATCTGCCGGAGCAGGAACCGAGCGGCGTTGAATATCCCGTGGTGGTGGCCAACATTCTGGCCAAGGCGCTGGTCGAATTGAACGCCGTGATCGGATCGCGCGTGGCACCGGGTGGCGTGATCGCCATGTCCGGCATCCTGAAAGGTCAGGAGGACGAAGTCATCGCCGCTTACGACGATCGCTTCACCGACTTTGCCACCACGCAACTCGAAGACTGGATGCTGGTGACGGCCGTTCGCCGCGGCTGAGTCTCGCGTTTAACTCAGGCCATATTGGCGCAGCTTTTTGCGCAACGTCGCGCGATGGATGCCCAGTAGTGCAGCGGCGCGGCTCTGGTTGCCGTCGCAATGCGCCAGGACCTGCGTAAACAAGGGGATCTCGAATTCGCGCAGGGCCACTTCGTACAGATTGGGCTCGTCCACCACCAGCGGATCGATATCGTCGAGCAGCTGACGCACTTTGCGCGCCACATGCGGACGCAGCGAATCGAGTTCCGGCGCGTGATCTTGCGGATGGCGCAGATGATCTTCCTCGTCTGAGGCCATGAACGGGTCTTTGAGGTAATTCATACGGTCACCTTGGCATAGGGCCCAACCGGGGCAGTGTGCGCGGGAACATCCGACATTGCGGATCTACCCATAGTGTAGCCGCCCGAGTTTGACAGTTTTGGGACGCGATCATGGCCATGGGTTAAAATTTAGCGGCCTAGACTGCAGGAATTTAGCGTTGAACAGCCCGATCCGTATCCGCCGTGCCCTTCTTTCCGTGTCCGACAAGGACGGGTTGCTGCCACTGGCAGCGGAACTGCATGCGATGGGAGTGGAGCTGCTGTCCACGGGCGGCACCGCCAAGGCGATCCGCGATGCCGGCATTCCGGTGCGCGATGTGTCCGAGGTCACGCAATTTCCTGAAATGATGGATGGCCGCGTCAAGACGCTGCACCCCAAGGTGCATGGCGGCCTGCTGGGCCGTAAGGGCACTGACGATGCGGTGATGGCCGAGCATGGCATCGAGGCCATCGATCTGCTGGTCCTGAATCTGTATCCGTTTGCACGCGTATCGGCCGATCCGAACAGCACGTTCGAAGACATCATCGAGAACATCGACATTGGCGGCCCGGCCATGCTGCGCAGTGCCGCCAAGAACTTTGCGCGCGTGACGGTGGCGACGCAGCCTTCGCAATACGACGCACTGCTCCAGGAGTTGCGCGACAACGATGCACAAGTTTCCGCAGCTACGCGTTTCAAGATGGCAGTGGCGGCGTTCAATGATGTTGCGTTCTACGATGCGTGCATCAGCAATTACTTGTCCTGCCTCGATGCCGACGGCAAACAGCAACTGTTCCCGGCGCAGAACAACAGCAACTTCGTCAAAGTGATGGATCTGCGTTACGGCGAAAATCCGCATCAGCAAGCGGCGTTCTATCGCGACTTGTGGCCGGTGCCGGGCACCTTGGCGACCTTTACGCAACTGCAAGGCAAGGAGCTGTCGTACAACAACCTCGCCGACTCCGATGCGGCGTGGGAATGCGTGCGTCAGTTCAAGAACTCGCCGGCTTGTGTGATCGTCAAACATGCGAACCCCTGTGGCGTGGCGCAAAACGACACAGCGCTGCAAGCGTATGAGCGTGCTTATCAGACCGATCCGACCTCGGCGTTCGGCGGCATCATTGCGTTCAATGTCGAAGTGGATCTCGACACCGCCAAGACCATTCTCGATCGTCAGTTTGTCGAAGTGCTGATCGCGCCTTCGTACACTGATGACGCGCTGGCGTATTGCCGCAAGAAGGCCAACGTGCGCGTGCTGCAGATTCCGCATGGCGATGGCTTGAACAACGTTGATGTCAAACGCGTCGGCTCGGGTCTGCTGATGCAGACGCAGGATATCCGCACCGTATCTGCCGACGAGCTCAAGGTCGTTACGCAATTGGCACCGACTGCCGAGCAACTGCGCGATCTGATGTTTGCCTGGCAAGTGGCCAAGTTCGTCAAATCCAATGCCATTGTTTACGCCAAAGATCTGCAAACGGTCGGCGTGGGTGCAGGCCAAATGTCGCGCGTGTATTCGGCGCGCATTGCCGGCATCAAGGCCGAAGACGCAGGTCTGATCGTTGCGGGTTCGGTGATGGCGTCCGATGCGTTCTTCCCGTTCCGCGACGGTATTGACGCCGCTGCAGCAGCCGGTATCAAGGCTGTGATTCAACCCGGCGGCTCCATGCGTGATCAGGAAGTCATTGATGCCGCGAACGAACATGGTCTGGCCATGGTCTTTACCGGTGTGCGTCACTTCCGACACTAATCCTCCGCGGCATTTTCTCGTCATTTCTATTTAAGGTATAAGTTCGCGCATGAAGATTCTGGTGATCGGTTCCGGCGGGCGTGAGCACGCATTGGCATGGCGTCTGGCGCAATCGCCGCAGGCCTCACAAGTCTTTGTGGCGCCGGGCAATGCCGGCACGGCACGCGAGCCCGGTCTTTCCAATCTGCCGATTGCTGCAACCGATATCGAAGGCTTGCTTGCCGCGGTGCGCGAGCATGGCATCGAGTTGACTGTGGTCGGTCCCGAGGCGCCGCTAGTGGCCGGTCTGGTTGACCGCTTCCGTGCCGAGGGCCTGCGCGTGTTTGGCCCCACCGCCGCGGCGGCGCAACTGGAGGGCTCCAAAGCCTTCGCCAAGGAATTTCTGGCACGACATCAGATCCCGACGGCCCATTACGCCGTCCACACCGAACTCGATGCGGCGATTGCCTATGTCGAGAGCCAAGGCGTGCCGATTGTAATCAAGGCCGATGGTCTGGCCGCCGGCAAGGGCGTGGTGATTCCGCAAACCATGGATGAAGCACGCGAAACTCTGCGTGACATGCTCTCGGGCAATGCATTCGGTGCTGCCGGTTCGCGCGTCGTCATCGAACAGTTCCTCGAAGGCGAAGAAGCCAGCTTCATCGTCATGTCCGACGGTCACTTCGCATTGCCGATGGCCACTTCGCAAGATCACAAGCGCGTTGGCGATGGCGATACGGGCCCCAACACCGGCGGCATGGGTGCCTACTCTCCCGCTCCGGTCGTAACGCTCGAAGTGCACGATCGCGTGATGCGCGAAATCATCAATCCGACCTTGCAAGGCATGCGCGAGGACGGCGTCCCGTTTACGGGCTTTCTGTATGCGGGCCTGATGATCGATGCCGACGGCGCCCCGCGCGTAATCGAATTCAACGTGCGCTTTGGCGATCCCGAAACGCAGCCGATCATGATGCGTCTGCAGTCGGATTTCGTGGCGCTGATTCAAGCCGCCATCGATGGCCAACTCTCGCTGGCGCAAGCCGATTGGGATCCGCGTTGCGCACTGGGCGTGGTGATGGCCTCGTCGCCGTATCCCGAATCGCCGATCACGGGCGAAGTAATTCACGGCCTGGATGCCGATACGTCGAGCAATGCCAAACTGTTCCACGCGGGCACATCGTTGAATGCATCGGACGAAGTGATCACCGCCGGTGGTCGTGTGCTGTGCGCGGTAGGCTTGGGCGACACCGTCGCCGATGCGCAACAAGCTGCCTATGAGCTGGTGAAGACTGTGAGCTGGGACCACGAGTTCCATCGCAGCGACATCGGCTGGCGCGCAATGGCGCGGCAATAAGCGATACTGCGCAGATGGCGCAGAATCAATTTTCTTTGTTAGGACAACGACGGTTCCTGCCGTTCTTTGTCACCCAATTCTTTGGCGCGTTCAACGACAACGTGTATCGGCAGGCCATCATCGGCCTGCTGTTCGTGATGGGATTGAGCACTGCCGAGCGCGGCACTTACGCCACCTTGGCACCGGCCATTTTTATCCTGCCGTACTTTCTGTTCAGTGCCTATGCGGGGCAACTCGCCGATAAGCTCGAGAAATCACGACTGATCCGCATCACCACCACAATGGAGATCGTGATCATGTCGGTGGCGGCCGTTGGTTTCTATCTGCACTCCCTGCCCTTGCTGATGGTGTGCCTGTTTGCCACCGGCGTGCAGTCCACTCTGTTTGGCCCGGTCAAGTATTCGGTCTTGCCGGCAGTGTTGCGCAAGGAAGAACTAGTCGGCGGCAACGGACTTGTGGAGATGGGCACCACCATCGCGATCCTGGCCGGCATGTTGGCCGGTGGCGCGATCTTTCGCCTGGCCGGCGAGCACGGCGAACTCGTCGCCGGCTTCACCGTCATCGCATTGGCCGTACTGGGCAATGCCGTTAGCCGTTTGATTCCGCCGGTCGCGCCGGGCGACCCGACATTGAAATTCAACTGGAATCCGCTGCCCGAATCGCGCAAGGCTTTGGCACTGACCCGCACCACACCCATGCAGCGTTACGCCGTGCTCGGCATCAGTTGGTTCTGGTTCTTCGGCACTATCATCACTTCGCAACTGCCCACCTTTGCCGAAGTGTCTCTCGGTGGCGACGAACGCCTCTACTTGCTGATGCTGGCGCTGTTCTCGATCGGCACCGGCATCGGCTCGCTATTGTGTGAGCGCCTGTCATCGCATCGTGTTGAATCACGGCTGGTGCTGTGGGGCGCGCTCGGCATGAGTGTGTTCCTGCTTGATCTGGTCCGCCGCACGTGGACGCCGAGGGGCGGTCACGATATCGGCATCATGGAGTTCGTCCGCGACGCGTCGCACTGGCCACTGATGGCGGACGTCATTTTAATCGGCGCCTTCACCGGCATCTTTGTCGTTCCGCTGTTCGCCATGGTGCAGACGTTGTCCGATCCCGCGCAGCTCTCGCGCGTGTTTGCCGGTGTCAATATCCAGAACAGCGGCTACATCGTACTCGCATCGCTGAGCGCACTAGCGCTGACCAAGGCGGGACTCACCACGCCACAGTTGTTTCTGGTGCTAGCACTAGTCAACGCACTCGCGCTACTGCTGTGGCAGCGCCGACTAAAGACTCACGCCTGAAGAATTAGCGACCCGAACCGATTTGCGCCTGATGCCACTTCAGGTGATCGGCAAAGAACGTCGACACAAAGTAGTAACTGTGGTCGTATCCCGGTTGCAAACGGATCTGCACGTCGCGACGCCCGATACGCTCGACTGCATCCTGCAGACGTTGCGGCTGCAACTGCACCGGCAGGAATTCATCGGCATCACCGAAGTCACATAAGATCGGCAGCGAGGCATTGCGGCCGGCCGTGATCAGTTCCACGCTGTCGTATTCCGCCCAAGACGCAACATCATCGCCGAGATAGGCCGTAAACGCTTTCTGCCCCCACGGCACTTGCGATGGCGCCACGATCGGCGAGAAGGCCGAAGCACTGGCGTACAAACCCGCGTTACGTAGCGCCGATGTCAGCGCGCCGTGTCCGCCCATCGAATGTCCGCTAATCGCCCAATGTCCGTTGACGGGAAAATTGGCAGCGACCAGTTCGCGCAACTCGACGTTGATGTAATCGTCCATGCGATAGTGCGCAGCCCACGGCTCCTGCGTCGCGTTGACGTAGAAGCCGGCGCCCTGGCCAAGGTCATAGCCCTCGGCATCGGCAATTTGCTCACCACGCGGCGAGGTGTCGGGCACAATCAGAATCCAACCCAGCTCGGCAGCGATCGCTTGCGCGCCGGCCTTGGTGATGAAGTTCTGCTCGTTGCAGGTCAGACCGGACAGCCACAACAGGGTCGGGCACTTCTCGCCCTGCAAAGCTTGCGGCGGCAGATACACACCGAACTGCTGAGTCGTCCCCAGCGTTGCCGATTCGTGTTGCCATACTTCCTGACGGCCGCCGAACGACGCGTGCGCCTCGACGCGCTTCATTAGAAATGCACCACGGAGCGAATCGACTGGCCTTCGTGCATCAGATCGAAGGCCGTGTTGATGTCTTCGAGCGGCATGGTGTGCGTAACGAACGGCGCCAGTTGGATGTCACCTTGCATCGCCTGCTCAACCATGCCCGGCAATTGCGTGCGGCCTTTGACACCACCAAAGGCGGTGCCCATCCACTTGCGACCCGTGACCAGCTGGAACGGACGCGTACTGATTTCCTGGCCTGCGCCCGCAACACCGATGATGACCGACTGACCCCAACCGCGATGCGCGCATTCAAGCGCTGCACGCATGACATTGACGTTGCCGATGCATTCAAAACTATGATCAACGCCCCAGCCGGTCATCTCGACAATGACTTGCTGGATTGGCTTGTCGAAGTCTTTGGGATTGACGCAATCGGTCGCACCGAACTCGCGCGCCATCACAAACTTATCGGGATTGGTGTCGATTGCAATGATGCGGCCGGCCTTGGCCTGACGTGCACCTTGAATCACGGCCAAGCCAATCCCGCCCAGGCCAAATACGGCGACGCTATCGCCTTCCTGCACTTTGGCGGTGTTATGGACGGCACCAATGCCGGTGGTGACGCCGCAGCCCAACAGGCAAACCTGTTCGGGGTTGGCATCGGGATTGATCTTGGCTAAGGAAACTTCGGCGACGACCGTGTACTCGCTAAACGTCGAGCAGCCCATGTAGTGATAGATCGGCTGGCCTTGGTACGAGAAACGCGTCGTGCCATCGGGCATCACGCCCTTGCCTTGCGTTGCACGCACGGCCACACACAAATTGGTCTTGCCGGATTTGCAGAACTCGCATTCGCGGCATTCGGCGGTATACAAGGGGATCACGTGATCGCCGGGTTGCACCGAAGTGACACCCTCACCCACTTGCACCACAATGCCGGCACCTTCGTGACCTAACACGGCAGGAAAGACGCCTTCGGGATCTTCGCCGCTCAAAGTAAAGGCATCGGTGTGGCAAACGCCGGTGTGCGTGATCTTGACAAGGACCTCGCCCTTGCGGGGCGGCTCGACATCGAGCTCGACAATTTGCAAAGGTTGCCCGGCGGCAAATGCGACCGCGGCGCGGCTCTTGATGGTCATGACGCTTCTCCGACTAATTCGAATTCAATTCGATGAAGCGTCTATTTTAAGTGAATTAAAAAATCAGATCAGGTCGAGAAGGAACTGCCGCAACCGCAAGTGGTCTTGGCGTTCGGATTGCGAATCACAAACTGGGCACCGTGCAATGACTCGGTGTAATCCACTTCGGCACCGACCAGATATTGCATGGACAGCGGATCGATCACCAGGGTGACCTCATCCGTGACGACGGCGACATCGTCTTCGGCCTGTGTTTCATCAAACTCAAAGCCGTACTGAAAGCCCGAACAACCGCCGCCTTGAATGTAGACGCGCAGTTTGAGATCCGGGTTGCCCTCTTCGGCAATCAGGTCGCGGACCTTGCGCGCGGCCGCGGCGGTAAAGGTGACGCTAGTGCCCGCAGTCTGATAACTCGGGACCAGCAGTTCGGGTGTAATCAGTTCCATACGCCTATTGTGCGGCCAAAGTGCCAAAACTCAACCGTTAACGGGCGCATTACAGTGTTGCGCAGATGCCTTCGTACACGCCACGATGACATCGGACCTGCTTAAAATAGCCAATGGCCGCCTGTTGGCCGGAGGGTTCTACATGCATTTGGATTCCACCATCGTATTTGCTATCGGCATTGTGCTGGCGTGGTTGGCGGGCATTCGCGCCTACCTGACCGTGTTCGGTGTCGGTATTGCCGGCTATTTCGGCTGGCTCGATCTGCCCAATCAGCTCGAAATCGCGCAATCGCCATGGGTGATCGGCGTGTCGGGCGTGCTCGCTGCGGTCGAATTCTTTACCGACAAGATCCCCGGCGTCGATTCCGTGTCCGATCTGCTGCAGACCTTGCTGCGCGTACCGGCCGGTGCATTCCTGGCCGCTGCCACCATGTCGCAAGATGGCGAATTCGGCGCCGGCGCGTTGGCCACGGGTGCCGGTGTGGCACTCACCAGCCATCTGCTCAAATCGGGCTCGCGCGCACTGATCAATACATCACCGGAACCGGTCAGCAACTGGACCGCATCCATTGGCGAAGACCTGGCCGTCGCCGGCGGCATCGCCATGGTGTTTGCCAATCCGTGGCTGACGTTCGGCGTGGTCGCCGTGGTCACGGTGCTGGGCGCACTGATGATGTGGTGGATCTGGCGCAAGCTCTTTGGCCGTCGCCCACCCCGCACTACCGCCTAATAGCGATTAGTGATCGTCGCCGGCTATCTTGGTTGAGAGATACAACTGGTCGCCGAGGCGATTCATCAGATCGAGCTGGGTTTCCAGCCAATCCACGTGTTCTTCTTCGCTGTCGAGAATCTCGACCAGCAGCTGACGGCTCACGAGATCGTTGACCTCTTCGCAGTAGCGAATGCCTTCGCGCAATAGCGGCAGCGCATCCATTTCTAGTGCCAGGTCGCACTCAAAAATCTCGCGCGGCGTTTCGCCGATCCGCAGCTTGCCAAGATTCTGGAAGTTGGGCAGGCCTTCGAGAAACAGAATGCGATCCGACAGTTTGTCAGCGTGCTTCATCTCATCGATGGACTCGTGATACTCGTGATCGGCGAGTTCCTTAAGACCCCAGTTTTTCAGCATCTTTGCGTGCAGAAAGTACTGATTGATCGCAATCAGTTCGTTGTAGAGGGCCTTGTTGAGGAAGTCGATGACTTGCTTGTCGCCTTTCATGATTCGTAATCCGATTCTGCACTGTTGCCTGTATGTTACCGAGCGCAGGTGACGATTGCGAATCGCAACTTGTTTTCAGTTGCAGCGTTGCGGGATTAACGCGCCCAAACGACCTCGTTCGAAGGCAACACGGGCACCGGAAATTCCATAGCCGGCTGATTCTTGGCGGCCAGCATGTTGCCGATCAGGGCGTCGGCCAATTGGATGCAGCTACCGCAGCTGGCACCGGCACCGGTGCGCATGGTCAGTTCGCTAACGCTGGTGCAGCCGGCATCCACTTCGCGTTGGATATCCTTGTCTGTCACACCGTTACAAACGCACACATACATTGGCTTGCGATTCCTGCAGTCGGGCCGAATTGCCCAAATGCTATTGAATCTCAAATGCGAATGATTGTCAATTGCGGCCCGTGATGCCGTTTATCGGGCCGATGGCCCCGTCCGTCAGCGGAAATTCCGTTTGATCTCGACGGCGCCGCCAATAGGGTCAGAATCGGCGATGTTGTTGCCGCCCGCCACCTCGCGCGCCACCGGAGCCAGGAACCGCAGGGCGTGGGTATACACTTCGCGCTTGAAGGTGACCACGTGGTCGAGCGGGTACCAGAAATCGACCCAGCGCCAGTCGTCAAACTCCGGCGTGTCGGTCAGATCGAGCCGGACGTGAACATCGTCGCAAGTCATGCGCAGCAGGAACCAGACCTGTTTCTGGCCAATGCAGGGCTGCCGCTCACGTTGCCGTACGGCACGGTACGGAAGTTTATAGCGCAGCCAGCCGGGCGTCTGCCCCAGCACTTCTACATGCTCCGGCAGCAGCCCGGTTTCCTCGCGGAGTTCGCGAAACATCGCTTCCTCCGGGGTTTCATCAGTGTTCATCCCGCCTTGCGGGAATTGCCAGCCATCCCGATGGATACGCCGGGCCCAGAACAAACGGCCCAGGTCATTCATCAGAATGATGCCGACATTTGGCCGGTAGCCGTCCGGATCGATCACGACTCGGACTCCTAATGCTTCAACTGTTCTCAGGTTGCCACCTTTTGCGCGGCGGCTCAAGTCAGGAATTTTTCCCTTGACGAAGGCATCTAGACGTGCCAAAATTATCGGCTAACCGCAAGTTTGTTCTTGGCTATGTAGCTCAGCCGGTTAGAGCACAGCACTCATAATGCTGGGGTCGGTGGTTCGAGTCCACCCATAGCCACCATGTTTCGCATAAGCCCCTGATTCGTCAGGGGTTTTTTCTTTTCGGGGCCTTGCAACCGATTGATAGACCCCAGTTTGCAAAATGCTGTGCTTGGTGGGCTATCGTCCTGAATCGTGCATTCAACATTCAATGTATTGGCGTCTACATTAGGTTTCGGATGTCCCCGGCCGGAAAATTTTGTCCGAGAAGTCGGATCGCCTGTTCGGGAAAGTGTAATTTTTGTCCCAGGAATGTCCCAGAATTTTTCAGAAACTCTCGACCGTTTTTCGGGGAGGTAAGGACCAATTCGGAGGAATCTGTTCTATACAGAACTACGGGGCCAATACCTTTGACGGCCAAAAGCTCCTTGTCCGCAGCCCGATCGATCCTCCCAAGTGTCCTATATCCATTCCTAATCAACTCCTCACGGTGGTTTAGAGGTACAATCAACCGTACATGAAGTTGCTTCGGAATCCGCTACGACTGTTCACAGCAGCATTGCTTATGGCGGTGATGCTGGTCGTGCCGGTGGCAGAAGCATTCCAATGCGGATTTGACGACATTCGTGCGGAATTAACGCATTCTGCGTCGGAATGTGCCGACGTCAATGCTGTTGGCATCTCAGGGTCGCAAGGCAACTTGGATCGCGATTCCTCACCTGGGCCCAGCCCGGAGTTTGGGGGCCATGTCTACTCGCATTGCTCGCATGGACATAGCCATACGTCAATCGCCGACGGATCCGTCGACGAACTCGCATACCCTGAAGTGAATCTGAGGCAGTCGCTTCCTGAGGTTTTGCCGTCGGCCGCCTCCACGCTTTCCGAAGGATTGATGCGTCCACCGCGCGCCTAAACCAAATTGAACAGCCGCATCTCTGCGGTTCAAATTTCTGGTTTACCTTTGGAGTTCCAATGAACGTCTTTCAACGTCAGCTGCCGAGCGCAGCTGCGTGGTCGTTGATGCTTCTATGCATCACTGGCCCTCTATCCGCCCAACCAATGAACGTGGTCGCGCCAACTTATGAGTCTTTGCTGCAACAGCTGGAGACATTTCCATCTCAGCGAGAAACCGCCGCGCTGTACGAAGCAAGTTTAGGACGACTGGACCAATCCAAGACCATTTCCAACCCCGTGTTGACGCTCGAAGTCGACAATTTCCTGGGCACGGGTGAGCGCAAGGGATTTGGCGGAAGTGAAACGACACTCTCCGCCACCCAGCCAATCGAGAACCCATCCAAACGCCGTGCTCGCATCGCGGTCGCCGGAGCGCAAGTCGACGCAACGGCAAATCGGGGCGAAGACAGCCGGTGGAGAGCGGCTGCCAGACTTGCCCAGGCTTATGTCGATGCAGAGGCCGCCATTGCGCGTCATGCGCTGGCAACGGAGGGAATGTCCCTCGCAGAAGCGGAAACCCGTGCTGTAGCTGCACTTGTCCGGGAAGGGCGCGAGGCGAAATTTCGCGAGATTCAAGCGCAGTCAGAACTTGCCAGCGTCCGTTCTCAGTTGGATGAGGCAAGTGCCAACAGGGCGATTGCATTGGCTCGCCTCGCCGCAATAGTCATGCGCGACCAACCAATTGAGGCACTGGGTTCAAGTTTGTTGAATCTTTCACCGTCCCATCTGTCGGACGGCACCACTGAGTCGCCGCAGATTCGGATTGCCCGTGCCGAGACACTGGTCGCCGATAAGCAGGTCACTTTCGAAAAGCGGCGCGCGATGCCCGATTTCAGCGTCACTCTGGGTTTGCGTCATTTTGCGAATGAACGGGATGCCGCTCTTGTGGCAGGGGTTGGAATCACGATTCCCATTTTTGATCGAAACACGGGAAATATTCGCGCAGCGGCGGCGGAGTTACGCGCCGCGGAGGCTCGTCTAGCGGCCGTTGAGCTTGAAGTTCGCGCCGAGAAAGTTGCCGCAGATGCTGCCATGTTTGCCTCCCAGTCCCGTGTCAACGCCGCACGCGTCAGTGTCAGCACAGCAAGGGAGGCTTATCGGCTTTCCCGCATCGGTGTTGACGCCGGCCGCATATCGCAGCTCGAGCTTCGTGCCTCACGCGCCGCGCTCGTCTCTGCGTTGCGCAGTGAAGTTGACGCAAAGCTGGCCCGAGCAAACGCTGAAATCCAATTGGCCCAAATTGAGGGCCGCCTGCCATTCGGAGTCCAACGATGACGAGCAAGAATACTTACATTGCATTTTCCATCGCGATTCTCCTGGCATTGCTCGCTGGTTTCGGCGTTGCGCGATGGCTTGACCCACGATCCACTTCCCAGACGACGCCTCAGACCGAAACCACGGAAACGGCGGATGCCGAGGGGGAATATGAGGATCGACATGGCGAGGAGTCAAGCGAACTGAAGTTGACTGCCGAACAGGTCGCATCGTCGAAACTTGAGCTGTCCAATGTCACACGTGGCGGGGGTGCTGCAATTCGCCTTTCGGGCCGTGTCGAGTCCATGGTCGGTGCACGCGCTGCAGTCGGAGCTTCAACCTCGGGTCGCGTTGAACGCGTCCTTGTCGCACCGGGTACCACGATAAGGGCGGGCTCCGCTGTCGCCACCATTGTGAGTGGTGAGGGTGCTTCGCTTCGAGCGGCGGCTGATGCGGCGGCGGCGGAAGCCGATGCTGCACAGATGGTATACCGTCGCGACAGCAACCTGCTGAATCAAGGAATTGTGGCACGCCAGGAAATGGAGACCTCCAGAGCTCGCGCCCTGGCCGCGGCGGCGAACGCGCGTGCGGCACGTGCGCGCGTCGTTGCGTCAGGTCGCCCGGACGCGAACGGTCGCCTCGCAATCACTAGCCCGTTTTCCGGAGTTGTCACGCAGGTTTCGATCACACCCGGAGGGTTTGTGCAGCCCGGCGATGTGGTCGCCAATGTCGCAGATCCGGAACGGAACGAACTGGTATTTGCGGTGGCACCTGCAGTTGCGTCCGGCGTCAAGGCCGGGATGCGCCTGGCTGTCACAGCTTCGGGGAGCACTTTTTCGGCAATTGTCACCGGAGTGGCTCCGGACACAGACGAGGCGACCGGTATGACGACGATTCGTGCAAGAGTCGAATCCGGAACGTTACCTCCGTCCGGAACCATCGTCTCCGCGATCCTGTCGATCGACTCGGACGCCGGCGCACTCTCCGTTCCATCCGACGCAGTGCAAAGTCTGGATGGGCGTAACGTCGTTTTCGTAGCCGAAAAAGCAAATCAGTTTCGTGTCGTGCCGGTCACCGTGGGGCGTGACGCCGGCGGATGGGTTGAGATCCTAAGTGGATTACGCGGCGACGAGCAAGTCGTTTCGCGCAACGCATTCTTGCTCAAGGCCGAAATCGCCAAAGGCGAGGCTGAGGAAGGACACTAAGGAAGCGCCATGTCATTGAATTTAATAGGACAAGTGGTTCGCTATCGCTGGGCCGTCATTCTTCTCAGCGTTGGGCTAGCCTTTTATGGCATTTTTCAACTTGCGCGTCTGCCGATGGACGCGGTGCCGGACATCACCAATCGCCAGGTTCAGATCAATACGTTCGCTCCTGCGCTGGCACCGGGGCAGATGGAACGTCAAGTCACCTACCCGCTTGAGACCGCATTTGCCGGACTGCCCGGATTGGTCAGCACTCGTTCGCTTTCCCGAAATGGCTTTTCGCAGGTAACCGTCGTGTTTACCGATGATACGGACATCTATTTCGCGAGGCAGCAGATCGCAGAACGCTTGCGAGAGGCGCAGTCGTCGTTGCCCGAAGGAGTCGTCCCTGCAATGTCACCGGTCACGACGGGGCTAGGCGAAGTATTGACATGGACCGTCGATTTCGCCCCTCGAGATCCCAAGGTTTCATCTGCAGCTGGTGCTCCTGGCTGGCAAGCCGACGGAACTTTCCTGACTCCGGAAGGCAAGGTACTCTCCAGCCCACAGGAGCGTGCAACGTATCTTCGCACTTTGCAGGATTGGCTCATTGCACCGCAGATGCGATCAACGAAAGGTCTGGCGGACGTCGACTCAATCGGGGGTTACGAAAAAGAGTACTCCGTGCATCCTGACCCCGCACGGTTAACTGCGTATGGCATCAGTTTTACGGAGCTGGCGGACGCATTGCGCCGTTCGAATGTTCAGGCAGGCGCTGGTTTCATTGAACGCTCCGGTGAAGGCTTGGTCGTGCGGACTGACGCCCTTGCGCGTGGTGTGCAGGACTTGGCGCAAGCACCGGTGGTCAACCGCAACGGACTCATAATCCGCGTCAGTGATGTCGCGCAGGTGTCCGAAGGACAGTCTCCAAGACTAGGTGTGGCCACGCGCGATGGTCATGAGATCGTGCTTGGCTCGGCGCTGATGATTGCGGGCGGTAACAGCCGGACAGTTGCGCAGGACGCATCTGCCCGACTCACCGAGGTTTCAAAGTCATTGCCCCCGGGAATCGAAGTTAAAGTCGTTCTCGACCGCAGTAAGCTGGTCAATGCCACGATTGGCACGGTTGCGGAGAATCTCGCGGTTGGTGCCCTGTTGGTCATCGTCGTGCTGTTTCTGTTGCTCGGCAACATTCGCGCCGCGACCATTACTGCCTTGGTGATCCCTCTCTCTTTCCTGTTTGCCGTGATCGGAATGCAGCGCTTCGGCATCAGTGGGAACCTGATGAGTCTCGGTGCCTTGGATTTCGGGATCTTGGTGGATGGCGCAGTGATTGTGGTCGAAGCGACGCTGCTGTTGCTTACGCAACGCCAGCATGAGCTGGGGCGGCGGCTGACACTCAGGGAACGATTGAGCGTTGTCGTTGAAGCGACCGGAAAGATGGCGCGCCCAGCAGCATTTGGACAGGCAATTATTCTCCTCGTGTTCGCGCCAATTCTGACGTTGCAAGGTGTTGAAGGAAAGACATTTCAGCCGATGGCTGCGACGTTCATGTTTGCGCTGGTGGGCGCTTTCATTTTTTCGTTTACGTTTGTTCCCGCAATGGCGGCGTTGTTCATCCGCGCACCTGAAACCGCCATTGCCCCTGCCGATTCGATGCACTCCGAGGAGGGACATGCGGACGAACATGAGACGAAAGTCCTCCGGGTACTTCGTCGGCAGTTCGAACCGCTGATTGATGCGGCAATTGCGAAGCCGCGGCGAATGCTTGCTGGCGCTGCGGTCCTGTCGTTGGTTGGAGTCGTCGCCTTTTTGTCGCTCGGTCGTGAGTTCATGCCGACACTGGATGAAGGCGACATCGCCATGCAGTCATTGCGAGTCCCGTCAACGTCCCTGGCGCAATCAGCAGAAATGCAACGGGAACTGGAATCTGCGATAAAAAAACAGCCGCAGGTTCAGACGATGTTTTCGCGTACCGGTACCGCGGAAGCCGCAATCGATCCAATGCCTGCCAATATTTCCGACAGCGTTATCGTGTTAAAGCCGAGATCGCAATGGCCAGACCCGGGTCTTTCCAAGGAAGAGCTGGTAGAAAAATTTGAAAGCGTTGCGAAAACGCATATCGGCAATAATTTCGAATTCAGTCAGCCGATCGAATTGCGAT
Source organism: uncultured Lysobacteraceae bacterium (assembly GCA_936911875.1). Taxonomy (GTDB): domain Bacteria; phylum Pseudomonadota; class Gammaproteobacteria; order Xanthomonadales; family Xanthomonadaceae; genus Aquilutibacter. The sequence continues at coordinate 26,613 of CAKZGB010000015.1, forward strand.
TCAACGAGCTTATTTCCGGAGTACGCTCCGATATGGCGGTGATGATCTATGGCGAGGATTTCGATGTTCTTCGTAAGGTAGCGGACGAAGTGGCGGGCAAATTACGCACTGTTGACGGTGCGGTTGACGTACAGGTGGAACAGGTGGCTGGCTTGCCCGCCATGACTGTGCAAGTTGATCATTCCGCCGCATCTCAATTCGGACTGACGGCTCAGGATGTCGCGCAGGCGTTTTCCACGGCAGTCGGGGGTGAGTCTGCAGGCACCATTTTTGAAGCGGATCGGCGCTTTGAAGTCGCTGTACGTCTCGAGGAGAGCATGCGTGCGGATCCGGTGCAATTGGCCGCACTGCCGGTAATCGGACCAAGCGGGGTTTCGGTACCTCTGTCGTCTGTCGCAAAAATCGTCGTCGCGGAAGGTCCTAACCAGATTAGTCGCAACAATGGCAGCCGCCGCATTGTCGTACAGGCCAATGTCCGCGGGCGTGACCTCGGGGGCTTCGTGACGCAAGCTCAGGAACAGGTATCGGCCGTAAAATTGCCTCCTGGTATCCGCATTGAATGGGGAGGCCAATTTGAGAATCTGCAACGCGCCGAACGTCGACTCGCTTTCGTCATTCCGATCGTCTTTATCCTCATTGGTGGACTGCTGTACATGGCACTAGGGAGCATTCGCGAGGCGGCACTGGTCTTCGCTTGCGTGCCACTGGCCTTGGTTGGCGGCGTGCTTGCACTTTCCGTTCGCGGCATGCCGTTCTCGGTCTCGGCAGCCGTTGGTTTCATTGCAGTTTCAGGCGTTGCCACGTTGAACGGTCTCGTTCTGATGCAAGCCATCCGGGAGCAATTCGACGCCGGAACGGTTTCGCTGGAAGCGGCGCGGATCGGCGCGAAGAGTCGATTGCGCGCTGTGCTGACAACCGCACTCGTGGCCATCGTCGGCTTCATGCCAATGGCAATGGCAGCCGGAGCCGGGGCGGAGGTCCAGAAACCCTTGGCAACCGTCGTAATTGGCGGTCTGCTCACGGCAACGCTATTGACCTTGCTGGTTCTTCCGGCATTCGCGAGTCGTACCCTGCGTGCTCGCGAGAAGGTCGCATTGCCGACAGATTGAATGATTAATGTCGATAATAGATAAGAACCCGGGTCCAACCCAAGATCGCGGGTTGTCCTGGCACAATAGTTCCAGAAGGAGGTTTCATATGTCAGATTGCGATTGCGGCAAGCCCGTAGAACTCAAGTCGATGGAGGCGAGACAGCGCCGGGTATTGATGATCGTCATGTCGATTAATATCGTGACGTGCATCATGATGTTCAGCGCCGCTTACTTCAGCGGGTCGTCGTCGCTACTTTCAGGGACGCTGGATAACCTCGGTGACGCTGCTACCTATCTGCTGAGCATCCTTGTCATCGGTGCCAGCGTACGGGCTAAGGCACGTGTTGCACTGTTTAAAGGGCTGCTGATATTTGGCGCAGCCATCGCCGTTGGACTGCAGATCATCTGGCGACTGAATAACCCGGCTGTTCCGGTCTTTGAAACCATGGGCGTGGTGGCGGCGTTGAACCTTGCATTGAACGGCGTCTGTCTGTGGCTATTGACGCCGATTCGCGACACCGACATCAATATTTCGTCTGCCTGGGAATGTTCACGAAACGACATGTTTGAAGGCGTAGCCGTCCTCGCCGCTACGGCAGGCGTCTGGCTATTTGAATCGGGATGGCCAGACCTGGTTGTTGCCATCGCATTGCTGGTCATGTTCCTTCGCTCGGCGTGGCGCGTCCTTCGTTCTGCGTGGAGAAGCCTATCGTCGAGTCCGGATTCCGCGGCAACTTGCGGCGCCTCGCCAAGGGGGATGAATAAATGAGTGGCGGACATGATCATGGCGCCGGCGAAATCAAGCACGAAAAGCCGCTTTGGATCGCGCTCTTACTGACAGGTACTTTCCTGATTGCCGAAGTCGTCGGTGGACTGATTACAAACAGCCTTGCACTGCTTTCCGATGCGGCGCACATGGGGACTGACGTGCTAGCGCTCGGCATTTCGCTGTTCGCGGTTCGTCTTAGCCGTAGGCCGGCAGATGCAAAGAAGACATACGGCTATGCCCGCATGGAAGCAATCGGGGCGCTGATAAACGGGGGAATGCTCTTTCTGGTGGCTGGCTACATCCTATGGGAAGCGTTTGGCAGGTTTCAGAAATCAACCGAAGTTGCGTCAGTTGGAATGCTTGTCATCGCAACGCTGGGCCTTGTCATTAACCTGATCTCAATGCGGTTGCTCGCGGCAGGCTCGGGCGAGAGCCTGAATGTCAAAGGCGCATATCTTGAGGTGTGGGCTGACATGCTCGGTTCCCTGGGTGTGATAGCAGGTGCGGTCATCATTTATTTCACGGGATGGACCATCATCGATCCGATTGTTGCCGTGCTGATTGGCCTTTGGGTACTTCCACGAACATGGCGACTAATGTCCCAAGCCGTACATATGCTGATGCAGGGTGTTCCGGAAGGACTGGAACTGGCGACCGTCGATGGTGCACTGAGGGAGATCAAAGGCGTCCGCGAGTTGCACAACCTGCATATCTGGGCACTGGGGTCAACGCAAACGGTTCTGACGACGCATCTTGTCTATGATGAAACCGAAATTGATGCGGAAGCTCTAAGGCAAGAAGCGACTCGGATGCTTAGGGATCGCTTTGATGTGCATCAAAGCACGATTCAAATCGAATCAAGTGCATGCATAAACTGACAGGGCCAGGCAGGATATTACTGCCTGGGACTGGCCCGGTCTCCCATCGCACTTTCTGCCTCACGAATGTTTCGCGCCGATCTTGAATTGCAGAACATTCGAAATAAGAACCCACCGACGGATGTTGGTGGGTTTTTTCGTTAATTGACCACACGCTCGAGCAGTTCAATCACTGCGTCGCGCTCGTCCATGGCATGAATGGGTAGAACCAGGACATCGCCGGTCCGCGCCCAGTCCAATGCGGCACTGATCAACTGGTGAATATCCGCGACGACCATCACCTGCTCAGTGGGAATGCCTGCCCTTGTCACGGCGCCCTTGAATAACGCTCCTCGGCATTCTTTTTTGTAAGTTTTTTTGCTAAATAGACTTTAGTTTGCAACACTCTATTTAGCGTGGGCTATTGCATTATTTCGTGACAGATGCACGTTTTTGTGTCCCAGAAATGTCCCAGACAGGCCTGAAAGGCGCATGGTTGCGCTGTGAACCCACCTCTCATAATGCTGGGGTCGGTGGTTCGAGTCCACCCATAGCCACCATTTGCAGAAATGGATCAGGGCGCCTTTTTCGATAGATTGGTGCTTCCCGCAACAACAAACCGCAACTCACGGTCCGCCGCACAAGTCACGAAGGGCCTCCCACTCCGCGCCTGCCGCATGAGGTCGATCGCTTCCAGCGAATCCGGTGCCCGAAACAGAACGGCTGCCCCATTTCCCTCCTGCCCACAGACCGTGTTGGTACACCAGTGAACGCCATAGCTCAAGTAGACATAAAGATGCCTGGCGGGTCCGAACATAGATCGATTCCGCGGAGTTTGACCATGGTACGAGTGTGAAGCGGGATCGTCCTGCGCATAGGACTCCAACTCCACTAAGCGTGCGATACGCCCGTCCTTATGCACGAGTAGCTTGCCCAGCAGTTCCGGAGCGACCACGTCCGGCGTGCGAGAAAAAAGTCCAACAGAAGAACAGTCCGTTTAGGGACCATGCGTGCCATTGCTCCTTGTAGGCTCTGCCAGCGAGCGAAACCGACTCCCCGAAAGTTCATGCACGTGCGTTAGAACCACTTGCGATAGGCGCCTATGCCAATCAGGAAGGCCGAAACAGCAAGCATCGCACCGATCGTAACGAAAAAGCCAAAGTCCTTTGTACCAAAGAAGCTGGTCTCAAAGTTCATGCCCATTGCTCCCACCACAACGGACATGAAGCCAAATGCAGCGGCCAGAAAAGACAGGACCCGGAGGCTCTTGTTGGTGCGAAGGGCAATTCTGTTTGTCAGTACTTCGAGTGTCCCGATAACCAGTTCGCGCGTGCCCTCCACGGCGTTGGCTGCATTTTGAAACTGCTGTTCCAACTTCTCAAATTGCCTGCCAACCGAGTCCGGTGCATCAGGCATAAAGTCAGCTCGAGCAAGGCTCGAGTATACAATGCGCTGACTGCTGAGCACTCTACGCAGACGCGCGGCGGTTTTACGCATCGTGGCCAGCTTTACCGAGTCCTCGTCGTGACGGTCCTCCAAAATGTCGGCTTCGATCCGATCCAACTCTCCTTCGAATATCATCACCGCTTCGAAATACGCGTCCAGGCCCCAGTCTAGCAACGACCCCATAAAAGAACGTGCGTCGAGGCAACCGAGGCGAGAATGTCCGTATTCTCTTTCGCGAAGCGCGTTCATAAATGCAATAGGTCTCTCGTGACGGGTCAAGATAAAGCCTGGGCCCAAGAAGATATCCAGGATGGCCCCGACGAACTCAAGATTACCGGTATGTTGCGGGACGGCTACCCGACACCATGCAAAATTACCATCTGCGCCGATCAGGGGAGTGCTGCCCTTCGAGGTCGCATTCGCAATTATTAGCGTCGGAATTTCTAGTCGCTGAAGAACCGAATCCGGACAGCCCCCCGCTTGAAGGTCAATCCAATACAGTTCGTCGGGACTAGCCGATGGGGCGAGCGAGGTCACATCGACCGCTTTGGCTTGACCGTCTGCGCAGTAATGAATTATTGCCAATTCATCGCTGTCCAACCCCAAGTTCGGATCACAGAGAGACGCACTCATTATGCTTTCCAAATACAGAATGAGGTGGCGGAACGACAGACTGACTTAACCGCCACCCGATTCCGTTGATGCAGTTAGACGAGCGGCGGATCGGTCTCGCGTTCGAAATGGCGGTGCATGCCGAGGGCGTTGATGAACAGGTTAAGCGTATCGGCCTTGGCTTTTGCAGGCAGAAATAAGCCTGGGTCTTTATTATCATCGCGGAGAATGCCAGCACCCTCGACAAAGCTGACAGATTCACCTATGGCCAGAATCGTCTTGAGGTGGCGGAACTGATCTTTCACAAACTCAGCTGCACGACCGTCCCTAGCCCATGCCTTCGCTGTGCCTTCGCCATCGGGAATGATCACGCCGTCAAACAAAACCGAAGGCTCGTTTTCAAATGAAGCGTCGGCTTCGATCTGGCTTCCATCCTTAGCGGTGAATAGACCCACGCGCGGCCCAACCAGCCGTCCCACGGCTCCCACCTTTGAGAGCGCAGCCTTGGACTTTGCTACCAGTTGGCTGTCGACGCCGTCGCCGACAAAAATCGCAACCTTTCTAGATGCAGCCCCCGTTAACCCGGGGCGCGCGAAAATAGAAAGCGGCGCGGACTGCTCAACTTCTGGCTTAGGAGCCTCCAACAACGCACGCGGCATCGGATCTGGCATGGGCATCCCCAATCCTTCGGCAATTTGCGTGGCCAAATCGTCCGAGACATTGCGAAGCATCGACACTACCCGGCGACGGATCGCGGGCACGGTCAGCTTGGAGAGCTCAAACCTGAAGGCTGCTGCAATATGCGCCTTCTCCACCGGCGATTGACTGGCGTAAAACATCGTAGCCTGATTGAAATGCTCCGCAAATTTTTCCGGTTTACCACGCACTTCGTCTTGTTGTACGGGCTCGGGGAACGACACGAATCCGACGGCACCAGCCTGGAACGGGCAGCCCCCTCCGAGGGAGTTTGGTTCGTAAGAAACTCTGCCACGATGAATAGCCTGCCTATGAAGGCCATCTCGCTGATTGTTGTGAACAGGAGCGATCGGCGCATTGATCGGAATCTCGTGAAAATTGGGCCCACCCAAGCGTGTCAGCTGGGTATCGACATAGGAATGAATGCGACCTGCAAGCAACGGATCGTTACTGAAGTCGATACCGGGAATGACGTGGGCCGTACAGAAGGCGACCTGCTCGGTTTCAGCAAAGAAGTTGTCGGGATTGCGGTTCAAGACCATGCGGCCCAACGGAGTCACAGGCACCAGCTCTTCGGGTATCAGCTTGGTCGAATCGAGGACATCGAAGGAAAACTGCTCGGCCTCCGCCTCCGTAAACACCTGAACACCCAGTTCCCATTCCGGAAAGGCACCGCACTCAATCGCCTCCCACAGGTCGCGGCGATGGAAGTCGGGATCACAGCCGGCGATCTTGACCGCCTCGTCCCACACAAGTGCATGCGTGCCTTGCAGCGGCTTCCAGTGAAATTTGACGAAGCGCGATTCGTGGCGATCGTTCACAAATCGGAAGGTATGCACACCGAACCCTTCCATCATTCGGTAACTACGGGGAATTGCGCGGTCCGACATCAGCCACATCAGCATGTGGGCAGACTCCGGCATCAGCGATACGAAGTCCCAGAATGTGTCATGTGCGGACGCGGCTTGCGGCATTTGATGATGCGGCTCCGGTTTCACTGCGTGAACCAAATCAGGGAACTTCATGGCGTCCTGAATAAAGAACACCGGCATGTTATTGCCTACCAGATCCCAATTTCCCTCGTCGGTGTAGAATTTGACCGCGAAACCGCGCACGTCCCGCGCGGTGTCTTTACTGCCCCGCTCGCCGGCGACAGTCGAGAAACGCACGAATACCGGTGTGATCTTTCCCGCTTCCTTAAACGGAGCGGCGCGAGTAAGATCCGTTTGCGATGCATAACACTCGAAATAGCCATGTGCTGCTGAACCACGAGCATGCACGATCCGTTCCGGAATTCTTTCGTGATCAAAGTGTGTCAGTTTCTCGCGCAAAATGAAGTCTTTAAGCAACGCCGGTCCGCGGAGTCCCGCTTTTAGGGAGTGTTGGTTATCCGCTATGGGTACACCATGGTTGGTGGTCAATCGCTGGCCGGCGCTGTCAACCCTCACCCGATCTAAGGAATCGATAGTTGCATTCAGACCGTGTATCGCTTTGGAGCCGGATTTTGGGGACTTGGAGGATTCGCCCACAGTACTTGCGGTTACCAGAGGCGAGGGCGGGATCACTTGGGTGCCTTCCCACGGATCCAAGGTAGCCCCGTGACCGTACTCACCCGCCTTCATTTCATTGAAGGGCATTTCATTCGCAGTAGCCTCTGTTTCAGCCGCTTGTGTAGCGACCAGTTTGGGCGAGCCGACGCCCGGGGTCTTGGAGCGAGCGGAACGGGAATTAGAAGCACCGGATCCGGCGGATGAGTTGTGCTTTTTGTTATTGAGAATCTTGCGAGTCGTAGCCATTTCAACTCCAGAGCGGCATGTGTAGTGTGGAGGAACTTGGAAGAATTAAGCCCGCCGGAGGGCGGGCTTGCTAGCCTAAAGCATGTCTTCGCGTGCTTGTTCCGCGCGGGAGGCGCCGATTGCGGTCTCAACCTGCTTAATCTCTTCAGGCGGGGGCAAAACCGCAGGCATTCCCAGGCGTTGAATCCACAATTCGCGACACCAACCCATAGTGTGATAAAGGTGATGGTCTTCGTCCTCCTCCACCTCTTCATAGGCGGCCTTCAGAAGCTTAGACATTTCGTCCTTACCGGCTTCAGCAATCTTTCCGAGAAGTTCCCAATTGGAATGGTCTTTGGTCTCGGCCAGCACCACACATTCACAAGCCACTAGTTCGGCATCAGCCGGATCCGCCTCGGAACGGGCTAGCTCAATGGCCTTAACCAGCGACGCACCGAGGTGCGCACACACCTGACGACCGGGACTGACTTCCTCAGTATCCATACCAAGCTCCTCAAACACTTTGGTCAGGACCTGTTCGTGGTGCTTGGTTTCGTCAAGGTACTCCAGCCATTCCTTGCGTAGATCTTTATTCACGGCTGCGGCGATCGCCGCCGTATATATCTGAATGCCGCCCCGTTCTGTTTCGAGCGCCTGAAGTAGTAGTTCCTTAACCGCACCGCTGTCGTATGATTTTTTTGCCATGCCGCCGCTCCACGCGTTCAAAGTTAAAATTACTTTTGCACAAGAAGCAGAAAAAGCTTGTGAAAATTCTTAGCATTGACTGAATGCAGCGGATCGCTATTTAAACAGAGTTAAGTGTTGCCGACGGCCAGCCTGAGTCTGCGTATGCACTGAAGTGGGCAGTCGCGTATTCACGCTCGTCTGACGCATGGATGGGCAGAACAAGAACGTCCGCCGGCTCCGCCCATGCCAAAGCCGCCTCCATCAACTGATAAATGCTTTCCACGCCGATCAATTGCTGTGGCTTCAAGCCGCTAGTGATTAGCGCACGGAAAAGAATACCCATGACCTCACCCTTACTGCGGCCGCGTGTGTACTCGCCACCGAGGTCCTTGATCCATACGCGATCAGGTTTTGCATTGGCACCGACAGTGGCCAGTTCGCGGATGTCGTCATCGGTGCGATTGCCGGCTTGCTCCAGTAGCAGACCCAAGCGGCCGCCATGGCCCAACTTGTGGGCGACATGGAGCAGCGACTGCAGGCCGTCGGGATTGTGCGCGTAATCGAGCAGCACGTGCACACCATTGATCGACCAATATTGCAGGCGGCCGGGGTTGTCTTTGCTGTCCTTGCCGAAATTGAGCAATGCATCCGCGATGCAGTCAGCATCTACGCCTAGCAGGTGTGCCGCGAGTGCAGCAGCGGCAAGGTTCTCTAAGTTATACGGCGCCATGTTGTGCAGGCCGATGGGCATGGCAATGGTTTCACCCAGATTCCACTCGCCGTTCTCGGTCACCAAGCGCAGACGACCGCGTTCAATGCCGCAAGCGGGCAAGCCTTGTGTACGTGCCTGTTGCAACGAGCGCCCGAACCATGCCTTCGTAACGTTGGGCATGGCTTGAATGCGTGCAACCATTTCCTCGTCGCCGGCGTTGACGACCAAGGTGCCGCCGGGGCGCAGCGACTTGCGGACAAGTAACTTAACCTCGCGCAGATCGTCCAGGCTGTGCACGCCGTATTCGCCAAAGTGATCGGCGCTGACATTGGTCACGATGGCCACGTCCGCATCCTGCGTTGCGAGGCCACGACGCAGCAGACCACCGCGTGCCGTTTCCAGGATCGCAACTTCGACTGCGGGGCTGCGCAATACCGATCGCAGTCCCATTGGGCCGGAGAAGTCGCCCTCCTCAATTACTTTTCCGTCGACCACGATGCCATCAGTGCTGGAGTAACCGGCATGCAGCCCGGCCATCGAAAGGATCTTGGCTAACGCGCGTGTGACAGTCGTCTTGCCGTTGGAGCCGGTGACGATGGCTTTCTTGATGCGGCCAACGGTCTCTGCATCCAAGGCGCTGACGTCGGGCAACTGATCGGCGGGCCAATGGCGAGCGTAGTGGCCCTCACCTGCCGTGAAGAACTCGTCATCCCAATGCGCAGGAATGTTGCGTTCGCGCGCAGCGGTGATGAGTGCCATCAGTGCGGGATCGGCCTCCTTCTGCGCCATCTCGATAATCGACTGAGGCAGTTCGGGATTCGTTGTGTTCGCGTTGGGATCCAGCGCGCGCATCAGTGCCCACTCGTTGACTTCGGTGGCGGTCATGAGCTGATCGTCGGGCGCTGCGAATGCAAGTGATACACCACTCACATGGCGCCGCCAGACGATGTCAGCATCGGGCCAGCCCAATCGCAGGCGCGCGAGCTCGATAGCGTTGCGCCAGTCGTCGATGACGACATCAGAGATATCGGGACCGACAGCCTCCAGGGCCGCGCCCGGATGCTCAAAAAACACGTTGGTGCCGGTTAGCCGGCGCGATTCATCAAACGTCACGGGCATGCGGCGGAACTCAGTCGCTTTGCTCATCGATGCGCGTGTAATGCAGACCACGGTCGTCACGCACCATGCCTTGCATTGCGGATGCATCGTAAGCGTGATCTTCGGCCGGGTCTAAAGACGTCGACAACTCCGGCTTGGCCATGGTCGTGCTCGCCGCTTCATCGACCGGGTCCATCTGCGTGCCGAACTTGGTGATCTGTTTCCAGGTGCGTGTCAGTGCATCGGCAAACACCATGACCAGGTCGCCCTTACCGGCCATCGTCAGCGCGGCTTCAACAGCGGCCGGCTCATCGGGAATCACGGTAATGGCAGAGTCGGCAACCCCTGCGGCTCGCAGCGCCTCCGCCATGATCTTGGGAACCTCATCATCGGCACGGCCGCGCGCATTGTCATCGCGTCGCAGAATGTAATGATCAAAACGTCCGTTGACGGCCATCGCGATCTCGTTCAGATCTTCGTCGCGACGATCACCCGGACCCGACAGCACGACGATGCGCTTGCCGATGACATCAGTTCGCTGCGCCAGATCCGCCATCATGTTGACGGCATGCGCGTTGTGCGCGTAATCCATGATCACCTTGAACGGCAGTTTGTTGAACACGTTCAAACGACCGGGCGCCTGGAAGAAGCTGGTATCAAAGGTGCGCAAGCCTTGGCGAATCGCATCGAGCTTGATGCCCATCGAGTACGCAACCGCCGCTGCCATCATGGCGTTCTGCACGTTGTGGCGGGCTTGTCCTTCGAGCGTGGCCTGCACCAGATGCGTCCACAGCAGCGGAATGTGTTTGCCCTGGTCGTAGATGGTGATCATCTCGCCGTTGACGCCTTCCTCAAGCGCACACGCTCTACCACCGGCACGCACATGGTCGCGCACAAATGTATTCGAGGGATCCATGGTGACGTAGCAGATCACTTTGGCATCGGTGTAGCCGGACATGCGCACGACCAATGGATCATCGGCGTTGAGCACTACGCAATCCTGAGCCACCTCGGCCACGATGCGTTTGATCTCCGCCAGTTGCTCCAGCGTGTTCACACCTTTAAGTCCAAGGTGATCGCTGGCGACATTGATGACGGCGCCGACATCAACTTTGGTTACGCCCATACCGGCGCGCACCAGACCGCCACGTGCAGTCTCAAGCACGGCGAAGTCAATGGTCGGATCGCGCAATACCATTTGCGCGGAGATCGGTCCCGTCATGTCGCCTTCGACGGTGCGATGTCCGTCGATGTAGACGCCATCGGTCGTTGTAAGACCCGGTGTATAGCCGGCCATCTTGGCGATGTGCGCCACCATGCGTGACGTGGTGGTCTTTCCGTTGGTACCGGTAATCGCAGCGATTGGAACGCGGGACGGTGCGCCCTGCGGGAACAGCATGTCGATGACCGGCCCCGCGACATCGCGCGGCGTGCCTTCGCTTGGTGCGACGTGCATGCGGAAGCCGGGCGCTGCATTGATCTCGCAGATGGCGCCACCCGCACTCTTATAACTCTCGGCAATATTTGGCGTGATGAAATCGACGCCGCCGACATCGAGCCCGATGGCTTGCACAGCACGTTCCGCCATCGAGCGGTTATCCGGGTGCACAATGTCGAGCACATCCGTCGCGGTACCGCCGGTAGACAGGTTTGCGGTTGCACGCAACTGCACGACCTCGCCAACTTGGGGCACATAGTCCACAGTCCTACCGGTGCGTTCCAACTGATCCAATGCTTCGCGGTCGAGCTTAATCTGCGTCAGGATTTTTTCGTGGCCGACGCCGCGATCGGGATGCGAGTTCAACACCTCGAGCAGTTCGGTGACGGTGTGTTCGCCGTCGCCAATGACGCAACCGGGTGTGCGACGCGTTGCCGCCACCAGTTCACCATTGACCACCAACATGCGGTGGTCATCGCCCGGCTGGAATGTTTCGACAATGACCGATCGTGAATGTTCCTGCGCCGCCTCGAAGGCATCACGGACATCCGCTTCGTCCTGAATATTGATAGTGATACCGCGACCGTGATTGCCGTTATACGGTTTCAGCACCACGGGTCCGCGCAATCGACGTGCCGCGGCGACCGCCTCATCGGCATCGGTCACCAGCTCCTGACGTGGAACCGGCAAACCGAGTGCGCCAAGGATCCGATTGGTCTCTTCTTTATCGCTCGCCAGCTCCACGGCAATGTGCGAAGTGCGACCGGTGACAGTGGCTTGAATGCGTTGCTGATACTTGCCGTGACCCAGCTGGATCAGTGACGAATGCTGATTGAGGCGCATCCATGGAATCTTGCGTCGCTTAGCCGCGCGAACCAGCGACGCCGTCGAAGGACCGAGAGCGCGGCGTTGCGCATAGCGAATGAAACCTTCGAGTGCTTCAGTCCAGTTCCAGCCCTCGGGCACTAGGCCCGGCGTGCGGAGTTCATCGGGCAGCAGCGAATCAATCAGCTGCATCGCCAACTCACCGGCGGCGATCCCCTCTTCCTTCTGTTCGTATTCGTAGATGACGTTGTACACACCGGTGCGGCCATCGCGCACGGAACGCGTTTTGCCGAACGTCACGTTTTCACCGGCCACGTTCTGCAGTTCAAGCGCCATGTGTTCCAGCACGTGGCCCATCCAGGTGCCCTCGTCCTCGCGCATGCGTCGGACAAAGCCGCCCGGCGTGCGATACGAACAACCGTGCTCCGCCAGACCGGGCAATGCCGCAAGAAGGCCATCGACAAAGTCCTGGCCAATTCTGGCGGTGGGCCATTCTTCTAGAGCTTCGAGATCAAGCTCCAGCCGAATGACAGGAAACAGTGCGTATTGCGAGGGGCCAACGTAGATGTTTCGATCAAGAATACGCATAGAGATCTGTTACTCCAGTGTGCGCTCGACATCGAGCGTGCCGGGTGAGGCCGTACGAGTGTGCAGGTTGTACGTTGCACCCTTCGCCAGAATGTGGACGGTGATACCTAAAACGCAGAGCGAATCCGAGACGCCGGCCTCTGCCATCGAGGAGAATTGCGTCTTGCTGCTATCGACCAGCGTGAGTGCGCCGCTGCCTTCGACCTCGAGCGTGTTGTCCGGTCCGATAAACGCGGCGGTGTCCTCATCCAAGCCGATGCCGGTCGGATGCGGGTTGAATGCCAGCGCGGAGATCAGTCGACCCAGTCGGTCCCGCTGACGGAAGTGCTGATCGATGATGAAACGATTGGTCAATCCGAGGCCCGGTGCCAATCGCACTGCGCCGGCACGCGGCGAGGATCCATCTTTGCCGAAGGCAATCATGTGATCGGACAGCACACTGGCGCCCGCACTCGTGCCTGCGACGTTGAGTCCGTTGGCATTGCCGCGCCGAATCGCCTTGGCCGCACTAGTGCCGCCGATGATCGTGGTGATGCGCAGCTGGTTGCCACCGGTAAGAAACACACCGGTCGCGTTGTCGATCATCTCGATATAGTCTTCGCGTTCGGCGTCGTCACGCGTGAGGATGTCCGCAACCTGGACGTCTTTGGCACCGAGCTCAGTGAACAGTCGTAAATACCGATCACCGGTAGTTGTCAGTCGGCTCGCCGTCGGGATGATAACGATGCGTGCTTCGCTGCCGCCGCTGAGTTCGACAAATCGACTCAGGATGCGCCGACGTTGCAATTTATCCTCGGCGCCACCGATGGGAATAATCCATCCGCGTTTTGCATCTTCGTTGGTCTTACTTGTAGCCATTCAAACAACCTTTCCCTGGTTCCGTACATCATTTTCAAAAAGTCCGCGTCGCACGACTTGTGCGTCACGCACATGGAACTCACCCAATGCCAGCACATGCAGCGGCTGATTTTTCTCATCAAGCACAATCAGGTCGGCATCATACCCGGCTTGCAGCTGGCCTTTGCGCGGCAACCGCAGCAGGTTCGCGGGATTGGATGAGAAGAACGGCACCGCCGTTTCCATTGGCACGCCTACTTGCAGCAATTCACGCAAGGTGTCGAGCATCGAACCGGAGTGCGCTACGTCCATACCGCAGGCACGGCCTTCGGCATCAAAACAGGGCAAGCAACCGCCCGCGTCCGAACTCACCGAAAGTCGATGTGTCGGTAGGCCACGATCGAGATAGCGTTTCACCGCGTCCCTGGCGCTCCATGCATCCTCGCCTTCCTCGACGGGGAATGCAGTGACATCGATATGACAGCCCTGCTCTGCGAGTTGCAGTGCTTCGTCGAACAATGCCTTGCGGCGATTCACGTGCGTGGGCTGAAACACGCGTGCCGGAATTTCACTCTCGGCAAGCGCTGCACGTACAATTTCGAGCCCACGAGGGCCATCGCCCAAATGCAGATGAACGATGCCGGCCTTGCCGCTCATCAGCCCCGCGACGTGCGCATCGGAGGCGATGCGTAACAGTTCCTGCAGCGTCGGTTGGCTGGACCGATGATCGCTAATCGCCAACTCACCGACACCAATCAATGGTTCGACCAGAACAATATCGCCGCGCACCGAACCCGTCATGGTCACGGGCGGCACATGGTAACCACCGCAGTAGCCCCACGCGGACAAGCCGCTCTCACGCAGCGCATAGATCTGCGCTACGAGTTGTGCAGTGCTACGCACGAGATCGTCGGTGCCGAGCAAGCCAATCACCGAGGTCACGCCGGCCGTGGTGTAATTGGATAAATTCGGTGCCGGTACGCGACTGGCGTAACCCGTCTCGCCGCCGCCACCGGTGACATGTACATGGCCATCGACCAAACCCGGGATCACGGCACGGCCTTCGAGATCTACGACCGTCACCGGCACGCCGCGAATGTCCGGATCCTGATCATCGATCCACAGAATGCGGCCGGACCCAATCAGAAGATGCTGCAGACCTTGCGGTTCGGGCGCATAGAGATTGGCGTTGCGCAACAGCAGCAAATCGGTACTCCTAAACAAAATCCGGGCACGGAAATTCAATATACCGCAAAGGTCCGTCGCGCCGACAGCACCAACTTACGGGCAGCGGACATGACCCGCGTGTTAGCCCGCGTCCCGAATCCAGGGGTAATTGATACGGTCGTTTTCGAGCGCCATCTCGGGGCAGTCGATCATTAGCTCAATAATGATGGGCATCAGGGTGCTCAGGATCGCGACGGCGTCGGCTAACTGTTGCCGATTGGCGGCACTGTTCCAGGTGGCGCCGCCGTGGACCAGCTGATTGCGTAGCACGTAGAGCCGATCCGCCACGATCGACATGAGCAGTTCCGTTTCACCATTTACGATGGCCTTCAGCGCCATCCCACGAGCGGACTCAAAGGAATCACGCCACGCACCGGAGGCGTCATGGTCCCGCACGGCCTTCCAGAATGGTTCAAAGATGAACTTGTTATCAATCAGCAACCGAATCGGGCCGTTGAACGTCTCGAACAGGGCGGCGTGGATGCGCCTGTCTTTATCGCACTTCAGAATCCGTGCGATGAAATCACGGGCCTGATCACGCTCGCTCATTTCATGACCGAACTCGCGTGCGTAGGCGGCGTTCAGAGAGATCCACAGAAAGATGAAGCGTGCCGCCGGATCCTCGGTTTCCCGTTCGGACCGATCCAACCAACTGATGGCGCGGTGCACTCGAACCCGTGCATTCTCGTCGATCGGGTCGTATACCGCGCGATGCTTTTCTTTGAGTTCTTTAGCGCTGGTGATGACACGGCCCCTTTCGCAATCGATTGATTCATTGTTTGGGATTGATGCCTGAATCGCAAGACGTGCATCGTCTCCATACCGTTTCGGCGGGATCGTCCAGTGACGTATCATCAGGGTCCAAACTGAGTTTTCGCCCATGATCACGCGCTCCCCTACCGAATTCTTTGCCCACGCCGCGACCTTGCCGGCTGACCGACCTGCTACCGCCAAGGCCGCCTTTGTGGTGACTCCGCTCGGTTTCCGTCTGGCTGAGCAATCGGCGACTGACAATACCTATATGGCAGCAGCCGATGCGTTTGACGCCGGCGCAGCCCTGGCGCAACACCGGGAATTGCAGCGCCGCTTGAGCGACATCTTGCCCACGATCGCCTTTCCGGGCTCGGGCGAGACCCCCGATGCCGTGTTTCCGAACAACGCGTTTGGTACGGCCTGTGGCACCGCCGTTGTAGGCCGTATGCGCCATGAGGTGCGTCAACGTGAAACCCAACGTGCGGACATGCGCCGATTCTTCACAGAGGTGCTCGGCTACGAGATGGTTGATCTCTCGGTGCAGGAGCATCCCGCCGAACTGACGGGTGCGTTGGTGATGGACCGCGCACGAGGCCTGGGTTTCTTCGGTCTGTCCGAACGCTGCGATGAAGAAGGCGCCCGCCTGATGCACGCGGCCTTTTGTCTGCGCGCATCGCTGCTGTTTGACCTGTCGTCCGGCGAGTATCACACCAACGTGGTGCTGGCGATTTTGGCCGGCCGCGCTGCCGTGATCTGTCCGAAGGGCTTTGCCGACCCTGCGGTCGCGCAGGCAATCGCAGATTTCTACGCACCCAACGCCATCCTCTGCTCTGACGAAGAACATGCGGCCTTCGTCGGCAATTGCATCTCGGTGAGCAGCGATACGGTCTGGATGAGCCAGCGGGCTGCGAATGCCCTGAGCGCATCGCATCGCGACGTGCTAAATGCAGCGGGTTTTAAGGTGGAATCGGTGGAGCTCGACGCGATCGAGGCTGCCGGCGGTTCGCTGCGCTGCTGCGTCGGCGAGATTTTCTGATTGCTTAAATATCGGCGTCTTTAGCGGTCGGCAGGGTCCAGCCACGACGGATCGCCATATAACGCATCACAAAGACGATGATCGCGCCGACGGTCAGCACCACCGGCGTCGGGATCGGCAGGCTATATCCAACTGCGATCACCGCCGCACCAACTAAAGCCGCAACTGCATACAGTTCCGTGGGCTGAAACACGACGGGCACACGTGCCGCCATCATGTCGCGCACGACGCCGCCGCCAATGCCCGTGAGCATGCCAAGCAACATAGCCGGAATCGGCTGCACCCCATATTCCAGGGCCTTTTGCGTGCCCAGTGCAACAAACAGGCCGAGACCCGCAGCATCGAGAATGCGCACCGGATTGCGGAAGTGCTCAATCCAACGATGACGATAGAAGCCGAACAGTCCCGCCGCGCAACTGACGGCGATGTGATACCAGCCCTTGAGTGCAACCGGCGGATGATCACCCAGCAGCAGATCGCGGAACATTCCGCCAAACGTGGCCGCTACAAACGACAGCACGATGATGCCGAACACATCGAGCCGCGCGCGCACCGCAACGGTAGCGCCTGACAAGGCGAATACGAACGTTCCGAGCAAGTCGGCAAACAGAACGAAGGTCTCTAATGACATGCCGTGTGCTCTCAGTCGAATCGGTAGCGGGGCTCGCCGCTGCGGCCGGCCAGGCCATCGAACAGGCCCAGCAACATGGCGCGAACAACTTGCCGACGTGGCTTGACCAACACCGCCAAACGCAGAAACTTCAGGGCAAAACGCGGAATATCCTGCGCCACCCACTTGGTGCTCACATGCGGACGACGATACAGCAGCACGCGGTTACGCGATGAGAAATACAGGCGCTTAGGTGAGTGCACCATGACATCGCCAAGATTCAGCGGCAGCTGAATCAGCCGGTCACCAATCGCGTGATCCATGATCGCCGTCGGAATGCCGAACAACGCATAACCCTTGGCCCGCGCCCGAAAACTCCAGTCCATATCGAGATTGTCGATAAACAAGGCCGCGTCCACCGGGCCCACGTCCGTCCAGACAGCACGCGGAATGTAGCAGCCGGACGTAATCAGATAGTCACACTGCACCGGCTGCTCATCTTGCGGCACGATCTTGGTGTTGAACGGAAACCCGATCCGCACAAACGGTTGCAGTTTGCCGCTACGTGCATCGACAAACGCCGGCCCGACCGCACCCACCCAGTTCGAGGCCGACAGCTCCCAATACGCCTTGTCCAAGGTCGCAATCAGATCGGGTTTGAGCATGCTGTCCTGATCAAATAAAACCACTGCATCACTGCCATTGGCCAGCGCGCGCTCGACACCGAGATTGATGGCTTTACCCAGACCGACGTTGCGTCCGTTCGCAATCCATTCAATGTGCGAAGGCGCCTCCGCCCGTACAGTTGTCAGCTCATCCTCAGCCGAACCGTTGTCCACCACCAGCACCGCATCGGCCTGAGCGGCCAGCAATCCGAGCAGCGCAACCAGCGCCTGCGGATCCGGGTGATAGGTAACAACGATGGCCGTAATCATGGCTTTATTGTACGGTGCCACTGCGATTTTCACGGCGAGATGACACTTTCGGGAGCATTATGAGCGTTTCCCCGTTTGCTGCAGGTCCCCGTCATGGCCACCATGAAATCCGCCGTCAAGAAATCCGCCCCGGCCAAAAAGGCCGTTCCTAGCAACACCGCAACCGGCAGCCTCCGGCTGGACACGGCCGCAATTGAACGCGCGCGCAAGTCGCTGGACGAAGGCGCGGTCACCCCTTCGAACAAGGGCAGCTCCGAAGCAATTGTCAAACTGCTGAACGATTCGCTGGCTACGGAACTGGTCTGCGTGATGCGCTATAAGCGCCATCATTTCACTGCCAAGGGTCTGGAGTCGCCGGCCATTGCCGAGGAGTTCATGGTGCACGCCCAATCCGAATCGGCCCACGCTGACCGCATCGCTGAGCGCATCGTGCAGCTGCAAGGTGAGCCTGATTTCAATCCCGACACCCTGACTGCCCGCAGTCATGCCGATTACAATGACGATACGGACCTCAAGTCCATGATTCGCTCCAATCTCATTGCCGAACGCATCGCCGTCGAGACCTACCGCCAGATGATTCAACTCATCGGTGATCAGGATCCGACAACGCGTCGCCTGCTGGAATCCATTCTCGAAGATGAAGAAGAACACGCCGACGAACTTTCCGACTGGCTCGAACGCGTCAAGTAAGTCCGGATTACGTTGGTCCGCGGGAGCGGCGCTGCTGGCAGTGCCGCTCTTTTGCTGGGCGAAGGATCCGCTGGCCGCGTTACGCCTGGCCTCCGATGCCACGCAGAACCGCGAGGCGGTCTTCACCAACAAGCGTTCTGCGTTCTATCAGACACAAACTCATCGCAACGATCATCCGGAGCATGCGTGGTTTCGCGGCTTTACCATTGCCGCCGAGCGCATCTTCAGCGATGCGCAGTTCCGTATCAACGGCAAGGTGTTGGAGCCCGCGCAGGGCGGCACCGCCGAGCTGACGCCAAATGAGCTGCGTCGCGTGTATCCGGGCAGCGTCACCGAGACGGTGCGCCTGTTCGACAATTGCGATGTCGTGATGTGGTCGTTCACCGGTACCAAAGCAGCGCCGGAACTTGAATTGCAGGGTGATGGCCTACGTCGCATCAACGCATCGCATTATGTGCGTTCACGTGCCGCCGGCGGTGAATGGCATGTTGCAATAAAGACGGCTCCGCAAATCGCCGTGGCGGCCGTCGCCACTTCATTTAAAGAAGCGCAACAACTGGCTCAGCTCGCGCTTAAGCAGAATCAGCAATGGTCGGCTCAACGCGAGCGCCGTCTGCGTTCGCTGATCAGTGGCCCGCATGCACTGCAAGCCGGTGATGCGACGAATGCTCTGCACTGGATCACACTCAGCATGGATTCGCTCGTGACCGCGCAACGTGGTGACGGCATCTACGCGGGACTGCCGTGGTTCCAGGAGTACTGGGGCCGCGACAGTTTCATTGCGCTGCCTGGAGCCACTCTGGTGACAGGTCAGTTCGAAGTCGCAAGCCGCATCTTGCGCTCCTTTGCCGAGTTCCAGAATCGCGATCCGCAATCCCCGTTCTACGGTCGTCTGCCGAACATCGTCAAGCCGGCAGAGCTGGACTATCACACCACCGACGGCACGCCACGCTTTGTCATGGCTTTACGTGATTACGTCGACTACAGCGGCGATGTGCAACTCGCACGTACTCTGTATCCGGTAGTCAGCGCCAGTATCGAAGGCGCACTCAAGAACTTCACCGACAAGAGCGGCTATCTGTTGCACGCCGATAACGAGACCTGGATGGACGCCCGACGCGAACCCGACAAGGCCTCGTACTCGCCGCGTGCCAATCGGGCCAACGACATTCAGGCACTGTGGGTGCAGCAACTCGAGGCCGGCGTGGCCTTCGCCAGACTCAACAATCGCCCTGCCGATGCCGAGCGCTGGCAGCAGGTCGCCGATCGCGTTCGAGCCCATTTTTCAAGGGATTTTGTTGTGGACGGCGCCATAGCCGATCATCTGAATGCCGATGGCACCCCTGACACACAGATTCGACCCAACGCCCTGTTCGCACTCGATCTGGTCGACAGCAACACGCAGCGTCGCGAACTGCAGCGTCTGTGGCCGCAGCTCGTCTATCCGTGGGGCGTTGCAACGCTTGGCGCCAAGGACCCGGGCTTCTTGCCCTATCACTGGGCGCCCGGTGAGTGGCATAAGGACGCGGCGTATCACAACGGCACGGTCTGGCCATGGCTCGATGGCATCGCCATGCAGCGAATGATTGAACAGGGCCGGCCGGATCTCGCATGGCCACTGTTTCAGTTCAACTTACAAACAGCATTGAATACCAACGGCAGTTTGCCGGAAACCGTGGATGTCTACCCGCGGCCCGGCGCAACGTTGCCAAGATTCACCGGCACACATTCGCAAGCTTGGTCCCTATCGGAGCAGTTGCGCGTCTGGCATCAGTATTTCGTGGGCATTCTCCCGCAGTTGAGCCAACACGAAGTCACGTTATCGCCGCGCCTGCCGTCATCAATGCAAGTCGATCAAACCGCACGCATCGGCACCGGCACCTTGCGTACGCAATGCAATGCGCAGCATTGCCAATGGACGCCCACCAAGTTTCGGTTTACCGCCAAACTCTCGTTGCTCGGCTTCAAAACGTTGGAGGTACCTCTGCAAAGTGGCGAGACTCTAATCGCGCAGCTTAAATCCGGCAGCGTTCAAGTGCAACGCCGTGGGCTTACAGTCAAGCAATGGACCGCCACCCGCGATCCGCAATGGAGCCCAATGCCAGACGTCAAAATGGCTCAGCCTCTATGAGTTGCTCGCGTCACTGACAGCAACGCTCGCACCTGCGTTCTCCGCTAACTCCTTGCGGGCCAACTTGGCCAGGTCAATATATTCTGCACCGCCTCGGAATCACGGTTCTGCGTGTTCTGAATCAGAAACACCATCAGGAACGTGACAATTGTGGTCCCGGTGTTAATCACCAACTGCCAGGTGTTGCTGAACCCGAACAGGGGCCCGGTCAATAACCAGACCACCGTGATCCCTAGCGCCACTAAAAACGCACTAGGACGCCCGGACCAATGCGCGGTCGCCTTCGCCAAACGGGTAAAAGGAGACAATCGGTTTACCGGCGCCATGGTTCACTCCTGTATGAATGGGTAGCATCCGCCAACGCAATAATGACAGGATCTACACGCACATGATGTCATCATCACGCTAGCACCACCGTTCACCGGAAACACACAATGTCCCACACTCAGAAATTCCGATTCCTCTCCGTGGCGATGGCCATCCTGCTGGCAACAGCCGCGTGCACTCAAAGCACCGAGGAACCCGCTGCTTCGGTCCCGGCGACGGATTCCACCGCCGCAACTCCGGCGGCCCAACCGCCGACACCGGCGACCAATTGGGTTGGCCGCTGGCCAGGTCCCGAGGGCACTTATCTCGCCATCAGTGCCGAGGGCGAGGGCTACCGCATCGAACTCGCAGATCTCGACGCCCCCAAAGTCTATACCGGCAAGCTGGAAGGCGATGCCATCGTCTTTGAGCGTGACGGCAAAACCGAATCCATCCGCGCCACCAACGGAACCGGCACCGGCATGAAGTACTACGGCGACGACCGTACCGACTGCCTGGTCATCACCGAAGGCTCCGAAGGCTTCTGCCGCTAAATCAGCGGCCGCGCTTCTACTACCTTACGTCTGTCGGCTGCGTGAGCTGGAACAAGGCATCCTGAATATCCTCCAGCTTGGCAGCCAATACAGTCTGCGCATCCTGCAAGCCTCGGTTGTAGTAGTACGCGCCCAATTCCTCAGAAATAAAGTCGATCAGAAATTCGGCATCAAACTGGCCGATCTGCTGACGTAGCTCTTCACTGAAATAAAGCTGGAGCTTACGGACCATTGCCGCTTTTTCTTCTTTACTGAATTTGATGGCGTCCACCGGCGCTCCTGGCTGCGCAAAAGTCAGCAGGTACTATACGCCACACAAAGAAAAAACCCCGCACAGATCTGTACGGGGTTTTTGGTGTAAATGTCCAGCG
>CAKZGB010000016.1 GCA_936911875.1 uncultured Lysobacteraceae bacterium
GGCCAAGATCATCAAGTAATCCAGCCACCACCGCACCACAAAAAAGGGCCGCTCATCGAGCGGCCCTTTTTTATTCGCTTTTGCTCTCGCTTCTGCTTTTGCTCTTGCAGTTGCTTTTGCTCTTGCAGTTGCTGTTGCCGTTGCTTTTGCAGTTGCTTTTGCTGTTGCTCTTTATTTTTTGATTTTTGATTTTTGATTTATGCGTTTAAAACTGATTTTTGATTTTTGATTTTTGATTTTTGATTTGCTACTGCTTTACTTGCACCCAGACACCAGCCTCATCCGCCCTCACCGGAAATTTCCGAACCGGCTCGTAAGCCGGGGGGCAGGTCGGATTGCCATCGCGCAGATCAAATTGCGCGCCGTGCAGAACGCATTCAATGGTGCCCGTCTCGGGGTTGAACTTGCCCGCGCTCAATTCGAACTCTTCGTGTGAGCACAGGTCTTCGAGCGCATAGAACTCGCCATCCCAGTTGATCACCAACACCGGAGTGTCGCCTTCCCAGACGACGGTTTGTTCACCGGGCAACAGTTGCGAAGTAGGGCAGACAAAGGTCCAGTTGTCGGTCATGGGGTCAGGTCCTTTTCGAGGATTTCAAATTGCAGATCGTCGCGGCGCGGTAGGCCGAAACGCTCATCGCCATAAGGGAAGGGTTTGGTGATGCCGGTGCGACGGTAGCCGCGGCGCGCATAGAACGCGAGCAGCTCATCGCGGATGTCGATCACGGTCATGCGCATGGTCTGCTGCTGCCACTCGTCACGGGCAATGCGTTCGGCCTCGGCCAGAATGCGTTTGCCGATGCCGGCATTCTGCAGATCGGGCTTTACTGCGAACATGCCGAAGTAGCCGGCGCCATCCTGCACGGAGATATTGGCGCATCCGAGGACCTGCTGATGCTCATCGAGCAGCATCAGGATGCCGCCGTGCGGATCGCTGATGCAGTCCTGCAGATCATCCGCACCCGTGCGACGGCCATCGAGCATGTCGGCCTCTGTGGTCCAACCGCGGCGCGAGACGTCACCGCGATAAGCGGATTCAATGAGTTCAATCAGTGCCGGGATATCGGCCTGCGTTGCGAATCGAAACGTCATGCGAGTAGGGTACGGACTTTGCGCAGACCGGCGACAAGCGCATCGACTTCGGCCTTGGTGTTGTAGAACGCCAGCGACGCACGACACGTAGCCGACACGCCAAAGAACTGCAGCAACGGATGGGCGCAATGCTGACCGCTGCGGACCGCGATGCCTTCGATATCGAGCATGGTGGCCAGATCGTGCGCATGGGTTCCGTCGATGGCGAAGCTGATGACTGACGCCTTGTCGGCGGCGTTGCCGAAGATGCGCAGGCCTTCGATCGTTTGGAGTTGCTGCGTGGCGTAGTCGAGTAACTCGCGCTCGCGCTTGGCGATCTCGTCAAGACCGATGGCTTGCAGATAGTCCACCGCGGCGGCTAGGCCAATGAAACCGGCGATGTTGGGCGTGCCGGCTTCGAACTTGTAGGGAGCGCGGTTGAAGGTGGTGCCTTCGAACGAGACCGATTTGATCATCTCGCCGCCACCGATAAACGGAGGCATGGCCTCCAGGTGCGTGGACTTGGCCCACAGCGCACCTGTGCCCGTTGGGCCGAGCATCTTGTGACCGGTGAACACGTAGAAATCACAGCCGATGGCGCTGATGTCCACTGGCATGTGCGGAACGGCCTGCGAGCCATCGACCAGCATCGGGATGCTGTGCTTGCGGGCCAGCTTGGCCATCTCGCGGACCGGATTGATGGTGCCCAATACATTGGACACGTGGGCCACGGCGACGAGTTTAACTTGCGGTCGCAGTTGCGCGGCGAAGGCGTCCATGTCGATGGTGCCGTCCTGAAGGATCTCGATCACTTCGACCTTGGCGCCGGTGCGTTCGGCCATCAGTTGCCACGGAACGATGTTCGCGTGGTGCTCCATGCGTGAAACCAGGATTACATCGCCCGCCTGCAATTTAGGCAGCAGGTACGAATAGGCAACGAGGTTGATCGCAAACGTGGTGCCGCTGCACAGGACAAGTTCGTCAGCGCGGACATTGAGCAGGCCGGCGAGTTTGCTGCGGGCCGCCTCGTACGCTTCGGTAGCCTCAGAGCCTAGCGTATGCACAGCCCGCGAGACATTGGCCGTGTACTGCGAGTAATACGCATCCATGGCCTCGACCACGGCGCGCGGCTTCTGGCTGGTATTGGCGGTGTCGAGATACACGAGCGGCTTGCCATGCACCTGACGCTGCAATGTCGGAAAATCAGCGCGGATTGCGGTCCAGTCCGGCGTGCTCATGCAAACTCCACCCGATCCAGAGCGCCATCAAGCAAAGTGGCGAAGGCGGTGCGGGTCGGCTCGTCTTCAATCAGATTCAGCAGCTCGTGCACGAAGGCTGCAACCAGCAACGTGCGTGCGGTGTGATCATCGATACCACGCGAGCGCAGATAGAACAGTGAGTTGGCATCGAGCTGACCGACGGTGGCGCCGTGGGCGGCCTGCACTTCGTCGGCGTGGATGACCAGCACCGGTTGCGTGTCGATCTCGGCCTGATCGCTGAGCAGCAGATTGCGATTGCTCAATGCGGCATCGGTATGATCGGCGCCGGCATCGATGGTGATACCACCGTGAAACGCAATGCGCGAGCGACCGGTACCCAGACCGCGCCAGTTCAATTCGCAGCCGGTGTGTTGCGCGCTATGCGCGATCGCCAGGCGCGTATCGAGATGACGCTTGCCATCGCCGAACAGGATGCCGTTGGAGAAGACGCGAGCGCCATCGCCATTGACGTTGATGACGAGCTCGTGGCGGCTCAATGCGCTGCCCAACTCCATGTCGACGCGGCGATAGTTCGAATTCGCATGCAGCGTGACTTCGGTACGCAGGAACCAGCTTGCGCCTTCGTCATCGCGTTGTACGCGTGCATGCTGCAGCTCGGACTGTTCGCCCAAGTCGATCACCATGCGTGCCGTGCCGATGTGCGTGTGGGCGCCGGTACTCTGCATCGACTCGACCAAAGTCAGGCGACTGTCCGCATTCAAAAGAATGCGATGCAGATTGTGTTGGGAGCCCTCGGCCTGTGCGGCATCGCTGATCCAGACCAGATGCAGCGGCGACTCGATGGTGCCGGACACGCGGATATCCACGCCACCCATATCGAGCGCTGCATTGACCTGATTCAGGGCGTGCGCAGGGCCTTCGAGTTCAAATGCCTGCGCATTGGAACGCGGCTCGATGTGCAGGCCGGCAACGTTGTCGACTACCGTGGCTTGCGTATCGAGATGCCCGTTGACGAATACGATGCGCGGCGTCGGGATGCCGGACAGCAGCGAAGCGTCCGCAGCGACCGGTGTCAGCAGCGCAGGCGTGCGACGGGCGAGGGCGCGCAGCGAGGTGTATTTCCAGGACTCCACACGGCCATGCGGCAGATCGGCAGCGACTGCCAAATCCATCGCATGACGGCGCACGGCGGAACCGGCATCGCCATTGGCTGCGGCCGGAACCAGCGCCGACCAGTGTTGCAGCAACTCACTCATGTCAGGCGTGAGCTCCGGGTGCAAGGCGATCCTTAATCCAGGCGTAGCCATGTTCTTCGAGTTGCAGCGCGAGTTCGGGGCCGCCGCTCTCAATGATGCGACCGTCTGCCAGCACGTGCACGAAATCCGGCTTGATGTAATCGAGCAGACGCTGATAGTGCGTAATCAGCACGAACGAACGGTCCGGCGAACGCAGTGCGTTGACACCGTCGGCAACCGCACGCAACGCGTCGATGTCGAGACCGGAGTCGGTTTCATCGAGGATTGCCAACGAGGGCTCCAGCAGCGCCAGCTGAAAGATTTCATTGCGCTTCTTTTCGCCGCCGGAGAAGCCTTCGTTCACGCCGCGGTGGAGCAACTCATCTTTGAGCGACAGGATCGCCAGCTTTTCGCGTACCAGTTTCAGGAACTGCATCGAATCGAGTTCGGGTTCACCGCGCGTCTTGCGCTGCGCGTTCAAAGCCGTACGCAGGAAGTAGGTGTTGTTGACACCGGCGATTTCGACCGGGTATTGGAAGGCCAGGAACACACCGGCGGCAGCACGGGCTTCGGGTTCCATCGACAGCAGGTCCTGATCGCGGAACTGCACGGAGCCTGAGGTAATTTCATAACCCTCACGTCCGGCCAGCACATTGCCGAGTGTGGACTTACCGGCGCCGTTAGGACCCATGATGGCGTGCACTTCGCCGGGCTTTACGGTCAGCGACAGGCCTTTGAGAATCTCGCGACCCTCGACCGAGGCGTGGAGATCATTGATTTGCAGAATGGAATTCATCCAACGGAACCTTCTAGTGAGACTTCGAGGAGTTTTTTGGCTTCGACCGCAAACTCCATGGGCAACTCGCGGAATACCGATTTACAGAAGCCGTCCACAATCATGGAGACCGCGTCTTCTTCGGCGATACCGCGCGAGCGGCAGTAAAACATCTGATCGTCGGAGATCTTGGAGGTGGTGGCCTCGTGCTCGACGATGGCGCTGGGGTTGCGCACTTCGATATAAGGGAACGTGTGGGCGCCGCAGCGCTTACCGATCAGCAGACTATCGCACTGCGTATAGTTGCGGGCATTGCGTGCCTTGGAACCGACTTTGACCAGACCGCGATAGGTGTTCTGACCATGGCCGGCACTAATACCCTTGGACACGATCTTGGACTTGGTGCCTTCGCCCACGTGCACCATCTTGGTGCCCGTATCGGCCTGCTGACGATGGTGCGTCAGAGCAACGGAGTAGAACTCGCCGACACTGTCCTTGCCCAGCAGCACGCACGAGGGATATTTCCATGTGATGGCCGAACCGGTCTCAACTTGGGTCCAGGAGATTTTGGAGCGGTCGCCGCGGCATTCGCCGCGCTTGGTCACAAAGTTGTAGATACCGCCCACGCCGTTTTCATCGCCGGGGTACCAGTTCTGCACCGTGGAATATTTGATCTCGGCATCTTCGAGCGCGACCAGCTCCACCACCGCGGCATGCAGCTGATTTTCATCGCGCATCGGTGCGGTGCAGCCCTCAAGGTACGAGACGTAGGCACGGTCTTCGCAAACGATAAGCGTGCGCTCGAACTGACCGGTATGGCCGGAGTTGATGCGGAAGTACGTGCTGAGTTCCATCGGCGAGCGAACGCCTTCGGGAATGAACACGAAGGAACCGTCGGAGAAAACCGCAGAGTTGAGCGCAGCGAAGTAGTTGTCGCCCACCGGAACCACCGAGCCCAGATACTTGCGGACCAGTTCGGGATGCTCGCGAATCGCTTCGGACATGGAGCAGAAGATGATGCCGCGCTCGGCCAGTTCTTTGCGGTAGGTAGTACCGACCGACACCGAGTCGAACACGGCATCGACCGCGACGCCGGCCAGCTTGGCACGTTCGTGCAGCGGCACACCCAGCTTGTCATAGGTATCGAGCAACTCTTTAGGCACATCATCGAGCGATGCGTATTTGGGCCCCTTAGGTGCCGAGTAATACGACAGGGCCTGCAGATCGATGGGGGCAATATTGAGCTTGGCCCAGTTGGGCATCGGCATCGTCAGGAAGTGACGATACGCAGCGAGACGCCATTCGAGCATCCACTCGGGCTCTTCCTTACGGGCCGAGAGCGCGCGGATGATGTCCTCGCTCAGGCCGGCCGGCAAGGTGTCCGACTCGATATCCGTGATAAAGCCGGCCTCGTATTTGCGGCCCAGCTGTGCATGGATCTCGGCGTTGGCAACCGGCTCGGCGGTCGGGGTGATCAGTTCGGTGGTCATGATGTAGTACCGGAATCTTGCAGGACCGCACTGATGCGGCGACGGTCAGTTGCCGTCCGCGTGCGATCGGGATGACGTTCCAGCATGCCGGCCAAACTAATAGTGGCTAGCGTCTCTGCCAGAACGCGATTGACCCATTGCCAGTTACCGGCTGCATCACAGCTCGCGCTCAAATCGCACGCGTCGCCGTGATCGGAACAAGCCGTCATTGCCAAGGGGCCCTCGATGACTTCGACAATTTCGAGCAGAGAGATCTGCTCAGGGCTACGGCTCAGGCGATAACCGCCATGCGTGCCACGGTAACTCTCCACCAGGCCTGCGTTTGCAAGCGGCTTTAATACCTTGCTGACGGTCGGTATCTCAAGGCCTGAGCGCTGGGCAATGCCGGTGGCGCTAAGGACCTCGGTGCCGGACTTTGCCAACACCGTCATGACAACTGTGGCATAGTCTGTGAGTTTGGTGACGCGGAGCATCTTCGTGTAGCCAGTCGAAATCCGTACCGTAATTGTACTATATCCATTTAGCAGCCTGAACTATGTCGACCAAGATCGAAGCCCGCAAGTCCAAAATCCACGGCAATGGCGTTTTTGCCGTGAAACCCATCAAAAAGGGCGAGCGCATCGTCGAATACACCGGGCCGCGTCTGACGCATGCCGAGGTCGATGACGGCGAGGCAGGAGATGTGCGCTCCGGTCACACCTTTCTGTTCACACTCAACGATGAATACGTGATCGATGCCGACCACGAGCCGACGCCGGCCAAGTGGATCAATCATTCCTGCGCCCCGAACTGCGAAGCCGTGATGGAAGAGGACGAGGGCGACGATCGCACCAAGGACCGCATCTTCATTGAGGCGCTGCGTGACATCAAAACCGGTGAGGAGCTGTCGTACAACTACGGCATTACCTTGGCTGAAAAGCACACCAAGGAGCTCAAGGAAATCTGGAAGTGCCTGTGCGGCGCCAAGGATTGCACCGGAACGCTGCTGCAGCCGAAGAATCCGAAGAAAAAGAAGAAGCCTTCGAAAGATAAAAAGAACAAAGCAGACAAGAAGGCTGAGACGAAAGGACTAGAGGCAAAGGACAGCAAGAAGGATAAAAAGGGAAAGAAGAAAAAGGACAAGGAAAAGTCCGGTAAATCCAAGTCGTCCAAATAAAGAATCGGAGAACAAGATGTCGGATCTCAACGGAAAAGTAGCCCTCGTAACCGGTGCAGCCAGCGGTATTGGTCTGGAAATTGCCCGTCATCTGGCGAGCCAAGGGGCGGCCGTTGCCATTGCGGACTTGAATCTCGAAGGCGCTCAGGCCGCTGCCGATGCACTGAAAACCCAAGGTCACAAGGCCATGGCCGTGGCAATGGATGTGACCAGCGAAGAACAGGTCAATAAAGGCGTTGCCGATGTAACGGCGGCGCTGGGCGGCGTGGACATTCTGGTCTCCAACGCAGGTATTCAGATCGTCAACCCGATCGAGAATTACAACTACGCCGACTGGAAGAAGATGCTGGCCATCCACCTCGATGGCGCGTTCCTGACGACCAAGGCCGTGTTGCCGTACATGTATGAAAACGGTGCCGACGGCAAACCGCGCGGTGGCGTGGTGATCTACACGGGTTCGGTTCACTCGCACGAGGCGTCACCGCTCAAGAGCGCGTACGTCACGGCCAAACATGGTTTGCTCGGTCTGTCGCGCACGCTCGCCAAGGAGGGCGGCAAGAAGAACGTCAAGTCCTACGTGGTGTGCCCGGGCTTTGTGCGCACACCGCTGGTCGACAAGCAGATCCCCGAACAGGCCAAGGAACTGGGCATTTCCGAAGAGGAAGTGATCTCCCGCGTTATGTTGGGCAACACGGTCGATGGCATCTTCACCACCGTTGAAGATGTGGCCGAAACGGTCGGCTTCCTTGCCGGCTATCCGACTGCAGCCATGACCGGTCAGAGCTTTATCGTCAGCCACGGCTGGCACATGAAGTAATGGCGCGCCAGCGGCTCCGTGTGCCCGAAGGCACTTCGATCGCTCTGGTTTTACAGGGTGGTGGAGCGCTTGGGGCGTATCAGGCGGGCGTGTTTGATGAACTGTCTCAGACACGCCTGGAGCCGAATTGGATTGCGGGCATCTCCATTGGTGCCTTGAACGCCTGCATCATTGCCGGTAACAAGCCCAAGGACCGCATCGAAAAACTTCAGGAATTCTGGAACCGCATCTCGGCACCGAACTGGTTGCCGCCAACGACCTTCGGTTTGCAGGCCGGTTGGGCGCCGAACGACCCGGCCGCGCGTTCGTGGCTCGATTCGTTAGAGGCCTGGCGTGCTGTTATCGAAGGACAACGCGGTTTCTACACGCCACGGAATTGGCTTGCGTTCGGCGGCATGGTCGGGGCTGAGGATCCGGCCAAGGTCAGCTGGTATGAGACCGAACCGATGCTGGAGACACTGAACTCCCTCTGTGACTTCAAGCGCGTCAATCAGGGCGATATGCGCGTCTCCGTCGGTGCGGTCAATGTCGCCACCGGGCAACTGGAATATTTCGACAACCGTCGCCAGGAACTGCGGGCCGAGCATTTTCTGGCCTCAGGCGCCTTGCCGCCGGCATTCCCGGCTGTCGAGATCGACGGCAATTATTACTGGGATGGCGGTGTCGTCAGCAACACGCCGCTGAGTTATGTCATGGAACAATGCACGGCACCGCATCGCCTGATTTTGCAGGTGGATTTGTGGAATGCCGAGGGTGCGCTGCCCGAAACCCTGCTTGACGTGTCCGAGCGCACCAAAGAGATCCAGTACGCCAGTCGCACGCGACAAGTCACCCAGATGCACCGCATCCAGCAGCACTACCACCGCGTCATCCGCGAGTTGCTGGAACGGATGCCGAAAGACCATCCCTCCGACGATCCATGGGTGCGGCACGCAAGGGCTATGTCCACCTCCAGCAAAACTTCTCTGGTGCATCTGACGTATCGGGATATGGCCGTGATCGGGCACTTCAAGGATTATCAGTTCGGCCGCGTTGCCATCCACGATCACATGGAGGCCGGGCGACGCGACATGCGTCAGGCGCTGGCCAATCCGCAGTGGTTCGAGATGCCTTCGGGCCATGACACGTTTAACGTGCACAGCGTGGATCCGTCGGTAATCAAGGATCAGGAAACCCACTGAGCGCTGCATAGGCCAGAGGTCATCCGTGACTTATTACAGTTACGCGGGCCGCGTGTCGCCGTCAAACTGTGCGCATCCTGTACTGAGATGTTCTGATGATGCGTTATTCCCGACTTGCACTTGGCCTGATGGCCGCCTTGGTGGCGACTCCCGCCCTGGCGATTGACATCGATGGCAAGGTCAATGCCGACGAATGGCAGGGCGCGACGCACGTCACCGATTTCAAGCAAGTCCAGCCGGAGACGCTGGCCGACGCCAAGTACCGCACCGAAGCCTGGTACCTGCCGACGCCGAAGGGCATGGCAGTGGCGATCCGCAACTACCAGCCGGCCGACGTCAAGCGCACGCGCACCAAGTCGCGGCGTGATGAAGGCGGTCAGTACGACCGCAACAATGTCTTTATCGATTTTGACGGCAACGGCGTGCAGGCCTATGAATTCACCGTTTCCATTGCCAACGGTCTGAGCGATGGCGTGATCACCAACGAAAACCAGTTCCGCGAGGATTGGGATGGCGATGTGAAGCACGCCACCTCCGAGACCGACGAGTACTGGGACATGGAAATTCTGATTCCATGGCACGTGGCCACGATGAACAAGGCCAAAGATGGCAAGCGCACAATCGGCGTGTATTTTGACCGTGTAATCGGCGCCACCGGCGAGCGTTTTGCAGCACCGGGCATTAGCTTCAATCGCACTCCGTTTACGTCGAGTTTCCGCAAGGCGGAGATTCCGGAGTACTCGCAGTCGCTGTTCGCCATTACGCCGTATGTCACGGCTCTGCACGACAACATCCGCAACAGCAATCACTTCAAAGCCGGCGGGGACATCTACTGGAAGCCCAGCGGTCAGTTCCAGCTCAGTGCGACCGTCAATCCCGACTTCGGTCAGGTGGAGAGCGATGGCATCGTCATCAACTTCTCTGCCGACGAAACCTTTTACGGCGACAAGCGCCCGTTTTTCACGGAAAACCAAGGCATTTACGACTTCTCGCTACTGAATGACAATTCGCAACTGTTCTATACCCGTCGGGTCGGTGGCCGTTCGGATGACGGCAGCGGTCCCGCCGAGATCGATGCGGCAGCCAAGATCAACGGCGCCATCGGCAAGCTGAACTACGGTGTGTTTGCAGCGCAGGAACGTGGCGATGGCGGCCGCTCATACCAGGCGGTGCGCACGATGTATGCGTTGCCGACGCAAACCTGGGGCGCGATGGTGACCCACGTCGATCGGCCGTTCCTGGACCGTGATGCCTTCGTTTATGGCGTGGATCACAAGTGGAAGCCGAACGATGCGGTGAGCGTCAACAGCACGCTGGCGCTGTCCGATATCGACGACTCCGGCACCAGCACGCAGGGCAAGTCCGTCACTTCGTACCTGACGTGGAATCCCACGAAAGAATGGAGTCATCAGCTGCTGGGAATGTATTTTGATCGCGACTTTGATCCCAACGACATGGGTTATCTGGGGCGCAACAATCTGAAATGGGCTCACGTGCAGAGCCGACGCACCTGGAGTAACTTCGCCAAGGATTCTCTGGTCACCTCGGTCAATCTGTCCGGTCGCCTGTTTATGGGTGAAAACATGGACGGTCTGCGCCTCAATGGTGGCGTGCGCGTGCAGGGATACGGTTCACTTCGCGATGGCGGTGAGTTCTACAGCCAGTACGAGCACAACGTGCCGCGCTCTGATGACCGCCTGACCCGTGGCGGCAATCCGCTCAAGATGCCCGGCCGCGACAAGATCAATCTGGAGTTGAGCGCCGGTCGCCATGGCAAGTGGCAGCCGCGCGTCGGTATCTTCGCTGCCGGTGATGCGCTGATGGGCAACGACGGCTGGTACTGGAGCGCATGGACCGGTGCCAAGTATTACTTCAATGATCGGGTGAATCTGGATGTCGGCCTGTCGGTCGATGATTCGCCCGATGCGCTGATTTGGGATCACGGCAATCAGGTCGGACGCTATCGCATGCGCACTGCGGTTCTCGGCAGCACCTTCAATTGGGATCTCAATGAGCGTTCCGATTTGCGCGTCAAGCTCGAAGCCGTGGGACTGAAAGCGGCCGGTCGCGAATGGATCGATGTGCTGCCCAATGGGGATTACGCCGTCGTACCCGGTGCGCCGGAATCCTTCCGTCTCAATCAGATGGGCTTTCAGCTGCGTTACCGCTACGAGTTGGCCCCACTGTCCAATCTCTATGTGGTGTACGGGCGCGGCGGTTTCTCGCAGTTCGTCGATGACAGCAACGACCATTGGTCGATGTTGCGTGACAGCCGCAGCCTGCATAACGACGAGCAGTTGGTGGTCAAGGTGTCGTACCGCTTCAGCAACTGATCGTGGCGCACCAGTCCAGCGGATGCATCACGCGCGTTGGCAGCTCCAGTTTCTCGAAGCGTTTGCGCAAGCGCAGTACTTTTTTATCGCGCGATAGCAGCCATGCGGCATTTGTCGCCACGGCCAGATCGATAAAATCCTGATCCATGCGGTCGGCGCATTTTGGAGTCGGCCGCTGTTTCGGAGGCAATTCGCGCAACTCCGTCGTTTGCTCAAACTCGGCCCAGGCCAACGCCCGTCGTTCCGCCGAGCCGGGGATTTTGTCCAGCCGCAGGATCTGCTGAAATTCAGACGCCGCCCACGGGGTGGCAATTGGAATGACCTTGCGGGCTCGCACTGCCTCGCGCAACGGATCCAGCAGCGTATCGCGCTCAAACAGGAACACATCCAGGGCTACGTTGGTATCCAGGACGATCAGTGAAGCGGCGGCGATATCCGGCATATGAATGGAAAGACAGCGAAAGGGCGGCCTTCATTATCGGTTAACTGCGCTTTGCCGATCATGAGAGCATCCGGAATGGCCGGAATTCGACAGGATCCGACAATGAGCATTTCGCGCAAACCGCTATGGGCCGGCTTGGCTCTGACCTTGTGCATGGCCACTCCCGCCTTGGCACAACAGTACGGTACATCCAACAACTCGTACAACTCCAATCCGCCGTATCCGGGTTCGCCGACGGCCCTGTCGACCCTGACGGGCACCGTGACGCGCGTCGATCCGGTGTTTGATGCGGATATTGCAACCCGCACCGGCCAACGTCGCTGCTATAACCAGCGCACAGGGCAGTACACCATTGAACCGGCATATCCCGACGACGACTACAACCGTCCCGGCACCTATCGCACCGAACCGGTGCAGCGCGGTTCCACCGCAGGCAACGTGATGTCCAGCATCGTCGGCGGCATCGTCGGTGGTGTGATCGGCAGCAAGATCGGTGGTGGCATGGGCAGCGTGATCGCCAGCTCGGTCGGTTCGTCGATCGGCACCATGGCCGGTCAGCAGATCTACCGCAACGCGACCGGCCCGCAAGGCACTACGACTGTGTGCGAACCGCTGACTTCGAACGACTCGCGTCAGTACAACGCGTATGACGTGCAATATCGCATCGGCAACCAGTACGGCACCTTGCGCACCACGCAGTCGTTCCGCGTCGGCGATTCGATCACCGTGAACGTCAACGGCGTTAACGGCCGCTACTAAGTTCTAAAAGGCAACTCAGGGCGCCGCGGCTTCCCAGTCAATGGAGCCGCGGATTGCCGTGCGCGTTTGACCGCCGGACCAGATCGCGCCTTCAGCGCTCGGGCTCAAATAAAGCCGCGCATCGTATCCGATTTCCCGACCTTGGCTGACGATGTATCCGTCGGCCGGCAGACGATCGGGTGCGTGCCGGAACAGCATGCTCGCAAGGATGGCATTGGCCGCGCCGCTGGCAGCATCTTCGAACGGTGCAGGATGTCCAACCAGAGCGCGCGTCACCACCTGATAGTCCGAGTTTGCATCGTCGGCAAAGGCGAACGCACAAATTCCCATGCTGTTGCCGGCAACCGCCAAGGCGGCGATGCCTTCCCATGCCGGCGACCATTGCCGCAGCTCCGCTTCGCTAGCCGCTTGCACCAGCCACCAACGACGACCGCCTTCGGCCAGGATCGGTGCGAGCTCACCTAAGGCCAACTGCGCGGTGGCCGCAGCAACCAGGTCCTTGTGAGTGTCCGCAGCGCCTTCGATTTCATTGGCCGGCGGATTGCGCAGCGAGATCACCCGTTGCTCGGGATCTTGCGGATTCTCGACGCGTAAGGGCAGGAGACCGGCCAAGCCCTGTTGCCAGACCAAGCCATCGGCGTCGGGGGTCAGCAGGCCGGCATCCAGCAGCGCGGCGGCCGTGCCCACGCTAGGGTGGCCCGCAAACGGAACCTCTTTGTCCGGCGCAAACATGCGGATGGCATAGCACGAGGCCGACGGTTTGCCGGTGTCGATGGCCGGGCCGGTAAAGGTCGTCTCCGGCAGACGCATCCAGCGAGCCAGCGATTGCATGGCGCGATTGGACAGGGTGTGGCCTTGCAGAACGACGGCCAGCGCATTGCCCATGCCGGGTTCGCGGCTGAAAACATCCATCTGCACAAAATCAAAGCGGGCCATCGAGCGGTCTCCGGTGGATTGGTTAGAATGGAAGTTTATCCTTATCCGTCCGGGAATCATCGGTGACACGTGCGCAACAGTGGATCGTCCTGAAGTTCGGGGGCACCTCCGTGTCCCGCCGCCATCGCTGGGACACCATCGGCAAGCTGGCAGTGCAGCGAGCGCAGTCACAGGGCGAAGGCGGTCGCGTCCTCATCGTCGTATCGGCACTGTCGGGTGTGACCAATGAGCTGCAGGCAATTGCTGCCGGCGATGCCGTCGAAACGCGCATTGAACAGCTGGAGCAACGCCATCGTGAGTTCTGCGTCGAGTTAGATCTCGATGTCGATACGGTACTTGCGGAGCGATTGGCCTCGTTGCGTGCACTGGCATCCGATTCGCGACGCGCAAGTCTGGCCTTGGACTGGCAAGCTGAAGTGTTGGCACAAGGCGAGCTGCTGTCGTCAACATTAGGTGCCGCTTATCTGCGCTCGCAAGGCGTGGATATCGGCTGGTGTGATGCGCGTAATTGGCTGACTGCATTGCAGCTGCCGAATCAGTCGCCCTGGTCCTCACGTTTGTCTGTCAATTGTCAGGCGGTCGGCAACGCGGAGTTCCGTGAATCGTTTGCGCAGCAACCGACACCGATTCTGATTACGCAAGGTTTTATTGCTGCACATCCCGAAGGCGGTACGGCCATTCTGGGTCGTGGCGGCAGCGATACCTCGGCGGCGTATTTTGGTGCGTTGCTGCAGGCGCAAGCGGTGGAGATATGGACCGACGTGCCCGGTATGTTCACTGCCAATCCGCGCGAAGTGCCCGATGCCCGCATTCTGTCGCGCCTGCGTTACGGTGAGGCGCAGGAAATTGCGACCACCGGTGCCAAGGTGCTGCATCCGCGCTCGATTGCTCCGTGCCGCGATGCCGGTGTGCCGATTCGCATTCTGGATACCGAGAACCCCGACTTGCCCGGCACGCGCATCGATGCGCAAGCCGATCCGGTGCAGGGCGTCAAAGCCATCTCGGCGCGCAAGGGCATTGTGCTGGTGTCGATGGAATCCATCGGCATGTGGCAACAGGTCGGCTTTTTGGCCGATATTTTCGCGATTTTCCGCGAGCACGGTCTGTCCATCGACCTGATCGGCTCTTCGGAAACCAACGTCACGGTCAGTCTGGATCCGTCGGACAATCTGATGAATTCCGATGTGCTGTCCAGACTATCGGCGGATCTGTCCAAGGTCTGCATCGTCAAAGTGATTGCGCCATGTGCGGCAGTGACCTTGGTCGGGCGCGGTATGCGCTCCTTGCTGCACAAGTTGTCCGACATCTGGGCAACGTTCGGCAAAGAACGCGTGCACCTGATTTCGCAATCTTCGAATGACTTGAACCTGACGTTCGTCATTGACGAGGAAGATGTTGAAGGTCTGATCCCCGCGATTCACGCCAGCCTGATCAAGTCGGGCGCAATGCCGGTGCAAAATCGCCAGGCGTTCGGTCCCTCGTGGCGTGAACTGAAAGAGGGCGCCGTCGAGCCGCAGCCGCGCTGGTGGGAGCAACAGGTCGAGCAATTGCTGCAGATTGCTGCAGAGGGCACGCCTGCTTACGTCTACGATGTAGATACCGTTCGTGCACGGGCGCGTAATCTGGCCGAGATCGCTTGTGTCGATGCGCGCTACTTCGCCATCAAGGCCAATCCGCATCCGCAACTGCTCAAAGCATTGGTCGAAGAGGGCTTTGGTCTCGAGTGCGTGTCGCTGGCCGAATTGCGTCACGTCCGCCGCCATGTGCCGGAGCTGTCACCGCAACAGATTCTGTTTACGCCTTCGTTTGCGCCTAAGGCCGAATATATCGAGGCCATCGCCGAAGGCGTTACCGTCACGCTCGATAGTCTCGAAATTCTGGAACGCTGGCCCGATGTGTTCCGCGGTCAGTCTGTTTGGCTGCGCGTCGACTTGGGCCATGGCGAAGGCCATCACGACAAGGTCAAGACCGGCGGCACCGAGGCAAAATTCGGCCTGCCGTTAGCCAAGTTCGAGGCCTTCCTGCAACTGGCTCGAAGCCATCAGGTCACCGTCACCGGTCTGCATGCGCATCTGGGTAGCGGTATTGATAATCCCGATCATTGGCGTCAGGTCTTTGCGTCGCTGGCGGGACTAGCTGAGCTCAGCGGGAGCATCTCCACCATTGATATCGGTGGTGGCTTGTCGATTCCGTACACGCCCGATGGCAAACCGTTCGATCTGCAGGCTTACGCCCAAGGACTGAGCGAGATTCGTCGCAACTATCCCGGCCTGCGGGTGGCCATTGAACCCGGCCGCTATCTGGTGGCTGAGTCCGGTGTGCTGCTAACACACGTCACGCAAGTCGTTGAGAAAGACGGCGTGGTGCGCGTCGGTGCCGATGCGGGCATGAACGCGCTGCTGCGGCCTTCTCTGTATGACGCCTACCACGGCATCTTTAATCTGTCGCGCCTGCACGATCCGCAGGAACTGCTGATGGATGTCGTCGGTCCGATCTGCGAAAGCGGCGATGTGCTCGGTCACGACCGACTGATGCCGGCTGCAACTTCCGAGGGTGATGTCCTGCTGATTGCCGACACCGGCGCTTACGGCATGGTCATGGCCAACCATTACAATCTGCGCGATTTCCCGCGCGAACTTTGCATTGAATCCAAATGAGCACACAAACTGACGGCGCCGACTGGCGCTTTGACCGCGACACCATCGAAACGTTCGTTTTCTCGCGTTGCACGTTCGATGCGCAGACCGGTATTGCCGAACTTGGCTATCGTTTTGACGACAGTCCCGAATTTGTCGAAGTGGTTACGGTGCCCGGCGCCCCCTTCGCACTCGATGCAAAACGCGAGCAGGCCGTCAATGCGGCCTTGCGTCTGCTGCATCTGATCGCAGGTGTCAGCTATTACAAGGCTGCAGTGCCCAAGACGATCATTGTCGAAGGCGAGGCCATTGACCAACGCACCGCCGACTTCCTGACCATGGTGTACGAGAACGGTCTGGGTGAGTTTGCGTATCGCAACGGTCTGCAACTGCGTGGTCAAATCCAATTCCCGGTCGGTGACACCTCCGAGGTCTCGGCTCAATCGCTGGGACTGCGTCATCACGCCTTGGTTGCCATCGGTGGCGGCAAGGATTCGCTGGTTTCCATCGAGTCTTTGCGCAAGATCGGTGTGGATCAGACGGTAACCTGGATCGGCGGTTCGCAACTGATTCGTGCCTGCGCCGAACGCACCGGTTTGCCGACTTTAAACCTTGGCCGCTCGATCTCGCCGCTGCTGTTTGAAGTCAATCGCGAAGGCGCGTGGAACGGTCACATTCCGGTCACTGCAATCAACTCCGCCATCATGACCTTGGCGGCGATTGTGCTCGGCTACGATCAGGTCGTATTCTCGAATGAGAAATCATCGAGCTACGGCAGCCTGATCGAGGGCACCGGCGAGGTGAATCATCAGTGGTCGAAGGGTTGGGCGTTTGAGGATGCCTTCGCGGCGTATGTGCAAGATCGCATTGCCGCGGATCTGTCGTACTACTCGCTGCTGCGCCCGTTAAGCGAGTTGGCGGTAGCACGGCAGTTCACGCGCACCGATCATTACGATGCGCATTTCTCCAGCTGCAACCGCAATTTCCATATCCTGGGCGAACGTCCGGTCAATCGCTGGTGCGGCGCCTGTCCTAAGTGTCACTTCGTGTTTCTGGCCTTGGCACCGTTTATGTCCAAGCCGCGCCTGGTCAGTATTTTTGGCCGCAATCTGCTCGATGACGAAACGCAGACCGCCGGTTTCGATGCCTTGCTCGAATACCGTGATCACAAGCCGTTTGAATGCGTAGGTGAGGGCAAGGAATCGCGCGCTGCCATGACCGCATTGACGGAGCGACCGGAGTGGCAACACGATGCCATCGTGCAACGGTTCTCGCGTGAGATCCGTCCGCAACTGAGCGGCGAAGATTTGCGCGTCTCCGGCCTGCTGCAACGCAGTGACGATGCCCATCGCATTCCGCCGGCAGTGGCCGAGGCGCTGTTTGCTTATTGGGACCAGGCCTAATGACAGACGCTGCCGCCATGCCCTGGAGCGCTGACGATCGCATCGCCCTGTGGGGTTGGGGGCACGAAGGCCGTGCGGCCTATGCCTGGATCCGTGTGCGCGAACCGCAACGTGCACTGCAGCTGTTTGTAACGCCTGCGGAACTGGAGTCGGTTGCTGCTGAAATCGAAGATCCGCTGTTGAGTGTCAGCGCGTTTGAATCCGGCACGGACTTTTCGCCGTATGCGTGGGTTATTAAATCGCCGGGTATCAGTCCCAATCAGCCGGCGGTGCAGGCAGCTATCAAAAATGGCACGCGATTTGTCGGCGGTACGTATCTGTGGGCGCGCGCTGCGCGTGAGCAATCCAACGTGTTGGCCAACACGATTTGTGTCACCGGTACCAAAGGCAAGTCCACGACTAGTGCTTTGACGGCGCATTTGCTTCGCTGCGGTGGCTATCGGACGTTGTTGGCCGGCAACATCGGCATGCCGTTGCTGGCCGTACCCGACGATGCCACGGTGCAGTACCGTGTAATCGAACTGTCCAGTTACCAGACTCGCGATCTGGCCGACAGTGGCGCTCATCCTGCGGTGGCCGTCGTGGTGAACGTGTTCCCCGAACATCTGGATTGGCACGGTGGCGAGGCGCAATACGTTGCCGACAAACTCACGCTGCTCACACAGGCCGCACCGCATGTGGCGGTAATCAACGCCGCCGATGTGCGATTGACGGCGCTGGAGTTGCCGGATTCGCGTGTCGTGCAGTACGGCAATCCGCAAGGATGGCATTTGCGTGGCGATCTGCTGTTCAAGGGCGATCGTCAAGTCATGGATACCAAGGACTTGCCGTTGCCGGGTCGGCACAACCGCGGCAATCTGTGTGCGGCGCTAACCGCCATCGAGGCGCTGGGGATTGCAGCCGAACCGCTGGCCTCACATGCCGCCAGTTTTATGCCGCTGCCCAATCGCCTGCAAACCATGGGCGCCCGCGACGGCGTGCGATACGTCAACGATTCGATTGCGACCACACCGCACGCTACTTTGGCGGCGCTGTCGTGTTATCCCGATGTGCCGGTGGCCGTCATTGTCGGTGGCCATGATCGCGGCCTGGATTGGTCCGGCTTTGCGCTCGCCATTGAACAGGGCCAGGCGCATCCGGTGCAAATTGTGACCATGGGTCAGAAAGGTCCGCAAATTGCCGATGAAATTCAGACGGCGTGCAACGCACAGGGTGTGAAACTGGATCGCGCTAAGGATCTGGCTCATGCCTTCGCTATTGCGGAGCAGGCAGTTGTGCAAGCCGGTGGCGGCGTGGTGCTGATGTCACCCGGTGCACCGAGTTTTGATGCGTATCGGGATTATGTGGAGCGCGGCAAACACTTCGCGCAACTGGCGGGATTTGATCCCGACCGCATCAGCAGTATTCAAGGGCTCGGCATCGCATAAGCGAGGGCGGGGTCCATCTCTAAGTTCGACTTGGTATCAGGAAGCTCGCTATGAAAACCGTTGTCCGTGTTGCCGCTGTTGCGCTGGGTTTGTTCGTCAGTTCGTTCGCCATGGCCACGGTGCGCGTGGTGCCGCTGGAAACCAAGGTCGGTGATAAGGTGTTTGAGCATCAGCTTGTGTACGACGATGCGGTCAGCACCGCGCGGCCGGGTCTGCTGATGGTGCCCG
This sequence comes from uncultured Lysobacteraceae bacterium, assembly GCA_936911875.1. GTDB lineage: Bacteria > Pseudomonadota > Gammaproteobacteria > Xanthomonadales > Xanthomonadaceae > Aquilutibacter. The sequence continues at coordinate 19,110 of CAKZGB010000016.1, forward strand.
ACTGGTTGGGCATCAATGACGACAACATTGCCAAAGCCAAGCAGATTGCGGGCACGGGCCATGTGCTGTTGCTGACGGATATGTACGGCAAGGGCGTCCGTCCCAAAAATAGCAATGAAGCAAAAGCGCAGGTGACCGTGCTGTATAAGGACCTGCCGGAGCTGCGTCGCCGAGTGAATGCGGCGCTGGCTCTGCTTAAGTCGCAGGACATCACCAAGGTGGATGACAAAGCGCTCGCCGCCATCGGTTACTGCTTTGGCGGCTCCACCGTGCTGGAGTTGGCGCGCAGTGGTGCGGCATTGAATGCAGTCGTGAGTTTTCATGGCGGGCTGAGCACTTCGATGCCGGCTGCAGAAGAGGCGATCAAGGCCGGAGTGCTGGTGTTGAACGGTGCTGAAGACAAGGGCACGGCGGCGGATGTGGAGCCCTTCCAGAATGAAATGCGCAAGGCCAAGGCCGATTGGATGTTCGTCAATCTCGCGGGTGCCGTGCATTGCTTTGCGTTACCGCATGCCAATCGCGAAGGCTGCAAGTATCATCCCGTAGCGGCGGCGCGTTCGGAGCGCATCATGTGGGGTTTCCTGCAGGATCGATTCCAACAGCAGCCGGCAGGCACTTCGAACGTGGCGGATAACAAAGGCCGCACAGCGTTAGTGATTCACGGCGGTGCGGGTGTGATGGATCGCAAGGCCATGACGGCGGCAGATCAGGCGGCGATTCGTGCGGGTCTTGATGCAGCGCTGACAGCCGGCAATCAGGTGCTGTCCAAAGGCGGCAGGGCAGTGGATGCCGTCAACGCAGCCATCAATGTGCTTGAGGACAATCCGCTATTCAACGCCGGCAAGGGCGCAGTGTTCAACGCCGAGGGCAGGCACGAGCTCGATGCTTCAGTGATGGAAGGCCATACGGGCCGCGCAGGTGCAGTGGCCGGAGTTGCGACGATCCGTAATCCGATCAACTTGGCTCGCGCTGTGATGGAACGCAGTGAGCACGTGATGCTGATGGGCGCCGGCGCCGAACATTTTGCCGACGGACAACCCGACATCGTCCGCGTTCCTAATTCGTACTTTGATACCGAGTCGCGCCGCAAAGCCTTACTCAAGGCGCAGCAACAACTGCAGAGCGGTGTGAAAAGTAAGTCCGCGTATTTCGGTACTGTGGGCGCCGTTGCACTGGATGCGAGCGGTCACATCGCCGCAGCGACCAGCACCGGTGGTATGACCAATAAAAAATGGGGTCGGGTGGGTGATTCGCCGATCATTGGCGCCGGCACCTGGGCCGATACCAACTGCGGCATCTCCGCAACCGGCTGGGGCGAGTTCTTTATCCGTAACGCGGTCGCACACGACATCTGCAAACGCATGGAATATCGCGGTGATTCCCTGCGCGTGGCGTCGGATTATGTGATCAACGAAGAAATCCCCGCCGCCGGTGGCAATGGCGGCGTGATCGGTCTTGATGCAGCCGGCAATCTGATCATGCCGTTCAACACTTCGGGCATGTATCGCGGTTGGATTGCAACCGACGGCTCGCGCGGAACCGCTATTTTTAAGGATTAATTGCGACGGGCCACGGCGTAGTCGGCCAGTCCGCGCAGAGCGGCGAGATAGTCGTTCTCCGGCAGACCGGCGAGTGCGTCCTTGGCCTGCTCGGCGTAACGCTGCGCCTGCTGCTCGCTGTAATCCAGACTGCCGCACGCACGAATCGCCTGCAGCACCGCGGGCATGGCCTGCTTGTCGCCGGTCTCCAATGCGGTGCGCAGCGCGGCAGCCGTGGCCTCGTCGCTGTTTCGGATCGCGTGGATGAGCGGCAGCGTGGCCTTGCCTTCGGCCAGATCGTCACCGAGATTTTTGCCGAGCGTTTCGGCATCCGAGGCGTAGTCGAGCACGTCATCGGCAATCTGGAACGCGTAACCCAGCGCCATGCCGTAATCAAAGAAACGTTGCTGGATGGCCTCGTCGGCGCCGGCCAGATAGGCACCCAGACGCGTAGCGGCCGCAAACAGCACGGCGGTCTTGCGTTCAATCACGCGCAGATAAGCGGGCTCGTCGGTGTCGGGGTTGTGAACGTGCAGCAGTTGCAGCACCTCGCCCTCGGCGATCTTGTTCGTCGTGTCGGCCAGCACCTGCATGATGGGCATGCGGTCGAGCTCGACCATCAGCTGGAACGAGCGCGAATACAGAAAGTCACCGACCAGCACGCTGGTGGCGTTGCCCCACACGGCGTTGGCGGTACGGCGGCCGCGGCGCAGATCGGACTCGTCGACCACGTCATCGTGCAGCAGCGTCGAGGTGTGGATGAACTCAACTACGGCGGCCAGCTGGTGGGCGTCGGGACCGCGATGGCCATGGGCCGCAGCGGCGAGCAGAAGCAGCATGGGGCGCAGGCGCTTGCCACCGGCCGAGATGATGTACTCGGCGACCTGATTGATCAGCACCACGTCCGATGCCAGGCGGTTCCGGATCAGCTGGTCGACGGCATCCATGTCCGGCTTGGCGAGCGCTTGAATGGCGGGCAAGTCGAGCGTGTTGGGCGTCATGTTCAGTTTCAATCCGTGCGACAAACGCCAATTATAGTGGTTCGAAGGCCCCATCCGTCGCCTCACAGCGGGGCCTTCGCTCAATGGTGTCGCGGTCATTCCCGATACCTGCGAACTGGCGCTTATAATCAACTGAGAACGCCGAGCTTGTCGGCGTCGGAAATTACAGGAATTCACAATGGCACGTGGCATTAACAAGGTCATTCTGGTCGGCAATCTCGGCAATGACCCGGAAATCAAATACACCCAAGGCGGCATGGCCATCACCAAGGCCAGTCTGGCCACTACCTCGGTCCGTAAAGATCGTGATGGCAATACCCAAGAGCGCACCGAATGGCACCGCGTGACCTTTTTCGGCAAGCTGGGCGAGATCGCCGGCGAGTATCTGAAAAAGGGCTCGCAAGTGTATGTCGAGGGCTCCATCCGTTACGACAAGTACACGGGCCAGGACGGTATCGAGCGTTACTCCACCGACATCATTGCCGATGAAATGCAAATGCTGGGCGGTCGCGGCGATGGCCGCGGCGACAGTGCCGGCAGCAGCGGCGGTTTTGCCCCGCGTCGTGAACCGGCGCAAGGCGGCTATCAGAAGCGCGCGGAGTCCACTCCGGCGCCGGCCGCGCAAGTTGCCGATTTCAAAGACTTCGGTGACGACGACATCCCGTTCTGAATTTCTGCTCAGTAGCTGAAAACAAAAGGCCCGCATTGTTGAACTGACCCCCATTAGTTGGACAGTAGGTTTAGAGTTTCGCTACCAAGGACT
>CAKZGB010000017.1 GCA_936911875.1 uncultured Lysobacteraceae bacterium
CTAATTGGGATTGAACTCTAAATCGCTGTGCTACTCAAATGTGGGGTAACGTCAGCCATATACATAAACAGTGGTCATCACTCTGCCTCTTCAAAACTTAAAAGATTTAGTACAGATGACTGATAAGCTGGTATTTTGATGCATTTGCATTAACTGTCGAATCTGCCTGCCCAAGAGTATGCAATTCAGTAATCATAATAAAACTATTCAGCCCATTAAATTCATCTGAAAGTTCGGCAAATTAATGTGGTAATAGTTATGAGTGGATTCTACTTTGCTAAAGTTAAAAGGAATTGGATTTAGAAGAAGGACTTGGCTGCCCGGAAACTGTAAAATTCAGGGAACGGAGGCATTGATTCTGATCAATAGCGCTATTTTCTTGTAATCAGCAGGTCCCGCATTTCATCCGTGATGCCGGCACTAATTTGCAAAGGACCGTATGTCCCGGATCTATCCTCCTGTCAGTCTGATCGGTGCGCCCACCGATATTGGCGCCGGTAAACGCGGCGCTGGCCTCGGTCCTGATGCATTGCGCATCGCCGGTTTGCCCGAGGCGCTTCGCGCCCGTGGCATCGATCTCGAGGACATCGGCAATCTGGCCGGCCCTGCCAATCCCTGGCAAAAGCCCGTCGACGGCTTCCGCCATCTCGCCGAAGTCGTTGCCTGGAATCGCGAAGTGTACGAGGCCAGTACCGACGTACTGGAACGTGGCCGCATGCCGATTCTGCTCGGTGGTGATCATTGCCTTGCGATCGGTTCGATCGGCGCGGTCGCCCGCTACTGCGAACGCGTCGGCAAAAAGCTGCGGGTGCTTTGGCTCGATGCGCATGCCGATTTCAACACACACGAAGAAACACCCAGCGGCAATATCCACGGCATGCCGGTGGCATGCCTGTGCGGTATCGGTCCGCGTGAACTCACCGAGCTGAGCGGGCCTTCGCCTGCAATCCGCGTTGATGCCGTGCGCCAGATCGGCATCCGCAGCGTCGACGCCGGTGAAAAGCGATTGGTCAAGCAGCACGGTCTCGAGGTGTACGACATGCGCTACATCGACGAGCTTGGCATGAAAAATGTCATGCTGCAGGCGTTCGAGAGTCTCGATGCGGACACGCACTTGCATGTCAGTTTCGATGTCGATTTCCTGGATCCGAGCATCGCACCCGGTGTCGGCACCACCGTTCCGGGCGGCCCTAACTACCGCGAAGCGCAGTTGGTCATGGAAATGATCGCTGACACCGGTCTGATGGGTTCACTCGACATCATGGAACTCAATCCGTTGCTTGATAAACGCAACCGCACCGGCAAAGTCGCCGTCGATTTGGTCGAATCGCTGTTCGGTAAATCCACCTTAATGCGGGACTAACAATTCGCTCTTTTTGGATATGTTCAGGGAATTTAGGTATAAATGGAGGGGAGTCCGCGGTGTCCGCACCGTGCTCGCCACACCTAAAAATTCGATTGCACAACTAGAGGATTCACCATGAAGCGTATCGCTGCACTGATGATGGTCGCCGTTCTGGCCGCCATGAGCTTGACCGCCTGTAACACTGTCCGCGGCGTTGGCCAAGACGTCTCGGCCGCCGGCGACAAGGTCGCTGACAAGGCTCAAGACTGCAAGGACATGAAGTGCTAATCAGCGCTTTTTGACGGACCGCGTCCTGACGCTGCCGTTACCGACAAGGCCGGGCACTGTCCCGGCCTTGTTTTTTTCAGGAAGTGGCGTCGGGTCGGATAAAATGGACGCTTGTTGTTCAGGCCCCTGTTTTCATGACTCGTACTCGCATCCTCACCGGCATTACCACCTCCGGCACCCCGCATTTGGGCAACTATGCCGGCGCTATTCGGCCCGCGATTGAGAGCGGCAAGGCCGCCGATGTCGAGTCGTTTTATTTTCTTGCCGACTATCACGCGCTGATCAAGGCGCAGGATCCGGCATTGGTGCAGCGCTCCACGCTGGAGATTGCGGCGGCGTGGCTGGCTTGTGGTCTCGATCCTAGGCGTACGTGGTTCTACCGTCAAAGCGACATTCCGGAAATCCCGGAGCTGACCTGGTTTCTGACTTGCGTCGCCGGTAAAGGCCTGCTCAATCGCGCGCACGCCTACAAAGCCGCCAATGATCGCAACGCCGAGGAAGGCCTGGATGCCGATGCCGGCGTCACCGCAGGCCTGTTTATGTATCCCGTGCTGATGGCCGCGGACATTCTGATATTTGATGCGCAGCGCGTGCCGGTCGGCCGCGATCAGATCCAGCACATCGAAATGGCGCGCGATTTCGGTCAGCGCTTTAATCACACTTACGGCGGCGAGTACTTCGTTCTGCCCGAAGCACAGATTGATGACAGCGTCGCCACCTTGCCGGGTCTCGATGGCCGCAAGATGAGCAAGTCGTACCGCAATACGATTCCGCTGTTTGCGCCGAGTGCCGAGTTGCGCAAGCTGATTGCCGGCATCGTCACCGATACACGCATGCCCGGTGAACCCAAAGATCCCGAAGGCAATGCACTGTTCGAACTGTACAGCGCGTTTGCAACGGCGGAGCAGTCCGCTGCATTTGCCGATGCGCTGCGCGGCGGTCTGGGTTGGGGCGATGCCAAGACGCAACTGTTCGAGCTGCTGGATCAGCAGATCGCACCGATGCGCGAGCGTTACGATGCACTGATCGCGGATCCGGCCCAGATTGAGGCCATCCTGCTCGACAACGCGCAACGCCTGCGTGAGACCTATGCGATTCCCAAGCTGCGCGAATTGCGTTCGGCGATCGGGATTCGTCCCTTGACTGCGGTTGCCGCTCCGGCGAGATCCACAGAGGCGGAGCGCGAGCCTGCCGAGGTTGCGCCGGTAGTCAAGCAATATCGCGAATCCGATGGCAGCTTCCGTTTCAAGCTCACGCAGGGCGATACGGTGCTGCTACAGAGCGTTGGCTTTGCCAACCCCAAGGAAGCCGGTGCCTGGGTGGCGCGGATTCGTGCGGGCGCGGTGGACGTGGCTGAATTGCAGGCCGTCGTCGAGCCGATTGCCGATGAGTCGGCGCTTCAGGCCGGGCTGAGTGCGCTGGCGGCGGCATGGGCGCTGGCCCAGGCCCACTGAAAGTTATAGCCGCCTAACCAGCCGGTGACATCGAGAACCTCGCCGACAAAGTACAAGCCTTCGATGTGCTTGGACATCATGGTCTGCGACGAGACGGAGTCGGTGTCCACGCCGCCGATGGTGACTTCGGCGGTGCGATAGCCCTCGGTTCCGCTTGCGATTAGCGGATAGGCGTGCAGTAGCTGGGCAACCTTTGTGTACTCCGCGTGCTGCAGCTGACGCATTGGCTTGTGGCCAAAGTGCAGCTCGCACAGTCGAATCGCAAGGCGTGACGGCAACCACTGCGATAGTACGGTGCGCAGCTCCGCGTTGGGCTGTTGCTCGCGAGCGTCCTGCAGCAGCGCTTGCGCATCCTGACTCGGCAGCAGATCCAGCGTCAAAGCGTCGCCGGGTTGCCAGTAGTTACTAATCTGCAGAATGGATGGGCCGCTCACGCCGCGGTGCGTGATCAGCATGGCATTGGTAAACGACACCTTGTTGGCCGTGGCCTCGACGGGTAGGGCAACGCCGGCCAGGCCTTCGAGCTGTTGCAGCGGCAGACCGGACAGCGTCAACGGTACGAGACCGGCGCGACGTGGCTGCAGAGCATGCCCGAACTGTGTGGCCAGCTGATAGCCCAAACCGCTGGCGCCCATGCTCGGAATCGACAGGCCTCCGGTAGCGCAGACCAGTTGCGGCGCGCGGAAATCGCCCTGCGATGTGCGCACCGTGAAACCGTTGCTGTCGTGCGTCACGTCGTTCACGGCACAGTGCGTGCGAATCGGCACGCCGCCTTTTTCGCATTCGCTCAAAAGCATCGCGACGATGAGCTTGCTGGACTCATCACAAAACAGTTGGCCGAGTTCTTTCTCGTGATACGCGATGCCGTGCTGACTCACCAGCTCAATGAAATGCCAGGGCGTATATCGTGCCAGCGCCGATTTGTGGAAGTGTCTGTTGGTGCCGATGTAGTTGGCCGGCGCGGCCCCGGTGTTGGTGAAGTTACAGCGGCCACCACCGGACATCAGGATCTTCTTGCCGACTTTGTTCGAGTGTTCGAGCACGATGGCGCGCAAGCCGCGTTGTCCCGCTTGCGCAGCGCAGAACAGGCCCGCGGCGCCACCGCCGATCACGATGACGTCGTACTGGAACTCCGGTGAACTCATGGATCTTATTGCGGCGCCTGCAGATCCCGGATCATGGTATGCAGGAAGCGCGCCGCCTCACCGCCGGTGCAAGCGCGATGATCAAAACTCAGGGACAAGGGAATGCGACGATGGACTTCGATGCCACCGATCACGGCGACCACATCGTGCGAGACCTTGCCGGCACCGACGATGGCCACCATTGGCGGCACCACAATCGGCGTGGCGTAACGACCGGCGAACTTGCCGAAGTTGGACAGACTGATCGTGGCACCTTTGAGCAGGTCGCCGCTGATGCTGCGATCCATCACGTCTTCGCGCAGGCGCTTGATGCCATGTTTGATCGCATCGGGGGACTGCAGCTGTGCATCGCGCAGCACCGGCACGAACAGGCCGTCGGGTGAATCGACGGCAATGCCCAGATCCACTTGCGGATGCAGGGTGCGAGTGAGGTTGTCGCCATCGAACCAGGCATTGAGTGCGGGCTCTTCGCGGCAGGCGGTCACCAGAGCACGAACCAGACGCGCGGTGATGTCCTGCTTGCCCAGCCAGTTGTGGATGTCCGCATCGTCGACGATGGTGGTCAGCACGACTTGCTGATGCGCATCTGCCATGACGCGGGCCATGTTGCGGCGAACGCCGGTCAGCGGTATGGGTTGGCCAAGCTGCGGCGTTGCACTCGGTGGCTGCGTACGCATGGCCTTGCCGGCAGCGCTCAATGCGGTGCGCTCGGCGCTTGCTGTGGCTGTTGCCGCCGAAATCGCTGCGGATGCAATTGCGGCAGCGGGTGCGGGCGAGTCGACACGCGCTGCCGGTGGCGGCAGGACTTGCGCACGCGTGGCCATTGGCATGGCGGAGAAGCTCTGCACGTCCTTAAGCGTGATGAGCCCGTCGGCGCCGGTTCCGCTCACTTGCGTCAGATCCACGCGTAGTTTACGTGCCAGAGCGCGCACGGCCGGCATCGCCTTGACGCCACCGACGGTCACGGCCTGCTCGCTGCGCACGGCATCGGAGGACTGCATGGCGCCGACTACTGTGCCTGCATCTGCAGGCTCGGTCGCTTCGGATGCATCGGCAGCGGCAGGTTCCGGGATGGAGGCGGGCACAGGTTCCGCCACGGGCGGCGCGGCCGGCGTCGGAGCCGGCGCATGGCCGTGATGCGTAGGCACGTTGGATTCGGCGCGTTGCGGCATGCTCGCGTCAATCTCAAACGAAGCCAGCACCGAGCCCGTAATCACGATGGCGCCCGAATCGCCGGCAACCGAAACCAGCTTGCCGGAGAACGGCGAGGGCACATCGACGATGGCCTTGGCCGTTTCCATGGAGACGAGGTTGTCATCGAGCATGACGCTCTCGCCGACCTTTACATGCCATTCGACCACGGTGGCATCGGGCAAGCCTTCGCCAAGGTCTGGCAAACGGAATTCACGGATATCGGACATGCAAAGGTTCCTTAAATGCTTTCGGCCATGCAGCGGCGTGCAGCGGTGACGATGCTGGCAACGCTGGGAATGTAGGCGTTTTCGAGTTTGAACAGCGGGATGTGGGTGTCATATCCCGTGACGCGGATGACCGGTGCCTTGAGATCAAGCAGGCAGGATTCAGCCAGACGCGCGGCAATTTCTGCACCGAAGCCTGCCGTGCGCGGCGCTTCGTGCACGATCACGCAACGACCGGTACGCGAGACCGATTCGGCAATCGTGTCGAAATCCAGCGGACGCAAAGTCGCTACGTCAATGACTTCGGCGCTGATGCCTTCCTGTGCCAATGCCTCAGCAGCTTCGAGACATTCCTTAACTTGAGCGCCCCAGGTCACCAGAGTGACATCGGTGCCGTCGCGAAGAACAAAGCACACATCGAGCGGCAAGGCCTCGCCATCGTCAGGAACCAGTTCCTTGTATTGGCGATAGATGCGCTTGGGTTCGAAGTAAATCACCGGATCGGGATCGCGGATGGCGGCGAGCAGCAAGCCGTAGGCGCGTTGCGGCGACGAAGGCAGCACGACGCGGATTCCGGGCACATTGGTGAAAGTGGATTCGTTGGCCTCGGAGTGATGCTCCGGTGCACGAATGCCGCCGCCCCACGGTACGCGCAGCACCATTGGTACATGCAGACGGCCACGCGTCCGATTGCGCAGGCGCGCACCGTGACAGACGATGTGATCGACCATGGGATATACAAAGCCATCGAACTGCGCTTCGGCGACCGGGCGCATGCCGGCAGCAGCCAAGCCCACAGTCAGCCCGGCAATGGTGGTTTCATCGAGCGGCGTATCGAGCACGCGTTCGGAACCGAATTCCTGATGCAGACCTGCAGTGGCGCGGAACACACCGCCATTGACGCCGACGTCTTCGCCTAGAACCAGAACGCGTTCGTCGTGGCGCATTTCATAGGCCAGGGCTTGAGTGATGGCCTCGATCAGAGTGATGGGCGCGGCGCTCATGCCTGGCCCTCCCGCTGCATGGCCAACTCGCGTTGTTCGAGGACCTCGCTCGGCATGTCGCCGTACAGATAATCAAACATAGCGGAAACCGGTGGCATCGGTGTTTGCAGATACGCATCGATTTCTGCGGCGACCCATTCGTTGGTTTGCGCAATCAGTTCCTGTTCCTGCTCATCGGACCACAGTCCGTTGGCGGTCAGATACTTACGAAGGCGAATAAAGGGCTCGACCTTCCAGGCGGCTTCGACTTCCTCGGCGGCGCGATAACGACGTGCATCGTCGGCGGTCGTGTGATCGTGCAGACGATAGGTCATGAACTCGAGCAAGGTAGCGCCTTCGCCACGACGGGCCCGATCAATTGCCTCACGACATGCGTACAGCACGGCAATCAGATCATTGCCGTCTACTTGCGCAGAATACAGACCGCCGGCCAGACCCTTTTGCGCCAGCGTGCCCGCACCGGTCTGTGCAGAGCGCGGTACCGAGATGGCCCAACCGTTATTGACGATGCACAGCACCAGCGGCAGCTTGTAGGCCCCGGCGGAATTCACTGCGGCATAAAAGTCAGTCTTGGACGAACCGCCATCGCCGCACGAGCTCATCGCCACTTGCGGCATATCGCGCAGCTTGTACGACAAGGCGACACCGGCGGCATGCAGCATTTGCGTGGAAATCGGCACACACATCGGGAAGTCATGACGGGCATGCGCAAAATCACTACCGCGTTCATCGCCACCCCAGTACAGCAGAATCTCGCGAGCCTGCACGCCGCGCTCGAACAAGGTGCCATGCTCGCGATACGACGGCGCAAAGCAATCCTCATCCTGCAAAAAAGCGCCCATGCCGACATGTGTGGCTTCGTGTCCGAGCGAGGAGGCATAGGTGCCCAATTTGCCGGTGCGCTGCAACGCAATGGCCTTGGTGTCGAAGGCCCGACAGGCGACCATTTTGCGGAAGTAGGAGAGAAGGAACGACGGATCGGCGAGATCGGCCGGCGCATCAGAGCTCAACTGCCCATCGGGATCCAGGAACTGAAAGTAGGGGATTTCAAGCGATGCCGCCAGTTTCATGCGTACTTCCGATGCGGGAACAGCCTTCATCATAACGAATTGCGTGCGTTCACCGAAGAGTGCTGCGGTATCCTTGGGGCGATCAACCGGAGTGCTGCATGAGCGTCGAGAACAACCAGCGTGAGTTGGAAAAGGAAATCCATACGGACCTGCACGGGCGCATGACCTATGCGGGCTATCTGCAGCTCGACAAAGTTCTGAATGCCCAGCAGCGCCGATCGCAACCGCCGCAGCACGACGAGATGCTGTTTATCATCCAGCACCAGACCTCCGAATTGTGGCTCAAGCTGATTCTGCACGAGCTCGCCGCCGCCGGCGAATATCTCAAGCGCGATGAAGTCTGGCGCACCCGTAAAGTGCTGGCTCGCGTCAAGGTGACGCTGCGGCTACTGACCGAACAATGGTCGGTGCTCGAGACGCTGACGCCTTCGGAATACATGGAATTCCGCGAGTTTCTGGGCCCCGCCTCAGGGTTTCAGTCGTATCAGTATCGCGGCATCGAGTTCCTGCTCGGCAACAAGAATGACGCGATGCTCAAGGTCTTTGCGCACGACCCTGACATTCAGACCACGCTGAAGGCCCTGCTCGATGCCCCGAGTCTGTACGAACTGTTTTTGCAGTATCTGGCACGCTTCGGCCATCCGGTGCCCGCGCATGCCATCGCACGCGATTTCTCCAAGCCGCACGTCAACGATCCCGAACTGGTGCCCATTTTTGAGCGCATTTACGAGGACACCGACACCTATTGGCGCGAGTATTCACTGTGCGAAGACCTGGTCGACATCGAGACGCAGTTCCAGCTGTGGCGATTCCGTCACATGCGCACCGTGATGCGGATCATCGGCTTTAAGCGCGGTACCGGTGGGTCCAGCGGCGTCGGATTTCTGAAACAGGCACTGGAGCTGACCTTCTTCCCTGAGCTGTTCGAAGTGCGGACCCAGATCGGACCCAATACGGGCTCGTACTGAGTAACCGACACGGTGCTTGATGCACTGCAGCATTTACGAAAAGTTGACGCGATAGCTATTTTTCGGCGATTCTCAAGCATTGCCCGCGCACGGTGCGTGGGCTCATCCCATCTTAAATAAGAGGAAACCGCATGAGCGGAGCCGCAGAACTTCCGGGCGCAGCCCGTCAGCCACTACCCGAGTTTGCCCAGATAGGCGGACATCCCAAGCCGTTGTGGATGCTGTTCATGACGGAATTCTGGGAACGCTTTGCGTTCTACGGGATGCGTTGGGCCCTGGTGCTCTATATCGTTGCCCAGTTTGCCAACCAGGGAATGGGTGAGGCCGAAGCCTCGAAGATCTACGGTGCCTATCTGGCCCTGGTTTATGCCGTTGCCGTATTCGGCGGTTATGTCGCTGACCGTGTCATCGGCTATCAGCGATCCATCATGCTCGGCGCGGTCGTCATGGCCGCGGGCCTATTCATGGTCGCGTTGCCGCAACTCGATCTGTTCAAGCTCGGCTTGGCCACCATCGTCGCGGGTAACGGTCTGTTCAAGCCCAACATCTCGACCATGGTCGGCAAGCTGTATGCGCAGGGCGATGAGCGCCGCGACTCGGCCTTCACCATTTTCTATATGGGCATCAATGCCGGTGCCTTTGTGGCGCCGATCCTGACCGGTTTCCTGGCACGCACTGTCTTCGGTCAGCAAACTCTGCCTGATTATCAGGCCGTGTTTATTGCTTCGGGCGTCGGCATGCTGATCAGTCTGGTGTGGTTCTGGTTCGGTAAGGCTCAGCTCAAGACCGTCGGTCTGCCGCCGGCAGAGGGCAATCAGACGATGCGCCTGTTGCTGGTCATCCTGGGTCTCGCCGTTGCGATTCCGGTGATCTACTTCCTGCTGACCATTGACGCTACGGATCTGCAGCGCTTCGTTCTGTTCCCGCTGTTTGCCCTGCTGTGTATCGCACTGCTGGTCGAAGGCTTCCGTGTCGGTAAAGTGGCGCGCGACATGGTGATCGCGATGCTGATCATCTTCGCCTTCAACATCATGTTCTGGATGTTCTTTGAGCAGGCCGGTGCCTCGTTCACCTTCCTCGCCGAAAAGATCGTCAATAAGCAAATCGGCAGCTTCACGTTCCCGATTGAATGGTTCCAGTCAATCAACGCCATCGCCATCATCCTGCTGGCACCGCTGTTTGCCTGGCTGTGGATTCGCCTTGGCCGCGCCAATCCGTCGATTCCGCGCAAGTTCGGTCTGGGCCTGATCTTTAACGGTGTGGCCTTCGCTGTGCTGATGTTCGCGCTGACCAACCTGCTTGACGACAAGAACATGATCCCACTGTGGACGCTGGTTGCGGTCTACGTGATCCAGACGATGGGTGAGCTGTGTCTGTCGCCGATCGGCCTATCCATGGTGACCAAACTGGCTCCGGCCCGTCTGGTCGGTCTGGGCATGGGTGGCTGGTTCCTGTCTACCGGTATCGGTAACAATCTGGCCGGTCTGTTCGCTTCGGGCGTCTCGGGTGAAACCGGTATGACCGCGGCTTCGGCACTGTCGGGTTACACCCAAGGCTTCTACATTCTTGTGGGCTGCGGCCTCTTGCTGGTGCTGATCGCTCCGCTGATTCAAAAGCTGATGCACGGCGTTAAGTAAGACCTCTGACAGAGAGCCCCCGCATTTGCGGGGGCTTTTTTATGCTTGTCACTTAATCGATCCGTTCCGCACGGATCCCGTTGATCGGGGTGACGAATGTATCGCTGGGCACTGTAAATTCACCGGCCATCGCAGAGGCCGCCGCGTGTGCACGATCGGCATCGGTAAACCAGGCAAAGACGCTGGGACCGGCGCCGGAAATCGAGCAACCGAGTGCGCCATGTTCCAATGCGGCGGCTTGCACCGCGTGGAAATTGGGAATCAATGCAGCGCGACGCGGCTCTACCAGCACGTCGCGCAAACCGGCCGCAATGAGCGTCGCATCGCACCGCTCCAGGCCCAGTACAAAACGCGTCAGATTTGCGCAATGCGGTGTGATGAGATCCAGGCCAAACGGTTCGCGCAAAACTTGTCGCGAATCCAACGTACGCAAGCTGATATGAGGGCGCGCCACGGCAGCGTGCCAGGTAGCGGGGAGCTCAAAGCGCTGGACCTGGCCTTCGAAGGCAAAGACCACTCCGCCCAGCAGCATCGGCGCTACGTTGTCGGTTTGTCGGGATTGGCTCGATGCGAACTCGCCCTCGACGGCAAGCGGGATAAGCGCGTCTCGTGAGAGCGGGGTGTCGAGCAGGGCATTGGCTGCGACCAGAGCCGCTACTGCCGATGACGCGGATCCACCAAGACCGGCGTTGAGTGGGATGCCTTTGATCAACTCGATCTCAAAGCCGAACGGCAAGGACAGCGAATCGCACAGGGCCTGTACCGCACGTGCCGCGGTGTTAGTTTCAGTGGACCGCGGAATGGTGGCAATGCCTTCGATACTGCCGCGAATGTCGAGCAATCGGACGCTGGACTGTTCAGTTCGCGTGACGATGGCCTCGTCGCGCACGGCGGCGATGGTGTGGCCGAACAGATCGAATCCGACGCCGATATTACCGACGCTGCCCGGTGAAAACGCCTGGGCGCGAGGAGTGGATGGCATCGGCTGGAACCTGCTGAGAATGTGATGGACCTGTAAATTATGGCAATTCGCGGCAGGGAATGGGAAAATGGCTGCAAACCTGCGCACGGCGTCATGGCGTGCATCGCTTCCAACATTGGAGATCAGCAACATGTCGGCACAACCGAATTTGGGCATGAACGTCACGACGTTCGAAAATCCCCTGGGTATCAATGGCTTTGAGTTTGTCGAGTTTGCGGCACCAAAGGATCAGCAGGAGGCAATGCACACGTACTTGCTCAACATGGGCTTTACCGCCGTGCTGCGTCACAAGACCCGTCCGATCACGGTGTATCGCCAGAACGGTGTCAATTTCCTGGTCAATGACGATCCCGAATCCTTTGCAGCCCAATTTGCCGCGGCCCATGGTCCGAGTGCGTGCGGATTCGCGATTCGCTTTACCGTGCCGACAGATCAGGTCTGCGACACGGTGCTGGGCAATGGCGGCGAGACCTTTAGCGCTGCCGACCTGATTGATTCCAAGGCGGTCAACGTGCCGGTCGTAAAGGGCATCGGCGACTGCATGCTGTATCTGGTGGACAGCGGTTCCGATGTGTATGGCGACTATCTGCCGGTGCAGGGCGCCAATCAGAATCCCAAGGGCTTCGGTCTGACTTTTATCGATCACCTTACGCACAACCTGTATTTCGGCAACATGCAAAAGTGGTCGGATTACTACGAACGCCTGTTCAACTTCCGCGAGATCCGCTACTTCGATATCAAGGGTGCCAAGACCGGCCTGATCTCCAAGGCCATGACCGCACCCGATGGCATTGTGCGCATTCCGCTCAACGAATCCAGTGATCCCAAGTCGCAGATCAACGAATACCTCGATGCATACAAGGGCGAGGGCATTCAGCACATTGCCTGCTTCACCGACGACATCTATTCCACCGTCGAGGCCATGCGCGAACAGGGCATCGAGTTCCTGGACACGCCCGAAACGTATTTCGACGTTATCGATCAGCGCATTCCTGACCACGGCGAGGATGTGCCGCGCCTGGCCAGGAACAAGATCCTGATTGATGCCGACGCGGAAACCAAGCAACGCAAGCTGCTGCAGATCTTTACCCAGAACGCCTTCGGTCCGATCTTCTTTGAGATCATTCAACGCAAGGGCAATGAGGGCTTTGGCGAAGGCAATTTCCAGGCCCTGTTCGAATCGATCGAGCGTGACCAGATGAAGCGCGGAGTGCTGTAAATGGCATTGGCTGGCAATGGCTATCAGCCCGGATTCGGGAACCATGTTTCCACTCAGGCCATTGCCGGCGCGTTGCCCCTTGGCCGGAATTCGCCGCAAGTAGCACCGCTCGGGCTGTATGCCGAGCAGCTGAGCGGTACGGCGTTCACCGCGCCGCGTGCGCACAATCGCCGTAGCTGGCTCTATCGCATTCGGCCGGCCGCCATGCACGGTCACTTTGCCGAGTACGAGCAGACCCGTTTTCACAACGTGTTCGGTGCCGGCAAAGTCTCGCCCGAGCAAATGCGCTGGTCGCCCTTGCCCATGCCGGAGAGCGCCACCGATTTTATCGATGGCCTGGTAACGTACGCCGGTAACGGCGGTCCCGAGTCGCAGACCGGAATCGGTATCCATCTGTATGCCTGCAACCGCGACATGCAGGATCGCTTCTTCAGCAATGCCGATGCCGAGATGCTGATCGTCCCACAACTCGGCCGTCTGCATATTGAAACCGAGCTGGGTGTCGTTGATGTCGAGCCGCATTGGATCGCGGTGATTCCGCGTGGCGTGCGCTTCCGCGTCTCGCTACCCGACGGTCAGGCGCGCGGCTATGTCTGCGAGAACTTTGGTGCCCTGCTGCAGTTGCCTGACCTGGGGCCTATCGGCAGCAACGGTCTGGCCAATCCGCGTGATTTCGAAACACCCAATGCCGCCTTCGAGGATATCGACGGGCAGTTTGAGCTGATCAACAAGTTCCAGGGCCATCTGTGGCGTGCGGAGATGACGCATTCGCCGCTCAATGTGGTGGCGTGGCACGGCAACTACGCGCCGTATCGCTACGATCTGCGCAACTTCAATACCATCGGATCCATTTCGTTTGATCACCCGGATCCGTCGATTTTTCTGGTGCTGCATGCGCCCGGTCCGGTGGCCGGTGTCAGCAATCTCGATTTCGTGATCTTCGGGCCGCGAATTCTGGCGATGCGCGATACCTTCCGGCCGCCGTGGTTCCATCGCAATATTGCCTCGGAGTTCATGGGCCTGATCGATGGCGTATACGATGCCAAGGCCGAGGGCTTTGCCCCCGGTGGTGCATCACTGCACAACTGCATGACGGGTCACGGCCCCGATGCGGAGACCTTCGACAAGGCATCGGCTGCCGATACGAGCAAACCCGATTTCATTCGGGGCACGATGGCGTTTATGTTCGAGTGCCCGCTGGTGATCCGTCCATGTGAACAGGCCTTGATGGCATCACATCGGCAAACCGAGTACATTGATTGCTGGCAAGGGCTGCGGAACAATTTCCGCGGTTAATCCCACCTAGATAGAACGGAGCGCAAACTCATGGACAACGTGTGGCTGACCTTATTGCTTAGCGTCGTATTTCTGACCAGTGCTGCCGAATTCTTAGTACGCGGATCCGCCGGTCTGGCGCAGCGTCTGGGCATCAGCCGTTTCGTCATGGGCATGCTGCTGCTCTCCTTAGCAACGGCATTGCCGGAGTTGAGCATTGCGCTACAGGCCATGCGTTCCGGTCAGGAGCCGCTGGCGCTTGGCACCGTCGTCGGCAACAACATCGTCAATTTTGGCTTGACCATGGGCGTGGCCGCGATGGTTGCGACGCTTGTGACCCATTGGCGTGCCCTCAACGGTCTGCTGCTGGGACTGGTGGTCGGCTCCATTGCGGTGATCGCCATGGGCTGGAACGGCAACATCTCCCGCGTCGACGGCATCATCCTGCTCGCGATCTTTATCGCCTTCATGGGCTGGGCCGTGCTGGCCAGTCGCAGTGAATCGGCCGATGTACATCGCGAAATGGAGGTGCTAGCCGGTCGCCACAATGCCCTCTGGCTCGATGTCGTGTTTGTCGCCCTGGGTGCGGTGATGCTGTATTTCGGTTCGCTGTGGATCGTACAGAAGGCCCCGGCACTCGGCGTTGAACTCGGTTTGGGTCCGCACGTGGTCGGCCTGCTGCCTATCGCCATTGCAGTCACCCTGCCCGAGGCCATCATGGCTATCGCCGCGGCTCGTCGCGGTCATGGCGATCTGGTCGTGGGTCACGTCATCGGTTCGTCCTTGCTCAATACCACCGTCGTCATTGGCCTGTTGGCCATGAGCAGCGGTGGCCTGATGATCCCGCGCGGATTCCTGACGTTTGAACTGCCGATGGCCGCCATCGGCGCCTGTCTGATGTTCCCGATGCTGCGCGGTGACATGCGCATCACCCGTGCCGAAGGCACCATCCTGGTCATCACCTTTATCGTGTGGCTGGCCATTGAATTGCTGATGGTGACGCAATAAATGGCAGTGCGTCGTTGGTTACAGGAGTTCTTTCGGCTTGAGGCGGCATCCGGGTTAATCCTGATTGGGGCATCGATACTGGCTCTGCTGCTTGCTAACAGTGCCTGGGGCGATGCCTACCGCCACTTGCTGCATTTCGAGTTGCCGCGCATTGCCCTGGGGCAATGGAGCATTGAACTCTCGCTGCAGCACTTTATCAACGATGGCCTGATGGCCCTGTTTTTTCTGCTGGTGGCGGCAGAAATAAAACGCGAAATGCTCGGCGGCCAGCTGTCCGATCGCCGCGCGCTAATGCTGCCGCTGCTCTGTGCCGCAAGTGGTGTCCTTGTTCCCGCCCTGATTTTTACGGCGTTTAATCATGCCGACGCCGCAGCGATGCGCGGCTGGGCCGTGCCGACGGCGACCGACATTGCCTTCGCGCTGGCGATGTTAGCGGTGTTGGGTTCGCGGGTTCCGCTGGGCCTCAAGCTGCTGCTCTCGACTATTGCCGTGGTGGATGATCTGATTGCCATCGTCATTATTGCGATGTTCTATACCAGCGAGCTGCACGGCGCCAGCCTTATCGCTGCCATTGCAATCGCAGTGGCGATGGCACTACTGAACCGTAGCGGTGTCCGTAGTCTGTGGCCGTATCTGCTATTAGGTGTGGCCTTATGGATCGTGGTGCTGCGATCCGGCGTGCATGCGACGTTGGCTGGCGTAGTCACCGGGTTTCTGATTCCGCATGTCACCGGCGATGACGACACGGCCGATCCCGATCGTTCGCCCTCGCCGTTGCTGCGCCTTGAGGACGACCTGCACCCGTTCGTTGCCTATGGTGTGCTGCCGCTCTTTGCGCTGGCCAATGCCGGTCTGGATCTGAGCACGACGCCACTCGGTGCACTGACTACCGCGTTGCCGATGGGTGTACTGCTGGCGCTGCTGATTGGCAAGCCGGTTGGTATTTTTAGTGTCGCCTGGCTCGGCCGCAAAGCGGGCCTGGTCGATTATCCGGCCGGAGTCGGCAACAGCGTGCTGTTCGGCATGGCGATCCTGTGCGGCATCGGCTTTACCATGAGCCTGTTCATTGCCTCGTTGGCTTATCGAGAGCCACTGCTGCAGGCCGAAGCGACTCTCGGCGTCTTCGCCGCATCGGTGCTTTCGGCATTGCTCGGCGTGTGGTGGCTCCGGCGCGTCTTGCCGACCCGCAGCATTGACACTCAAGAGTAAAAGTCGGAGCGCTTAAACCAGATCGACGACGTCCGGCACGGTCGTGCGCGACTTGTGTAATTGACGAATCGCAATCATCAGCACGCCGGCCAACACCAGTGCGGCACCGATATACAGTCGGATACCCGGACGATCGCCCCAGAACGCGATCCCTATGGCGATGCCCATAATCGGCGTCAGCAACAGCCAGGGCGTGATCTGCGCAATGGGATTGCGCTGCAGCAGCTGAAAATAAAGGCCATGGCCGAGTAGCGAGGCCACCAAAGCCGCGTAGACGACACCCTGCCAAACCCGCCAAGTTGCATTGGGTAGCTGCGAGATGGCGCCGGGTTCAAACACCACGCTAATCAGCAGCAACGGGAACAGGGCGACCCATGCAAACCAGCCCTGCTGATTGAACACGGTAAAGCCCTTGAGTCCCTTCATGAAGACAGTTGCCAGCGCCAGCGCCAACGCCGACAGCAACATTAGGATCAGTGCCTTAGGGTGATCTACAACCATTGGATCAAAGGCCAGCACCACGATGCCGATGAAGCTGGTCAAAATGGCCACGCCGGTCTTAAGCCCAAAGCGCTCACCGATCAGCACCCAGGCCAGCACGGCGGTCATGGGGATATAGCTTTGCATCACGACCGCAGGCGATGACAGATCACCGGCCTCTCGCAGGGACCAGAAACTCAAACCGAAGTGAGCGACGCCAACCAGGAGACCACAGACAATCAGACGTCCCCATTGTTCGCGCGGTGGCACACGCATCATCGGCAGCAGGCACAGGCCCAGCAGAGCAAAGCGTAGCGCGGTGAACAGGAACGGCGTGGTCTCGCGCAGCGCCGTCGCCGACGTCAGAAAATTAAAAGCCCAGGCAATACAGATCAGGATGGCCAGACCGATGTCGCGCGGTGCCACTCCTTAGTACCGAATGCCGAAGCGATCGTAGGCCTTGCTGACCAGCCACGCCGGCCCGATCAGCAGGTACTTGAGATCCGTCAGAAAGCTCGGACGACGGCCTTCGATCTGATGACCTAAAAACTGACCGATCCAGGCGACTACAAACACGCCAATGGCCAGCGCACGCAAGGGAGCTGTGCCCAATGCGCCATGCAAAAGATACGTCACCGCGCTCATGACCGCGAACACGGCCAGAACACCAAGGCCAATCGCACGCGAGTGGCGGTAGTAGAACATCAGCGCGCACAACATGGCGATGGCCGCGTAGATGCCGGGACGGAACAGCGTCGTCGGAACCGGAATAGTCCACAGCAGCGCTATCACCGACCACACGATCAGTGGCACACACACCCAATGGATGGTCCGGTTGGTGTGGTTCTGATGGTCTTGCGAATATCGCGCAAACCAGTCGTGCAAGGCGCTCATGGATCGGATCCTGTGATCAGTAACAAAGGGGGCTAGTCGACGGACAGATCGGCCAGTTTCATCAAGGCCTCGGCGTACTTGGCGCGCGTGCGTTCAATGACTTCGGTCGGGAGGCGCGGACCGGGCGGAGTTTTATCCCAGGCCACGGCTTCGAGATAGTCACGCACAAATTGCTTGTCGTAACTCGGCGGAGAGATACCAGGTTCGTACGAATCGGCCGGCCAGTAGCGCGACGAATCCGGTGTCAGCATTTCATCCATGACGTACAGACGGCCATCGCTGTCGGTGCCGAATTCGAATTTGGTGTCGGCCAGCAAGATGCCACGGCCGGCTGCGTAGTCGCGCGCGTACTCGTACAGGCGCAAGGTGGCATCGCGCACCTTTTCGGCCAGATCGGAGCCGACCGTACGAACGGCGGTGTCGAAATCAATGTTCTCGTCGTGATCGCCAACAGCGGCCTTGGTCGACGGCGTGAAGATCGGCGACTCCAGCTTGGAGGCCTGCTGCAGACCTGCGGGCAACTCGATGCCGCTGACGCGCCCGGTGCGCGAGTAGTCCTTCCAGCCGCTGCCAATCAGATAACCGCGGGCGATGGCCTCGACGGGGACCGGCTTGAGCTTGCGCGTGACGACAGCACGACGTGCATACAGCGAGGTGTCCACACCCTCAGGCAGGACTGCAGCGACATCGATACCGGTCAGATGGTTATCAATGATGTGCTTGGTGCGTTCGAACCAGAAGTTGCTGATTTGCGTCAGCATCTCGCCTTTGCCGGGAATCGGATCGGGTAGCACCACATCGAAGGCGCTGAGGCGATCGGTGGCGACCATCAGCAGATACTCGCCGGGAGGCGTGCCGGCAGGCAGCGACGTTGCGGGGATGGCATACACATCGCGGACTTTGCCGCGGTGAAGCAGGGTGAAGCCGGGAAGATCGGACTGAAGCAGTGTACTAGCCAATGTCAGTAGCCCTTGGGCTTAACGAGTCGGGTCTGCCAGTTTAGCGCTTTTGCGGGCCCATTCGCAGCGAGGGAGCCGCTAAAATAGGCGTTCTGATCGCCACTTCGGGCCACTTTGCCATGCAATCTACCGTCATCGCCCCCTCGATCCTTTCCGCCAATTTCGCCAAGCTCGGCGAAGAGGTCGATGCGGTGCTCGCCGCGGGCGCCGATTGGGTGCACTTTGATGTCATGGACAATCACTATGTCCCGAATCTGACCATTGGCCCCATGGTCTGTGAGGCCCTGCGCAAGCACGGTGTCACGGCGCCGATTGACGTGCATCTGATGGTGCAGCCGGTCGATCGCATCGTCCCGGACTTTATCGCCGCCGGCGCCAGCATGATCTCGTTCCACCCCGAAGCCTCGCCGCACGTCCATCGCACCATTCAGCTGATCAGGAGTGGCGGCTGCCAGGCCGGTCTGGTGCTCAATCCGGCCACGCCGCTGTCCGTGCTCGACTGGGTGCTCGACGATCTCGACATGGTGCTGCTGATGTCGGTGAACCCGGGCTTTGGTGGTCAATCGTTTATTGACTCGACCATGGACAAGATCCGTGCGGTGCGCGAGCGCATTGATGCTACCGGCAAGTCAATTCGCCTCGAGATCGATGGCGGCGTCAAGACCGATAACATTGCAGCGATTGCAGCGGCAGGTGCCGATACGTTTGTCGCCGGTTCCGCCATTTTCAATGCATCCGATTACGCGCAAGTGGTGCAAGCCATGAAGTCTGCAGTGGCCTGTGTCCGTGGCTGAGAACGAACACGTCGCAACGCGCATCCCGGTGGTGCGTGAGGTCCGTGCGGATCTCGACACACCCCTTTCGGTTTATCTGAAACTGGCCGATAAGCCCAACACCTATCTGTTCGAGTCGGTGCAGGGCGGCGAGCGTTTTGGCCGCTACTCGATCATCGGTCTGCAGGCGCGTCGCGTGTTCACGGTGGCCGGTCATCGTCTGTATGTGATTGAAGATGGCGAGCTGGTGCAGGTGGAAACCATCGAGGATCCCTTCGCCACGGCCGAGGCCATTCGTAGCGCGTACAAGGTAGAACCCATTGCCGAATTGCCCGGTTTTACCGGCGGATTGGTAGGTTGGTTCGGGTTCGAATGCGTGCGGCATCTCGAGCCGCGTCTGCACGACACCCCGGCTGAGGATCAGCTCGGTACCCCCGAGATGTTGATGATGCTGTCCGAAGACCTGGCCGTGTTCGACAATCTCAAAGGCAAGCTGTATCTGATCACGCACGCCGATGCCCATGATCCGCAGGCCCGGTACGCGGCCCAGTCGCGACTGGATGCGTGGGTCGAGACCTTACGCACAGCGCCGACGCAGTATCCGCCGGCGCTCAGTAGCGGCACCGTCATTAACGAGAACGATTTTGTCTCAGGTTTTACGCATCAGGGCTTTCTGGATGCCGTCGCGCAGATCAAAGACTACATTCGTGCCGGCGATGCGTTTCAGGTCGTATTGAGCCAACGCCTCACCGTGCCTTTTGCCGCGCGTCCGGTCGATCTGTACCGCGCCTTGCGTAGCCTGAATCCATCGCCGTACATGTACTTCCTCAATGTCGGCGATATGCAGGTGGTGGGTTCATCGCCTGAGATTCTGGTGCGTCAGCAGGGGCGTGAGGTTACTGTGCGTCCGATTGCGGGCACACGTCCGCGCGGCACCACGCCGGAACATGATTTGCAGCTCGAACAGGAGTTGCTCGCTGATCCCAAAGAACGCGCCGAACATCTGATGCTGATCGATCTGGGCCGCAATGACTTGGGTCGCATCTGCGAGCCGGGCAGCGTGCAGCTCAAGGAACAGTTTGCGATCGAGCGCTATTCGCACGTGATGCATATCGTCTCCGAGGTCAGCGGGACCCTGCGCGAAGGCATGAACTACGCCGACGTGCTACGGGCAACGTTCCCCGCCGGCACGGTCAGCGGCGCGCCCAAGTTGCGCGCGCTGGAAATCATTCGCGAGCTCGAGCCGATTTTGCGCAACGTTTATGCGGGTTGCATTGGCTACATCGGCTGGAATGGCGATGCCGACATGGCCATCGCGATTCGTACGGCGGTTGTGCAAGAGGGCAAGCTGCACGTGCAAGCGGGTGCGGGCATCGTGTACGACTCCGATCCCGAATCCGAATGGCAGGAAACGATGAGCAAGAGTCGCGCACTGTTTCGGGCGGTGCGGGAGGCGGCTGCCGGCTTATGAGCGATGCACCCTTAGAAACCCTGCTGCGACCATTCGACCAAGGCCTGTTGCCTCTGCCGGTTATCGGCCAACGCGTGCTGATACTGCGTGCACGACGCCATCGTCTGTGGCGCCATTTGCCGGGCGACACTCTGACCTTTACCCAGCCGTTCAAACCCGCTGCCGATGAGTTGCAGGCAGACGGTTGGCAAGTCAGTGACGAGCAGCAGGCATTGCAGGACGGCCCTTGGGATCTGATTTTTCTGCTGCCGCCACGCGGTCGTGAGGAAGCACGCGCACTGATGGCACATGCGGTGCGCGCACTGGCACCGCAAGGGCGACTGATCGTTTCGGTCGCCAACAACGAGGGCGCCAAGTCGGTGCAATCCGATCTGGAGCGTCTGCTCGGATCCGTGGCCAGCGATACCAAGAACAAATGCCGCGTACTGTGGACAGCGCCGCGCGATCGCTTGAACATAGACGAAGACACGGCCGCCGCGTGGAGTGCGCAGACCGAGTTGCGGACGCAAGCGCAGACCGGATTGTGGACACGTCCCGGCGTGTTCTCGTGGCAGCATGCCGACCCGGCATCGAACTTGCTGATCGCGCATCTGCCCACCGACTTGCGCGGCCATGCCGCCGATCTCGGCGCGGGCATCGGCCATCTGGCGATTGCGCTGCTGCAGACCAATCCCGGCATCGTGTCGCTGGACGCGTACGAGGCCCAGCAACAGGCACTGGAACCGCTGCAACGCAACCTGCAACCGCTGCAGCGGGAGGCGCATGTTCACTGGCACGATGTGGAAGCGGGGCTGCCTTCGCGCTATGACGTCATTGTGATGAATCCGCCGTTCCACGCGATCTCGCGCGACGGTCGCACCGACATCGGTCTGCGTTTTATCGAGGTGGCGGCCGGCGCTCTGAAACCGCGAGGCCAGTTGCTGATGGTGGCTAACCGGCATCTTCCTTACGAAGAATCCATTCGCCGTCTGTTTCCGCGCGTTGCTGTACTCGCGGAAGCGCAAGGATTTAAGGTGCTGCACGCATGGCGGGAGTAAAACTGCTCAAGCTGTTAGCGAATCTCGGCTACGGTTCGCGTAAGTCGGTGATGACGCTGTTCCGCGATGGCGCCGTGACCGATGCACAAGGCGAAGTCATGTATGCCGACGACAACTGGGAACCGTCGATTCAGTTGCTGGTCGATGGCGAACCCATGGATCCGCCGCCCGGCCTCAGTCTGATGCTGTATAAACCGACGGGCTACACGTGCTCGAGCAAGGATGTCGGACGTCTGATCTACGACTTGCTGCCGCCGCGTTACAAATTACGCTCGCCGATGCTAAGTTCGGTCGGTCGCTTGGATAAAGACACTAGCGGTCTGTTGCTGATGACCGATGACGGTCAGTTGCTGCACAAGATCGTGGCGCCGAAAACGCATCTGCCGAAAGTCTACGAGGTCGAACTGGCTGAGGACTTGCGTGGCGATGAGATCGAACTCTTTGCTGCCGGCACTTTAATGCTCGAAGGCGAGACCACGCCGTTGAAACCCGCTGCCCTGAAAGTGCACGGTCCGCGCAACGCAGAGCTCACCCTGACCGAAGGCCGCTACCACCAGGTGCGTCGCATGTTCGCTGCGACCGGCAATCACGTCACCGCCCTGCATCGCAGCCGAATCGGTGGCCTGGACCTGCAGGGATTGGAGCCCGGACAGTGGCGGACGCTGGGTCCGCCAGACCTCGACCAACTCTTCGGCAATTAAATATCTCTTCATGCGCATGAAGAGATTGACAGCTTAAAAAAGAGCTGTCAGACTACACTCATACCATCGAGACCGACCGAGGGACTGGCCCTTTGACGTCGGGGCAACCGAGCCGCAGCCCAGCTGCGATGCCAGGTGCCAATTCCAGCGGTACGGTCTCCGTATCGGCAGATGGCTACGTGTCGCGCCCTGATCGGGGGCAGCTCGTCGCAATCCACTCGGTGGTCGTTTTGACCCTTATTCGAGACCGGAGCGACCATGACCTTTGCTGCTAAAACTACCCTGACGACCGCCGCCGTTCGTGCCGGCATTGATCGCGACATCGCCCACGGTGCCGTCGTGCCACCGATTGTGCTGTCGAGTAATTTCAGCTTTGCCGGCTTTGATCAGAAGCGTCAGTACGACTACACCCGCAGCGGCAATCCGACGCGTGATCTGTTGGGCCATGCGCTTGCCGATCTCGAAGGCGGTGCCGGCGGCGTCATTACGGCCACGGGCATGGGCGCCATCAATCTCGTGGTGAATGCACTGCTGCGTCCCGGTGATGTGCTCGTCGTTCCGCACGACGGCTACGGCGGTAGCTGGCGTCTGTTCAATGCCTTGGCGGCCAAGGGTGCCTTCGAACTGGTCACTGCGGATTTGACCTGCAATGAGTCTTTGCACAATGCCTTGGCGCGTCAGCCGAAACTGGTGTGGATCGAAACGCCGTCCAACCCGCTGCTGCGCATTACCGATCTCGAAGCAGTGATCAGTGCGGCGCATGATGTCGGTGCGTTGGCCGTAGTGGACAACACGTTCCTGTCGCCGGCGCTGCAGCAGCCGATTGCATTCGGTGCCGATGTAGTGCTGCACTCGACGACCAAATACATCAATGGCCATAGCGATGTGGTCGGTGGCGCCGTGGTTGCGGCCGACGCCGCACTGCATACGGAACTGACCTGGTGGGCCAACTGTCTGGGCCTGACGGGTTCGCCGTTTGACAGCTTCTTGACCTTGCGTGCCCTGCGCACTTTGGATGCGCGTTTGCGCGTGCATCAGGAAAACACGCAAGCCATTGTGGAATTGCTGGACTCGCATCCGGCGGTTGCAGCACTGCATTATCCGGGTCTGCAGAACCATCCGGGTCATGCAATCGCCGCGCGTCAGCAGCAGGGCTTTGGCGCCATGCTGAGTTTTGAACTGATCGGTGGCCGTGATGCGGCGCAGGCACTCGTGGAGTCGCTGCAACTGTTTACACTCGCCGAATCGTTGGGCGGCGTCGAAAGTCTGATCGCGCATCCGGCCACCATGACGCACGCGGCGATGTCAGCGGAGGCCCGCGCCGAGGCCGGCATCAGCGAAGGCCTGCTGCGCCTGTCCGTTGGCATTGAACATGCCGATGATCTCGTTGCTGATCTGCGTGCCGCACTGGATGCAGTGGCGAACTCGTTTGTCTGTTGTCAGGAAGCCGCCGCGTGAGTGCGGTCATCCGCTCGGCCTTCGCGCCCACAGAACAACCGCAAGAGGTGAAGGTGGCGCTGCTCGGTCTGGGCACCGTGGGTAGCGCGGTTCTGGAGCGCCTGCATCAATGGCAGGAGCAGGAGTTCAAGCATCCCTTTCGCATCGTGCATGTGGCCAACTCACGTCATGCCGCGCCAGTAGCGACCGATGCCTGTCCGTTGACGGTGGCGCAACAGGTCCGCACCGGCGATGGCGGCGATAGCATCCGTATTTTGCATGGTTCGACTGCGATCACAACCGCCGACCTGGATGACGTAGAGCGCAACTTGGGGGCTAGCGGTCCGCGCATCGTTGTCGATGCAACGGCTAGCGATGTGGTGGCCTCGCGTCAGGCGCAATGGCTGGAACGCGGCATCCATGTGGTGACGGCATGCAAGCTGGGGCAGGGCACTAGCCTGCAGCGCTTTCAGGAGTTGCAGCGCGCACGCGAACAGGGCGCAACGCAGTACGGCGATAGCGCGACCGTGGGTGCGGGTCTGCCGGTGATTCGCAGCATTAAAGAACTGCGCGAAGGCGGTGACCGCATCACGCGCATCGCGGGTGTCCTGTCCGGTTCACTCGCCTGGCTGTTTAATCAGTACGACGGCATGCGTCCGTTTAGCGGCTGGGTGCGTGAGGCCGGCGCGAAAGGCTACACCGAACCGGATCCGCGCGATGATCTCTCGGGCGAAGACGTCCGCCGCAAGATTCTGATTCTGGCCCGTAACGCCGGTGTGGCATTGGAATCCGATGCCGTGCAAGTTCATTCGCTGGTGCCGGAGTCGCTTCAGAATCTGTCTGCCAACGAAGCACTCGAACAGCTCGATGCCTTGGATGCGCCATTAAAGGCCGCATTTGCCAACGCGTATCGTCAAGGCGAAGTGCTGCGGCATTTGGCAGTGCTGGAAAAGAATGAGCAGGGTCAGTGGCATGCGCAAGTCGGACTGCAATCCTTGCCGCCGTCGCATCCGTTGGCGGGTGGGGCCGGCACCGACAACCGCGTGGCCATCTGGAGCGACCGCTATTGCGAGCAACCGCTGGTGATTCAAGGCCCGGGCGCCGGCGCGCAAGTCACGGCAGCCGGATTGCTCGATGATGCACTAAGGCTTGCTAAGCTGAGTGCATGACCGACGCGAAAACCAGCGCGTAGCGCGTTAGTGCGACTCGGTATTCATCACACGATCCCAACCGTCGGCGCCGAGCTCTTCGACAATTTCGATATTGCGTTCGAACAGTAGCGAAGGATCCGGATACGCTGCCACGGCGCGGTCGATCGAAGCCTCGCGCAGTAAGTGCAAAGTGGGATAGGGCGAACGATTAGTGTTGTTGGCCACATCATCGGGATCGGTGTCGGCGAACTGATAATCAGGGTGGAACGAGGCTACTTGAATCTCGCCCTCGAGACCCATCTCGGCCACGAGCCCATCGGCCAAGTCGAGAAAATCGTTGTAATCCAGAAACGACTGCAGCACCTGCGGATGCACGATCAGCGTGGTATCAATCTGATCGGGCGGCGTCTCACGGAGCAAGGACAACTCTTCGCCAAGTTGCGTGAGCAATGCGGTTTCGGTGGTCGCATCGCTCACAATCAGACGCACTTGCTGCTTGACGTATACCGCCTTGGCAAACGGGCACAGATTCAGACCGATGACGGCACGTTCAATCCACTGACGTGTGCGGGCCAGAACCTCGTCTTCGTCGGGGTGGGTCATGACGGTCTCTCAGTCGCGGAAATTGTCGAACTGCAGCGGCAGCTCGAACTCGGAACCGCGCAACAGCGCAATCGCGGTCTGCAGGTCGTCACGCTTCTTGCCGGTGACCCGCAACTTGTCGCCGTTGATCTGCGAATCGACCTTGAGCTTGGCCTCTTTGATCTTGCCCTGGATCTTTTTGGCCAGATCGCGTTCGATACCTTGGCGCACGGTAATTTTCTGGCGGGCACCGGCGACGTTGGTTTCGACATCGCCAAACTCCAGGCAGCGCACGTCAATGCCGCGGGCAATCAGGCGCGCACGCAGGATTTCCAGCATCTGCTGGAGCTGGAACTCGCTGGGAGCCGACTGCACGATGACCTGTTCCTCGCGCTCGAACTTGGCGTCGACGCCCTTGAAATCAAAGCGCGTGCTGAGCTCGCGGTTGGCCTGGTCGATGGCATTGGTCAGCTCGTGGGTGTCCACTTCGGACACAACATCAAAAGAGGGCATGGTCACCGTCCGGAATCAGTCAATTAAACATGGTACCCAATGCGGGGCCAATACGGCACAATAAAAGGTCATTACCCCTCGATTCTGACTCGCATTATGGCCGACACCATCCAAGCTCTCGTTCCCGACATTGGCGGGTATGACAACGTCCCCGTTATCGAAATTCTCGTTAACGTGGGTGACACGGTCTCGCTCGACCAGGGTCTGGTGACGCTCGAGTCGGACAAGGCCACCATGGAGGTGCCCAGCAGCGCCGCCGGTGTGATCAAGGCAATTTTGGTCAAAGTCGGTGACTCCGTTTCCGAAGGCAGCGCCATCGCCGAAATCGAGCTGGCCTCCGGTGAGACCGCCGCCGCTTCGGCACCAGCACCGGCTCCCGCACCGGCTCCGGCCGCAAGCGCGCCCGTGGCAGCCGAAACCGGTGAGCGCGTCGAACCCGCAACCGGCACACCGGCTCAAGCCGCTGCACCGCAAACTCCGCATGACAATGCCGCGCCTAGTGCCGGATCGCCTTCGACACCGCCGGTCGCATTTGATGCCGACGCGGTTGATCCGTCTAAGGTGCCGTATGCCTCGCCGTCGGTTCGTCTGTTCGCACGCGAACTCGGCGTCGATCTGTCGCGCATCAAGGGCACCGAACGCAACGGCCGCATCAGCAAGCAAGATGTGCAGCAGTTCGTGAAGGGCGTTCTGAACGGCGCTGCAGGCAGCGGCGCTACAGCCGGCGGTGTGACCGGTGGCGGTGAACTCAACTTGCTGCCGTGGCCCAAGGTCGACTTTGCCAAGTTTGGCGAGATCGAATCCAAGCCGCTGTCGCGCATTCAAAAGATCTCGGGTGCGAATCTTGCCCGCAACTGGGTCATGATTCCGCACGTCACGCAACACGAAGACGCAGACATCACCGAACTCGAGTCGTTGCGCCAGACGCTCAACAAAGAGTACGAAAAACAAGGCGTCAAGTTCACCATGCTGGCCTTCCTGATCAAGGCCTGCGCTAACTTGCTGCGCAAATATCCCACGTTCAACAGCTCGCTCGATGGCGACAACCTGATCCTCAAGAAATACGTGCACATCGGTTTTGCTGCCGATACGCCCAACGGTCTGGTCGTGCCGGTGATTCGTGATGTCGATAAAAAATCGGTTTCGCAAATCGCCGTTGAGATGTCGGAGCTGGCCAAGAAGGCACGCGATGGCAAGCTCGGCCCTGCCGACATGACCGGCGGCTGCTTCTCGATCAGCTCGCTGGGTGGCATTGGCGGTACCAAGTTCACGCCGATCGTCAACGCACCCGAGGTCGCCATCCTCGGCGTCTCGCGTTCCGATATGAAACCGGTCTGGAACGGCAAGGAATTCGTGCCGCGTCTGATCCTGCCGCTGTCCTTGAGCTACGACCATCGCGTAATCGATGGCGCTGCCGCCGCCCGCTTTGCTGCGGATCTGTCCAAGCTGCTGAGCGACATGCGTCGCGCACTGGTCTGAGGGCGCGCACATGGCAACTATTGAACTGAAAGTTCCGGACATCGGCGGTTACGACAACGTTCCCGTCATCGAACTGCTCGTCAACGTCGGCGATCGCATCGAAGTCGACCAAGGTCTCGTCACGCTCGAATCCGACAAGGCCACCATGGAAGTGCCCGCATCGCACGCCGGTGTGATCAAAAGTCTGTCGGTAAAGGTCGGTGATTCCGTTTCCGAAGGCAGTGTCGTCGCCGTCGTGGAAGCCGAAGGTGCCGCCGCAGAAGCCGCTGCACCGGCGGCCGCTGCAGCTCCTGCGCCCGCAAGCGCACCGGCGCCCGCCGCGCCTTCGCCCGCAGCGCCTGCACCAACCGCAGCCGGCGCCAGTGGCCGCACCGCAGACGTCACGTGCCGCATGCTGGTACTGGGCTCGGGTCCGGGCGGCTACACCGCCGCCTTCCGCAGTGCTGACCTGGGCATGGATACCGTGCTGGTAGAGCGCTACGCAACTTTGGGTGGTGTCTGCCTCAATGTCGGCTGCATCCCGTCCAAGGCCTTGCTGCACTCCGCCGAAGTAATCGAATCCGCTGCGCACGCCGGTGATTTCGGTGTGACGTTCGGTGCGCCGCAAATCGAACTCGACAAACTGCGCGAGTACAAAGACAAAGTCGTCGGTCAGCTGACCAAGGGTCTGGCCGGCATGGCCAAGCAACGCAAGGTGCGCACCGTGCAGGGCACCGGTCAGTTCATCAGCCCGAATGAACTCGAAGTGACGGCCGACGACGGCAAGGTCACGCTGATTGCGTTTGAACAGTGCATCATCGCGGCGGGCTCGCAGGCGGTGAAATTGCCGGGCTTCCCGTGGGACGATCCGCGCGTCATGGATTCAACCGATGCGTTGAATCTCGCCGACATTCCGGGCTCATTGCTCGTGGTCGGCGGCGGCATCATCGGTCTCGAAATGGCCACCGTGTATAGCGCACTGGGCAGCAAGGTCACGGTCGTTGAGTTTGCCGATCAGCTGATGCCCGGCGCTGATGCCGATCTGGTCAAGTCGCTCACCGTGCGACTCAAAGCGGCCGGCATCGCCTTCCACACGGGTGTCAAAGCGAGCAACCCCGAGGCCGGTGCCGATGGCATTCGCGTGCAGTTCGAACCCGCGGCCGAGGGTGGCAAAGCGCCCGAGAGCGCCGTGTTCGATCGCGTGCTCGTTGCTGTGGGTCGCGCACCCAACGGTGCCAAGATCGGTGCTGACAAGGCCGGCGTCACCGTGACCGATCGCGGTTTCATTCCGGTCGATCGTCAGATGCGCACCAATGTCCCGCATATTTTTGCGATCGGTGACCTGGTCGGTCAGCCGATGCTCGCGCACAAAGCCACGCACGAAGGCAAAGTCGCCGCCGAAGTCGCCTTTGGCGAGAAGCGCGAATGGGTGGCTCGCGTGATCCCGTCGGTGGCGTTCACCGATCCCGAAATTGCATGGGTCGGCGTCACCGAAACCGAAGCCAAGGCCAAGGGCATCAAGGTTGGTGTCGGCAAATTCCCGTGGGCGGCCAGCGGTCGTGCCATCGGCATCGGCCGTACCGAAGGCTTTACCAAGCTGATCTTTGATGAGGCCACGCATCGCATCATCGGCGGCGGCATTGTCGGCGTGCACGCCGGCGATCTGATTTCCGAAGTCTGTCTGGCGATCGAAATGGGCGCTGAGGTGCATGACATCGGTGCCACGATCCATCCGCATCCGACGTTGGGTGAGTCGGTGGGGATGGCCGCTGAGGTCTATGACGGCACCATCACCGACTTGTACATTCCCAAGAAAAAATAAATCAAAAATCAAAAATCAAAAAATAAGAGCAACAGCAACAGCAAAAGCGCCGGCGCGGAAAGAACCCGCGGCCGGCGCTTCTTTTTTGAGGTTTGAGGTTTGAGGTTTGAGGTTTGAGGTTTGAGGTTTGAGGTTTGAGGTTTGATTTCCGACAGCTAAAACAAAAAAAACACCGGCCGGGTTAGTACCCGCAGCCGGCGCTTTTGCTCTTGCTCTTATTTTTTGATTTTTGATTTCTGGTTTTTGATTTGCTCTACCGCATTCCGGCGATCCACTTACTCCAGTACAGCGTCACCAGTTGAATACCCTTCGACATGTCGGGAGTATCGCGGGTGGTGGGCAGGATGGCTTGCCACTCGATGTTGGATTGCTCTTGCGCGCTCGACTTGGTGCAGTCAGTGAAACCCATGTACCAGCAATTGAAGTGACGCTGGGTCTCCGCAGTCTGCAGCAGAATTTCGGGTGGCTGGTGCAGTTTGCCGGAACTCACCCGATCGATGGCGGCGCGCAGACCGTCGCGAGGGCCTTCGGCGTAATGGAAGAACTGATGGCCGGAGTAGAGCGATACGCCCGTCAGACCGTGCTGCTCGCAGAAGGCGCGGCCTTCGACCAGGAACCAATCGATATCCTGGGCCTCGAGTCCCGGCTTGGCGGAACTGATGAAGGCGATGGCCGAAACCGGTTCGGTTTCGAAGAGGGGGAGGGCTGTCATGCCACTATGTTAGCGAACTGTGAAAAAATCGATGTGAAGCCTTGACGAATTCCTAAAATATTAACCGGAAATGGGGAGAGGCCTGCCTTCGCGCCAAAAAAAAGCCCTGACCAGGGACCGGGGTCAGGGCTTATAACGGAGCGAGATGTCTTGGAGAGCTTAGGGACGAGGAGTTAAACCAAGTCGCTCCGTAAGATAGGACCGAGCCTTCGCGACGGCGGTTCCATCTAAATGAGTGACGGCGGTCACAGCCTGATGAAGTGGGGTCCTAAGCGGTCGAGAACGGGCCGAAAGGAAAATCCTAGAAAAATGAATTACTTGTCTGCTTGCTCAATTTTTAGCTGCGGTTTATACTCTTGCGGCTTCACTGAGCGTTTCGACGCCAACCCCTGACAGACAACGAGTCCCGCGTGTACAACCCTTTGTCCGCAGGCCGCCGCCACGCCCGACACTCAGCCGGGTTCGGTCTGGTAGCCACGGTCCTGACGACGCTAGTGTTTTTTGCACTACAACATCGGTGGGATTCCGCGCTCGCAGCCTTGATGGGTGGGTTAGGTGTCGTTGCAGGCAGCTGGTTAGGTGCTCGTATCGCGCTCGGTGGTCAGGCTCGGGCCGCAGGTTTCGCATTTATGCGGCTGCTGGTCGGGCTTGGTGTTAAGTGGTTGCTGGTAGTCGCTGCAATGATTTTTAGCGTTGCGCGCGGCTGGCCGCCACTACCTCTATTGATTGCCGTTATCGTTGCCATCCTGGCACCGTTGGCGGCCGAACTTATTAACTTGCGCAATAAGGTGTGATTAGTGGCCGGCGGTCTTAACGAATACATCAAGCACCACTTGACCCATAACGTAACCGAGGTCAGTGGCCAACCGTTCCACCTCGATACTTGGGCAGTGTCGCTGGTTCTGGGTCTGATCTTTATCCTGTGGTTCGGCTTCTATGCGCGCAAGGCCACGGCAGGCGTGCCTTCCAAGGGTCAGGCCTTTGTTGAAATGGTGGTCGAATTTATCGATGGCCAGGTCAAAGACACGTTCCACGGGAACCGTAACTCGGTGACGCCGCTGGCACTGACCATCTTTATGTGGGTTGTGTTCATGAACACCATGGACTTGATCCCGCTTGATCTGCCGGGCACGCTGGTCACCGCCACCCAAGGTGCAGAAGCGGCTGAGCATTCGTTCTTCCGTCTGGTTCCCACGGCTGACCTCAACACCACGTTCGCTCTGTCGGTCGGCGTGTTCTTCATCCTGATCGGTCACGCCATCAGCGCCAAGGGCCTGGGGGGTTTCGGTAAGGAGCTGACCACTGCGCCGTTCCATGCGCACGGCTTCATGAAAATTCTGCTGATTCCGGTCAACCTGCTGATGAACATCATCGAATGGTTGGTCAAGCCGATTTCGCTGGCCATGCGGTTGTTCGGCAACATGTACGGCGGCGAGCTGGTGTTTATGCTGATCGCCGGTCTGATGACCAGCTGGGCTACCTTTGTGCCGGGCGTCATCGCTAATGCGGCTTGGGGTATCTTCCATATCCTGATCATCCTGCTGCAAGCCTTTATCTTCATGATCCTCACCGTCGTCTACATTGCCGGCGCCCGTGAGCATCACTAAGTAGTTTTCGTTTCACCTTTCCCTTTGTTTTAAATCACCTCGGAGTTATCACCATGGAATTCATCGCCAACGTTCAAAGCATGACCGCCATTGCCATCGGCATCATCATCGGCCTGGGCGCCCTGGGCGCTTGTTTGGGTATCGCCCTGATGGGCTCGAAGTTCCTTGAATCGGCTGCCCGTCAACCGGAACTGGTCCCGATGCTGCAAGGCCGTATGTTCCTGCTGGCCGGTCTGATCGACGCCGCCTTCATTATCGGTCTGGCCGTTGCTCTGTTCTTCGCCTTCGCCAACCCGCTGACCTCGAAGCTGGAAGGTGCCGCTGCTGAAGCTGCTCCGGCCGCTGCCGCTGCTGCTCACTAATCTGCACTCCCATTAAGCTTCTTAGAGAGGGCACGTCGTGAACCCCAGTCTCATGACTTTCTTAGGCCAGCTGATTTCGTTCGTGATCCTGATTGTGTTCACGATGAAATTCATTTGGCCGCCGCTGATCGCTGCCATCGAGGCACGTCAGCAAAAAATCGCTGAGGGTTTGGCCGCCGCCGACAACAGCCAGAAGACGCTTGCTGCCGCTCAGGAAGCGGCAGAAGGCGAACTGAAGGCCGCGCGTGTCAAAGCCAACGAGATCATCGACCAAGCGCACCAGCGTGCAACGCAAATCCTGGAGCAAGCCAAGACCGAAGCGGTAGCCGAAGCCGGCCGCCAAAAGGAACTGGCCCAAACCGAGATCGACGCTGCTACGACGCGTGCCCGTGAGGAACTGCGTCAGCACGTTTCCGCTCTGGCCGTTTCCGGTGCCGAAAAGCTGCTGAAGAAGGAAATCGATGCTTCGACTCACAAGTCGCTGCTCGATGAACTGGCTGCTCAGTTGTAATTGAAGGACGCTTAAAGAAATGAGCGAAGCTCTCACCCTTGCACGACCCTACGCACGCGCCGCTTTTGCGGCCGCCAGTGAACGCAATGCCACGGCCCAATGGTCCAAGGCACTGACGTTCGCGGCGCAGGTGGCGGCACAGCCCGAAGCCAAGGCAGTTCTCGGTCACCCCTTGCTCAGCACCGGCGATGCCGTCGGTCTGCTGGTGATGGACGGTGCCGATGAAACGCTGACGCGCTTCCTGTCCACCCTGGCGGAAAACCGCCGTCTTCCGTTGCTGCCGGAAATTGCCGGCATGTTTGAACAGCTGCGCAACGAGGCGGATCAGGTCGTGAAAGCCAAGGTCACAACCGCGACGCCGGCCAGTGACTCCGAGCTGGCTGCGATCCGTGAGGCGCTCAAGCGCCGATTCGGTCGTGAAGTCGAGATTGAACCGCAGGTCGACGAATCGTTGATCGGCGGCGCCATCATCGATGCCGGCCACGTCGTGATCGACGGCTCCATCAAGGGCAAGCTCGCCTCGCTTCAGAACGCGATCGGCCATTAAGCCAACATTTTTCAGGGAACTCCCATGCAAACCACGTTGAACCCGTCTGAAATCAGCGAGCTGATCAAGACCCGTATCGAGAACGTCAAGCTCGGCGCGGAAGCACGCAACGAAGGCACGATCACTTCCGTCTCCGACGGTATCGTCCGCATCCACGGCCTGGCCGATGTCATGCAAGGCGAAATGATCGAACTGCCGAACAACACCTTCGCCTTGGCGCTGAACCTGGAGCGTGACTCCGTCGGTGCCGTGGTCCTGGGTGACTACGAACACCTGCGCGAAGGCAATGTCGCCAAGACCACCGGCCGCATTCTCGAAGTGCCGGTCGGCCGCGAACTGCTGGGCCGCGTTGTCAACGCTCTCGGTGAGCCGATCGACGGCAAGGGCCCGCTGGGCACTTCGCAAAGCGCTCCGGTTGAACGCGTCGCCCCCGGCGTGATCTGGCGTAAGTCGGTCGACCAACCGGTGCAAACCGGTTACAAGTCGGTTGACTCCATGATTCCGATCGGTCGCGGCCAACGCGAACTGGTCATCGGTGACCGCCAGACCGGTAAGACGGCTATGGCCATCGACGCCGTGATCAACCAAAAGGGCACCGGCATCAAGTGCGTCTACGTTGCCATCGGTCAGAAAGCTTCGACGGTCGCCAACATCGTCCGCAAGCTCGAAGAGAACGGCGCTATGGATCACACCATCGTCGTCGCCGCTACGGCTTCCGAATCGGCTGCGATGCAGTACATCTCGGCTTACTCGGGCTGCACCATGGGTGAATACTTCATGGACCGCGGTGAAGATGCGCTGATCGTGTACGACGATCTGTCCAAGCAAGCAGTTGCTTACCGTCAGATCTCGCTGCTCCTGAAGCGTCCGCCGGGCCGCGAAGCGTATCCGGGTGACGTGTTCTATCTGCACAGCCGCTTGCTGGAACGTGCTGCTCGCGTCTCCGAAGAGTACGTCGAGAAGTTCACCAACGGTGAAGTGACCGGCAAGACCGGTTCGCTGACCGCGCTGCCGATCATTGAAACGCAAGCCGGCGACGTCTCGGCCTTCGTGCCGACCAACGTGATCTCGATCACCGACGGCCAGATCTTCCTGGAAACCGACTTGTTCAACGCCGGTATCCGCCCCGCTGTCAACGCCGGTATCTCGGTGTCGCGCGTCGGTGGTGCTGCTCAGACCAAGATCATTAAGAAGCTGTCCGGCGGTATCCGTATCGCCCTGGCTCAGTACCGTGAACTGGCGGCCTTCGCACAGTTTGCTTCTGACCTTGACGAAGCGACCCGTAAGCAGCTCGAACGCGGTCAACGTGTCACCGAACTGATGAAGCAAAAGCAATACGCTCCGATGTCGATTGCCAAGCAAGCTCTGTCGATCTATGCCGTGAACGAGGGTTACCTCGACGACGTGCCGGTCAACAAGCTGCTCGCTTTCGAAGAAGGTCTGCATGCTCACTTCGACAACACCAAGGGCCAACTGATCGAAGAGATCAACGGCACCGGCAACTGGAACGACGATATCGAAAATGCCTTCAAGGCAGGTATCGCCGAGTTCAAGTCGACGGGCACTTGGTAATTTCGGAGACGGACTGAGACTATGGCAGGCGGCCGCGAAATCAAGTCGAAGATCAAGAGCGTGCAAAACACCCGCAAGGTGACGCGCGCGCTCGAGATGGTCTCGGCTTCCAAGATCCGCAAGGCGCAGGACCGGATGAAAGTATCCCGTCCGTATGCCCGCGTGATGAAGCAGGTGATCGGTCACCTGGCCCAGGCCAGCACCGATTACCGTCACCCGTACATGGTGGAACGTAGCGACGTGAAACGCGTTGCGTACGTCATCGTGTCGTCGGACCGCGGCCTGGCCGGCGGTCTGAACAACAACATGTTCCGCAAGCTCGTCACCGAGTTCCGCCAATGGCAGAGCAAGGGCGTCGAGGTGGACGTGGTGACCATCGGCACCAAGGCGTCGGTGTTCTTCCGCCGTCTGGATGTCAATATCATCGCTTCGGTCACGCACCTTGGCGACGCGCCGCATCTGGAACAGCTGATCGGTGTGATCGGTGTGGCTCTCGATGGCTATCGCGCCGGCACCATTGACCGCGTGTTCGTCTGCTACAACGATTTCGTCAACACGATGACGCAGAAGCCGGTGACGGAGCAGCTGCTCCCGCTGCCGGCCTCGGACGCGCCCATCGCCAAGCACGACTGGGATTACATTTACGAACCGAGCGCCCCTGAAGTGCTCGATCACGTACTGACCCGCTACATCGAGTCGCTGGTCTACCAGGCCGTGCTGGAAAACGTCGCCTCCGAGCATGCCGCGCGCATGGTCGCCATGAAGGCCGCATCGGATAACGCTACCAAGCTGATCGATACTCTGAACCTGGTGTACAACAAGGCCCGTCAGGCCGCTATTACCCAGGAAATTTCGGAAATCGTCGGCGGCGCGTCCGCGGTCTAAGCATTTAATTTAGGAACTTAAGACATGAACAACGCCAACGCACAAGGCAAGATTGTCCAAATCATCGGCGCCGTGGTCGACGTCGAATTCCCGCGTGACAGCGTGCCCAAGGTGTACGACGCCCTCAAGGTCGAAGGCACTGCCATCACTCTCGAAGTTCAGCAACAGCTGGGCGACGGCGTGGTCCGCGCAATCGCACTGGGTTCGACCGACGGTCTGAAGCGTAACCTCGTTGCCGTCAACACCGACCGCGCCATCTCGGTGCCGGTTGGCGCCGGTACGCTGGGCCGCATCATGGACGTGCTGGGCAACCCGATCGACGAAGCCGGTCCGGTCGCACACAACGACACCTGGGAAATTCACCGTTCGGCTCCTTCGTACGAAGACCAAGCCTCGACCACCGAACTGCTGGAAACCGGCATCAAGGTTATCGATCTGATGTGCCCGTTCGCCAAGGGCGGTAAGGTCGGCCTGTTCGGCGGTGCCGGCGTGGGCAAGACCGTGAACATGATGGAACTCATCAACAACATCGCTAAGGCACACAGCGGTCTGTCCGTGTTTGCCGGCGTGGGTGAGCGTACTCGTGAAGGTAACGACTTCTACCACGAAATGAAGGACTCCAACGTCCTTGATAAGGTGGCAATGGTCTACGGCCAAATGAATGAGCCGCCAGGTAACCGTCTGCGCGTCGCGCTGACCGGTCTGACCATGGCCGAATACTTCCGTGACGAAAAGGACGCCGCTACCGGTAAGGGTAAGGACGTGCTGCTGTTCGTGGACAACATCTACCGCTACACGCTGGCCGGTACCGAAGTGTCGGCTCTGCTGGGCCGTATGCCGTCCGCCGTGGGTTACCAGCCGACTCTGGCCGAAGAAATGGGCGTTCTGCAAGAGCGCATCACCTCGACCAAGTCCGGTTCGATCACCTCGATCCAAGCCGTCTACGTTCCCGCCGACGACTTGACCGACCCGTCGCCTGCAACCACCTTCGCCCACTTGGACTCGACCGTTACGCTGTCGCGTAACATCGCATCGCTGGGTATCTATCCGGCCGTCGATCCGCTCGATTCGACCTCGCGTCAGATGGATCCGAACGTGATCGGTGCCGAACACTACGACACCGCGCAACGCGTGCAGCAAACGCTGCAGAAGTACAAGGAACTGAAGGACATCATCGCCATCCTCGGTATGGACGAACTGTCTGAAGACGACAAGCTGGCCGTTTCGCGCGCCCGTAAGATTGAACGTTTCTTCTCGCAGCCGTTCCACGTGGCCGAAGTGTTCACCGGTTCGCCGGGCAAGTACGTTTCGCTCAAGGAAACCATCCGTGGCTTCAAGGGCATCGTCGATGGCGAATACGACCATCTGCCGGAACAGGCGTTCTACATGGTCGGCGGCATCGAAGAAGCCGTTGAAAAGGCCAACAAGATGAACGCGGCGGCCTGATCCCATGAGCACGATCCGCTGCGACATCGTTAGCGCCGAAGAGGAAATCTTCCACGGCGACGCCACGCTGGTTGTGGCAACGGGCGTCTTGGGTGAGCTGGGTATTGCACCCAAACACGCACCGCTGATTACGCGTCTGAAGCCGGGCAAGGTCGTTGTGACCTTGCCGAACGGCGAACATCTGGACTTTGCCATTTCGGGCGGCATCCTTGAGGTGCAACCCGAGGTGGTCACGGTCCTGGCCGACACCGCCGTTCGTGCGCAGGACATCGACGAAGCGTCGGTGCGTGCCGCCAAGGAAGAAGCCGAGCGCATCCTGGCATCCAAGGATCCCAAGATGTCGCTGGAGCAGGCGCAAACTCAGCTTGCCATGTCTCTGGCGCAGCTTTCCGCTCTCGAGCGGCTGCGCAAGACGCTCAAGCACTGAGTTTGAGAAGAAATGGGGACGGAGGCAATTAATTTTTCTTAACAATTGGCACGGTTGCCGCGGCGCGTAGCGCCGGCTTTAACCGACTGCCGGCAATTGTTAAGAAAAATTAATTGCCTCCGTCCCCATTTCTATTACCTCGCGAACTGCTCGTCCACGGCTTGCTTCAGCAGTGCAGGGGGCAACATGCCCTGGTCGAGAATGAAGTTGTTGAACGCGAACCGGTCGAACTTGCGACCCATCTTGACCTCGGTATCCATGCGCAACTGCATCAGACGCTGATACCCGTAGAAGTACGAACCGGCCTGGCCCGGTGAATTGAACATGTAGCGGTCGAGCTCCTGCTTGGCCATCGCCGGCGACAGACCGACATCCTGCTCCAGAATCTCACCCGCACGCGCACGATCGGTCAGCCCCAGATTGAGCATCGGATCCAGGATCGCCCGCGCCGCACGCATCAGACGGAACTGCAGCGCAAACAGCTGCCCGTCGAGCGGTTCGTAAGGAACCATTTCGGCTTCGGCGTAGAGAGCCCAGCCTTCGACATTGACGCTATTGAACGCAAACATGGAGCGCGCCATTGAGACGCCTTTCTCCAGCATGCGCGTGAACTGCAGCTCGTGGCCCGGACGGCCTTCGTGAGCGGACAGCGTCCAACGCACGGATTCATTGTTGAAGTCATCGTAGGTCAGCGATTTGCCGTCGGCACCCTTGACCGTCATCGGCAGCACGAACTGACCTTGCTGACCGGTGTTGCCAATCATCGGTGCCGGCAGGAAGTGCGGTGCGGGCTGTGCAGCGGACTCGGCTTCGGAGCCCAGGCGCATCACCATCGGGCGTTGCGGCACATCGACGATGCGCTCACGGCGAATGATCGGGTCGATCTGATCAATCACAGTGCGATACGACGACTCGAGCTTGTCGTTCGGAATCGTCTTGGATTTCAGCGCTTTCAGCACCGCGACGTAGTCGGACGGATCCTTGATGTTCTTCAGGCCCTTTTCCTTGGCTACCAACGGTGCGAGCTGACGCATCGCGGCGCGCGTTTCCATGAACTGCGTTTCGGCGCGGGCGATCAGTTCTTCCGGACTGATATCAATGCCCTTCTGACGCAGCGAGTATGCATAGACCTCGGCGGGTAGGCGAGCGTCAGGGCGTGCCTTCGGCAGCACCTCTGTGCGCGTCCATTGCGCGTAATCAGTCATCTGCGTTTTCAGCGCGGCGAGAGCAGGGCCGGCATCAGTGAACTTGTATTTCTCAAACAACTTGCCGATGCCAGCGATGTACGTATCGGTCTTGGCCAATGCATCCTCGACTTCCATTTTCGAAGGCATGACCACATTCGGACGCTGCACGCTCTCTGCGTAACGGTCCTTGGCGAGTTGCGTCAAAGGCGTGCTGCCGGGCACCAGGCCCAGATAATTCTTAAGACGCGTCAGTGCAAACGGACGACGCTCGGCTTGCACCTGATCCGACAGCAGACCCTGCACACCACCGAACACGGCGCCCGGCACATCGATCCAGGTCACCAGATTGCGTTGGCTGATCGCAATGCCATCGATACTTTCTTTGGCCTGATTGATCATGATCTGCAGATCCTGACGCACGTTCGGATCGCGCTCGACCTGCAGCTTTTCGTTGAGTTGTGCGATGGCCTCCTCAAGCGCCTGAGTCTGCCGCTGCTCGAGATTCGGGCCGAGATCAAAGACCTTGTCGTCGTAACCGGGGATGCCGAAGAAGCTCGCGGATTCGGGCGAGAACTGCACTTGCGCCTTGAGCAGAATCTGCGCGAACTCGTTACTGCGTTGGACCCAGGCCGGCGTGGCCGGTGCTTTCGAAGGCGCAGCGGTTGCTGGAGATGATGTTGCGGCCTGTGCGACCGACAACGGAGTCACCGTGGCTGCGCCAAGCGACAGGGCAATGGCCAGCGCCAGTGCAGCAGGATGAGCGGTCAACGATTGACGGGACATGGCAACATCTCAAAGAGGGGAATTCCTTCGAGTATCCGCCCGTTACCGGCGGCCGACCATGTGCCGAAAGTCAGCGGCTGAAAATAAAGGGTCGGATGTGCCTTCGAACCGGGAACGTTACCGGTGATAGATCCAATGGCGTGACAGAAAGAAACCGATGATGCCCGTTCCGAACTCGACGGCCGGCTTGGACCATTGCGCCGTGGCCAGACCGTAATGCATCTCCACATAGTGAATGGCAGTGGTCGAGATAATGGTGCACACGGCCCAGACGGACACGAATTTGGCGAACTGCCGGCGCCCGACCTTGGTGTGAGCGGCCTTAAAGGTCAGTTTGCCGTTGAGAAAAAATCCCAGCGTGGCCCCTGCTACGCGGCCCGCGATGTTGGCAATTTCGACGTGGATACCCAGCCGCGGGTCGGATAACAGCACCATTACGCCCCAATCGACCAGAAATTGAATCGCTCCGACGAGGATGTAAAGGACGGTCTGACGGCGCAAGCTCATGGATGGATTAGGGCGGGAAACCGCTACAATGGTAGGGATTAGTGTAATGGATACGGAACTCCCGATGCCGCAACCCCTGCATGTTGTGATTCTCGCCGCCGGTGCCGGCACCCGCATGAAATCGACCTTGCCCAAGGTCCTGCAACAGGTCGCGGGCAAGCCCATGCTTGGCCATGTGATCGATACGGCTCGCGCTCTGCATGCCGAGGCCATCCATGTGGTTTACGGCCACGAAGGCCAACAGGTCCTTGATGCCTTCGCCGACCAGAACGATCTGCAGTGGGCCGAACA
Organism: uncultured Lysobacteraceae bacterium; assembly: GCA_936911875.1. Lineage (GTDB taxonomy): Bacteria > Pseudomonadota > Gammaproteobacteria > Xanthomonadales > Xanthomonadaceae > Aquilutibacter. The sequence goes on from CAKZGB010000017.1 coordinate 40,138, forward strand.
GAAAGAGCGTCTGGGTACCGGCCATGCTGTGCAGCAAGTGATCGGCAACATTCCCGATGAGGCCCGCGTGCTGGTGCTTTACGGCGACGTGCCGCTGATTACCGCGCACGCCCTTGAGGAACTGCTGCGCAACGAGCGCCAGTTCGCCGTGCTGGTTGCAGACTTGCAGGATCCGACCGGTTACGGCCGCGTGGTCCGCAATGACGAAGGCCATGTCAGCGCCATCGTTGAACAGAAGGATGCCGACAAAGACACGCTCGAAATCAAAACGATCAACACCGGCATTCTCGTTGCCAACTCGGCTGATCTCAAACGCTGGCTGAGCGATCTGAAAAACAACAACGCCCAGGGCGAGTACTACCTCACCGACATTTTTGCCAAGGCCGATGCCGAATTCAACGCCGCGGGCGTCACGCATGTCGACGACCCGATCGAAGTCGAAGGCGCCAACGATCCGTGGCAGTTGGCCCAACTCGAACGTGCGTATCAGCGTCGTGCCGTGCGTGAGCTGTGCCGTCAGGGTGTGCGCTTTGCCGATCCTGCCCGCGTGGATGTGCGTGGCACCGTCACTGCAGGCACTGATGTCGACGTCGATGTTGATGTCATTTTCGAAGGCAACGTCACCCTCGGCAGCAATGTCCGCATCGGTCCGTTCACTCGCATCCGCAACGCACAGATCGGCGACGGCACCGTGCTGCAGGCCCATTGCGATATCGATGGCGCTACCGTTGAAGGCCGTGCCACGATCGGGCCGTACGCCCGTCTGCGTCCGGGTGCACAACTGAAATTCGACTCGCACGTCGGCAACTTTGTTGAGATCAAGAACGCCGTGTTGGGTGAGGGCAGCAAGGCCAATCACCTGACCTACATCGGTGATGCCGAGATCGGTCGTAAGGTGAACATCGGTGCGGGCACCATCACCTGCAACTACGACGGCGTCAATAAGAGCAAGACGGTGATTGGTGACAATGCCTTCATCGGTTCCAACTCGTCGCTGGTGGCGCCCGTCACTATCGGCTCCGGTGCCACCATCGGTGCCGGCTCCACCATTACCAAAGATGCTCCGAACGACCAGCTGACCTTGGCACGCGGACGTCAGACCTCAGTTCCGGGCTGGCAGCGGCCGGTCAGGAAATCCTGAGTCGTTTGCTAAAATGACCCTTTAACGCAACACCAATTAGGAAACGCAATCCATGTGCGGAATCGTCGGCGCCATCGCCAATCGCAATATCGTTCCTGTTCTGGTCGAAGGCCTTAGCCGCCTCGAATACCGTGGCTATGACTCGGCCGGTATCGCCGTGATCGATCACGATGACGTCAAGCGTGTACGCCGCACGGGCCGCGTGTCGGAGATGGCCAACGCCGCTGCCGAACAGCATCTCGAGTCGACACTGGGCATTGGCCACACCCGCTGGGCTACCCATGGCGGCGTGACTGAAACCAACGCCCATCCGCACGTCTCGTTTGGCGAGCTGGCACTGGTGCATAACGGCATCATCGAAAACCACGAAGAAATGCGCGCCCGTCTGCAGGCCGAGGGCTACGTGTTCGAGTCGCAGACCGACACCGAGGTCATTGCCCACCTGGTGCATTCGTATCAGAAGAAGGGCATGGACCTGCTGCAAGCTGTGCAAACGGCCGTCAAGGAATTGCATGGTGCGTTCGCGATTGCCGTGATCAGCAAGAACGAACCCAACCGACTGATTGCCGCGCGCCAAGGTTGCCCCTTGCTGATCGGTTTGGGTGAAGGCGAAAACTTTATCGCCTCTGACGTCTCCGCCATTCTGCAAGCCACGCGCCGCGTGCAGTTCCTTGAAGAAGGCGACACCGCCGAAGTCACCCGCGACAAGGTCACGGTGTATGACGGCAACAATCAGGTGATCGAACGTCCCGAACACGTGTCCGATGTCTCGCTGTCCTCGCTTGAACTCGGTCCGTACCGTCACTTCATGCAAAAGGAAATCCACGAGCAACCGCGCGCCGTGGGTGACACCATCGAGGCTGTAATCGATAACAACGGTTTCGGCCCGGAACTGTTCGGCGACAAAGCTGCCGAAGTGTTCGACTCCATTGATGCCGTCAAGATTCTGGCTTGCGGTACTTCGTACTACGCGGGTATGACCGCCAAGTACTGGATCGAATCGATCGCCGGCATCCGTTGCGATGTCGAAATCGCATCCGAATACCGTTACCGCGATATCGTTGCCAATCCGAAAGAACTGATCGTCACCATTTCGCAGTCCGGCGAAACGCTCGACACGATGGAAGCGCTCAAGTACGCCAAGTCGCAGGGCATGGAGCAGACACTGTCGATCTGCAACGTGCCGGAGTCGGCGATTCCGCGCGCATCCAAGATTGTGTACTACACGCGGGCCGGCGCCGAGATCGGTGTGGCCTCGACCAAGGCCTTCACCACGCAACTGGTGGCGCTGTTTACGCTGGCCTGCACCTTGGCCAAGGTCAAGGGCCGTTTGACGGCCGAGCAGGAACATGGCTATCTCGAAGAGTTGCGTGCATTGCCGGGTTCGGTGCAGCATGCGCTCAACATTGAGCCGCAGATCATTGCCTGGGCCGAAAAGTTTGCACCCAAACACAACGCGCTGTTCCTGGGTCGCGGCGTGCATTATCCGATCGCGCTCGAGGGTGCGCTCAAGCTCAAGGAAATTTCGTATATCCACGCCGAAGCGTATCCCGCCGGTGAACTCAAGCATGGCCCCTTGGCCCTGGTCGATGAGTCGATGCCGGTGGTCGTGATTGCGCCGAATGATCAGCTGCTGGAAAAGGTCAAATCCAACATCCAGGAAGTGCGTGCGCGCGGCGGTGAGATGTTCGTGTTCGCCGATCTCGACAGCAACTTCTCTGAGGCCGACCAGGTGCACGTGATCCGCACTCCGCGCCACACGGGCGTGCTGTCGCCGATCGTGCACACGATTCCGGTGCAGCTGCTGTCGTACCACACGGCACTGGCCGTCGGCACCGACGTGGACAAGCCGCGTAATTTAGCTAAGTCTGTAACTGTCGAATAAGCCCTTAGCGGCATTGCCGCGCTGGATTAGCGCGGCAGTGTCGGGGCGACGGCGCGCACGCGATCCGTCAGACTGTCCAAGCCATATTGCTTGCCGAAGGCGATCGCGTCTTCGACATCGCTGCCGGAGCAGATACGATCCAGCGCCAGCAATGCGCCGGCTCGGTTGCCCGTAGCGCAATGGACATAGACAGTGCCTTCGTTGGTGGCGTCTGCCAGTAAGCGGCAGAACGTCTTCACGGTGTCAGCATCGATGGCATCACCGCCGGCAACCGGCAAATACTGATACGAGAGGCCTAAGTCGGCGCACGATTGCGCTTCGTCAAATTCGACGGGCTCCTCGGGTGCGCGCAAATTGATGACGCTGCGGACGCCTTGCTGTTTGAGATCGGCCAGGTGTTGCGGATCGGGTTGACCGCCACCGGCGATCTGCGGGTCTTGAATACGTGTAGTCATTGCGATTTCTGCCTTTGAGAGTTGCGGATCAGATCCAGCCCAGTGCCGAAGCACTGCGGTACAACATGTAAATAGCAACCAGCACAATCAGTGCTGCCAGTGTGACATTGAGTGCGCCGCGACGTTGTGCGAGCTTGCCGGCCGAATGCGTGCCGATCCAGCTGCCCGCAAACCCACCGATCGCAAACGCAATGGCGAGCGGCCACGACAGCAGTCCCGAACTCGCATAACTCACCGCAGTTGTCAGTCCGAAGGCCGACACGGCCACCAGCGACGTTCCCACGGCGAACAGAATCGGCATGCCCGTTGCGGCCATCAGACCGGGCACCACCAGAAAGCCACCACCGATACCGAAGAAGCCCGAAAGCAATCCGGTTGCAGCGCCGGCACCCATCAGCGCAGGCGCATTGCTGCGGGCGAGCATGACGGCGGGATCTCCTTCCTGATTTCTGGAGCGCAACATCAGTGCAGCGACGACCAGCATCAGTCCTGCAAACAAGACGAGCAACAGCTGACCGTTGATGGACTTGCCGAAGAACGAGCCGACCGCGGCGCCAATCACACCTGCCGATGCGAACACCGCGCCGCACCGCCATTTCACGTTGCCCTTGCGCGCGTGATTGCTCAAGCCGGTGAGGGCGTTGGCCGCCACTGCCATCGACGCGGTGCCGATGGCCAGATGCGGATCTTGGACGCCGACGAAATAGAGCAGCAAGGGCACGGCCAGGATCGAGCCGCCACCACCGACGAGTCCGAGAATGAATCCGACAATGATGCCGCTGAATCCGCCTAACAGGAGTTGCATGGTTGACATTGGGATTACTCGAGACAGTACGTGCGATACAGGATTTTGAGAATGTCGGCGGAAGGCCCCGGCACCATGCTGTAAAAAATGGTCTGCGCATCACGTCGCGTGGAGACCAGCTCCATGTCACGCAGTTTGGCCAAGTGTTGCGACAACGCCGACTGGCTCAGACCGGTAAGCGGCTGCAGCTCGCCAACGGAGCGTTCCCCCTCGACCAGCTGGCACAGCACCAGCAGACGGGCGGGGTGGGCCAGTGCCTTGAGCAGTGCCGCAGCTGAGCCGGCATGTTCCGCCAGTAACTCCGAAGATCCGGCAGGTAGCGATTTGGTGAGTTTCTTAGACATATGAATTGCGAGGTCGCTCTTTGCAGGGCTTGACAAGTAATTTAGTAATCACTACATTAGCACAAGGAAATATAAAAAGCAAGGGCAACCCAATCATGAATCCGAACGTTCAGTCATTTCTGCATGCAGACACCAACACGTTGTCGTACGTCATCTATGATCGCGATGGCGGTGCGGCCGCCATCATCGATCCGGTCCTCGAGTACGATGCGGCCACGGCACGTACTTCCACGCGCTCTGCGGACAGCATTATGGAATTCATTAAAGAGCACGCATTGACGGTGCAATGGATTCTGGAGACCCATGCGCATGCCGACCACCTCACGGCAGCACATTACCTGCGCGACTTGACCGGTGCGAAAGTCGCGATCGGGCAGGGCATTACAAGTGTCCAGGAGCGCTTTGGCAAGTTGTTTCATTTGGAGCCGGAGTTTGTGCCGGACGGCAACCAGTTCGATCATCTGTTTGCGGATGGCGAGACGTTTCAGATCGGTGAACTGAGCGGCTATGTGATTGGAACGCCGGGACACACCGACGACAGCCTCACCTATGTAATCGGCGATGCGGCCTTCGTCGGTGATACCGTGTTCTCACCGTCCAGCGGTACAGCGCGGGCTGATTTCCCGGGTGGTGATGCCAGCAAGTTGTATCAGTCGATCCACAAGCTGTTTGACCTACCCGCCGAAACGCGCCTGTATCATTGCCACGATTACCCGCCGGCAGGACAGGAACTTCAAATCAGCAGCTCGATTGAGGAACAGCGCCAACACAATATCCACGTCGGTCACGAAACGACCGAACAGGATTTTGTCGCGATGCGCACCGCACGCGATCAGGCCCTGGCCGCGCCGCGTTATATCCTGCCTTCTTTGCAGGTCAATATTCGTGCCGGTGAACTGCCGCCCGAGGATTCCAACGGAATCCGCTATCTGCGCTTACCGCTCAATGCCATAGGAACCGCTAAATGAATTCAATCTGGATCACTGCTGCAATCGGCGGCGTGTTAATTGGTCTGTCCGCCAGTCTGTTGCTGTGGCTCAACGGCCGCATCGCCGGCATTAGCGGCATCACCAACGGCGTGCTGTTTCCCGCAAAAAATGAAACGGCATGGCGATGGCTGTTCCTTCTCGGCCTGATTGCCGCGGGCGGTGCCTATATGGCGTTCGTTCCTAGCGCACCACAACCGCGCGCGGACATGTCGCGTGTCACCTTGGTCATTGCCGGTTTGCTGGTTGGTTTTGGTACGCGCATGGGCAATGGGTGCACTAGCGGTCACGGTGTCTGCGGTTTAGGAAGGCGCTCCATGCGCTCCTTGGCTGCAGTGCTCACGTTTATGGCCACGGCTATCATCACGGTGTTTGTGGTTCGTCACTTGGGAGTCGCCGTATGAAGAAGACCAACGATTTTCGTGCTGCACGTCTGATGGCGGCGTTGGCCTCGGGCGCATTGTTCGGTATTGGCCTGGCCATGGCAGGCATGACCGATGCCCGTCGCATTCTCGGCTTTCTCGATCTGACCGGTGCCTGGGATCCGACCTTGGCATTTGTGCTCGGCGGTGCCGTGCTCACGTCGGCCGTGCTGTTTCCGCTGATCACTAAACAACGTCACCCGCTGTTCGACACGAAGTTCCGCATCCCGGACCGCAACGACATCGATGCCAAGCTGCTCGGTGGCGCGGCGCTGTTCGGTATCGGCTGGGGACTCGCAGGCTATTGCCCGGGCCCGGCCATTGCCGGACTCGGTACGCTGTCGGTCGAAGCATTGTGGTTTGTGCCCGCAATGCTCGCAGGGGCCGTATTGCACTCGCTATTTGATAAGCGAGCTAAGAACCCTAGCCGTTAAGCCGTGGCGCAATACGCGGCGGCGATCGCTTCGAGACCGGTTTGATCATCGGCATCAAAGCGGGCGTGTTTGGGGCTATCGATATCCAGCACGCCCAGCAGCGAGCCATCAGCAGCCACCAGCGGAATCACGATCTCGCTATTGGATGCACTATCGCAGGCGATGTGTCCGGGGAAGGCATGCACATCCTCAACCCGTTGCGTCGTGCGCGTCGAAGCCGCAGCGCCACACACGCCCTTGTTCAGCGGAATGCGCACGCAGGCGGGCAGACCCTGGAACGGTCCGACCACCAACTCGGTGCCATCGTAAAAATAGAAGCCGGCCCAATTCAGATCAGGAAGGCTGTTGAACAGCAGTGCCGACAGGTTCGCAGCGTTGGCGATGCGATCCTGCTCGCCGTGCATCAGCGCACGCGCTTGCTGCAGCAGTTGTTCGTATTGTTCGGATTTGGTGCCCGACAGGGCGGATGACTCAAACATGCTTGCTCCAATCTAGATGCACAGTGTAACTTGAGGCATGCGAACTGACTTGTATGTGACCGGCACCGATACCGATGTCGGCAAGACCTATGTCACAGTCCGACTGCTGCGCGAGCTTGCCGCAACGCAACGCGTCGTCGGCATGAAGCCCGTTGCCAGCGGTTCTGAGCGTGTCGATGGCGTCCTGCGCAACGACGATGCTCTGCAGCTGATGCAGGCCTCCAACGTCGAGGCCGACTACGCATCCGTGAATCCGTATGCATTCGCGCCGGCCATCGCTCCCGAATACGCAGCCCGCGATGCCGGGGTCGACATTGAGCTGTCCGTGATCCGTCAGGCCTTCGACACGTTGGCGCAACGCTCGGACCTTGTACTGGTCGAAGGCGCCGGCGGTTGGCTCTCACCCGTCACAGAGACGATCGATCAGGCCGATTTGGCCAGAGCGCTGGGCATCCGTGATGTGCTGCTGGTCGTAGGGATGGGGTTGGGCTGCGTGCATCGTGCGCGTGCTGCCGCCAGAGCCATTGAAGCCGATGGGTTCCGACTGAAAGGCTGGATCGCCAACGAGCCCGGCGTCGAGGATCCCGATCTTCGCAGCAACGTCCGCGCCATCTCCCGCTACCTCGGAAAAATGGGGACGTACCCCATTAATTTGCCTTAATAGGGACGTACCCCATTAATTGGAATTAATGGGGTACGTCCCTATTTGTCTTAATGGGGTACGTCCCCATTAAAAGCCCAACAAAAAAACCACTGCCGGAGCAGTGGTTTTTCAGAACTACTTTAAGGGAGTCGCAATATTACTTGCGGACAGCCTTGGTCACCTTCTGCACAGCTTCTTCAGCCTTGGCAGTGGCGTCTTCGAATTGACCCTTAGCGATCAGGCCCAGTTGTTCGGCAGCCTTGGTGGTCTTTTCAGCAACTTCTTGCGTGGTCGAAACAGCGCGTTCGACGTTTTCACGAGCAACTTGCACGCCCTTGGGCCACAGAGTCTTAGCAGTTTCCAGGTCACGGACTTGGGCAGCTTCGGTCAGGAAGGCAAAGGTGGCAGCGGCGCGTTCTTGCACAGCGTTCAGTTGTGCGGTGAAAACGGCTTGAGCCGATTCGATGGCGATGGTGTTGATCTTGGCGGCGGTGTCAGCGAATTGACGGGTCGCAGCCGAGAACTGTTCGTTATTGAATTGCAGGTTCATGGTTGACACTCCAGTTATCAGGCGAAAGCCGCCTTGTTGCAATGCACAATAGCAAGGATTTTTGTGCAATGCAATAAACGGGATGTCAGATTTGCCAACCTGTTCACAAATCAGTTAGAAATCAATCACTTAGCTTACTGACCGGTATATTTTGAGCCGGCTGTGCAGGTCTCGTGGACCACAACTGCGCTGAGAAGAGGCAGCAACGGACGCATCTGATCAAAGATCCAGCGGGCCAGATTCTCGCTGGTCGGATTCTCCAGACCGGGGATCTCATTGAGGTAATGGTGGTCCAGCCGCTCATAGGTCGGCTTGAACAGACGCTTGACCTCGGCAAAGTCCATGACCCATCCGGTGTGCGGATCGACATCGCCGCTCAAATGCAGCTCGACGCGGAACGAATGCCCGTGCAGTCGCGCGCACTTGTGGCCCTCGGGCACGTTGGGCAGCCGATGCGCCGCTTCGAGCGTAAAAATCTTAAAAATGTCCATACCGTATTGTCGCATGGGCAAGCCAGCGCCGATTCACCCGCACTGCGTACAATGTGCCCGATGAGATTGCATTCCCGCCTGTTGCCGCCGCTGCTGATCGCCACCGCCGTGTGCGGCGTGGGCTATGGCTCGGCCTTCGCGCAGGCTTACGAACCGCAGCAACGCACCGTGTACCGCTGCGTCAAGGACAACACGGTCAGCCTGGCGACGTTCCGCGAGAAAGGCGCCAAGTGCGAGCCCAAGACCATCACCGATACCGCCGGCAAGCCGACCAATATTTTCGGCAACCTTGGCGTCATCAACGGCAATCTGTACGAAGGCACGGTCGACGGGAAACCCGCCCTGACCACCCGTAAAACCAAGGGCTTTACGTTGCTGACACGGTTTACGGTCGAGACGCCGAAGGATTCCACGGCCCACGTCGGCATGGGGCAGGTCGGCAAAGCGCGCACGGATGCGTTCAACTCGCAATTCAAAGCCGCAGCGAAGAAACACAAAGTCGATGAAGCACTACTGCGTGCAGTGGCGCATGCCGAGAGCGGATTCGTTGCGGACATCGTATCGCCCAAGGGTGCCTTGGGTGTGATGCAACTGATGCCCGCTACCGCGCGCGAGATGGGCGTAACGAATGCGCTGGATCCGGCGCAATCGATCGATGGCGGTGCACGCTATCTGAGTCAGCTGTCCAAGCGCTATCGCGGCGATATGACACGCATCATCGCGGCCTATAACGCAGGCCCCGGCGCCGTCGCAAAGTTCAATGGCGTGCCGCCGTATCGCGAAACGCTGGCCTATCTCGATAAGGTCAATGCGCTGCTGCTCAATTACAAGGCGGCGTTAGGCCTGTTGCCCAAACCCAAGCCGCCGCTCAAAGCCGCGCAGTAAATTACTTGCGGACCGTTTCCGTGGTGGTCAGGAAGCGGTTCACGGCCTCGACATCTTCAATGCCCAGACTGCCTGCAGCTTGGGCCAACAGCAACTGGCTTTGCAGGAAGTTGTACTTGGCCTGCGCGTAAGCGCGTTGCGCGTTGAACAGGTTCTGCTGATTCATCAGAACGTCCAGCACGGTGCGCGTGCCGACTTCGAGGCCGACTTGCGACGCTTCGTAAGCTTCGTTCGCGGAAACCAATGCCAAGCGACGCGCTTCGATTTCAGACAGGCCGGCATTCAGACGGTTATAGGCACCGATCGTGTTACGCGTAAGGCCGCGGCGTTGCGCTTCGAGCTGATCGAGGGCCACTTCGCGGCGTGCCAAGGCTTCGCGAACGCGCGATTCATTGAGACCCGAAGTCCACAATGGTACCGACACCGACACGCCTACAGTGGGACCCCAGCCGGAGTTGTCGATGGGGTTGCGGAACGAAGTGCCACCGCCTTCGAAATCGGAATGACCGTTGCTGCGCTGATAACCGAAGCCACCGCTCAGCGAGACCTTGGGCGACTTGGCCGCACGCGCGGCATCAACGCCGGCCCCGGCCGCATCGATTTGCGATTGCGTGGCCAACAGCGATGGATTGTTCTGCAGCGCCGAAGCGACCCAAGCGTCGGCATTGCCGCCGGACGGCATCGTCGGCTTCCAGCTGTTGGGCAGGCCGCGCAGTGTGTTGATCGGTGTGCCGGTCAGCTCAATCAGCGACTGATATGCATCATCGACCGCAGTGCGAGCCAGGATGGTATTGGCGCGTGCGTTTTCATATTGAGCGCGGGCTTCGTGCACGTCGGTAATCGGAGCCAGGCCCACTTCGAGACGCTTGCTGGCAAAGTCGAATTGCTTTTTCAGCGCGGTCTCGGCAGCCAGTGCAGCCGATAAGGTTTCAAGCTGGGTCAGCGTGTTGAAATACGCCGCCGAGGTGCGCGTGATGAGATCATCGCCGGCGGCTTCGACCTGGAAATCCTCGGCGCGCGAGAGTGCTTGCGCCTGACGGATCTGCGCATCGAGCGTTTTGTCATACAGTGCCATGCTGCCGTTAACGCCGGCATTCAACGTACGCGACGTCGAGGTCGTGTCACCTTTAATGCGGGTCGGTTGTCCGTTGCTTCCGGTGCTGCTTTGCGACGAGGTGCCACGGTTGTATTGCCACTCCAGACCGGCACTGGCACCAACTTGCGGCAACTTGGCAGCGCGGGCCTGCACCACGCCTTCCTGCGTTACGGCACGTTGCGACTCGGCAGCGGCAAACTGCGGATCGCTGTCACGAGCCAAACGATAGGTCTGAACCAGATCTTCGGCGGTGGCAACTTGCGGCGCCAGTGCAGCGGCGATGGCAACAGCTAGGGCAATACGAACAAATGGCATGAACTGCGTTCCTTGAATCCGCGAACGGATGTCAGATGCTAAAGGTTGCCTTGGGCTCAGCGCCCTCGAGATAGGCGATGTCGGTTTCAAACATGACTTGCGTTTTGTAGCCGGCGCCTTGACGTTGCACGACCACCGCTTCCATGGCGGGGGCTTCACCGCGCACATAGAACAGGCGACCGCCATCTTTCAAGGCAGCCATCAGGTCCGAAGGCAGCTCCGCCATCGCACCGTTAACGACCACGACATCAAACTGACGACCGTTCAGTGCAGTCAGGTTGAAGGCATTGCCGTCGAGTATCTCCACGTTGCTCAAACCTTGAGCCGCGATCTGTTCGCGTGCATTGGCCGCCAACGTAGCGCTAGTTTCGAGCGAAGTGACTTGTTGCCCCAGACGCGCCAGACACGCGGTGACGTAACCGCTGCCGGTGCCGATCTCCAGCACCGATTCGTTCGGCCGGACCAGAACGCTCTGCAGCGTACGGCCTTCGAACACGGGCTTGTGGGCGACGCGGCCATCGGCCAGGGGCAGGGCCGTGTCGGCATAGGCCAGGTTGCGTTGCGCGGCGGGAATAAAGGCCTCGCGCGGCAAGGTTCCCATGACATGCAGAATGCGGGCATCGAGCACATCCCATGGACGTACTTGTTGCTCAACCATCAGTTCGCGGGCCTTGGCAAAATCCATTGTTTCGTCTCGTATTTAACAGGTTGGCGGTAACCGCACATTATAAAGGTTGGGCGCACCGTCACTCGCACAGTGTGCCCTCGTGTCAGCAGCGGTCCGAGTGCCGGAAGTCATCGTGACCAATCGCCGTCAGGCCGCGGTGCGTGCAAAGGCCCGCGCAAACCGGTGGGCAACGCGGCGCAGGCGCTGTTCGACCCGTTGCGGATCCGGTTCGGGCATCTGACCGAACAGAGCAGCCTGATGTTCCTGGCCGCGAATCATCGCCATCAGCAAATCGGCCGCTTCGGCGGGATCTTCAATATCCAGTTCGGGGCGCTGCGCAACCCACTGGGCCATGGAATGGGCCACGCGGACCGGGCCTTCGCGCCAGATGAGCGAAGGCAGAGGGGTCAGCTGCACGCGATGCGAGATCGCCATGCGCATGCCCAGAATCGCCTCGGAGGTCATCAGCGCCTGATAATAGTTGTTGGCGATGCGGTAGAGTGCCTCTTCGAGAGGCAAACCCTCGCCGATATCGGTCATGGACGGCGACAGAAAGGTGTCGGCAAACTGGCGCACGGCCTCGGCAAACAGCACGTCTTTTTCGCCGAAATGGCTGTACACCGTGAGTTTGGAGACGCCTGCGCGGTTGGCAATTTCATCCATGGTGACGCGGTCAAAATCGCCCTGCAAGAAGAGTTCGCGGGCGGCTTCCAGGATGGCCCGCCGCTTGGATGGATCCTTGGGCCGGCCGGCGCGTTTTACCGTTTCTGTGGACATGACGAAATAATAATAAACTTTAGAGTATTGTATTGGCGTGAATTCGAAGGACCGTTCCAGTATGAACCGCAAGCAACTCCTTATGGGCCAAATGCTGGTTGTGATCTTGGCCTTAGTTTCTCTGTCCGCCTGTAAAGATGAGGTCTCACCCCAGCCCTCGTTGCGCACTGTTTATGCCCTGAGAGCAGGCGAAGGCCAATCCGGGCCCGTAAAGGGCGCACACGGTGCGAGCTTCTCGGGTGCGATCCAGGCGCGCGAGCAGGCCCCGTTGTCGTTCCGCGTGCCCGGCTCGTTGCTGCGCCGCTCGGTCGATGTCGGTGATGCGGTCCGCGCCGGCCAGGTGCTGGCGGTGCTCGATGCCGGTGACCAAAGCGCGCAGGCCAATGCTATCAAGGCCCAGCTAGCGGCCGCCCAGGCCCAACTGCAGCGTGCCCGTGCCGATCAGGCCCGTTACGCAAAACTCGCCAAAGATCAGCTGATCTCGCGTTCCACGATGGATGCGCAAAATGCCGGCGTCGCGGCCGCACAAGGCGAGGTCAATGCGCTGCAGGCCAATCTCAAGCTCGCCACCAATCAGTCCCGCTATACGCAACTGACCGCGCCACGCTCGGGCGTGATTGCCGAACGGCTTGCTGAGGCCGGGCAAGTGGTGGGTGCGGGTCAACCGATTTTCTCGCTGGCAGCCGATGGCGCCCGCGAAGTCGTGTTCGCCGTGCCGGAAACCGACATCGCGCAAATCCGTAGCGGCATGCCCGTGCAGATTGAACTGTGGGCCACGCCGGGCACCTTATTGAACGGCACCATTCGCGAAGTATCGCCGATGGCCGATCCGCAAACCCGTACGTTTACCGCACGTGCCATCGTCAATGACACTGGCAATGCCATGCAACTCGGCCAAAGTGCCAAGGTCATCGTGCCGGGCTTGGTTCCGCGCGGCGAAGTCACTGCCTTGAGCGTGCCGCTCGCAGCCGTCGTGAAATCGGGCAACACCGGCCCCGCTGTGTTTGTAATCGATCCGTCGACGCATGTGCTGCGCCGTACGCCCGTGCAGCTGGGTGCATTTGGTGCCGAGACCGTCCCGGTGACATCGGGCTTGCCGGCCGGCAGCTGGATTGTGGCCGCCGGTGCGCATCTGTTGCGTGATGGCCAAAAGGTTGTGCCGGTCGATCGTGACAACCGGCCGGTTCTGCGAGCAGAGGCCAAGGCTACGCCATGAAGTTCAATCTCTCCGAGTGGACGCTCCGCCATCGCAGCTTAGTGCTGTACATGATCATCGTGGTGGCAGTCGCCGGCGCGATGTCGTACATGAATTTGGGCCGCTCCGAGGACCCTGCGTTTACGTTCAAGGCGATGGTGATCCGCACCATCTGGCCGGGCGCCACCGCCGAGGAAGTATCGCAGCAAGTCACCGAACGCATCGAAAAGAAAGTGATGGAGACGGGGCAGTACGAATTCGTGCGCTCGTACTCGCGCGATGGCGAATCGCAAGTCATCATCATGGCCAAGGACTCGCTTCCCAGTCCCAAAGTCGATGCGCTGTGGTATCAGGTGCGTAAAAAGATCGGTGATATTCGCCCGACCCTGCCGGCCGAGGTCGTAGGGCCGTTTTTTAACGACGAGTTCGGCGACACCTTCGGCAACATCTACGCGTTGACCGGCAAAGGTTTTGATTACGCCCAGAAAAAAGACTATGCCGAGCGCATCCAGCTGCAACTGCAGCGCGTCAAGGATGTCGGCAAAGTCGAGCTGATCGGCACGCAGGATGAAAAGATCTGGGTCGAGATCTCCAACACTAAACTCGCCACCATGGGCGTTCCGCTCACCGCCGTGCGCGACGCCATGCAGCAGCAGAACATTCTGCCGGGCAGCGGGTTTGTTGATACGGCTTCAACTCGATTGCTGGTTCGCGTCAGCGGTGAGTTCAAAACCGTCGATGACATTCGCAACTTTCCGATCAGTGCCGGCGGCAAGACGTTCCGCTTGGGTGACGTAGCCGAAGTGACTCGCGGCTTTGCCGATCCTTCTGCGCCGCGGATGCGCTTCAACGGCCACGATGCCATCGGTATTGGCGTAGCCATGAAAGATGGCGGCGACATTCTCGAGTTAGGCAAAAATCTCGATGCCAAATTCGCGGACATTCAAAAGAGCCTGCCGGTCGGACTGAGTCTGGATCGCGTGACCAATCAGCCGGCCGCCGTCGATGAGTCTGTCAGCGAGTTCATGCGTGTACTCACCGAGGCCGTCATCATCGTGCTGCTGGTGAGTTTCTTCTCGCTGGGTCTGCGCACGGGTCTGGTGGTGGCGCTGTCGATCCCACTGGTGCTGGCGATGACGTTCCTGGTCATGGACATCGTCGGCGTAGGGCTGCACAAAATTTCGCTCGGTGCGCTGGTCCTGGCGCTGGGCTTGCTGGTCGACGATGCGATCATCGCCGTCGAAATGATGGCGATCAAACTCGAAGAGGGCTATAGCCGCATGAAAGCGGCGGCGTTTGCATGGGACAGCACTGCCTTCCCAATGCTCACGGGTACTCTGATCACGGCCGCAGGCTTTCTGCCGATCGGTCTGGCGCAATCCTCGGTCGGTGAATACACGCGCGCCCTGTTCGAAGTGGTCACCATCGCCTTGCTGGTGTCGTGGGTGGGTGCGGTTGCCTTTATTCCCTATCTGGGCGACAAGCTTCTGAAAGAGGGCAAGCACGAAGGCCAGATGCACGATCCGCACCAGACGCCGTTCTACAAGCGTTTCCGCGGGTGGGTTGCGTGGTGTGTGGATCATCGCCGCACGGTGATTGCCGGTACGGTGGCTGCATTCGTCGCTTCCGTATTGCTGTTCCGCTTTGTGCCGCAGCAGTTCTTCCCCGATTCGGTGCGTCCCGAACTGATGGTCGATCTGGAACTGGCCGAGGGCTCATCGCTCAAAGCCACCGCGACAGAAACTGAAAAACTCGAAAAGATTCTGGCCGGCCGCAAGGACATCGAGTCGTTCTCGTCGTATGTCGGCACCGGTGCGCCGCGCTTCTATCTGCCTTTGGATCAGCAATTGCCGGCGGCTAATTTCGCGCAGTTCCTGATTACGCCCAAAAATGTGGAATCGCGCGAGTCGATTCGTGAGTGGATGATTCGCGATGTGGTGCCGCAATTCCCGGGCCTGCAGATGCGGGTATCGCGTCTGGAAAACGGACCGCCGGTCGGTTATCCGGTTCAAATTCGCATTGGCGGCGAGCACATCGATCAGGTGCGCGCGATTGCGGCGCAGGTACGCTCCAAGGTCGAGCAGTATCCGGGTGTCACCAATGTCAACTACGACTGGGATGAGCCGACCAAAGGCATCCGTCTTGAGATCGATCAGAACCGCGCGCGTGCATTGGGCGTGAGTTCGCAGATGCTGTCGCAGTTCCTGTATTCCACCATCAGCGGCGCAGAACTCTCGACGTTCCGCGAAGGCAATCAGCTGATCCAGGTCAACTTGCGCGCGCCCGCAGATCAGCGACTCGACGTGGCCGCCATCGGCTCACTGATGGTCCCGACCACCTCCGGCAAGTCTGTACCGGTTTCGCAAATCGCCGATGTGCGCGAAGAGTTTGTCGACGGCATCATTTGGCACCGCAACCGCGAGCCTACTGTCACGGTGCGCGCCGATCTGAAAGATGGCGAAGCCGCCGTCACTGCCGTAAATAACATTCTCAAGACCGTGGATCCGGTGCGCGAATCCCTGCCTTACGGCTATCACATCGATATCGGCGGCACGGTTGAGGATTCAGGTCGAGGCCAGGACTCGATCAAGGTCGGTGTGCCACTGTTCCTGTTTGCCGTCTTCACCTTGCTGATGATGCAGCTGCGCTCGTTCTCACGGTCATTTATGGTCTTGCTGACGGCGCCACTCGGCATGATCGGCGTGACGCTGTTCCTGCTCGTGTTCCGTGTGCCGTTTGGTTTTGTGGCCATGCTCGGCACAATTGCACTGGCCGGCATGATCATGCGCAACTCCGTAATTCTGATCGATCAGATCGAACAGGATCGGGCGGCGGGTCTCAAGCCATTCGACGCCATCGTCGAATCCACCGTGCGGCGACTGCGTCCGATCGCATTGACGGCATTGGCCGCCATTCTGGCGATGATTCCGCTCTCGCGCTCGGTGTTCTTCGGCCCGATGGCTACCGCCATCATGGGTGGCCTGCTGGTTGCCACCTTGCTCACGCTGTTCTTCCTGCCGGCGCTGTACGCCGCCTGGTTCAAGGTCAAGCACGAGTAAGCGCGGACAGGGCACAGTGCCGCATTGTGTAAATCGGGCTTTGGGCAAGCCCGATTTGCCCCGTTTGTGCGAAAATCGACGGGCAGCGGGGGTACCTGCGCGCGTCCATCCCGGCCGCGAGGTTGAGAAAAACCCTTTGAACCTGACGTGGTTGAGACCGCCGGAGGGAGCTGCATAACCTAAGGTGCAATGCCCATGAATGCTGTATCCAAGGACCTGCTGCAGCAGGCCGAACAACTGTCTTCTGATGTAACCCGTCCGATTCCTGGCTCCCGTAAGGTTTATGTGCAAGGTTCGCGTGAGGATCTGCGCGTGCCGATGCGTGAAATCGGCCTGAGCACGACCCCCACACTGTTTGGCGGCGAGAACAATGCGCCGCTGACGGTCTATGACACCTCCGGTATTTATACCGACGCCAATGCGCAAATCGATTTGGTTAAAGGCCTCGCACCGATTCGCCATCGCTGGATCGAAGAGCGCGGTGACACCGAGCAGCTTGCCGGTCTCACGTCGGAGTTCGGTCGCGCCCGCGAGAACGATCCCAAGCTCGATGCGATCCGCTTTCCTAACCGCGTGCTGCCGCGTAAGGCCAAGGCCGGCGCCAACGTCACCCAGATGCACTATGCCCGCCGCGGCATCATCACGCCGGAGATGGAATACATTGCCATCCGCGAAAATCAGCGCATCGACGAAATCCGCGAAGCCCACCTGCTGAACCAGCATGCCGGCGAGCACTTCGGCGCCAATCTGCCTTCGCGAATCACCGGCGAGTTTGTCCGTGACGAAGTGGCCCGCGGCCGCGCCATTATTCCCGCCAATATCAACCACCCGGAACTCGAGCCGATGATCATCGGCCGCAACTTCCTGACCAAGGTGAATGCCAATATCGGCAACAGCGCCATTTCATCCGGCATCGCCGAAGAAGTCGAAAAGATGGTGTACAGCATTCGCTGGGGTGGTGACACCGTGATGGATCTGTCCACCGGCAAGCACATCCACGAAACACGCGAATGGATCTTGCGCAATTCGCCGGTGCCAATCGGTACCGTGCCAATCTATCAGGCGCTGGAGAAGGTCGATGGCCGCGCCGAGGACCTGACCTGGGAACTGTTCCGCGACACGCTGATTGAACAGGCCGAGCAGGGCGTAGATTATTTTACGATCCATGCCGGTGTGCTGCTGCGTTATGTGCCCCTGACTGCCAAGCGCGTCACCGGCATTGTGTCGCGCGGCGGCTCGATCATGGCCAAATGGTGTCTGGCGCATCACAAGGAAAACTTCCTGTATACGCATTTCGAAGAGATCTGCGAAATCATGAAGGCCTACGACGTGTCGTTCTCGCTGGGTGACGGTTTGCGTCCGGGCTCCATTGCCGATGCCAACGATGCGGCGCAGTTCGGTGAACTCGAAACGCTGGGCGAGCTGACGCAAATCGCCTGGAAACACGATGTCCAAACCATGATCGAAGGCCCAGGCCACGTGCCGATGCAACTGATCAAGGAAAACATGGACAAGCAGCTGCGCGAATGTGGCGAGGCGCCGTTCTACACACTCGGACCGTTGACCACCGACATCGCGCCGGGCTACGACCACATCACCTCGGCCATTGGTGCCGCGATGATTGGCTGGTTCGGCACGGCCATGCTCTGCTACGTCACGCCCAAGGAGCATCTGGGCTTGCCCAATAAAGAAGACGTGCGCGAGGGTCTGATCGCCTACAAGATTGCGGCACATGCTGCGGATCTGGCGAAGGGTCATCCGGGCGCGCAAGCGCGCGACAACGCCATGAGCAAGGCGCGCTTTGAATTCCGCTGGGAGGATCAGTTCAATCTCGGTCTGGACCCGGAACGTGCTCGCGAATACCACGATGAGACCTTGCCGAAGGATGCGCACAAGTCCGCTCACTTCTGCTCAATGTGCGGTCCGCATTTCTGCTCGATGAAGATCACGCAGGATGTGCGCGATTTCGCGGCCGAGCACGGCATGTCCGAGCAGGAAGCACTGGAAAAGGGCATGCAGGAGCAATCCAAGGTGTTCAACGAGCAGGGCGCTGAGATCTATCGCACGGTCTGAATCGCAGCTTTGCTAGACTGGGCCCATCGAGTTCGATGGGCCTTGCGTTTGTGAATCCCGGTATTCCCACCCAGATTTCGTTTTTCCGTCGGCACCCTGCCGCCTTGCTGCTGGCTGTGCAGGTGTTGGGGCTGATCATGTTGCCCGCACTGCACGATGTGTTTGCGAGCCGCATCGCTCTTGCCGTCTTCAGTGTGATTTCCATGCTGGTCGCCGTGCTGGTGGTGATTCGCAGTCAGGCGGTCAGCGCATTAGCCATTTTGCTGGGTGTGCTGGCGTTGGCCACGACCTTGGCCTCACTGTTTCCGCCGTATCGCTTTCTGTTGGCCTACGGCATGGTCTTTGAGGGCTTGCTGTATCTCTACACCGCCGGCGTGCTGGTCTACTACATGCTGTCCGATCACCATGTAACGCTCGATGAGATGTTCGCCGCCGGTGCCACGTTTACGTTATTGGGTTGGGCATTCACCTATGCCTACATTGCGCTTCAGCATTTTGATCCGCAGGCATTCACCGGTTTGCGCGATCCCGGCACCCCGCGCACCTGGATCGAACTGGCGTTTTTGAGCTTTACCAATCTGTCGGCCACCGGCATCGGCGATGTGCTGCCGATCAGTCCTTATGCACGTCTGCTCGCTATTTTTGAGCAGATTTTCGGTGTCGGCTATTTGGGCGTCATCGTGTCCCGTTTCCTGAGTCTGACCATGCACGGCATCGCATCCGATGCGCACGCGCACGGCTCCAAATCGCAGGACGCCTCGACAAACTCACCACCGGAGCAGCATCTATGAAAGTGCGTTATCTATTGGCCAGTGTCGCGCTAAGTATCGGGCTGTTGGCAAGCCCCGTAATTGCAGCAAAGAATCCGGCAACGGAGTTTCGCAGTGTGCAAAGCGTAGCGGAGGCATTGCGATCCGGAAACATTCATGACCTGCATAAGGCATTTACTCCGGCCATGGCCTCCAATGTCACGGCGGCGCATTTGAGCATGGCATGGATGCAGATCGGCGTGCAGGCCGGCGAGTTGCAGATTGTGGAGCCGTTGCCTGCGCAGAACAGCAAGATTGAACAATATGCGTTGCTGACGTTTGAGCGGGCTCAGTTCCTGTTGCAGGTGGTTTGGGATGCCAACGGTCAGATCGACGGACTTTGGATCAAACCTTACCAGGCGCCTGCCGCTGTTGCGCCGGATCCCGCAATCCTGCCGCAGGAGATTAGCTTTGCAGCGCCGGGCGGGCCTTCGATCAAGGGCACGTTGTTGATGCCCAAAGGCGTCAGTAATCCGCCGGCTATTGTGTTGGTTCACGGTTCCGGCGCACACGACCGCTACGAAACCATGGGTCAGAATCGCCCGTTTCGCGACATTGCGAACGGATTGGCAAAGCAGGGCATCGCCGTTCTGATTTACGACAAGCGGACCTGGACCCATGGCAAGACCATGGATCTCACCAAGCTGACGATTGATCAGGAATCGACCGACGATGCGATCGCGGCGGCGACTTGGTTGCGTGATTCAAAGCAGGTCGATCCCAAGCGCGTGTACGTTCTGGGTCATAGCCAGGGCGGTTTGGTGCTGCCGCGTATCTTGAGCCGCACACCGTGGTTGCGTGGCGGTATCGGTTTGGCCGCACCGGCCGTCAAGCTGATCGATGTGTTACCGCATCAGAACGAATATCTGCTCGCCGATCAGCTCAGCACGCCGCAAGGGCAGCAACACATGGCGATGATTACCGGCGGTATCGCGCGGATCCGTGATGCCAACAGCAAGGACCTGAGTCCGGTGTTCGGTTTGCCACTCAGCTACTGGCGTAGTGTTGACACGGTCGATCCGCTAAAGGAAATGCAGGACGTCAAACAGCCGGTGCTGTTTCTGCAGGGGAGTGCGGACTTTCAGGTGACGCAGTCGGATTGGCGCGGATGGCAGCAGCTGGCGGCCAAAACACCTGCACAATTTCACTTTGTCGAGTTTCCCGGGATCAATCATCTCGGCCTGAAAACCGAGAACAAACGGGGCATGGATGATTACCAGGCCCCGCGAACCGTCGCACCGGAAGTGATCAATGCGATGGCCGCCTGGATCAAACAGCACTAACCGAGCATCCCGCAGCGGTAAAACAAAAGGGCGCCCACCGGGCGCCCTTCCTTTCACCAGTTACCAACTACCAGTTACCAGTTACCAAATCCCATTTACCATTTACTGCGCTTTATAGCGCTCAATGGCATCAACCAGCACAGCGCGAGCTTCTTCAGCGTTGCCCCAGCCTTCGATCTTGACCCACTTGCCCTTTTCCAGATCTTTGTAGTGTTCAAAGAAGTGGGCGATCTGATCCAGCATCCACTTAGGAGCCTGATCCAGATCGGTAAAGTCGGCATAGGCCGGGAAAATCTTGGCATTCGGCACGGCAATCAGTTTTTCATCGCTGCCGGCTTCGTCGGACATTTTCAGATAACCGATCGGACGGGCTTTGATCACCGAGCCCGGCACCACCGGATGCGGCATCAGCACCAGTACGTCGGCCGGATCGCCATCGCCACACAACGTATTCGGCACGTAGCCGTAGTTGGCAGGGTAGTGCATGGCGGTAGACAGCACACGGTCCACCCACAGCACGCTCGAATCCTTGTCGACTTCGTACTTGACGGGTTCGGAATCCTTGGCGATTTCAATGATGACGTTGACTTCTTCCGGCGCGTTTTTGCCGGCCGAGACGGCTTCGAGACCCATGGTGACTCCCAGTAATTGATTAGCGAAAAGTGCATGCCGCGGCAGCGCCGTGGCCAGGACGATATGGTACCACTAGGGCCCAAAGCCGCCATCCGTGCGGGCAATTGGCTGCGGTTCAGACGTTTTCAGGCAGGCTGACAGCTGGTTTTGAACGACAAGGAGCGGCGACCGATGGCCCTTCGAATCCCTCTTTTACTGGCGATGACCCTGCCGGTGTCCGTTGTGATGGCAGCAACGCCCGAAATTACCCGCGCCGTGGGCACACCGCAGGCAGTGGGGAAGGCGCACACGCTGCGGACCATTCCCGAGACCTGTGCACGCATCACCGGGCAATTTACTGGCAATGCGGATAAGCCCTATGCGATGAACGTCAGCAAGACCTCGCCTCGCTGCGTGGCGCGTGCGACGCTGGTTAGCGCCGGCAAGGTCAAGGCGGATACGGACCCGCGCTGGGTCTTAAACGACCAAGTTAAGGTGCCCAATGCGCAATGCCCATCGCAGATGGCCACCCTTTCAGTTTGGCGATTGAACGTTAAAAACGAACCCTACAAGCTGGATGCGCAGGGCCGCGCACGGGTGTATTTGAAACCCGAAGCGCAGAAGGCATGGACCGCCAATGATCCCAAACGTACGCAGCCGGCGTATGCGATCGCAGTCGATGTGACCGGCCGCTGCGGGTAATGCCTCAATATGTTGATAAAATGGCGTCTTCGGGCGCCATTTTTGTGCCCAGCCATTTCTAGTTGTTGGAGACGTCAATGCGTTTGGTTCTGTTGGGTGCACCGGGTTCGGGCAAAGGCACACAAGCTGCAAAGCTCAAGGATTATCTGCAGATTCCGCATATTTCCACCGGAGATCTGTTGCGTGGAGAGGTTGCGGCCGGCACCAAACTGGGTCTCGAGGCAAAAGAGGTCATGGCCCGCGGTGAACTGGTGAGCGATGCCATTCTGCTCGGCATGCTCGAAGATCGCCTGCAACGCGATGACTGCAAAGACGGCTTCATTCTCGATGGCTATCCGCGCAACCTGGCGCAAGCCGATGCATTGAACACCTTGCTGGCCCGCATCAAGCAACCGATGGATTACGCCGTCCAGCTCGAAGTGCCGACTGACTTGCTGATCGATCGCATCGCCGGTCGCGCTGCGGCCGAGGGTCGTGCCGATGACAATCCGGAATCGGTCCGTAAGCGTCTCGAAGTGTATGACTCGCAAACCGCTCCGGTCATTGATTACTACCGCAACAACGGTCAGCTCAATATTGTCGATGGCGTTGGCGAGCTGGACGAAGTGTTCAATCGCATCCTGACTGCGATCGATAGCGAGCCTAAAGTCGGCTGAATCGCACCATGAATCTGCATATTCTCGGCATCGCCGGTACGTTTATGGGCGGCGTGGCGGCCTTGGCTCGCGAGTTGGGCCATTCCGTCGAGGGCAGTGATCAGGCGATCTATCCGCCCATGTCCACGCAGCTCGAGTCGATGCAGATCCGTTTGCATCAGGGTTATGATCCCGCGCACATTGCTGCAGATGCCGATGAAATCGTCATCGGGAATGCGCTCTCGCGCGGCAACCCCGCGGTCGAAGATGTGCTCAACAAAGGCCGTAAATACATTTCGGGTGCGCAGTGGCTGTCCGAGAACGTATTGCCCGGTCGCGATACGCTGGCGGTAGCCGGTACGCACGGTAAGACGACCACCACTTCGATCCTGACCTATCTGCTGCAGGCTGCCGGGTTAGAACCGGGCTTTCTGGTGGGTGGCGTTGCAGAGGACTTTGGCACTTCGGCTCGCGTCGGCAAAGGCCGCGCGTTTGTGGTCGAGGCCGATGAGTACGACACGGCGTTTTTCGATAAGCGTTCCAAGTTTGTGCACTATCGTCCGCTGGTTGCGATCCTCAACAATCTTGAGTTCGATCATGCTGACATCTTTGACAATGTCGGTCAGATCCAACGGCAGTTCCATCACCTGGTGCGCACGGTTCCGCAGCGCGGCCGTCTGATCGTCAACGGCGAAGACCGTCACCTGCGCGAAGTGCTCGAGATGGGCGCATGGACGCCGGTCGAAACCTTCGGTCTCGATGAGTCGGCCAGCGCCGATGGCAAGCCGTTTACCTGGTCGGCCCGTTTGCTGGCCGCCGACGGTTCGGCCTTCGTGGTGCTGCATCAGGGTAGTGAGGTCGGCACGGTCGAATGGCCCTTGCTTGGCCGTCACAACGTAATGAATGCGTTGGCCGCGATCGCAGCGGCCAATGCAGTGAATGCCGAGCTCGCTCTGGCGCTGCCGGCATTGGCGCAGTTCTCCAGTGTGAAACGCCGTCTCGAGGTCGTGGGTCAGCACAACGACGTCACCGTCTACGATGATTTCGCGCATCACCCGACTGCGATTGCGACGACGCTCGCGGGTCTGCGTGCCAAGGTTGGTGATGCACGCATCGTGGTGGCCATGGAGCCGCGCAGTAACTCGATGCGCCTTGGCGCACATTCCGATGCTCTCGCACCTTCGTTAGATGATGCCGACGAGGTCGTGTTCCTGCATCGTCCCGAGTTGGCATGGGATGCGGGCAAGGTCGTGTCTTCGCTCAAGAATCACGGCCGCGCCGTGAGCGATGTCGATGAACTGCTGTCGGTTCTGACGGAAACCGTGCGCCCCGGCGACCACGTGGTCTTTATGTCCAACGGCGGTTTCGATGCCGCGCCGCGTCGTTTCCATGCAGCTTGGGTGTCGCTGGGCTAAGTCAGCTCGTTAAAGCCTACGGGCTTTTGCTCAAATCCAAACGCAATACCGTGCGCCCCGTTTGCGGGTGCACGCTCTGTTGCGCATGTTGCGATTGCAGCGCTCCGAGCACGTAGGTATATGCGGCCTCACTGTCGGCAACCGGACGCCACAGACCCAAAGCGCCGTAGGGTTCGTCGTAACGCATGGTCTGAATATTGCCGATCCACAGCGGCGTACGGCCATCCAAAATCACACCCGAAGGCCACAGGCGTACCACTTCGCGCGTACCGTCGGGCACATCGCGCACCATCAGCAGCGTTTCCGGATGACTTTCAAAGCTTGCCGGCAGCACTTTATGGTCGAAGGGATTCTCGCCCGTGTTGAGCGCCGTGATTACATCAATCCACGTGGCTGCAGGTTGAGAGACAAAGCCATGGCCTTCGAGTGCGCGACGAAGTGCGAGATCCGAACCCGCAACCTGCAAGTTCAAATCCCAGCGGCTGCGCGCATCGGCCTCGTTGCGGCGGCCGGGCAAGTCGCTCCAGCCTTTATCGCGCCATTCGCTACTCGTCATAACGCGAGTCGAATGATTGGCGGCCAGACGTTGCAGCAAGGGTTCGGAGGCACGAGGCAAATGCCAGATCGCGGCGCCGATCATCGTCACATAAAACAGCAGCGCAATCGGACGCATCCAGAAACCGCGCGTGTGGTGGGAGCGATACGCAATGCCCACCACCATGACCCAGGTCAGACCGAGCAGCATCCCGCCAACCAGATCGCTGGTCCAATGCATGCCCAGATACAGGCGACCGGCCGCAATCAGCGTCACGATCAGGCCGGCCACAAGATACGGCCAGACGCGCGATTTGCGCGGAAATTCGCGCGAAATCAGTACCGCAAAAAAACCCAGCACAATCGTCGACATGGTGATCGACACCGCGGGGAAACTGAATTCTTGTGTTGCAGAAGGCGGCGCCGGGAAATCAATCGCACCTGCGAGCAGGTAGGTCAGTACGACGCCGAAGCCAATTGCAATGAGCCAGTGCGTGACGGCCTTCCAGCGTTTGCGCCAGGCCAGATACAACAGGCCAACCAATACGGCCGGTCCCATCACTTGCGCATCGCCCAACGTTGCCAGTGGCGCCATCAGACGATCCGCCAGAGGATTGCGCAAGCCCCACAGAAAGTCGTAGATGGCGTGGTCGATACCCAGCGCACCACCATTGGCCAGCAGCACGGCGAGCAACGCAAACCACGCCCAACCGATAAACAGCAGACAGACGCCGAGAATCAGCAGCGAAGGCGATTCGGGCCGATTCGGATCCACCAGACCCTGAGCAAACCTGCCCAATAAAGGATGACGTTTGCTCCATGCCAGGACACGCGCAAGTTGATAGTCGGCATTGTGCGCCGACCACTTCCACGCGTAATACACCGTGGCCACGGCCATGCCGGTACCCAGCAGCAATCCGCCGACCACAATGGCCAACCGATCTGCGACCGCCGCCACGATGTTGTACGACGCACCCAGCAGAATGCCCGGCAGCAGAAACAAAGCAGCCCAGGTCAGTGCGGCAAAGAGATTAATCGGCAGATAGCGTCGCAACGGCATGCGCGACATGCCCGCAATCGCCGGCACGAAGGGGCGAATGGCGCCCACAAATCGCGCAATGATGATGCTGGAGACGCCGCGACGCTTGAACAGCGTTTCGGCCTTGATGATCAGGCTCGGATACTTATTGAATGGCCAGATCTGCAGCAGGCTATGGCCCCAGCGTCGGCCCACCCAGTAGCTCAAACCGTCGCCGGCGACAGCACCTAATGCGGCGCTGAGAATGGCGTATACCGGATCGATATGGCCCATACCGACAATCGTGCCGATCGTGATCAGCAACGGCAGCGCCGGTACGACAATGCCCGCAAGGATCATCGAGTCGAGGAACGCAACCAGAAAGATTGCGAAGCCGGCAGCATTGGGATGTGCGGTAATCCACGCAATGGTGGATTCCAGCCAACTGGAATTCATGCACCGATTATAAAGGGCGGAGCGCAGTCCGTTAGACTGTGGCGTGGGCGCCGCTGGGGCGCCATGTTCTGTTTCCGGAGTTTTGTCATGTCCGATAGTCGCTCGATCCGCGAGTTGGCCGACCGTTATTACTTGCCTGTTTATGCGCCACGCCAAGCCGTGCTGGAGCGCGGTGAGGGTTCGCGGGTATGGGATCGCGAGGGTCGCGAATACGTCGATCTGGCCGCCGGCATCGCCGTCACCGCCTTGGGACATGCCAACCCGCAATTGCGCCAGGCGCTGATGGAACAGGCCGACAAACTCTGGCACACCAGCAATGTCTTCGTCAGTGAGCCGCCGCTCCGTTTAGCGCAGGCTCTGGTGGAGCGTTCGGGCTTTGCGTCGCGCGCATTTCTGTGCAGCTCCGGCGCCGAAGCCAACGAGGCCGCCATCAAGCTGGCCCGTCGGTTTGCGTCGTCGCAAGGGCGCGATGAGTCGCATCGCACCATCCTGACGTTTGACAACAGTTTCCACGGCCGCACCCTGGCCACGGTGACCGCGGGCGGCCAGCCCAAATATCGCGCCACGTTTGAGCCGCTGCCCGGTGGTTTTGATTACTTGCCGTTCAATGATCTCGCGGCGGTTCGTGCACGCATGGCACGTGGTGATGTTTGCGCCATTCTGGTGGAACCGGTCCAAGGCGAAGGCGGTGTCACGCCCGCAACGCCTGAGTTCCTGCGTGGCCTTCGTGAGTTGTGTGATGACACCCGTGCGCTACTGATGTTCGACGAAGTCCAATGCGGCATGGGTCGCACCGGCACTTTGTTTGCATGGGAGCAGAGTGGCGTGAAGCCCGACGTGGTGACCTTGGCCAAAGCCTTGGGCGCCGGTATTCCGATTGGTGCCATGTTGTGTACCGAGCGTGCGGCCAATTGCATGGCCGTCGGCGCGCACGGCAGCACCTTTGGTGGCAACCCGCTCGCTAGTGCGGTCGCACTAGAAGCACTGGAAATGCTGGCCGATCCGTCGTTGCTGGCCAACGTGATGCGTCAGTCCGATGCACTCATCAACGGGCTGCAAGCGATCAGTTCGCGCATCGGTTGTTTCTCTGAGATCCGCGGTCAGGGCCTGATGTTGGGCGCGCAATTGTCGCCATCGTGGTCGGGCCGCGCTTCGGAGATCTTGGATGCCTGCATGGAAAAGGGCCTGCTCGCATTGCAAGCAGGCCCCGATGTGTTGCGATTTGTGCCGGCTTTGAACATCGGCGATGCAGACATCGCCGAAGGTCTGGGCCGAATGGAATCCGCGTTACGCGCTTTGCAGTGATGCGAAAGCGGTCTTAGCGGCTGCAATCGTCTGATCCAGCAAGTCTTTGGTGTGTTCAATGGACATAAACGCCGCCTCGAATGCAGACGGCGCCAAGAACACACCTTGATCCAGCATCACATGGAAGAATCGGCCGTAACGCGCAGCATCCGATTGCATGGCATCGGCAAAGGACTCGACCGGGCCTTCGCGGAAATACAGACCGAACATCGCCGGCACTCGCGTGGTGTGGAAGGCAATGTTGGCATCCTTAGCAGCCTGCTCCAGTCCGTCGCACAGGTAATTGGTCTTATCCATCAGTTCACTATGGAAGCCCGGACGTTGAATCAGTTTCAAAGTGGCCAGACCGGCAGCCATTGCCACCGGGTTGCCGCTTAGCGTGCCGGCCTGATAAATCGGGCCTGCCGGTGCAATCTGATTCATCAGATCGCGACGACCGCCGTAAGCGCCCACCGGCATGCCACCACCGATGATCTTGCCGAAGGTGCTCAGATCCGGCGTGATGCCGAACAGTTCCTGCGCACCGCCCAGCGAAAGTCGGAAGCCGGTCATGACTTCGTCAAAAATCAGCAGGGCACCATGCTTGGTGCACAGATCACGCAAGTGCTGGTGATAACCGGGTTTGGGCAAAATGCAATTGGCGTTACCGACCACGGGCTCAATGATCACGGCGGCAATATCTTCGCCATATTCGTTGAACAGTTCCTGCGCCTGATCAAAATCGTTGTAGTCGAGCGTCAGCGTGAGTTCGCTCAATGCAGAAGGCACGCCCGGCGAGTTGGGCAAGCCCAAAGTCAGCACACCGCTGCCGGCCTTGACCAGAAAGCTGTCGCCGTGACCGTGATAGCAACCGCTGAATTTGACGATCTTGCTGCGGCCCGTGGCACCACGCGCCAATCGAATCGCCGACAACGTAGCCTCAGTTCCCGAGTTCACCATGCGCACCACTTCACAGCTGGGCACCAGTTTGGTGATTTCTTCGGCCATGGTGACTTCGAGCGGATTGGGCGTGCCAAAGCTCAGGCCATTGGCAATCGTTTCGCTCACCGCTTGCCGCACTTGCGGATGCGCATGCCCGGCAATCATCGGTCCCCACGAACCGACATAGTCAATGTACGCATTGCCATCGACGTCCTCGATCATCGCGCCATAAGCACGCTTCGCAAAGAAGGGATCGCCGCCAACGGATTTGAACGCACGCACGGGTGAGTTCACGCCGCCGGGCAGCAGTTCCTTGGCGCGGGCAAAAAGTTGATCGGATTGAGTGGTGTTACGCATCACAGGTCTCACTGAAAACAAAGTTGATAGGCACGGACAGCAGCAGCAATATCGCGCTGACCGAATAAGCCGTCGATCGCGGCCAGTAAATCGGCACCGGCATGCACAATCGCACGTCCGTTGTCCGGAGTAATGCCGCCGATGGCCACGACAGGTACTTGCAGCGTGCGGGCCTGCGTCAGCAGCTCCGCTGATGCCTGCAAGGCTTGCGGCTTAGTCGAAGAAGGAAACATCGCACCGAATGCCACATAGTCAGCGCCTGCTTTACAGGCACGCTCAGCACGTTGCATCTCGTTGTAGCACGAAGCACCGATCAGCAAGTCATTGCCATAGCGCTCGCGTGTGGCTTGCACATCGGCATCATCACCACCTAAATGCACACCGGTAGCGCCAATCGCAACAGCCAACTCCGCATCGTCATTAATGATCAGCGGCGTGTTGAATTGCTTGCACTGATCGCGCAAGGCCGTGGCCTGTTGCAATGCCAATGCAGCGTCGGCTTGTTTATTGCGATATTGCAGGCACGCGACGCCGGCAGACAATGCTGCCTCGGTCATTTGCAGCAAGGTGTCGGTGTCTTGAGTATCCGGTGTAATTGCATACACACCGCGGAGCAAACGCTTGGCCATTAATCCTGCGATTTCAAAGTAATCGAAGGACTGACCGTCATCGTGTCGCCATCCTTGAGGTTAAGACGCTGCGCTTCACCGGCATTGAGTTCCAGCACATATTGCGCCGGTGCACTCGAAGGATAGGGCGGGCACTGATCGCCACCGGAACAGGGAGGTGTATTGAGTGAGGACGACACCAGCTTGAGCTGCGGATCGAAATACAGAATATCCAGCGGGATGTGCGTGTTCTTCATCCAATAGGCCTGCATTTCATTGGCCGGGTGGATAAACAGCATGCCGCGGTCCGCATCCATGGCCTCGCGGAACATCAGTCCGCGCGCACGCTCCGCATCATCATCCGCCACTTCAACGATATAGCGCTGGCCCTTGAGCTCGACCCAGGTATCGGGCTTGGTCGCGCAGGCGGTACCGGCAATCGACAGGCCGGCGACGGCCAGCCAACGGAGAACACGGGGATTCATGGGCTCTGAGTCCTACATATAGGGAGAAAGACTTATTGTCCCCCGAAAGGCCGGGTAAAACTTTTTCGTTACAGGGGGCTTGCGCAAGGGTCGAAAAACCAGTTAGAATTCGTGATCACTTCGGCGGGGCTACTTCGCCAGGTGCGGCACCAAAGAGAGATGAAAATTTTTCGAAAAAAGGTGTTGACACTGGCCAAAAGCGGTGTATAGTAGTCGGCTCACTTCGGCAAACATGCAAATGACTGTCGGGTGGCAAAA
>CAKZGB010000018.1 GCA_936911875.1 uncultured Lysobacteraceae bacterium
GTCCGGGAAGCCTGACGCCGCGGCACCAGTTACCAATTCCGAGTTTCTATTTTCCCGGCATTGGAAACTGGTAAATGGGAGTTGGTAAATGGTCCGGGAAACCTGACGCCGCGGCACCATTTACCAACTCCCATTTACCATTTGCCGCATCGCAGTCCTAATGGACTGCGAGCGGCTTCGTCAGCAATGCTTCCATCACCGCTGAGCGCATCGCCACGCCATTGGCGACCTGACGCAGAATCAGTGCTTGCGGGCCGTCGGCCACTTCGTCGGTGATTTCGACGCCGCGGTTGATCGGGCCCGGGTGCAACACGACCGCATCGGGTCTTGCATAGGCCAGGCGTTTGGCGGTGAGGCCGTACTGCTCGTGGTAGTCCTTGAGGGATTCGATTAGGCCCTCTTCCATGCGTTCGCGTTGCAGACGCAGCATCATGATTGCATCAACACCGTCGAGTGCGGCATCAAAGTCGTGGGTGACGGTGAAGCCATCGAGAATCGCATCGTCCATTGGCAGCAGGGTGCGGGGGCCACAGATGCGGACATCCGTTGCGCCCAATGCACGCAGTGCATGCAGATCGGAGCGGGCTACACGCGAGTGCGCGATGTCGCCGACCAGTGCGATGCGCATGCCGGAAAAATCGTGGCCCTTGGCTTGGCGCAAGGTCAGCATGTCGAGCAGGCCTTGGGTCGGATGGTTGGAGCAGCCATCGCCTGCGTTGATGATGGCAGTCTGCGGGCCGGCAATCTTGGCTAGCGCTTGCGCGCAGCCGTCTTCGCGGTGACGGATGATGAAACCGCGCACGCCCATCGCTTCGATGTTGCGGAAGGTGTCGGCGGCAGTTTCGCCCTTCGTGGTTGACGAATTGGCGGCTTCGAAATTGAGGACCTCGGCGCCGAGCTGTTGCGCGGCGAGCTGAAAGCTCAAGCGTGTGCGCGTGGAGGGTTCGAAGAACAGCGTGCAAACGCCAACGCCTTGCAACGGCTGATAGAGGTATTTGCCGTCGACAAATTCCTGAGCACGATCCATGAGGCCGTTGAGGGTCTCCGCCGACAGCCCCTCGAGGCTCAACAAGTGGCGGAGAGGTGTGCGGATTTCGACAGTCATGATGGGCTCGGTGCAGGCAAATCGACTGAAACCGATTCTATCATGGCGCTACAAATCGCCTTGTGATTCCAATGGAACGCCGTCTTGCGGCGAGGCGAGCCAGCGATCCAGAATCACCGCTGCGGCCCATGCATCGAGCAGTTCGGCGTCCTGGCGTTTGGCATTGCCGCCCGCGCGGCTGGCAGCAAAACGTTGCGCGGCTTCGATGGAGCTGGTGCGCTCATCCATCATCACGACCGGCTTTTTGAAACGTGCAACCAGATCCTGCGCAAAGCGACGTGCGCGTTGTCGTGCCGGCTGATCGCCGCCGTCCATGGTTAAGGGATCGCCAACCACGAAACCGGCAGGGCGCCATTCCTTGACCCATTTTTCGCATTGCATCCAATCAGGACCGGCGGCATGCACCATGACCACGCCGATGGGTTTGCTGCCCTCGCCAAACGCGCTTCCGACTGCAACACCGATGCGGCGCGCGCCGACATCGAACGACATGACGGGACGTGTCGGATCCAAGGTCATGCGTGGCCTGCGTAATCGGTGAGGCGCGACAGATCGACACCGATGCGACCGGCGGCGGCCTGCCAGCGCAATTCGGGAGCCGTATCAAACAGCAGACCGGCATCCGCAGGTGCAGTGAGCCAGACGTTATCCATCAGTTCCTGTTCGAGCTGACCGGGTGCCCATGCCGCGCAACCCAATGCGATCAATGCGTGCTTGGGGCCATCGCCCTTGCCCATCGCCTCGAGCACTTCGCGCGAGGTGGTGAGAAACAAATGTTCAGTAATCTGCAGCGAGGAATCCCATTGCAGGCCGCCATCGTGCAGAACAAAGCCGCGCTCGGTATGCACCGGACCGCCCTGCATCACCATGCGCGTACGCAGTTCGCTATCGTGCGATTCGATGCCGAGCTGATCAAACACTTCGCCTACGTTGAGTTCTGCAGGCCGGTTGATGATGAGACCTAAGGCGCCATCGGCATCATGCTGGCAGATCAGGGTGACGCTGCGCTCAAATACTCCCATGTCCTCGATGTTGGGCAAAGCGATCAGGCATTGGTTCAGCAGTTGATTGGTATCGGTGCTCATGTCATGCCATCGCGCAGGAGTTCATTTCATTATACGAACGCTTGGATACAATGAGACCATGGAATCGAACTCGCAATTGCAGATGCGTTGGGCCGGCGTTCAATCGCAGATCGCTCAGCGCGCCGCTGCTCGTTCTCCGGCCGCGCCGGCGCAACTGATTGCGGTATCCAAAACGCGTCCTGTGGCGGAGATTGCCGAGCTTCTGCAGGCCGGTCAGCGCGACTTTGGCGAAAACTACGTGCAGGAAGCCACTGCCAAGATCACGCAATTGCGCGATGCCGATCCGGCGCCGGTCTGGCATCTGATCGGACATCTGCAGTCGAACAAGGCTGAGCACGCAGCGCAACTGTTTGATTGGATTCATACCGTCGATCGCAGCAAACTGCTGGCGCCCTTGTCGCGTGGTCGCCTAGCGCGCGGCGGTGAACCGCTCAATGTGCTGATTCAAGTCAACATTGACGATGACGATGCCAAACACGGTTGCGCCCCCAATGATGTCCACGCATTGGCCGAAGCGATTCTCGCCACACCCGGCCTGCGCTGGCGCGGACTGATGACCATTGGCCGTCATCACGAGCAACCCGACGATGCCCGCGCGACCTTCCGGCAAATGAAAGCGCTGTTTGATTCGCTGCAAACTCAATATCCCCAGATTGACACGTTGTCTATGGGCATGAGCGGTGACTACCTGCAAGCCATTGACGAAGGCGCGACCCTGCTCCGCGTCGGTTCCGCGATCTTTGGCGCGCGCCCATTAAAGGATTCTCCATGACGGACAACGCATTTCCCGCTAGCCTCGCTTTTATCGGCGGCGGCAACATGGCTCGTTCACTGATTGGTGGCCTGCTGAAAAATGGCATGACCAACGATCGCATCCACGTTGCCGATCCCAATGAATCCACGCGCGATGCATTGGCTGCAGACTTTGGTGTGCACACCCATGCCACTGCCGCAGAGGCTGCAATGCAAGCCGATTGCTGGTTGTTAGCCGTCAAACCGCAAGTGATGGATAGCGTGTGCGATTCCCTGCGCGATGCCGTGACGCAACGGCAACCGCTGGTGATCTCCATTGCTGCAGGCATTCCGCTGCAACGCTTGCGTAATCACCTTGGCGAAGGCGCCTCCATCGTCCGCACCATGCCCAACACACCGGCGCTCATCGGTCTCGGTGCCACCGGCATGTTCGCCGGTAACGACGTCAGCGCATCCCAACGCGCACAGGCACAAGCCGTGATGCAAAGTGCGGGTCTGGTTGAATGGATTGCTGATGAATCGCTGATGGATGCAGTGACCGCAGTCTCCGGCAGCGGTCCGGCCTATGTGTTTTTACTGGCCGAAGCGATGGCCGACGCCGCCACATCTCTGGGCTTGCCGCGCGAAACCGCAATCGCATTGGCCAATCAGACCTTGCTGGGCGCTGCACATTTGCTGGTCGAAAGCACCGATGCCGACGCGGCAACATTGCGCCAACGGGTCACCTCACCCAATGGCACGACGCAGGCGGCCATCGAAAGTTTTGAACGCGATGCGTTCCGCGAAATTGTGCAACGCGCGCTGACCGCGGCACGTGACCGCGGCGTGGAACTTGCAGCGGGTTAAGTCAGCTACCGAGATTGGTAAAAATACCGACGGCCAATTCGGCCCAGATGTAACACAGCAGCAGACCCATACCAACGGCAAGCAGCGTGCGATATTGGCGTGGCACCTTGCGCGCAATCAGCACAAACAGACTGCCCATGCCGAACAGCAGTGCTGCCATGACGGCGAAATCGGACGCGGTCCAGTTGACCTCGGCGGTGAACTGCATGGCGATCAGCGGCACGGACAGCAATAGGCTCGTGGCCAGGGCTAACCAGCCAAATACAGTGTTGCGCTCTAGCAATGTCGAAGTGTTGGCGGACATAGAAACGGTTCCGGTCGTACGGAGGATGGGATGGTCCGGTCAGCGTAGCACCGTCAGCGGACGGTGGCGCAGTGACGGTAGTCATGGTTAAAGCATTACTTGAGCCGCAGCGGGCAAGTGCGGGTCTCAGCTGGAGAGACCTCGAAGGCGTCTACTGACAACGTTGACCTTGACCGTTGCGGGTGTCCCAATGCCTTCCATGAACGTAAATTCCCTGCTCGATGGCGATACTCTCTGGCGCGGCCACTCGCCGCACCATGGCGCGGGCAGCACCTCGGATCCGGTCGGTCAGCAGCCCACCGGCTATGCGGCGCTCGATACCGTCTTGCCGCGCGGCGGCTGGCCCGATCAGGCGCTGAGCGAGATTCTGTTCGGGGCCGACGGTCTGGGCGAGATCCGGCTGCTGTGGCCCACGCTGGCGCGCCTGACACAGACTGCTGCCGGGCGTCCCGTGGTCCTGATCGCCCCGCCCTACATTCCCTATGCGCCCGCTTGGCAGGCTGCCGGCGTCGATCTTCGGCACCTGCAGGTAGTGCAAGCCCCTAGCGCTACCGAGGCGCTCTGGGCAGCCGAGCAATGTCTGCGTTCGGGTGCCTGCAGCGCCGTCCTGTGCTGGCCGCACAAGGCCGATGATCGTGCACTGCGCCGACTGCAGGTCGCCGCGCAAACAGGACAGGCGTTGGGCTTTGTGTTCCGTGATCAGCGCGAGGCGCGCAATCCCTCGCCCGCTGCGTTGCGGCTACAGGTCAGCAATGAAATTTCGGGGCCCAAGGTGCGCATCCTCAAGTGTCGTGGCGGCACCCCGCCCGCCAATGCCATCGAGCTGACCGCATCATCGCGGCCGGCATTACGGATTGCAGCCGTCTGATTACGGCTTGCTGCGCTGCGCGCGCTCGGCCTGCATCTTCTGCATCATCTGCAGATACGGCACGGCCATGCGCTCGCAGTATGCATCCATGCCTTCAGCCTGATACGGCTTATGAACCAGATCGGCGCCCTCCGTCATGGCCTGTGCGCGCTCACTATCGGACAGGATCTGACCGCAGTTAGCGCTTTGAATATCCTCGAGAATCATCCGATTCGCCGAGTACGGATAATTGCACATCGTCTCCAGCGTCGAGACCTGTGCATAGTTGCGCAACGCGTTAGTGCACCCCTGTTTCAGCTCGGAATTACCGGATGCACCGGCACCCTGCGCCGTCTGCGGCAACGTCACCAGCAGTCCGGCCGACAGGATCAGCACCGGCGCCACACCCCATTTGAATCCGCTCATCTCACGATCCCGACGATGCCTTCGATACCGCCATCGTTCTCCCAATCGCTCGGCAAGTCAATGCGTCAGTCGGTGTGGCCGATACTGCAGCGCAAACGGGATTAGTCAAACCTCAGCATTTACATGAGCAATAACGCCCGAAGGCCGTCTCATTGCGGGAGACGCACAGGGCGCAGGCTGAGAGCGTTGACCTCCTGACGGCGTTCGTTCCCAATCGTTCCCATGCACTGGGCCTGTCTCTATTTGCCGCATCTGGCTCTCGATGCGGTGCTCCGTAACCACCCCGATCCGGGGCGGCCCCTGGTGCTGGTCACGGGTCCGGCGCAAAAGCGCGTGCTGGCAGCGGTCAATCCGGCGGCGCAGGCAGCGGGCTTGCGTGCCGGCATGGGCTTGGCCTCGGCGCAGGCCATTGCTGCCGATTTCGGCTGCGTCGAGTACGACCCTGCGCAGGCCGAGCACTGGCGGCAGTTCCTGGCGGCATGGGCCTACCGGTTCAGCTCGCAGGTCTGCACGGCCTTCGATCAGGCGATCGTGCTCGAGGTCGAGGGCAGCCTGCGTCTGTTCGGTCCGTGGCCTCGGCTCCGTTCGCGCTTGCGTGATGAGTTGCGGCAGCTCGGGTTCCGGCACCATCTGGTCGCCGCGCCCAATCCGTTTGCTGCGCGGGTGCTGGCCAACGCGCATGCCGATCTTGCGGTGGGCAACGGTCATCTGCGCACGGCTTTGGGACAACTGCCGCTGGAGCATGCGGGGCTCGATCCGGCAGTGGTCGAGTCGCTGTCGCGAATGGGCCTTCGTCATTTGCAGCAAGTGCTGGATTTGCCGCGCGCCTCATTGGCCAAACGGTTTTCGCCGGGCTTGCTGCACCACCTGGATGAACTGCTCGGCGCCCGCGAGACGCCGCTCACTTTTTATCGCCCGCCCGATCGGTTCGATCTGCGCATGGAGTTCGATCACGAGATTGAATCGTCGCAGGCTCTGCTGTTTCCGCTACGGCGTCTCACCGGTGATCTGGCCGCCTATCTGGCAGGGCGCGATGGTGGGGTCCAGCATTTCGACATTCTGCTCGAGCACCAGAGCGTGCCGGCCACACCCGTCAGAATCGGCCTGCTGAGTCCGCAACGCGAGTCCGCCGCTTTGTTCGAGTTCTCGAAGGGGCGACTGGAGGCGGCCCGTGTTCCGGCCCCGGTCCGTGGCATGCGTCTGGTCGCCAATGAGCTGCCGCCGTTTGTGCCGGCGTCACGGGATCTGTTCGATCTGCGGCCGGCGCAGGCCATCGGTTGGGATGCACTGCAGGAGCGCCTGCGTGCGCGCTTGGGTGACAACTGCGTGCACGGGCTGTCGGTGCATGCCGATCATCGGCCCGAGTTCGCCTGGCGACCGGAGTCGCCGGCACGTGCAGATGTTGCAAACGGTGTGCGCGAGTCTTCTGCTCCGCCTTATCTCACCGAGTCGCGGCCGGCCTGGCTGCTCGGCAAACCCATCGTGCTGCGCGACACGCGGGTCGATGTATTAGCCGGCCCCGAGCGCATTGAAAGCGGCTGGTGGGATGCGGCGGGCCAACGGCGTGATTACTACCGTGTGCGTACCTCGCTCCATCAGCACGCGTGGGTGTGGTGTCCTGCGGGCGAACAGCCCGGCGCCGACGGTTTCGGTTTTATGCTGCACGGCTGGTTTGCGTGAGTCCTCGTCGCTTGCGATAAAGCGTATTGCTACGGCTTAAAGCGCCGAGTTCTCCTGCGCCTTGATCCAGTCAATACAAGCGTCACTGTTCCGGAAGTAATAACTCAGTACAATCATTGCGCTGCCGGAATCAAAGCCTGTCGCCTCGAGATCGACACTTTCCAACGTGTCCGGAAGTTCGGACCCGCTCTCGCGGCTCCAGAGCGCCGAAAGAACACGTTCATCCTTAAAGAGAGACATCATCCAGTCGCGCGGCTCATCCCAGATGCTCCCGGATTTAAGATAGTCGAACTTCTTTGACTTTCCATACTTGGCAGTAAGACCCTCAGAGAGAGTATCAAATTTATCTTTGACCCCCTCGCCGTAGGCGCCGGTCGTAATTTCAGGCGTCCAGGCCATAATCTTGCACAGACCATGCTGCGGCGTCACCAAAACTCGGTACTCTTCAAATGCAGAGTGACCCGACGGCGCTTTATCCGTGCTGTAAACGAAGTCCCTTTTTTGAGTTAATTTTGCAATTTTCTTAAGTTCCTCCAGCTTCATCCCCGGCTCAAAACCAAAAGGTCCGTTGCCCGCCAAGGCATAAGCAGGAACCAGAAGCAGCAATGCAAGAAGCGCTTTCAACATCAAAGACCTCCTAAGCAAAATAAGAAGTTGGGGTTATTCGGCCGGCGGTTTATTACGGGAGCCGTAAGCGAGTGCGGCGAAGATGCCACCGATAATTCCGAGCGCCACGTTATGCAGCAGCAGCCACACTACCAAAAACACAGCAGCCCCGACGGTGATACCCGTCCATTGCTTCTTGGTGATTTGCGGTCCCTGATCACTCATGGCACTGCACCCTGCTCTCATTGATCTGAACTTGCATCATAGACCGAAACGGGTGCGGAATCGGTCTTGCCTTCGACTCCGAACAGAAGACCTGCACGAAGGCCGAACCATGCGCATCCGGCTTAGTCGGACCGTTTGAGGTCGCTGTGATTTGTGCGTAAAACCGCACTGTAGCCGCCTGCACTGATGCGATTGTTTTTGGCGATTGACGCACAGCCCTCTGTATTTGCCCAATAGACATCGAGAATCAGGCCGACTGCCATTGTTGTGAACTACGCGGAGCTGCACTGCCTGTCGGCGTTCAGTTTTCAGCGCGGCGCATCGACCGCCAAGGAACTGTTCGCGCGGGCTAAACAAATCGGGTACCAGGCACTGGCAGTGACAGATGAATGCACACTGGCAGGGATCGTGCGTGCGTGGGAGGCGGCGCGTGAGCACAAAGTACCGCTGATTGTCGGCAGCGAGATTCGCATCGAAGGCGGCCCTAAGCTCGTGCTGTTAGTCCGCAATCAGCAAGGTTACGAGACACTGTCGCAACTGATCACGACCGCGCGGCGGCGTGCGCCTAAAGGCGAATACCGCAGCCTGCAGTCCGACTATGCGGTTGCAGCCTGCAGCGAAGGTCTGATCGCGCTATGGATTCCTGATGAGCATGCGGGCGAAGCGCAACAGCATGCGCACGCGCAATGGATTCTGGAGACCTTCGTTGAGTCGGCGTGGTTGAGTGTGCAACTGCATCGCGGACCTGATGATGCGGCGCGCTGCACGGCTCTGCTTGAGCTCGCTAGCAAGGTCGGGATGCCGGCAGTCGCTTCGGGCGATGTGCACATGCATGTACGGGCGCGACGGGCCTTGCAGGATACGTTAACGGCGATCCGTCATCACTGCACGCTGACACAAGCCGGTGCGTATCTGTTTCCCAATGGCGAGCGGCATCTGCGTACCAAACAGGCTTTAAGCAATATCTATCCGCGCGAGTTGCTGGATGAAACGGTTCGGATTGCGCAGCTGTGCACGGCCTTCGACTTGGGGCAGTTGCGCTATGAATATCCGCAGGAGCTGGTGCCTTCCGGTAGTACGCCTACGCAATGGTTGCGGACGCTGGTGCTGCAGGGTGCGCAGGAGCGATGGCCCGACGGTCCCGATGAGCCGACGGCACAACAGATCGAGCATGAGCTCGCTGTGATTGCGCAGATGCGTTATGAACCCTATTTTCTGACGGTGCATGACATCGTGCGGTTTGCGCGCTCACGTCATATTCTCTGCCAGGGTCGGGGTTCGGCTGCCAACTCGGTGGTGTGTTATGCGCTGGGCGTGACCGCGATTGATCCGGTGCGCATGGGCATGCTGTTTGAGCGTTTTATTTCGGCCGAGCGCAATGAGCCGCCCGACATCGACATCGACTTTGAACACGAGCGTCGTGAAGAGGTGCTGCAGTATGTGTTCAACCGTTACGGTCGCGAACGCGCTGCACTCACTGCCGTGGTCGCGCACTATCGGGGCCGCAGTGCCATCCGTGATGTGGCCAAGACTCTGGGCATGGCGCCCGATCAGGTCAATGCACTCGCTTCGACTATGGACCGTTGGGGCGGTCATGCACCGGTCGATGAATATCTGCGGGAAAAAGGCTTTGATCCCGAAACGCCGCTGATGCAACGGATCATCCGTCTCACGGTGGAGCTGATCGATTTTCCGCGGCATCTGTCGCAGCATCCGGGCGGGTTTGTGATTTCCGAGCGACCGTTGAGCACGTTGGTGCCGACGGAAAATGCCGCCATGGAGGATCGCACCATCATTCAGTGGGACAAGGACGATCTCGACACCATGGGTCTGCTCAAAGTCGACTGTCTGGCATTGGGCATGCTGACGGCGATTCGTAAAACGTTAGATTGCCTGCGTCGTGATGGCCAGTGCGATCTGGACTTGGCGAGCGTGCCTTCGGAATGTGCGCAGACGTACGACATGATCTGCAAGGCCGATACGGTCGGTGTATTTCAGATTGAGTCGCGTGCGCAGATGGCGATGTTGCCGCGGTTACGTCCGCGTTGCTATTACGATCTGGTGGTCGAGGTGGCCATTGTTCGACCGGGTCCGATTGTCGGGCAGATGGTGCATCCGTATTTACGGCGACGGCAGGGACTGGAACCGGTTACGTATCCACCGGCGTTGCGTTCAGTGTTTGAGCGGACGTTGGGGGTGCCGCTGTTTCAGGAGCAGGTGATGCAGTTGGCGATCCTCGGTGCGGGTTACACACCGGGCGAGGCCGATGCATTGCGTCGTTCGATGGCCGCATGGAAACGGCGCGGTGGTCTGGAGCCGCATCGGGAGCGTTTATTGCAGGGCTTTTTGCGTAACGGCTACACCGCCGAATACGCCGAGGGCATCTTTACGCAGATTCAGGGCTTTGGCGAATACGGCTTTCCCGAATCGCATGCGGCCTCGTTTGCGTTGCTCACGTATGTGAGTTCGTGGTTGAAGTGTCATTACCCCGCGCACTTTGCCTGTGAGCTGATCAACTCGTGGCCCTTGGGTTTCTACACGCCCGATCAGGTGCTGCAGGATGTGCGTCGTCATGATGTCGTTGTGTTGCCCGTTGATGTCTTGCATAGCGATTGGGACTGCACCATCGAACGCCACGAAGGCCGTGCCGCGATCCGTCTGGGTTGGCGCATGGTCTCGGGGTTCCGGCAGGAGGTCGCCGATGTTTTAGTGGCGCAGCGGGCGTTGCGTGCGTTCGACTCGGTCGAGGATGTTTCACAGCGTTGCGGTCTGGATGCGCGGCATCGTGCGTTGCTGGCCGATGCGGGCGCGTTGCGCGGGCTGGCCGGGCATCGTCATCGGGCGCAGTGGGCGGTGGCCGGGATCGAATCGTCGCGGCCCCTGTTGGTCAGCGCCGATGCGCAGGCCGATGCCGATGTGCATTCCGTCGCCCTGCCGGTGCCGACCGTCGGACAGGATCTGCTGCGCGATTACGCCAGCACCGGCACGACCTTGGGGCCGCATCCGTTATCACTGGCGCGCCCTACTCTGCGTGCGCGTCGGTTCCTCACGGCGGTGGAGCTCGAGTCGGCGCGTCACGGTCAGCTGGTGCATGTCGGCGGGCTGGTGACCGTCAAACAGCGGCCGTATACGGCGGCCGGGGTCACCTTCGTCACGCTCGAGGACGAGACCGGCACCATCAACATCGTGATCTGGAAGGATCTGGCGTTGCGGCAGCGGCGCGTACTCGCAGAGTCGCGGCTGCTGCTGGTGCATGGGCGCGCGGAGCAGGTCGATGGTGTGCGTCACGTGATCGCCGGGCGGCTGGAGAATGGCGATGCGCTGCTCGGCGCGCTCCATGCCGTTGTCTCCGATGGCCGCGAGTACCGGTGAGCCAAAAAATGGGGACGGAGGCAATTAATTTTTCTTAACAAATGCACGGCGCCTTGCGCCAGCGATTTCATTTGTTAAGAAAAATTAATTGCCTCCGTCCCCATTTTTAATAATCCGGCGCAGGGCGGCGAGGCCGTCGGTCAACGCGGCGGGACCCGGCTGCAGGATCTCGACGGACTTGATCTCATGCAGCCGGCCGTTGCGAACCGCCGCGATGCCATCGAACCCCGGCCGCGCCGCCACCTGCTCCGGCCGGAACTTCTTGCCGCACCACGACCCGATGATGATGTCCGGATTGGCGGCCACGACCCGCGAACCGTCGGCCATAATGCGGCCCTTCGCCAGGGACTCCTGCGCCAGGTCGGGGAAGATGTCATCGCCACCCGCAATGCGGATCAGCTCGGCAACCCATTGGATGCCACTGATCATCGGCTCGTCCCACTCCTCGAAATAAACCGTAGGACGGACCAGCCCGCGCGACGCATCCAAGGCCACATCGGCAGCGACGGCATCGAGCCCCGCACGCAACTGATCCACATACGCAATCGCCTTCGACGGCACACCCACCAGCGCGCCGAGACGCAGAATGTAGTCGAGAATGCCTTCGACCGAACGATGATTGGCGATCCAGACCTCGACACCGCGTCGCACCAGCTCCGCCGCAATATCGGCCTGAATATCCGAAAACCCGATCGCAAAGTCGGGCTGCAAGGCCATGATCTTATCGATCTTGGCCGAAGTGAATGCCGACACTTTGGGCTTCTCGCGCCGTGCAATCGAAGGCCGTACCGTGAAACCGCTGATCCCGACAATCCGATCCTGCTCGCCTAAGGCATAGAGCGTCTCGGTCGGCTCCTCAGTGAGACAGACGATGCGGCGCGGACCGCTACTCACGGGAACAGCAAAGTCTTGGACCAGTCGCCCGAATCCGCATCGCGCACATAATGCCAGCGCTCGTGCAGACGGAACTCACCGGCGTACCAGATCTCAATGGCCGAAGGCTCGACGCGGAATCCGGTCCAACGCGGCGGACGCGGCACGTCCTTGCCCTCAAAGCGCGCTTCGACCTCGGCGCAGGCCTCATCAAAGGCCTCGCGACTGGCCAACGGCTCCGACTGATGCGAAGCCCACGCCCCGATCTGCGACCCGCGCGGACGCGACGCGAAATACGCATCGGCCTCGGCATCGCTGACGACGCTGACCTTGCCTTCGACACGGTATTGCACACCCAGACCGATGCGCGGCCAATGAAACAGCAACGCCGCATGCGGATTGGCAATCAGCTCACGACCCTTGCGGCCGTCGAGATGCGTGTAAAACACAAACCCGCGCTCATCGTGCGCTTTCAGCAACACCGTACGTAGCGAAGGCGTTCCCTGCGCATCCGCGGAGGCCACATACATGGCGGTTGGATCCGGCTCGCCGACAGATGCCGCCTCAGCCTGCAGACGGTCAAACGTGGAAAGGGCTTCGAGATACAGAGGATGGCTGCTCATGCGCTCATTGTAAGCGCGAAATACAAAAGCCCTCGCGACCGGTCGGTTGGCAGCGGGGGCCCGATCGTGACTGACCGTTACAGCAGCAGTTACAACCGATGGAACTCAAGCTGCAACTGCCGGAACAGCAGCGACTAACGCAGATCAGTCAACGACAAAGGTAATGCGCAGATTAACGTGCCAGGTGGCGACGGAGCCATCGTCATTGGTGACGACCTTCTGCTCGGCAATCCATGCGCCCTTGATGTTCTTGACAGTCTCGGCGCACTTGAGCAGGCCCTTGCGGACGGCATCTTCGACGCCGATATCAGAGGACGACGAAACTTCGATCACTTTTGCTACGGACATGGAATGCTCCTGTGGATTGAGTG
Source organism: uncultured Lysobacteraceae bacterium (assembly GCA_936911875.1). GTDB lineage: Bacteria > Pseudomonadota > Gammaproteobacteria > Xanthomonadales > Xanthomonadaceae > Aquilutibacter. The sequence continues at coordinate 13,117 of CAKZGB010000018.1, forward strand.
GATTGAATTCGATGAGACTGCGGCGATTCACCGCACCCTGAATTCCACGGTACGCTTCGGGCTGTTAAAGTCCTTTGCATAGCCGATCAAATTTCCGTTATGACAGCCCCCTCCTCCATTGTTCTGGTCGGTCCGACCGGTGCCGGCAAGTCCAGCATCGGCCGACTGCTTGCCCAGGCCTTGCAGTGGCGCTTTACGGATCTGGACCGCGAAATCGAAAACCGCGTCGGCGTCTGCATCTCCACTTTGTTCACGCAAGGCAACGAGGCGTATTTCCGCGAGCAGGAACATCTGGCCTTGCTGGATCTCATCGCCACACCTTCACAAGTACTCGCTACCGGTGCCGGCTGCGTCATGCGCGAGGACAATCGCCAACTGTTGCGCGATGCGTACGTCGTGCATCTGCAAGTACCACCGGCCAGCCAACTGCAGCGTCTGCAATGCGACCGGTCGCGCCCCCTGCTGCAAGCCGAAAACCGCGAACAGATCCTGCAGGAAATGGCCCGCATCCGCGGCCCGCTGTATGCCGAGGTCGCCGACCTCACCTTCTGCAACGACGGACAACACTCTCCTCGGAGCGCCTGCGCTAAGCTCCTGACTCAAATCAAACAGGCCTGGCATGACTGAACCCAGCACAATCCAAGTGGCCGGTCCGCGCCCCTATGACGTCATCGTCGGCGCCGATCTGCTGCGTAACGCCAGCACGTGGCAGACGCATCGTGCAAAGCAGTTTGCGCTGATCACCGATCAGCACGTCGGCCCCTTGTATGCCAATCAAGTACACGAAGGCCTGACCGCCGCTCATCCCGACGCGCAGATCCTGACACTCACGCTGGATGCCGGCGAGTCCACCAAGAACTGGCAGCAACTGGGTGCCCTGCTCGAAGCGTTGGCCGATGCCGGCATACGCCGCGATGCCATCGTGATTGCACTCGGTGGTGGTGTCATCGGCGATCTCGCCGGTCTTGCGGCGGCGTTGTGGATGCGCGGCATCGATTGCATTCAAGTGCCGACCAGCTTGCTCGCGATGGTCGATTCGAGCGTCGGCGGCAAAACTGCAGTCGATTTGCCACATGGCAAGAATCTGATCGGCGCCTTCCATCCGCCGCGACAGGTTGTGGCCGATGTCACCACACTCACCACACTATCGCAGCGCGAGTTTGCTGCCGGCATGGCCGAGGTGATCAAGTACGGCGCGGCCTTCGACAAGGAATTTATGCAGTGGCTGCAGGACCATGCGGCTGCAATTACGCAACGCGATGCGCAGACGCTAAAGGAACTGGTCGCAAGATGCGTGCAGTACAAGGCCAACATCGTGGAGCGTGATCCGACCGAACGCGGCGAACGGGCGCTGCTCAATTTCGGCCACACCTTTGGCCATGCGCTCGAAGTGATGGCCGGCTACGGTGACGCCCTTCTGCACGGTGAGGCCGTGGCCATCGGCATGGTGCAGGCGGCGCGCCACAGCGAGACCACCTTGCAACTGCCACCGGCCGATACGCAACAGCTGATCGACATCCTGCAGCGCTTTGATCTGCCCACCGAACCGCCTGCGGGCACCGATCTGCTCGCGCAACGCCGGCACATGCAGCTGGACAAAAAGAACACCGGCACCGCATTGCGCCTGATCCTGCTGCAGCAGCTGGGCCGCGCGGTCATTCACGAAAGCACGCTGTAGCACCGCGAGACGGGACGAATCCCGTAAAATTGTCCGATGACTGAAATTAATTCCGCCGCCACGGACGCGGCCCTCGCCAACGATCGCTTCCTGCGGGCCTTGCGCCGCCAGCCTGTGGACCGCACGCCCATCTGGCTGATGCGCCAAGCCGGCCGCTATTTGCCGGAATACCGCGAAACGCGTCGCCAAGCCGGCAGCTTTCTGGGCCTGGCCAAGAATCCCGAACTGGCTTGCGAGGTCACGCTGCAACCGCTGCGCCGCTTCCCGCTCGATGCCGCGATTCTGTTTTCCGACATTCTGACCGTGCCCGATGCGATGGGTCTGGGTCTGTATTTCGAAGATGGCGAAGGCCCCAAGTTCGAACGCCCGATTCGCACACCGCAGGACATTGAACGCTTAGCCGTGCCGGACATGGAAACGGAGCTGCGTTATGTCATGGATGCCGTTCGCACGATTCGCCGCGAACTCAATGGCCAAGTGCCGCTGATCGGTTTCTCCGGCAGCCCGTGGACCTTGGCCTGCTACATGGTCGAAGGCGGTGGCAGCAAGGACTTCGCCAAGGTCAAGAGCCTGGCTCTGAATGCACCCGAGCAAATGCACAAGCTGCTGCAAGTGGTCACCGACAGCGTCATCGCCTACCTCAAGGCGCAACGCGCTGCCGGCGCACAGGCCCTGCAGATCTTTGATACCTGGGGTGGCGTGCTGTCGCCGCGCATGTATCGCGAGTTTTCGTTGCAGTACATGGCACAGATTTCCAAGGCCCTCAAGCAAGACGGCGATGCACCGGTCATTCTGTTTGGCAAGGGCAATGGTCTGCATCTCGAAGCGCTGGCCGACACCGGAGCCGATGCCGTCGGCATTGACTGGACCGTCGACCTGGGCGATGCCGCCCGTCGTATCGGCAACAAGGTCGCACTGCAAGGCAACTTGGATCCGGTGACTTTGTATGCCACACCCGAGGCCATCGCCAAAGAGGCCGCCTTCGCCTTGGATTCGTACATGCAGGGCAATGGCGGCAGCCGCGATGGCCACGTATTTAACCTCGGCCATGGCATGTCGCCCGACATGAGTCCGGATCATGTCGCCGCTCTGGTCGAGGCCGTGCACAACCACAGCCGTCGCTAAACCATCACGACAATCCATCATGGAACCGCGATCATGAGCACTTCTACTGCGCTGCGTCCCACCCAATGGAGCGGCACCAGCAAGTTCCTGCACTGGCTGATGGTGCTGATGTTGTTCGTCATTGCCGTGATCGGCCTGACGCACGATTATTTCCCCGGCGATCTGCGCAAGCTGATCATGGGTTGGCACAAAGCGCTGGGCATTACCGTGCTGGTATTGGCCGCCGTACGTTTGGTCTGGAATTTGTTCACGCCATCGCCTGCTCGCATCATGAGTACACCAAACTGGCAGCACCTGACGGCGCAGATCACTCACGGCCTGCTCTACGTTCTGATGCTGGCCATGCCGCTGAGCGGTTGGATCATGAGCTCCGCAGGTGGAAGGCCGGTCAACTGCTTCGGTTTGGGCGAGCTGCCGAATCTGGTCGCCAAAAATCCGGCGCTGCGCGAACTGAGCAGCGAGTGGCACGAGACGATGTTCTGGGTGCTGCTGGCAGTCGTCATTGTGCATGCCGGCGCCGCCATCTATCACCAAATGGTATTAAAGGACGGACTGCTCGATCGCATGCATCCGCGCCGTCGCTGAGCGCAAACTGCGCGCTTACTTTGAGTTCTGATCAACGCCCTGCCGAAACTCGCGCAGGGCGTTTTCGTTGAACGGCCAGCACAGGACGGCGCCGGTGGGCACGTGTCGGAGCACCGGAACGACGGTGCCCCATTGTGCCTCCAAGTCCGCATCGTCATCAATGAACACCGATTCGAACTCGGGAAAGCGAGCGGCGGCCAGCACTTCTAGCGCGAGATCGCACAGATGGCAATCATCACGCTGATACAGAATCCATACGGGATCGTCGGGCACGGCAGCACTCACGGTGGTCACGGTCGGTGCACATAAACGCTAAACTAGAGGTTTGCATTATCGCCGCTTTCCGGAGTTACGCGCATGGCTGTCAGCTGTTTCGACCTGTTCAAGATCGGTGTAGGACCTAGCTCCTCGCATACCGTCGGTCCGATGCTTGCCGCCGCTCGCTTTGTCGAGCATTGGCTAGTTGACACGCAATGCCTAGAACGTGTGACGCGCGTGCGTGCCGAGGTGTTCGGCTCGCTGGCCCTAACGGGTCGCGGCCACGGTACCGATAAAGCGGTGCTGATGGGACTCGAGGGCCATCTGCCCAATCGCATCGATCCCGACATCATTGCGCCGAGCCTGGAACGCATTCGCGGCAGTAAATCGATCTGTCTGCATGGCGAGCGCGAGATTACCTTCGACGAAAAGCACGATCTGATCATGAATAAGCGGCAAAAACTGCCGTTTCATACCAATGGCATGCGCTTTTTCGCCTACGACGCCAATGGCGAAGTGCTGGCCACGCGCGATTACTACTCGGTCGGTGGCGGTTTTGTTCTCAATCAGGATGAGGCCGCCGAAGACCGTATCGTCGCGGACACCACCGAGCTGCCCTATCCGTTTCACAGTGGCGATGAGCTGATCGCTCAATGCAAGGAACATGGCCTGAGCATTGCGCAGGTCATGATGGCAAATGAGCAAGCCTGGCGAACCGTGCCGGAGATCGAAGAAGGTCTCGACGATGTGTGGGCGGCGATGCTGGCTTGTCTCAATCGCGGCATTCGCGAATCGGGCACCTTACCGGGCGGACTGAACGTGTCGCGTCGTGCGCCCTCCCTGTATCGCGAATTGAGCGAACGCCCCGAGGCCGCACTGTGCGACCCGCTGACCACGCTCGACTGGGTCAATCTGTATGCCCTCGCCGTCAACGAAGAGAACGCCGCAGGCGGCCGCGTGGTGACAGCGCCGACCAACGGCGCCGCGGGCATCATTCCGGCCGTGATCCAGTACTACGACCGTTTTGTTCCGGGCGCTTCGGCCCTGGGTATTCGTAATTTTCTGCTGACAGCGGCCGCGATCGGCATTCTGTACAAGGAAAATGCCTCAATCTCCGGTGCCGAAGTCGGCTGCCAGGGCGAAGTCGGCGTGGCCTGCAGCATGGCCGCCGGCGGGCTGACGGCGGCAGTGGGCGGCACTCCGAGCCAGATTGAGAACGCCGCCGAAATCGGCATGGAACACAATCTGGGCCTGACCTGCGACCCGATCGGCGGTCTGGTTCAGATCCCCTGTATCGAGCGCAACGCGATGGGCGCGGTCAAGGCCATCAATGCCAGCCGCATGGCGCTGCGCGGTGACGGCAAGCACAAGGTCTCGCTCGACAAAGTCATCAAGACCATGCGCGATACCGGCCGTGACATGCAGGACAAGTACAAGGAAACCTCGCGCGGCGGGCTGGCGGTCAACGTCATCGAATGCTGAATCGGGCGGGCGCCGGGGCAGCTTGACGCCGCGAATGGCCTTCGACACGGTAAAATGAGCGGTTAACTGCTCCATTTGAGGCATCCGTGTCCACTGACGTATCCATGCAGGCCAAGATCCGCCGGACCTTTGCCATCATCTCCCACCCTGACGCCGGCAAAACCACCCTGACCGAAAAGCTCCTGCTGTTCGGCGGTGCGATTCAGATGGCCGGTTCGGTCAAGGGCCGCAAGGCGGCACGCCACGCCACCTCCGACTGGATGGCGCTCGAAAAGGAGCGCGGCATCTCCGTGACCTCATCGGTCATGCAGTTCCCGTACGAAGACAAGATCGTCAACCTGCTCGATACTCCGGGCCACGCCGACTTCGGCGAGGACACGTATCGCGTGCTGACGGCCGTTGACAGCGCGCTGATGGTGATCGACGTGGCCAAAGGCGTCGAGGAACGCACCATCAAGCTGATGGAAGTGTGCCGCATGCGCAACACGCCCATCATGACTTTTATCAACAAGCTCGATCGCGAAGGTAAAGATCCGATTGAACTGATCGACGAAGTGGAATCGGTGCTCGGCATTCAGTGCGCTCCGATTACCTGGCCGATCGGCATGGGTCCGCGCCTGAAGGGCGTGGTGCATCTGCTCACGGGTGAGGTGCATCTGTTCGAATCGGGTCGCAATTTTACGCGTCAGGACAGCACCATTTTCCCCTCGCTCGATGATCCGGGCGTGTTAGACGCCATCGGTCAGAACATGCTCGATGAGGTGCGCGAACAGCTGGAACTGGTCGAAGGCGCAACCAATCCCTTCGACATGGAGGCGTACCTGCGCGGTGAACAGACGCCGGTCACGTTCGGCTCGGCCGTCAACAATTTCGGCGTGCAGTTGCTGCTGGATTTCTTTGTTGAACATGCACCCATGCCGCAGGTGCGCGAGACCACGACGCGCAAGGTCGATCCGACCGAGAACAAGCTCACGGGCTTTGTCTTCAAGATTCAGGCCAACATGGATCCGCAGCACCGCGACCGCGTCGCCTTTATGCGCATCTGTTCGGGCAAGTTCACCGCCGGCATGAAGGCCTTCCATCCGCGCGTGGGCAAGGAAATCAAACTCGCCAATGCGCTGACCTTTATGGCCAGCGATCGCGAGATTGCACAGGATGCCTTCCCCGGTGATGTGATCGGCATTCACAACCACGGCACCATTGCCATCGGCGACACCTTTACCGAGGGCGAGAACCTGGCGTTTACGGGCATTCCGAACTTTGCACCGGAACTGTTCCGCCGTGCCCGCCTACGCGATCCGCTCAAGCTCAAGCAGCTGCAAAAGGGCCTGGCACAATTGAGTGAGGAAGGCGCAACCCAGTTCTTTAAGCCAATGATGTCCAACGATCTGATCCTGGGCGCCGTCGGGATGCTGCAGTTCGATGTGGTGGCCTATCGCCTGAAGGACGAATACGGTGTTGATGCTCTGTTCGAGAACGTCAATGTGGCCACTGCGCGCTGGGTCCGTTGCGACGATCCGAAAAAGCTCGAAGAGTTCGTCAACAAGAACGCTTTGAATCTGGCCAATGACGCTGCCGGCGAACTGGTGTATCTGGCCCCGACTCGCGTTAATCTGAACCTGACCCAGGAACGGCATCCGGAAGTGCAATTCCTGGCGACGCGCGAACACGCGCACTCAGTCGATCTCGGCTAAGTTCAAACCTACCGGAGTTATTCCAAATGACTATCCCGCACCACCACAGCCAGTACTCCGCGAGCGAAGAGCTGGCCAATGCGCTGACTCACGGTATCGCTGCCGCTGCAGCGCTGGGTGCGGGTGCGGTGCTGATTACGCTTTCGGCCCTATGGGGCGATGTGTGGCAGCTGAGCGGCGCTATCGTCTATGTGGCGACGCTGTTTGTCATGTACCTGGCCTCGACGGTGTATCACTCGATCCCGCAACCCAAGCTCAAGGCACGATTTAAGGTACTGGATCACTGCGCGATCTACCTGCTGATCGCCGGTACCTATACGCCGTTTATGCTGGTCGGCCTGCGCGGACCCTGGGGTTGGAGCTTGCTCACCGTCATCTGGTCACTGGCCGCTGCCGGCATCGCCTTTAAGCTGTTTTTTACCGGTCGCTTTAAACTGATTTCGACCCTGATCTACATTGCGATGGGTTGGCTGATTGTCGTCGCCGTCAAACCGATGATGAATTCGCTGTCCGCGTTTACGCTGCAATGGCTGCTGGCCGGCGGTCTGTTCTATACGCTCGGCACCGTGTTCTACATGGCCAAAAAAATCCCCTACTCGCACAGCATCTGGCACGGTTTTGTGATTGCCGGCAGCGCCTGCCATTTTGTCGCGGTGATGTCGCACGTTGCGGTCCGCCAAGCGGCCTCCGGCGCTTAAAATACGGCTTTAGTTGCCGCTGCGATCGGGCAACTGCTGGTCAACGAGATACAGCGGCCGCTGCTTGGACTCGTTATACATGCGTCCAAGGTATTCGCCGATTACGCCGAGTGCCAGCAACTGCACGCCACCGATAAACAGAATCACCGCCATCATCGAAGGCCAGCCCGCGACCGGATCGCCATACAGCGCCGCCCGAATCATAACGAAGGCCATACCGACAAACGCAAACAGCGCCGCGATCACCCCGGTATAAGTGGCTAGGCGTAACGGTGCCAGTGAAAAGCTGGTGATGCCATCGAGCGCCAGATTCCACAAACCGCGAAAGTTGAACTTGGTCTTGCCGGCATTGCGGGCTGCGCGCGAATACGGCACGGAAATGCGGTTAAAACCGACCCAACCGAACAGACCCTTCATAAAACGGTTGCGTTCGCGCAGCTGACCCAAGGCCTGCACTGCCCGCTCGGACAGCAGACGGAAATCACCGGTATCCGCAGGGATCGGCGTGTCGGACAAGTAACCGATCACCCGATAGAACCACTTGGCAGTGACGCGCTTGAACCACAACTCACCATCGCGATTGGTGCGCGTGCCATACACATCGTCATAGCCTTGCAGCCAGTACGGCACCAGCGAACTGATGAGGGCCGGCGGATCCTGGCCATCGGCATCGAGAATCACGACACCGCCCTGCCCGATCTGATCCAGACCGGCCGTGAGCGCAATTTCCTTGCCGAAATTGCGGGACAGACGCAGCACGGAGACTTGAGAGTCCTGCTCGCGTAGTGATTGCAGAATCGACCAGGTGGCATCGCGGCTGCCGTCATCGACATACAGGATGCGAGTCTCAATGCCGTGCGCGGCGCGGATGCCATCGAGTGCTTCGCGGATCTGCGGATGCAGTAAAGGCAGCGAGGTCGCCTCGTTGTACGCGGCGACCAGTACTGTCAGTCGCCGATGGGCTACATCCGCGGTGGGAGTACCAAAGTCGCTCAAATCCGGATTCCGTATCGGGTTCAATGCAGTATAGCGGGCTTCAGTCCAGCTGCTTCAAATAGCCGCGACCGCCGATGCGACCCATCTGCCGTTCGATCCAGCGCGCACGACGGCTGACATAGGGACCGGGGTTGGCCGCGTTGTAGCGTTTGGGATTGGGCAACACGGCAGCAAGGCGCGCCGCCTGCGAGCGCGACAGATTCTTGGCATCGGTGCGCCAGAACTTGCGGGCAGCGGCTTGCGCGCCGTAGACGCCATCGCCCATCTCCGCAATATTCGCGTACATCTCAATAATGCGATGTTTGGGCCACAAGGTCTCAATCAGCAGCGTGTACCAGGCCTCGAGCCCTTTGCGGAAATAGCCGCCGCCACTCCACAGAAACAGATTCTTTGCGACCTGCTGCGAAATCGTGGAGCCGCCACGCACGCGCTTGCCCTTGACGTTGTTGGCATAAGCCTTTTCGATGGCCACCACATCAAAGCCGTAATGCTCGGCAAACAGTTGGTCCTCGGCGGCGACCAAGGCCACCGGCACGTTCGGTGACATTTCACCCAACGGCCGCCAGTTATAACGCCAGCGGTAGTCCTTATCGCCATCGACCCGCGCATCGACCTGACGCCACAACATGAAGGCCGTCATCGGCGGTGGCACAAACCGCAACACAATCACTTGCAGCACGCTGATCAGGGCCAATACGCCGACGGTCTTGAGCAACAGCCGCAACCAACGGCGCCGAGGTTTGCCCGCAGAGGAAGAAACATTTCGAGGACTCATGGGAACTCAGTGTACGGCAGGACAGCCCGATTGATGCGCCTCCCACTGTAAACTGCAAGCATGAATTCGACCGATCCCATGGATGCGCTGCGCCGTCAGCAACAGCTTGATCAACAGGTCCATCAGTTGTGTCAGATGGCGATGCAGAATGCCGACCGTGGCCAACTGCAAGCGGCACGCGAGCTATTGGATCGCGCTGTGCAGATGGCGCCCGGACATGCTTTGGCACTCGCCTATCTGGGTCGCGTACTGCATCGGCAAGGTCACATGGAGGCGGCACGCCACGCTTACGATCAGGCGGTCGCTGCGATGCCTTCGGCCTGGGGTCCGCGCTTTGAAAAAGCCCAGTTTCTGGAGTCCGTTGGCGACGTGCGCAACGCGGCGCTGATGTGGCGCACCGGCCTGCAGTTCATGGCGCCGGAACAGCAGGCGGATCCGACACTGCGCGACCTGGTGCAACGGGCCGAGGCGGCGCAGGCGCAAGATGCGGAAGCGCTGCACGAACATCTGTGGTCACGGACCGACGAGTTGCGCAACGGCGAATCCGGCAAACACCTGCGCCGCTATCTGCATTGCCTGGACATTGCCACCGGCCGTCGGCCCTTCGTCACGGCTCAGCCGATTCACTTGCCGTTCCCCGAGTTGCCGGCGATCCAGTTCTTTGATCGGACGGACTTTGCATGGGCGCGCGATGTCGAAGCACAGACCGACCGCGTTGTGCAGGAGCTGCTAGCCGTATCGGCCGCCGATGCAGAAGGCTTCGTGCCGTATGTTCAAACCCGCGAGGGTGAATCCTCCGGTCAGTTCGATGCACTCGATCGGGATGACGGTTGGAGTGCGTACTTTTTGTGGAATCAGGGGGTGCGCGTTGACGCCCACTGCGAGCGTTGCCCAGCCACCGAGGCCGCGGTCGCCATGGCGCCGCAGATTCAGGTCAAAGAACGGGCACCGGCTGTGTTCTTCTCGGCCCTGCGACCGCATACCGAGATCCCGCCGCACAACGGCGCGACCAACGCGCGCCTGACCGTTCACCTGCCGTTGATTATCCCGCCCGACTGCGCTCTGCAGGTCGGCGACGAGGTTCGCACCTGGAAACAAGGCGAATTGCTGATTTTTGACGACACCATTCGGCACAGCGCCTGGAACCGCAGCGACCAGCGCCGCGTGGTTCTGATCTTCGATATCTGGAATCCGTTGCTGTCAGACCTTGAACAACAGCTAGTTGCCCGCACTATTGAGGGAATGATTGACTACTACGGATCTTCTAATGACCTTGGCGAACTCTGATCAAGCCACCCGCTTCCTGTTGCCGGAGCTGGGTATTCGCGGCGTGGCCGTGCACCTGGCCGACAGCGCCGAGCGCATCCGCGACCGTCCCGACTACACCGAAGCCGTATCGCACCTGCTGGGCGAAGCGACTGCCGCCACCGTAATCCTTGGCCACCACATCAAGGTGGACGGCCGCCTGTCGCTGCAACTCAAGACCGATGGCGATCTGCGCACCCTCTTTACGGAGAGCACCGCGCAGGGCACCGTTCGCGGCATCGCCCAAATTGCCGAAGGCGCTACGGGCCCCGAGGTCCGCGACCTGACCGCACTGGGCGGCGACCGCCTGTTGGCCATCACTATCGAAAACAAGGGCATCGGCAACCGCGAGATGCAGCAGTACCAGGGTCTGGTGGCTGTTGACCGTCCGACGCTGGCCGAAGCCATCGAACAGTACTTTGAGCAGTCCGAGCAATTGCCCACACGCCTGCTGCTGGCTGCCGACAAGGGCCACGCCGCCGGCCTGATGCTGCAGAAGCTGCCTGAGAACAGCGACGACCAGGACGGCTGGGACCGCGCCCTGGCGCTGTTCGAGACGCTGGGTGAGCAGGAGCTGCTGGACTTGCCTTCGACTGAGGTGCTGCACCGCCTGTTCCACGACGAGACCGTCCAGATTCTGGAGCAGTCGCCGGTCACGTTTGCGTGCTCGTGCTCGCGCGAACGGGCGCAGGACATGCTGATTTCGCTGGGCCCGGACCCCGATGGCGACGGTCTGGACAACCCCACCGACGTCAAATGCGAGTTCTGCGGTGAGGACTACCATTTCACGGCCGAAGAGATGGCGGTCATCCACGCTGCCGCTCAGTCTGAACAGTCCGGACCCGTTACGCTGCAATAACCCTAAAGTCCGATGAACGGGCTGCCGAATTGCCTTGCAATTGACATATTCTTCCTGTTAAATGAGTATTAACAAGTCGTAAACTTGGAGTTGGGGTCCGGAACTTTTTCCGGTGCTTCACTGTCCAATCGGGTACACATGTCTAAGCGTCGTATTGCCATCGCCAGCCTCGCACTTGCCGCCTCCGTCGCGGCAACGTCGGCGTTTGCGCAATCGTCCAAAAATGCGACTGTTTTGCCCTTGTGGAACGGTAACAGCGGCAAGGTCGAGGCACTTTTGCTGCTCGAGCCCACCACCAACGGCGGCCGCTGGCAAATGGGTTCCAGCTCGCTGAGCGCTTCGCTCGGTTTGAGCGGTGGTGACACGCTGGGCGTGATCTGTAAAAACAGTGCCTCCACCTCTGCCATTTCGTCGCTGTCCGGTAACTGTGTGCTTGCCGCGGTCGATGGCGATGGCCGTCGCAATACCGGTAGCGCGTTCAGCGGTGTCAGCCTGACGCGTAATGGTGGCAAGATCGGCGTACTCGCCGGTGGCGGCACGGCATCCCTGCCCAACTGGCTGTCAAACCCCGGCCTGGCGCGCAACAGCCAACTGAACCAAAACAGCCTGACCGTGTTCGGTGCCAAGAATATCGGACGTGAGGCCACGATTTCTATCGGTGGCACACTGGCCCGCGCGCGCCTGGTTCCCGCTAATGATGTGCCCGCCCTCGCCGACCGTTGGGATATGCAATCGCTCAGTGTCGGTGCGGGCTACGGCAACTTCAGCGCCTCGATTGTCGGTCGCGTGGTTGAAACCCCGAACCGCCCCAATTACCGTAACGTCGGTCTGGGTCTGAACTGGCGCGCCCCCTGGAAGGGCGAATTCTCCATCGGTGCCGAGAGCGTTGTGACGCGCGGCAAGAATCCTTTCGCAGACAACATCAGCGAAGACGAGGGCGCCGTGCCCTACGTCCGTTACCAACAGGGTCTGTAATTTCGATTCACCGCAGCCGACTTCCGGCAACTGAGTCAATGGCGCCTTATCGGCGCTTTTTTTATGGCTGCATATCCGGCAGCGTGACCTCGATGGCCCACGCCAGCAAGCCCTCGGCCTGGCGCAGCTCTTTAACCTCGACACCGGTACCGGCAGGTAAAGCAGTCCGAAGCTCTCCGACCTCCTCGGCACCTAATGCATGCGAGACCAACTCGCCGCTACGCAGCACGGAGCGTTCCAGCGCCATGCGCCATTGCGCAAGCGTAGACTCCGCCGCAAACGACGGATCCTGCGCAGCCCGCTGCAGCAGCTGATGCACACCCTGGCGCGCTTGCACCATCAGGTCGGGAGCCGCTGACGACTCAATGGCATGCCCAACGTCACTAATGGCCGCATTGTAGGCAGTTCGTGCCGCTACAGCAGCGGCATCCGCGTTCAGGCGCGCGGCGTCGGAACGGGCCAATCGCACGTACGGCAACAGCTTCAGAGCCGCTTGCAACAGGCCCTGCGGCGCAATCAGGCGCGACGCCCCGTCGACCTCGGCCTGCGCCACCTCAACCAGGCGACCTTTAGTGTGGTGACAGACCAAATGCCAATGCGCACTCGGCTCCGACAGCGCCAAGGCCTGCTCGACGGATTCAGGCCGTGGGATGTACTCCCAGCCGAACTGACTAACCACAACTTCAAACGTTCTACCCTGCGAAGCCAACGCTGCCAGCGGCGTGTTGCCCAGCATCTCGATCCGCGCGTAATCGTTCGCGCTCCACCATGCGGGTGCAATGGACGCGGCGTCGATGCCGGTAATGTACAAGTCCGAGCGCAGCGCGCCCAACAGCTTTGGCAGCGGCCCGTTGCCGGTGGCAATATCCAGCACCTGTGCGTCGCCGGCAAAGGCGGCCGCGACAGATCGCCAGTAGTCGCCGATCACCCCGCCATAGCCCTCGTCCAGACTGCCGACGCACGAGTGCAGCGCTCCGCTTTGCCAATACTCTGTCCAGGCGTCGTGACGGTCAGTCATGCGTAAAAAAGAGATCCGATAAAGAACAACAGCCAGTATAGGCAAAAAGAAAAGGGCCCCGAAGGACCCTTTTCTTTTTCTCTGTTACGTAGGAACTTTCCGTTCCCGCTGCTTCGATTAGAAGCGTTGGGTGTAGCGGAAGTACACGGTACGGCCGTAGGCGTCGTACAGGTAGAAGTTCCACGGACGGCCGCCATAGCCGACCAGTTCCGGGTACCGGTCACCGATGTTGTTCACACCGACTTGGACCGTAGCATTCCACGGAGCATTCCAGGTGGTGAACACGTTGTTCAGCGTGTAGCCGCCAACGGTACCGGTGCTGTCCGATTGACCAGCGATGTAGTTGTGCGAAGTACCGAAGGTCCAGTCGCCAATGTTATAGCTGTTGGTCAGAGTAGCGCGGGTATCCGGCAGGCCCATGGTGCCCGACTGATCATCGCTGCCGTCGATCGTGTAATCCAAGACCTTGGCAATCGACAGTTGGTTACGCATGGTACCGGCACCGAGAGCAAAACGGGTGCGGAACACGGCGTCCAGGTACTTAGCTTCCAGATCGCCTTCGTTACCGTAACCCATCTCGATGTAGCGGATCGAGCCGTCGGCGTTACGAATCACACCCAGACCGGCCGGAATCGGACCCAGCGACGGATCGTTGGTACGGTCGATCAGAGTTTGAGCAGTGAACTGCTTGATACGATCAGCGATCTTGATGTTGCGGTAGTCAACCGTGGCGTTGAACCAGTCGGTCGGATCGACAGCAAAACCAACGGACCATTGCTTGGATTGTTCCGAAGCCATGTCCGGGTTGGCGATCGACCAGGTGTCCACTTGGACGCCGGCCGTTTGGCACTGGGCCGCAGTACCACCAAACACTTGGCAGGTGCGCGGATCGATAACCGATTCAGCCGAGAAGGTGCGCTTCTGGGTGATGATGCTCAGGTCGGGAGCGCGGAAGCCTTCGCCGTACGAACCGCGAACGGTCAGACGGGACATCGGCTGCCAACGGACCGAAACCTTCGGCGAGAAGTCAGAACCGTAGTCGCTGTACTTGTCGAAGCGGCCGGCCAGGGTGAAGTCAAGGGTCTTAGCAACCGGGAACAGCCATTCGAAGAAGGCCGAACCAACGGTGCGATCGCCGCCCGACGAGTTACCTGCCGAACCGTCGATCAGACCGGCTTCAGACAGTTGGTCGTAGGTATCCTTGAAGTCTTCCTTACGGTATTCAGCACCGAGGACGGCATTCGAGGTACCGCCACCCATTTCGAACAGGTCGAAGTTGGCGATGGCGAACAGTTCATCCACCTTGAAGTACGAGTCTTGGCTGATCGTCGCGGTGACGTCCGGCTTGTTCGCGTTGAAGGGGTCACGGACGTTGTAGTCACCGTTTTCCATGGCGGCAACCACCAGCGGGTTGACGGTGTAACCGGTACCGGTCGACTTGTAGGTGTACTCGCTGCGGCGCATGCCGAAGTCCAGGTCAACCTTGTCCCACACGCGGCCCTTGAAGCCCAGCAGGCCGTCATAGATGTTGGCGTCGGTGGTGGTGTCGCGGTTACCGAAGGCAGCCAGGCGGTGATACAGAGCGGTGGCCAGGCCGTCGCCCTTGATGATGTCGTTCGGGGTGTTGTCGCCAACGATGAACAGGCCCGGAACCGGAGCATAACGGCCGAACGAACCGACATTGTTGACTGAGCCGTTCATGTAGACCGACCAGTTGTCATTGATGTTGTATTCGCCGCGGGTAAAGATGCCCTTGGTCTTGATCGAAGCTTCGTTAGCAGCAACGGAGTTGAAGTCGAACGAGCAGGTGCCCGACGAGGTCTTCCAGAAGCCATTGCTATCACAGGCGTAGCCCGGAACAGCCCTCATGGCGCCCAGAGCACCGGTCTTTTCGTTGTAGGTACGGTAGTTGTTGCCGTAGCTCGAAACGCCCTTCACGTAACCGATTTGGTCACGGGTATAGACCATGCCGCGTTCGGTGCTGTTGACACCGGCGAGGATGCTACCGCGGTCGCCCGAAGCGCCGAAGGTGGCCGAGAATTCAGCAGTGTCACCGCCGGTTACAGCGGTTTGACCGATACCGTAACGCACTTCGGCACCGTTGAAGTCTTTACGGGTGATCACGTTGACCACGCCGCCGATGGCGTCCGAACCGTAAACAGCGGAAGCGCCGTCGGTCAGGATTTCAACGCGATCGATGGCAGCGGCCGGGATCGAGTTGACGTCATTGGAGTCAGCAGCGAACGGAGCCTTAGGCATACGACGACCGTCGATCAGGACGAGCGTACGGCCCGATCCCAGACCGCCCAGGTCGATGGTTGCCAGGGCTTGTGCCGAGGAACCGGATTGCGGACGGAAGTTACCGGTCGAGGCGGCCGGGACGTCACGCAGGACGTCAGCAACCGAAGTCTTACCGGTTTGGTCCAGGTCAGCCTTGGTCATGACGGTGACCGGGGTGGCACCTTCGACATCGGCGCGCTTCAGGCGCGAACCGGTGACGGTGACCTTACCGACCGACTTGGTGGTTTCTTCTTTCTTTTCAGTGGTTTGATCGGTATTGCTGTCCTGGGCGGATGCAACGCCGGCAAAGGCGATCGAAGCGACGCCGGCTACGAGGCCGATCTGGATCGCTTGAGCCAACTTGTTGTTGGTCAGTTTCATTCAACTACTCTCCGAAGGGAATTTTTACGTTTCCGCCCATTTCAGTGACTCCCGTTCAATCCTGAACAAAGGTTCACCAACATGGGGTTGATTCGAGCATAACGCAATTTTCACAGCGTTGCACCACCACACAGCACTTTTTTGTTTAATTTTTATTAATGCTTGTGAATTCAATGATTTAGGCCGTTTTCTGAACTTAACCGTTCAATTGCTCAGCAATGTCCTGCTGCAGCGTGCGCAGCGCTGCGGGCAGCCTGTCGCCATATTCGTCCAGATATTCGCCAATGGACTCGAACTCGCGAGACCAGCCTTCGCGATCGAAATCGAACAATGTCTTTACAGCTTCCTCACTCAGAGACAACCCGTTGAGATTGAGGTCTTCGGCTTGCGGGAGTGAACCGATCGGGGTGGCAATGGCAGACGCATCGCCGTTGACGCGATTGATAATCCACTCGAGCACGCGCATGTTGTCGCCAAAGCCCGGCCACAGATACGAACCGTCATTGCCTTTGCGGAACCAGTTGACGTGATACACGCGCGGCAAGTTGGACGCCTCTTCGGCGAACGACAGCCAATGGGCAAAGTAGTCGCCAAAGTTGTAACCGCAGAAGGGTTTCATCGCCATCGGATCGCGACGCATCACTCCGACAGCACCGGTCGCCGCCGCCGTGGTCTCCGAACCCATCGAGGCGCCGATTAGCACGCCATGTTCCCAGTCGCGCGCTTCAAACACCAACGGCACCAGAGACGGACGACGGCCGCCAAAGATGATGGCGCTGAGCGGCACGCCTTGCGGGTTCTCCGCCTCGGGAGAATACGAAGGACATTGCTTGGCGCTCACGGTAAATCGCGAATTGGGATGCGCAGCCGGACCGTTGGCCGGATCGAACACGCGACCGTGCCAGTCGAGCAACGGACGTGAATCGCCACCGATGCCTTCCCACCACGGTTGGTTGTCCGCCGTCAGCGCGACGTTGGTAAAGATCGTGTTCTTCTGGATCGTCGCCATTGCATTGGGATTCGAATCGGTCGAAGTGCCCGGCGCCACGCCAAAGAAACCCGCTTCCGGATTGATGGCATACAAGCGACCGTCTTCGCCCGGGCGCATCCAGCAAATGTCATCGCCGATGGTCCAGACCTTCCAGCCTTTTTCGCGATAGGCCTCGGGCGGAATCAGCATGGCCAGATTGGTTTTGCCGCAAGCCGACGGGAATGCCGCCGCCACGTAATGCGTTTCACCCTCGGGCGTTTCGATTCCGAGAATCAGCATGTGTTCGGCGAGCCAGCCTTCCTTACGGGCCTGGTGCGAAGCGATCCGCAGCGCGTGACACTTCTTGCCCAGCAGCGCATTACCGCCGTAGCCCGAACCGTACGACTTGATGCTGAGCTCTTCGGGGAAATGCATGATGTAACGACGTTGCGGATCCAGCTCGCCGATCGAATGCAGACCCTTGACGAAGGTACCCTCGCGCTCGATGCGTTCCAGTGCGTCGGCACCCATGCGCGTCATCACGCGCATATTGGCCACCACGTACGGCGAGTCGGTGATCTCGACACCGCAACGGGCCAGCGGCGAATCGATCGGACCCATGCAGTACGGAATCACGTACATGGTGCGACCCTGCATACAGGCCTTGAACAGCTCGTCCATTTGCGCGTGGCCATCGACCGGCGACATCCAGTGATTGTTCGGACCCGCATCCTCGCGCTTGGGTGTGCAGACAAAGGTCAGATGTTCAACGCGCGCCACGTCGTCCGGATCGGAGCGATGCAGATAGCTGCCCGGATGCGTCGACTCATTCAACTTCTGCAAAGTACCGTCCGCCAGCATGCGGCTGATCAGCACCTGATGCTCGGCCTCGCTACCGTCGCACCATTGCACGGCATCGGGCTGGGTCAGCGCGGCAACTTGCTCAACCCATTGGCGAAGCGGTTCCAGTGTGGTGGGCTGGGCGGGGCTGGCCAATGCGGTTTGATTCATTGCGGATCGTTCCTTTGCTGACAGTTTGTATGATTGACGGTGTTACGGCGCCATGGTCTCGACGATGTGCTCGACGAAGGCGTTGTACTGATCGCGATCCATGCGCATGTGCTTGAGGTTCGCGTTGAGCTGGATAAAGCCCACATACGCCGAATAAATCAGATTGGCGCGATGGCGTGCCTCGGTCGCCTCCAGACCGGACTGCTCATACGAGCGGGTCAGATAGTCCAGACGACGCGCACTCATGCGTTCAATCACCGGCATCACGATCGGGTGATCAAATGCCTTCACCAGCTCAATAAAGACTTTGTGCGACTTGTACTCGTGGGCGATGATGTGGATCATCTCGCGCAACCGTTTCGAAGGGTCGGCGATGTCTTCGAGATGTTTCCAGATAGCATCCATCTCGAGCTGTTCCCAGCGATGCAGCGCCGCGGCGATCAACGCATCGCGCGAAGGGAAATGCCAGTAGAAGCTGCCCTTGGTCACGCCCAGTTTGCGGGCCATGGATTCGACTGCGACCGAGGCGATGCCCGCCTCTGCAATCTGGTCCAACGCGGCCTGAGCCCAATCGTCGGCGGAGAGGCGAACACGACGTCCGCGGGAGGAGGATTCGGCCGGCGCAGTGGCGGACGGCGTGACTACGAATGCAGGGGGCGTGATCTTCATGTCTAATGGAGAGAATAGTCGGTTTTATGGGGGAAACGAATCAGTTGTCGGACCCTGAGAATTCGTCTAATCTAGTGGTATTCACCATACAGTATCGTATGGTCAGCTTGCAAACCCTGCCTCGCCGGAGCGTCGTCTATATATGAGCGTTGTGTATCCCCTTCTTGTTGCACTATTGGTTACCGGCCTGGCCGCGTATCTGCGCTGGCGTTTGCCGGTGTATTTCATCGCCCTGCTCGGCGCACTCGCCCTGACCTGGGTGCTCGGCGGCCATGTCGCCACAACGCTGACCCTGCTGGTCATCGGCGCGCTCGCGGCCGTCGTACTGCTGGTGCCACCGCTGCGCAAATCCATGATTTCCGCACCGGCCCTGCGCATTTTCTCCAAGATCCTGCCGCCGCTGACGGAAACAGAACGCGTCGCACTGGAAGCCGGCACCGTCGGTTTCGAAGGCGAGCTGTTCTCCGGCAAGCCCAACTGGGACGCCCTGTTTGCTCAACCCAAGCCGGAACTCACGGCCGAGGAACAGGCCTTCCTTGATGGCCCCGTCGAAGAAGTCTGCCGCATGACCAACGACTGGGAGATCACGCACATCCGCGCCGATCTGTCGCCGGAAGTGTGGGATTACATCAAGCGCAACAAGTTCTTCGGCATGATCGTGCCGAAGGAATACGGCGGCCTGGGCTTTACCGCGCTGGCGAACCATAAAGTGATCCAGAAGCTGGCTTCGGTCTCGTCGGTGCTGAGCTCGACGGTCGGTGTGCCGAACTCGCTGGGTCCGGGCGAACTGCTGATGCATTACGGCACCAAGGAACAGAAAGACTATTACCTGCCGCGTCTGGCAGACGGCCGCGAAGTGCCGTGCTTCGGTCTGACGGGTCCGTGGGCCGGTTCCGATGCCACCTCGATCCCCGACTACGGCGTGGTCACGCGCGGTGAGTGGAATGGCGAACAGGTGCTCGGCGTCAAGCTGACCTTCGACAAGCGTTACATCACGCTCGCGCCGGTCTCGACGCTGATCGGTCTGGCCTTCCGCATGTACGATCCGGACGGTCTGCTGGGTCAGACCAAGGACATCGGCATCACGCTGGCGCTGCTGCCGCGCGATACGGACGGTGTGGATATCGGTCGTCGCCACTTCCCGCTGAACTCGCCGTTCCAGAACGGTCCAATTCACGGTCGCGAAGTGTTTGTCCCGCTGTCGCAACTGATCGGCGGTCCGGAATATGCCGGCAAGGGCTGGCAGATGCTGGTCGAATGTCTGTCGATCGGCCGTTCCATCACCCTGCCCTCGACGGCCTCCGGTGGCGCCAAGATGGCG
Organism: uncultured Lysobacteraceae bacterium; assembly: GCA_936911875.1. GTDB lineage: Bacteria > Pseudomonadota > Gammaproteobacteria > Xanthomonadales > Xanthomonadaceae > Aquilutibacter. The sequence continues at coordinate 33,197 of CAKZGB010000018.1, forward strand.
GCCATGGTGACCGGTTCGTATGCGCGCATCCGCAAGCAATTCGGTCTGTCGATCGGCCGCTTTGAAGGTGTCGAAGAAGCACTGGCCCGTATTGCCGGTCATGCTTACACGATCTCCGCGCTGGCCGAGGCTTCGGCTGCGGCTGTGACGCGCGGTGAGTTGCCCGCCGTGCCTTCGACCATTTCCAAGTACCACTGCACCGAGATGGGTCGCCAAGTGGCCCAGGACGCCATGGACATTCATGGCGGTAAGGGCATCATTCTCGGCCCACGCAACTATCTGGGCCGCGCCTGGCAGGCCGCACCGATCGCCATTACGGTTGAGGGCGCCAACATCATGACGCGTACGCTGATGATCTTCGGTCAGGGCGCAATCCTGTGCCACCCGTGGGTGCTCAAGGAAATGAAGGCCACGCAGATCACCGACCCGCGTGAGCGTCTGGATACGTTCGATGCCGCGCTGTTCGGTCATATCGGCATGGCCATCTCCAATGCCGTGCGTTCGTTCTGGATGGCACTGACGGGTTCGCGTTTCGGTGCCGCACCGGGCGATGCCTACACGCGCCGTTATTTCCGTCGCCTCAACCGTTACTCGGCGGCGCTGGCGCTGGTGGCGGACAGCTCGATGTCGCTGCTCGGCGGCAAGCTCAAGTTCAAGGAAAACCTGTCCGGCCGTCTGGGCGACGTGCTGAGCCATCTGTACATTGCCTCGTCCGTGCTCAAGCGTTTCCATGACGAAGGCACGCCCGAAGCCGACAAGCCGCTGCTGGCCTGGAGCTTCCACAACAGCTGCTTTGAAATTGAAAAGGCGATGTCCAACGCGCTGCGCAACTTCCCTGTGCGTTGGGCCGGTTTCCTGCTGTGGATCCTGGTGTTCCCGCTGGGCCGTCGTGCGCAATATCCGTCCGACCGTCTCTCGCACAAGGCGGCATCGCTGCTGATGACGCCGAACGAAACGCGCGAACGTATGGGCCGCGGCATCCACATCGCTCCGCATGCTAACAACCCGGCCGGTCGCATCATCTCGTATCTCGAGTCCGTGGTGCTGGCCGAACCGGTCGAACGCAAGTTCGTCAAGGCGCTCAAGAACAGCGATATCGAAGCGCTCGACTTTGCAGCGCAACTCGATGAAGGCGTGCGCGAAGGCTGGATCACCGACGAAGAACGGGATCAGCTGCGTGCCCTGCGCGAGATGACGATCGACACGATCGCCGTGGACGATTTCGATACGGAAGAACTGCGCTCGGCAGGTTATGCCAAGTTCGCCATGCTGAACTCGCAATCGGCTGCTAACGACGGCAACCCGATGCTGTCGACGTCGAATGCCGACACCGACATCGGTCGCAATATCGCCTGATTAACGGGCTTGCGTTGCCCGCCGGAGTGTCAGTTGCGACACTTCCGGCGGCACGCCAAATCGCAACGAAACAATCGAGGTCCCGACGCCGCGCGTAATGAACAACGCGCGACCGTCGGGTTCTCTGTATAGGCCATCAACAAATGTCGATTCCTCTTTCGGTGTGAGCCAGAACGCGGGATAGCCGCCGACCGGCAATCGAATCTGACCGCCGTGTGTATGTCCGGCCAAGGTCAGTCCGACTTCTTTCGGAATCTGCTCGAACAGCTCGGGATTGTGGGTCAACGCAATCTTCGGCAAGTTCGGTGCACTACGTGTCTGCTCCAGCGCGAAGGCAATGTCGGGATGGCCTTCGTCCTTGTCGCCGATACCGACCAGCCAGAACTCGCACTGCCGCACTTTCATGCGCACGGCGCGATTGTCGGTCATACGGATTCCGGCATTGCGGAAATCCTGCGCGATCTGCTGCCCGTTCTTCCACCAGTCGTGATTGCCGAGCACCGCATACGTCGGCTTCTGATGCGCGAGCGGCTGCAGATGCTTTGCGACCGTGGCGCCGCTGACATACGTGCCGCCCAAGACGCTCAGGATGACGTAATCACCCGCGAGCAATACCACGTCTGCATCGCTGCGTTTCAGATTGCCCACCAGGCGATCGAGATTGTCCACGCCGTTGTTGAGTGAGCCCGTGTGAATGTCGGAGACCAGGTCGATGCGCACACCCTCACAGGCCGCCGGCAAGTCTTTGACACCGACCGAGTGCGGCACCATGTTCAGCTGCCGCGGTTCGACAACGGCGCCATAGGCCATCGCCGCAACGAGCACCGTCATCGTGCCTAAGACCATCGCCCGAGCGAACGGGCGACCCCGCAATAGAATCCGATCTTTCACCATCAACGCAGTGTACGTTGGCTTTACTGACTGTCGTCTTGCTGGCCGCGCGATTGCTCAGCACTGCGGGCCAACCGATAACCGACCCACGCCGCCGCAAGACCCGCCGCCGCAGCGACCCCGGCAAATTGACCGACCGTGGTACCGATCGACTTCATGGCACTCATCGACGTGGAGATGGCCAGATCGCCAAAGCGCCACACAGCCGTATCGACCGCGTTCTTGCCCTGATAGCGCAATTTGCGCGGCACGGCAGCGAACATCGACTCACGCGCGGGCCCTAAGATGCCGTACATCAGACCGCGACTGACTACCAAGGCCATCACGACCCACGGCATATTGAGCACGAACGGCCACAAGCCACCCGTGAGCTGCGCCGAAGCACTGGCCGACGAAGCTCCATTAATGGCAGCACCTGCATCCGGCACAAGGGCCACTGCCAGCAGCGACAGCGTGGCGCCCAAGGCCCAGATCAGCACCGCCGGCACGATGCCCCAGCGCGTCAGGATCCAGCGCGTCAGCACCAACTGCGTCACCACCACCAGCGAGTTCGTCGCCAGATCGACGTTGGCCGCAAATGCTGTGCGTTGTGCGGCATCGGTAAACGTCGCACCGGTGTAATCGGCAACGAGTGCGTAATTGACGGTACCGATGCCATCGCCCAGCAACATCAGGATGGCCATGCCACCGACGAACGGGTTGGTAAAGATCTGTTTGATGCCATCGAACATGCTGCCGCCCACGCCCTTGGCATGGCTCGCACGTTCGGTTGCAGTCGCCGTGTCATGGGACCAGCGCGACAACAGCACGATGCACACAAACGAGCCGCACAGCAGCAAGGCCGACACCGCCAGCAGCGGCGCCACGCCGATCACGTTCACCAGCGAACGCGTCAGCATCGGACCGACAATGGTGCCGATGGTGCCGCCCAAGGCAATCATCGGGAACAGGCGCTTGGCCTGCTCAGGACGCCAGATATCTGTCATGAACGTCCAGAACACCGAGACCACAAACAGGTTGAACACACTGACCCAGACAAAGAACAGCGTGCCCAGTTCTTTAGGCGTCATCAGTCCCTGCTGATTGAACAGCGGAATAAAGCCGAGCAGACAGGCAATAAAGAAGCCATACACACTCGGCACCACAATGCGCCGCGGATAGTTGGCCGACAGCCAGGCAAATACCGGCGTCAGCACCAACGTCGCAATGAAAGTGGCGAGATAGAACCACGGCAAGTTGGTGGAGCCCACCGCCGCCGAGAATTGCTCACGTACGGGCCGAACCACGTAATACGCGCTGAGCACCGTAAAGAAATAAATTGCCGATAAGGCAGCCGCGCCCCACTCGCCCTTATGAACGCGTTGAGTAGTCGACTCCAAAGTTCCTGCTGTTTGCATTGCGATGGCGTCGCCATTCAGTTACCTGAGCGAAGTGTACTCCGTTCGACATCAAGATGCCGTTTTCCGTGACGTTTGGGGGTGCCCGGCCGGACGGTTCGGGCTATGATGGAATTCGATTTCCGCTACACCGTCGAGGCCTGCGCCCAGTGAGCTCCGTTTTGTTCCGTCGCGTCACCGTTCTGTCCACCGCGCTCACTGCCGCACTCCTGGTCCCCTCCGCTCCGATACGCGCCCAATCCGATCTGACGGTGCGAGCCGCCGCTTTGGCCGCCGCTCAAGCCGGGCCTGCAGCAGGGACCGCATTGCCTTCGAACTTTGATGTGCGCGAGTTCGAATCGCTGGCTCAGCAGATTGTCACGCAAGGCAAGATCCCGGGCATGGCGATGGCCATCGTGCATAACGGCCGCATCATTAGCGCCCGCGGCTACGGCCTCAGCAAACCCTTTGGCGGCACCGGCGTCACCGCTCACACGGTCTATCGCCTGGCCTCGCTGTCCAAGAGTTTTGCATCCACCACCACCGCCACCGTCGTCAACGAGGGCAAGCTCAGCTGGAACACACCGGTGCGTTCGCTGGTCCCCGAGTTCAACCTGATCGATCCGTCGGCAGCGGACAGCGTCGATGTCGCCGATCTGTTGAGCCACCGCGTCGGCCTTCCTAAGAATGCGTTGGATCGCGATATCGAACGCGGCATGGATTTTGAGTCCGCGCGGGCCAAGCTGGCCACCGTCAAGCTCACGTGCCGTCCGGGCACCTGCTTCAGTTATCAGAACGTGGCGTACAGCGTCATTGGCGATGTGCTCACGCGCACCACGAGACAACCATACGGCCAGCTGGTGCAGCAACGCGTGTTGAAACCGCTGGGCATGTACGACTCCAGTGTCGGCTTGTATGGCTTGCGTGGCAGTGCGGCATGGGCTGTCCCAACCGTTTACCGCAGCGGCGCGTGGACCGCGGTCGAACCCAAGCCGACCTATTACGAAGTGAGCCCAGCCGCCGGCGTCAACAGCAGCGTCTATGACATGGCGCAGTACATGATTGCGCATCTTGGCCATCGGCCGGAGACGCTGTCGGCATCGATGCTGGACACATTGCACCGCGAGGTGGTCAACACACCCAAAGAAGCCGCGTCAAACGAATGGCGTCGTGCCCGTTTGAGCTCCGCCGGTTACGCATTAGGCTGGCGTGTTCTGAACTACATGGGTCGCGAAGTGGTATTTCACGGCGGCGCCGTGCAGGGCTATCGCACGCTGATTGCCATGATGCCTTCCAAGGACATTGGCGTCGTTGTGCTATGGAACAGCGAAAGCGGAACGCCATCGGGCCTGATGCCCATGGTGATGGACCGTGCGCTGGGCCTGTCACCACGCACGTGGGTCCGCGTCAACGGACTGAACCTCGGCGAGATGGAAGCCGATGACACCGTGCCGCAAAACGGCAATCCGCCCGGCGCGCAACGCGATCCGCTGGGCGAGTTCATCCGCAACAACGTCGACAACAACCGTCAGTAAGCCGCGCATAAAAAACTCCCTTCCGCCTAGGCAGTCGGAAGGGAGTTTAGTCGCGCGAACGCGGTATCGGGACTTTCTGTTTTTTACTGCTTAACCTTGTGGGCTTTCGCGCTCTCAAGGTGTCGGGGGCTGCGATCGAGTCGAGCCCCCGTACGGATTACATCTTCGGTGCAGCCTTCTTGACGGCCTTCTTGGCAGCTTTCTTGGCCGGAGCCTTTTTAGCAGCCTTCTTTGCGACCTTCTTTACGGCTTTCTTGGCGACCTTCTTAGCAGCTTTCTTGGCCGGAGCCTTCTTTACTGCTTTCTTGGCGACCTTCTTTACGGCCTTCTTTACAGATTTCTTGGCGACCTTCTTAGCAGCTTTCTTGGCCGGAGCCTTCTTCACTGCCTTCTTTGCGACCTTCTTCACTGCCTTCTTAGCAGCTTTCTTAGCCGGAGCTTTCTTGACTGCTTTCTTCACAGCCTTCTTAGCGACTTTCTTAGTTGCCATCTTTGTATCCTCGTCAGTAGGTAATTGAATCAATTGCCCAGGATTTAAAATTGTCCATGGCGGGATTGCCATCACAGCAGTTGCCTGCTAAGTCGAAACGTAAACACGTCAAATTGCCCTGTCAACACTTCCCGGTAAAAATTTTTTTGCAGGGGTGGCACTCTGCCTCGGCCGACATGAGCGCTATAGCACCGATGACTCTGATGATTTCCGGTCGCAATACGCACGCTATGAATTGCAAAACACATTTCGATGCTATTTTTCCGATAGTTTTATTGCATTTGTGTCTGATCACGCAGTTCCTCTGACGCATCGGTGTTTATAAGCACGCGCTCAGCTGCATGCGTATCCAACCCAAACGCCCGCTGAAAATTTTTTTTCTGCAAAGCATCAAAGAAACCCGATTCGACTTGTTTGCGATCGATTTGCGCAAACTTTTCTGACCGCGCAACACGTCGCGATGATGGTTTCAACGAACAAAAAAAAACGACCGCATCACTGCGGTCGTTCTGTTTCAAATCCGATTTGAATGCAATTCGGATCAGTCGTTCTCAACCGACTCGGCATACGCATCGGCATCAAGAAGATCGTTGAGCTCGGTCTTGTCACTCAGTTCAACGGTGAACAACCAGCCTTCACCGAACGCATCTTCGTTGATTGTTTCCGGCTTGTCCGACAGGGCTTCGTTCACTGCAACCACAGTGCCGGAGACCGGAGCGTACACATCGGAAGCAGCCTTGACCGATTCGACAACGGCACAGGCGTTACCGGCTTGCACTTCATCACCGATCGAGGGCAGTTCGACATAGACCAGGTCGCCCAGCAGTTCCTGTGCGTGATCCGAGATACCGATGGTGGCCTTGTTGCCTTCTTCGACACGGGCCCACTCGTGGGACTTAAGGAATTTCAAATCGTTAGGGATGTCATTCATGGCGGACTCCGGAAAGTAAGGGAATGGGTTGAGCGGGAAAGAGGTCGGAAATTAGTGTACAGCGGAGGCGGTCGGCAATCACTCGGCCAGAACACCCGGCTGCGCCTTGCCGTCACGAACGAACGGGAACTTGACGACGCGCACGGGAATCAGCTTGCCGCGAATATCGACGCTGACGTCGCCCGGCTCACCCGCCGGCACGCGCGCCAGAGCAATGCCCTTCTTGAGGGTCGGCGAGAACGTACCGGAGAGGATTTCGCCTTCGCCAACGGCGGTCTGCACTTTCTGTCCGTGGCGCAGCACGCCCTTCTCATCAAGAACCAGACCGATCATCTGACGCTTGGCACCGGAGGCGCTCAGGGTCTCAAGCACTTCGCGACCGACGAAGTTACGGCCTTCGTCCAGACTCACGGTCCAGGCCATGCCGGCTTCATACGGATTGACGGTCTCGTCCATGTCACTGCCGTACAAGTTCATACCGGCCTCGAGACGCAGGGTATCGCGCGCACCCAGACCGCAAGGACGAACGCCGGCCTGCAGCAGCGCTTGCCATAAGGCGACGGCTTGACCTTGCGGCACCAGGACTTCGAAGCCATCTTCGCCGGTGTAACCGGTACGGGCCACGAACAGTTCGGTGCCATCTTGCAAGGCGGCACGCGTTGCAGCGAACTTACCGAGCTTGGTAACCGCGGCACGATCCGATTCCTGCAACAGGCCGATGACCTTGTCGCGGGCATTCGGACCTTGCACGGCGATCATGCCGAACTCCGGACGCTCAGTGACGGTGACATCAAAGTTACGGGCCTGCTGTTCGATCCATGCCAGATCCTTTTCACGCGTCGAAGCATTCACCACCAGACGGAAGAACGAGTCGTCCATGTAATAGATGATCAGATCGTCGATGACGCCACCTTGCGGATTGAGCATGGCGGTATACAGAGCCTTGCCCTTCACTTTGAGCTTATCGACGTTGTTCGCCACCAGGTGACGCAGAAACTCACGGGTGCGCTCGCCATTGAGATCAACCACTGTCATATGCGACACGTCGAACATACCGGCATCGTTGCGGACTGACTCATGCTCTTCGACCAGCGAGGTGTACTGCACGGGCATATCCCAACCGCCAAAGTCGACCATTCGGGCACCGAGTTCGCGGTGGGCTTCGTTCAGTACAGTTTTTTGCAACATAGTGACTCTCAACTCTCAACTGGAAGGGTGAATGGAATAACGGAAATGCTTTGTGGTTTAGACAACAGGCTCGACGGCAAGGTTTATGCCATCGGTTACGGCCACGACGCGAACGGGCGTACCCGCGGGCAAATCGTGATCGGCGCGAACGGTCCAGATCGCATCGCCAACGCGAACAGTGCCACGCCCCTGCACCACCGGCGTCTCTAATACATAACTGTTGCCAATCAGCTGATCGGCACGTCGATTGAGTAACGGGTTGTCCGAGTTGCGTGTGCGACCGCGGAAGTTCTTGCGATAGATCTGGATGAAGACCACGCTGAAGACCGCAAACAGTACGATCTGCGCCAGGATCGGCAAGGTCGGCATCAGTAAGGTGATCAGGAACAGAACGCCGGCAGCAAATCCAAGCCACAGCAGGAACGCGCCGGGCACCAGAATCTCGGCCACGATCAGAATCAGGGAGAGTACGCCCCAACTCACAGCAATCCAGTTCAAGTCCATGTCAGTCACTCTTAGCGCGACGGATTGGCGCGCGTCTCTGACGCCTCGCGCGCAAGATCGGCAATACCTGCCAGCGAACCGATCACGCCCGCAGACTCCATAGGCATCATCACGAACTTCTGGTTCGGTGCTTCGGCCAAGGCCTTGAACGCCTCGATGTACTTTTGCGCGACAAAATAATTGATGGCCTGCACGTTGCCCTGACTGATGGCATCGGACACCAATGCAGTGGCGCGCGCTTCGGCTTCGGCCAGACGTTCACGAGCTTCAGCCTGACGGAACGCGGCCTCACGCTGACCTTCGGCGGTTAGGATCGCCCCTTGCTTTTCACCCTCGGCGCGCAGAATCTCGGATTGACGCAAACCCTCGGCCTCGAGAATGTTGGCGCGCTTCTCGCGTTCTGCTTTCATCTGGCGGGCCATGGACTCGACCAGATCGCGCGGCGGCTGGATGTCCTTCAGCTCAATTCGATTGACCTTGATACCCCACGGATGCGTGGCAGCATCAACCGCCTGCAGGACCTTGGTATTGATCTCGTCGCGCTTGGACAGCGACTCATCCAGATCCATAGAGCCGATGGCGGTACGGATATTGGTCATCACCAGATTCAGGATGGCCACTTCGAGCTGTGCCACTTCATAAGCTGCCTTGGCGGCATCGAGCACCTGATAGAACACCACGCCATCGACCTTGACCACCGCGTTATCGCGGGTGATCACATCCTGGCTGGGCACCTCAAGCACCTGCTCCATCATGTTGATCTTGCGACCGACGTCCTGATAGATCGGCACCAGAAAATGCAGCCCCGGCTGCAGAGTATGGGTATATCGGCCGAAGGCCTCCACGGTCCACGCATACCCCTGCGGCACCATGCGTACAGCCTTGAACAGGCCGACGACCAGCAAGGCAAGCAGCGCCAAACTCAGTAGCAAACCACTCGAGTACATCCTACTCTCCCTGCCAAAGTCAGAACCTCGATTATAGGCAATCAGGCGCCAAATCCCCGCACTGCGTCTTGTTGCGAGGCCCTGCATCGGCTACGCTTCAAGCACTTGGCCCCTTTTGGCCCTGATTTTGACGGGATTCGCGCGTGAACGTACTTGGCAGTATTGGTTTCGGCCTGTTTGGCCTGGCATGTCTGGTGACATTGGCCTGGCTCTTTTCCAACAATAAGCGCGCTGTCGACTGGCGCCTGGTCCTGACCGGTATTGTCTTGCAGATCGCGTTTGCCGCGGTTGTCCTGCTGGTTCCCGGCGGTCGCGATGTCTTTGATGCCCTGGGCCGCGGATTTGTCAAGATTCTGAGCTTTGTAAACGAAGGCTCGAACTTCATCTTCGGCAGCCTCATGGATGTGCCGCGTAACGGCTTCATCTTTGCATTCCAGGTGCTGCCCACCATCATCTTCTTTGCCGCGCTGATGGGCGTGCTGTATCACCTGGGTGTGATGCAAGCCATCGTACGCGCGATGGCCTGGGCCATCACCAAGGTGATGCGCGTCTCGGGCGCCGAAACCACCTCAGTCTGTGCCTCCGTGTTTATCGGCCAGACCGAAGCTCCGCTAACTGTACGTCCGTACATCTCTAAGATGACGGAATCGGAACTGCTGACCATGATGATCGGCGGCATGGCTCACATCGCCGGTGGCGTGCTGGCCGCGTATGTCGGCATGCTCGGTGGCGGCGATCCGGCAGAACAGGCCTTCTACGCCAAGCATTTGCTGGCGGCTTCGATCATGGCCGCACCCGCTACGATGGTGGTTTCCAAGTTGCTGGTGCCTGAAGTCGGCACGCCGCTAACGCGTGGCACCGTCAAGATGGAAGTCGAAAAGACCACCTCGAACGTGATTGATGCTGCTGCCGCCGGCGCCGGCGATGGCCTTCGTCTGGCTCTGAATATCGGTGCGATGCTGCTGGCCTTTATCGCCCTGATCGCGTTGCTCAACTGGCCGCTGACCTGGATCGGTGATGTCACCGGCATCGCGCAAGCCATCGGCAAGCCGACCAACCTGGCCACCATTCTGGGTTACGTACTGGCCCCGATCGCATGGATCATCGGCGTGCCGTGGCAGGATGCCAACACGGTCGGCGGCCTGATCGGTCAGAAGATCGTGCTCAATGAATTCATCGCCTACTCGCAGTTGGCCGACATCATCAACGGCAAGACCGTTGGCGTTGCACTGACCGAACACGGCAAGCTCATCGCGACGTATGCACTGTGCGGCTTTGCCAACTTCTCGTCGATCGCCATTCAAATCGGTGGTATCGGTGGCTTGGCGCCCGACCGCCGTCAGGATCTGGCACGCTTCGGTTTGCGCGCTGTGCTCGGCGGCTCCATCGCCACGCTGATGACCGCAACGATCGCCGGCGTGCTCACGCAGTTCGCGTAATTCCGTAAGCGCTGTGGTCTGCATCCTCGGCTCCTTCAACGTCGATCACGTCTGGCGTTGCGACACGCTGCCGGTTGCGGGTCAGACCCTGCATGGCGAGTACTCCACCGGTCCCGGCGGCAAGGGCTTTAATCAGGCCGTTGCCACCGCACGCTGCGGCGTCGATGCGCATTTCATCTGCGCGCTCGGGGACGATGCGGGTGCCGCCTGGGCACGTCAGCTGGCAGCGCAAAGCAATCTGCAGCTGATCGCCAAGCAATCGGTGCATCCGACCGGTACTGCCGGGATCTGGGTGGATTCCAAGGCCCACAATGCCATCCTAATTGGTGCGGGTGCCAACGCCGATCTGGATCCGACCTTTGTGCTGCAACATGCGGCCGATCTGCAAGGTGCACATGTCGTGTTGGCGCAACTGGAGACGCCCCTGCCCTCGGTGACGCAGGCGCTGCGACTGGCGCATGGTGCCGGCGCATTGACCGTCCTGAATCCCGCACCTGCTCCCCTTGCGCACTTGCCTTCGAACTTGCTCGAGGCGTGCAGTGTCATCACGCCCAATGAAACGGAATTGGCGCGCCTGGTACCGGCTCTCGATCCGACAACCGACGTCAAAGCGTTGCCCGATGCCGAACTGCATGCCTTATGTCGTCGCGCGTTGCCGCACGGCACGGTGGTGGTAACGCTGGGTGAGCAAGGCTGTTTCGTCTCGCATGCGCAGGCGCAACTGCATGGTGACAGCGCCGCCTTCTACCGCGTGGCCGCGTCTGCTGCCAATGCCATAGACACCACCGGTGCCGGCGATGCCTTCAACGGAGCGCTATGTGCTTCATTGGCACAACGCTCGCAACTGGCGTTTGCCGAACACGTGAAATGGGCGTCTGCATTTGCAGCGATCTCGACCGAGCGCCCCGGTGCCGCGTTGTCCATGCCGGATGCGGCCACAGTGACGCAACGCTACGGGATCGCCTTCCCGTAAAATGGGGCCCATGCAGATCGGGCCCTACACCATTGACCCACCGGTGCTGCTGGCGCCAATGGCCGGAGTCACCGACAAACCGTTTCGCATGCTGGTCAAACGACTCGGTGCGGGACTGTGCGTGTCCGAAATGACCACTTCCGATCCGCGGTTCTGGAATACATCTAAATCTCTGCATCGCATGGATCACGAAGGCGAGCCCGCCCCGATAAGTGTGCAGCTCGCAGGTACCGATCCGCAGGTGCTGGCCGAGGCCGCGCGCTACAACGTCGACCACGGCGCTCAGATTATCGACATCAACATGGGCTGCCCTGCAAAGAAAGTCTGCAACGTGTGGGCCGGTTCGGCGCTGATGCAGAACGAACCATTGGTCGCGCAGATTCTCGAGGCCGTGGTGAATGCGGTTGACGTGCCTGTGACTTTAAAGTTCCGCACCGGTTGGGATGCCGAGCATCGCAACGCACCGACCATTGCGCGCATTGCCGAGGAATCCGGCATCGCGGCCATTGCCATCCACGGCCGGACCCGTGATCAGCAGTATCGCGGTGAGGCCGAGTATCACACCATTGCCCGGGTCAAGTCGGAACGTTCAATTCCGGTGATCGCCAACGGCGATATCGATTCGCCGCAAAAAGCCGCCGCGGTTTTGCAATACACGGGTGCCGATGCGGTGATGGTCGGACGTGCCGCGCAAGGACGTCCGTGGCTGCCCGGACAGATTGCTGCATATCTGCAGCACGGTACGCTGATTCCCGATCCGACACCGCTACAGGTGCGGGAGATTCTGCTCGAACATCTGGATCGTCTGCACGATTTTTACGGCGAGCTCTCCGGCGTGCGCATCGCCCGCAAGCACTTAGGCTGGTACGCGAAGGATCATCCGCACGCGGCGGAGTTTCGTGCGCGCGTGAACCGTGTCGATGAAGCCGCGCTACAGCGACAGCTGACGTCCGATTACTTCGAGGCTTTAGCCGACGCGGCGTGAGCGGCAATGTAGCGAGCGCGCTTGTGCGGTCGCATGCAATCGATATCGACTTCGATCAGGCCATCGATCGCATCGCCAAAATCCGGATCGACTCCGAACGCGAGAAAACGCACGCCGCCCGGCTCACACAGTTCGGTGTATTGCTTGTACAGCATCGGCAAGGTGGCACCGACGGCATCCAAGTTCTGACGCAGAATGCGGAAGGCCGTCGTCGGATTCGCGGCCTCGTGCACAGGTGGTGCGGCGAAATACGAGAACGGCCGGCGTGAACGACCGAGCTCGTCGACATCACCGTAATAGCGGCTGTAATAGGCCACGATCTGATCGCGCGCAGCGGCGGGCAATGCCGCACTGATCGACACCGGACCATACAGATACCGCACGCCCGGATTCTGCGCCAGATACGCGCCGATCCCTTGCCACAGATAATCGATGCTTCGACCGCCCCAATAGGCCGGCACCACGAAACTGCGGCCCAGCTCCATGCCCTGTGCGATGCGCGCGATGGCCTTTTCGGAATACTCGAACAGCGACGCCGTGTACCAGCCGCCGATGCCGCGTTCGGCCAGGACTTGCGCGCCGCGACTGATCCGATACGCGCCGGCTACCTGTTTCTGCCGCTCGTCCCACAACACAATGTGCTCGTACCAGGTGTCATAGGCATCCGTGTCGAAGGCACGCCCCGTCCCCTCACCCACCGCGCGAAACGTGAGCTCGCGCAAGCGACCGATTTCACGCAGCAACGGCGAATCGGCATTCAAGCGACCGCACAGAATTTTTTGCCCGTCGGACGTCTGACCCAAGGTGCGCAGCTTGCGAATCGCATGTTCGACTTGCACCTGCGGCACGGTATCAATAATTGGCTCGGGCCCCATCGGCGCCGACTCGGGTGCAAACTTACCGATCGCATGCAGTGCGTTGCGAACCAGACTCAGCGCATCATCGGCAGCCATGTCCTGCGGCAAGCTCATCGGCTCACCTACCTGCAGCTGCAGACGGCGACCGCGGCGTGCAAACATCTCGCGAGCCAGCAAGGTCGTGCCCAATGCCTTATTAATGGTGGAGGCCCCATAAAACAAGGCGGAATTGCGCGCCTTCACCCGGACCGGCAAGACGCGCGCACCGGTGCGACGCGCAAAGCGGACAAAACCACGGCGCCACGGTCCATCCTGGATACCACGCAGACCCAGACGCGCCACTTCACCGGCGGGAAACACGATCACGCATTCGTCGCGCAGCAGCGATTCTTCGATGGCATTCACGCTCTCCGCGGTTGGTCGCCCACCCAGAATTCGCACCGGCAACAGCAGGCCATCGAGATTGCCGATCTGCTGCAGAAAATCATTGGCCACGATCCGCACATCACGACGCACGCGGCCCACCTCATGCAGTAGGGCCAACGCATCGAGCGCACCGAGCGGATGATTGGCCACGATCAGCAGGCGACCCGTCGCGGGGATGCGACCGCGATCGGCATCGGCACACTCGTGGTGCACACCAAGAAACTCGAGAGCAGCCTTCACAAAGGCAAAATCACGTAACTCCCGATTACAGGCAATGAACTCGCGGATTGCATCCATTCGTGACCAGCGGGAGATGCCTCGGACCAGCGGACGTGCCAGCAGGCCGCGACGGCCTTCAAACCATTGGGGATAGCGATGAGCCAGTTGCTGCTGCAAGTCCTGCATGGCGCGGGTCAGAAATCGGAAGTTGGGACACTGGTCACTGTGACGCCCAATTGCGAAGGCCATGTGGCGATTTGGTTGCGAAAAGATGACGATCAGCCAAACCGGTTGCCGCCCGATTTCTTGCTAACCTAGCCGAACCGTGACAAAATGTGCGGTCTCATATATCTTTCCATCCGTATAAAGGGATATAAGCCCATGTCGAACTACCTGTTCACTTCGGAATCGGTCTCCGAAGGCCATCCGGACAAGATCGCCGACCAGATCTCCGATGCCGTGCTGGACGCCATCCTGGCTCAGGACAAGCGCGCACGTGTCGCCTGTGAAACGCTGGTCAAGACCGGCGCCGCCATCGTTGCCGGCGAAGTGACCACTTCCGCTTGGGTTGATATCGAAGGCCTGGCTCGCGATGTCATCAACAAGATCGGTTACAACAATTCCGACGTCGGTTTCGATGGCCATACCTGCGCCATCATCAACATGCTCGGCAAGCAGTCGCCTGACATTGCTGCCGGCGTCGACGGCACGTCCAAGAAAGCCAAAAAGCCCGAAGAAATGGGTGCCGGCGATCAGGGCCTGATGTTCGGTTACGCCTGTAACGAAGCTCCGGAACATATGCCGGCGCCGTTGTACTACTCGCACCGTCTGGTCGAACAGCAAGCCAAGGTCCGTAAGGCCAAGAACAGCAAGCTGCCGTGGCTGCGTCCCGACGCCAAGTCGCAAGTAACCCTGCGTTACGACGAGACCCACAACGTGATCGGTCTCGATGCTGTCGTGCTGTCGACCCAACACGATCCGGGCATCAAGCAAAAGGACATCATCGAAGGCGTCCGCGAATACATCCTGAAGCCGGTCCTGCCGAAGAAGTGGTACGACTCGCTGCCGAAGAACAAAGTGCACATCAACCCGACCGGCATCTTTGTGATCGGCGGTCCGGTGGGTGACTGCGGTCTGACCGGCCGCAAGATCATCGTCGACACCTACGGCGGCATGGCCCGTCACGGTGGCGGTGCATTCTCCGGTAAGGATCCGTCCAAGGTCGACCGTTCCGCAGCTTATGCGGCCCGTTACGTCGCCAAGAACGTCGTCGAAGCCGGCCTGGCCGACAAGTGCGAAGTGCAAGTCTCCTACGCCATCGGCGTCGCCGAGCCGACTTCGATTTCGGTCACCACCTTCGGTACCGGTCGCATCAGCGATGACCAAATCGAAAAGCTGATCCGCGCTCACTTCGATCTGCGTCCTTACGGCATCGTCAAGATGCTGGACCTGGTCCACCCGATCTATCAGCCGACTGCAGCTTACGGTCATTTCGGCCGCAAGCCGTACGAGCTGACCTACACGGATCTCGAAGGCAACTCCGAAACCGCAACTGCGTTCTCGTGGGAAAAGACCGACAAGGCCGAAATCCTGCGCAAGGCTGCCAAGCTGTAAGGCAACTCCTTACACGCACAAAAAAACGGGATCCGATCGGGTCCCGTTTTTTTTGGCTTCAATTACCGCTGTTACGGTTTGGCGTTCTTGACGTAACGATCCAGCCACGCATCTTCTTCGGCCAGCATATGCAGGATCGACTCGCGGGCGCGATAGGCATGCGATTCGTTCGGCAGCATGACTAGGCGTGCATTGCCGCCCAGACCCTTGACTGCTGCCAACATGCGCTCGCTCTGAATTGGGAACGTGCCGGAGTTGTTGTCGTCGATGCCGTGAATCATTAGCAGGTTGTCTTTGATGTTTTCGGCAAAGTTGAACGGCGACATGTCGCGGTAAACATCCTTAGCATCCCAGTAGTTCCGTTCTTCGGACTGGAACCCGAACGGGGTCAGCGTGCGGTTGTAGGCGCCGCTACGTGCGATGCCGGCTTTGAACAGGCGCGAATGGGCCAGCAGGTTCGCCGTCATAAAGGCACCGTACGAGTGACCGCCAATGGCCATCCGGTTGCGGTCACCCACGCCACGACGGACCAGTTCATCGACCGCTGCTTGTGCATCATCGACAAGTTGACGGATGTAGGTGTCGTTGGGTTCGGCCTTGCCTTCGCCCACAATCGGGAACGAAGGATTGTCCAGCACCGCATAACCGCGTGCAAGGAACGGCAGCGGGCCCCAATAGCTGATGCTGTTGAAACGGTACGGTGAGCCTTTAACCTGCGAAGCGGCCGCTGCTGATTTGAACTCTGCCGGATACGCCCACATCAGCACGGGCAACGGCTTGTCCTTACCTGCAGTGAAATTGGGCGGCAAATACAGATTGCCGGACAGCTCCACACCATCGGCGCGCTTGTAGCGAATCAGTTCCTTGCTGATTTTGGACAACTGCGGCAACGGATTTTTGTTCGATGTCAGTTGACGCACAGGCTTGGTACTCGCTTCGTTATTGCCTGTATCCATGACAAAAATGTTGGCGGGATCCTGTTGCGATTCGCGACTGACCAGCAGGCGCTTGGCATCGGCATCCAGCAACGCAACCGGCGATTCGTAGTACGGTGCCTGCGAGCGGAACAGACGCGTGGTACTCAAGTCCTTGAGCAACTGACGATCCAGGAACGGACGATCGCCCTCCGGTGAGGCACCGGCACCAATCCGGTAGATCGACTGGCCATCGGAACTCAGTTGAATCACGCGTTTGCCCGCAGCATTCGCTTGCGTGACGACCGATCCCGGATTTTTGTAGGCATCTTCGCTGGAACCCTGATACACCAGCGCCGGCTTGATCTCCGGACGATCGGGCGCAATACGCCATTGTTTTTGCTGGCGGGTCTTCCACCAGTATTCACTGACCAGTGCAAGATCCGGACCGGACCACAGAACGCCTGCATAACGCGATTGGAGCTGTACCAGTTCGCGTGCGGGTGTGTTGAAGGGTGCAGCCTGCATCTTGACCACATCGCGCACCTCGACCTGCCGCGACGGATCACCACCATCCGCAGCCTCAGCCCATACCAGGGTTGCCGGCGCATCGGTACGCCAGCTGACGGAACGCACGCCTTGGCGCACGGCATCATTGCCGTTGGGCAAACCCTCGATCAACGGAACATCCGCAATCTGCTGTACGGTCTTGCCCTGCAGATCCCTGACGGCAATGCGCGAGGGGAACGCACCGACCGGCACTGCATACGAGAACGGACGGCGTACGACTTGCGTCAGCACATAGCGTCCATCGGGCGACACCGAGGTCGAATCGTACATCTGCGGGCTGCCGATTTTGCGTACCGCGCCTGTGTTGGCATCAACGACTGCCAGCTGCGTTGTCAGATAGTATTCGAGCAAGGAGGCATCTTCCTCGTTCGTCAGCAAGTCCTGATACGTCCGCAACTGACGTACGCCGGCGCCCTGCTCGGACTGCTGAATCACCGGACCGGTCGGCACGCCTGCTTTCGGCATGCGCACTTCGTTGCTGACTCGCATCGTCACCAGCAACTGACGGCTGTCGGGCAGCCATTCAAACCCTTGCTCGGTCACCGAGTTCAAATCGACGCTTTCGATTTCGCGAGCGCGTCGTGCGGCCACGTCCACCACCCACAGCCGGTTGGAACCTGCCTCCGGGTTGACGTTGGTGAAGGCAATGCGGGATTGATCCGGCGACCAGGCGAGTGATGCGATGCTCAGATCACGCGGCAGACCCTCAATCTTGACCTTTTCACCCGTCGCGATATTCAGCAGTTCGAACGAGCGGTTGAAACTGAAGCGACTGGCAGAGAAATAGCGCGGATGAATGCGCAGACCGCCAAGTTTGAGTTCGGGCTGCGCGACCACGCTGATCGGTGGCAAGGCCGGCGTCTCGGAGACCACCGCCCAATCACGGCGCGGACTCAAGCTCAGTGACGGCGGACGCGGAGCATCCACAATATCTTTGAGAATCGCGACGGGCTCGCGATAGCCTGTGTCACCAACGGCGGCGGCCGGCGTCGTGGCATCCTGCGCATGCAGTGGTGCGGCGCTCAGCAGCGCGCCGGCCAGGCACAGACTCAGGACGGTTGGAACAAGCGGAAGTTGCATGAAATCCCCTAAACATGTGTGATTCACCAGCGTAGGACAAATTCATCGAGTCCGCCCCCTGCCATTAGTCCTGCCTGCCCGAGTAAGACATTGATTTTGCGGTGAAATTTACCCTTATAATGGACACTCGCCAAGGGACGCTGCGACTCGGACACGAGCCAGGCTTGGTGACTACAACGTGATTTCTGTGCAACTGCGTCCTCCCTCATTTTTTCATTTTGATTGGAGACTGCACGCATGAATGCGCACGTTAAAACTTTTTCGCAAGACGGTGACTACAAGGTTGCCGATATTTCGCTGGCCGATTGGGGCCGCAAGGAACTCGATATCGCCGAGCACGAGATGCCCGGCCTGATGTCGATTCGCCGCAAGTACGCCGCTGAGCAATCCCTCAAGGGTGTCCGCATCACCGGCTCGCTGCACATGACCATTCAAACCGGCGTGCTGATTGAAACGCTGGTGGATCTCGGCGCCGATGTGCGTTGGGCCAGCTGCAACATCTTCTCGACGCAGGACCATGCCGCTGCCGCCATTGCCAAGGCCGGCGTGCCGGTGTTCGCCTGGAAGGGCGAATCGCTCGAAGAATACTGGGACTGCACGCTCAGCGCGCTGTCCTTCCCCGATGGCAACGGCGGATTCCTCGGTCCGCAAATGGTCGTGGACGATGGCGGCGACGTCACGCTGCTGATCCACAAGGGTTACGCACTGGAAACCAAGGGCGACACGTGGGTGGACACGCCTTCGTCCAATCACGAAGAACAGGTGATCAAGAACCTGCTCAAGCGCGTTACCGCTGAGCGTCCGGGTTTCTGGACCACTGTCGTCAAGGACTGGAAGGGCATTTCCGAAGAAACCACCACCGGCGTGCATCGTCTGTATCAGCTGTCGCAGGACGGCGAACTGCTGGTGCCGGCCATCAACGTCAACGACTCGGTGACCAAGTCCAAGTTCGACAACTTGTACGGCTGCCGCGAATCGCTGGCCGACGGTCTCAAGCGCGCAATGGACGTGATGCTGGCCGGCAAGGTGGCTGTGGTCTGCGGTTACGGCGATGTCGGCAAGGGTTCGGCACACTCGCTGCGTGCTTACGGCGCCCGCGTCGTCGTGACCGAAATCGATCCGATCAATGCCCTGCAAGCGGCAATGGAAGGCTTTGAAGTCAACACCGTTGAAAGCACTCTGGGCACCGGTGACATCTACGTCACCACCACCGGCAACAAGGATGTCATCACGCTCGACCAGATGAGCAAGATGAAGGACCAGGCCATCGTCTGCAACATCGGTCACTTCGACAATGAAATCCAAGTCGATGCGCTGAAGGAATCGGGCGCTACGCATCTGAACATCAAGCCGCAAGTCGACAAGTTCACCTTTGCGACCGGTAACAGCATCTTCCTGTTGGCCGAAGGCCGTCTCGTCAATTTGGGCTGCGCCACCGGTCACCCGAGCTTTGTTATGTCGAACTCGTTCTCGAACCAGACGCTGGCCCAGATCGACCTGTGGAAGAACAAAGACACCTACGAAAACAAGGTCTACATTCTGCCGAAGAAGCTCGACGAAGAAGTGGCCCGCCTGCATCTCGAAAAGATCGGTGTGGTGCTGACGCGTCTGACGCCGGAACAGGCAGCGTATCTGGGCGTTGATGTGGACGGCCCGTACAAGCCCGAACATTACCGTTACTAATCGGGAGGCCACCATGAAGGTGCCGGTCAGTTTTGAGTTTTACCCGCCCAAGACCGACGACCAGCGTGCACAGCTCGATCGGACTGTGCAACGCCTGGCCCGCTATCGCCCCGAATACGGCTCATGCACGTTCGGGGCCGGCGGTTCGACACAATCGCACACGCCCGCTACGGTCCGCCATCTACGCACCAAGTTCGGTTACAACATCGCGCCGCACTTAAGCTGCGTCGGTGGCAATCGTGACGAGTTCAAGGCCCTGCTCGATGATTACGTTGAAATGGGTGTCGATCGCATCATCACCTTGCGCGGCGATATTCCGTCGGGCATGGGTAATGCGGGTGAGTTCCGTCAGGCCATCGACCTGTTGCGTTACATCCGTGAGGTTTACGGAGATCGCTTCACGTTGCATGTGGCGGCGTATCCGGAGATTCACCCGCAGGCACGCAATGCCAAGCACGATCTGCAGCATTTCGCAGAGAAGGCCAAGGCCGGCGCCCACTCGGCCATTACTCAGTATTTTTACAATGCCGATGCGTACTTCCGCTTTGTTGACGATGTACGCAAGTTGGGCGTGGACATTCCGATTGTTGCGGGCATCATGCCGATTTCGGACTTTCACAAGATCCGTCAGTTCTCGGCCAGTTGCGGCTCGGAAATTCCGCGCTGGATGGAACAGCGCATGGATGCGTATGGCGAGGACATGGAGGCACAGCGTGATTTCGCAACCGAATGCGTTGCCGATCTGTGCCGCCGTCTGATCGACGGTGGCGCTCCGGCCTTCCATTTCTATACACTGAACCTCTCCAAGCCAACGGTCCGCGTATTGGACCTGATCCGGTGATTTGAGCGGCTTACGCACTCTACTGGCAGTACTACTGGGCTGGGCGATCTCTTTAGGGGTCGCCCAGTCTGCTTTCGCGCAAAATTACGCCCGTTACTGCGCGCGCGATACCGACCAGCTGGCCAACGATCTGACGATGGCCATCACTTCGCAAGATGAGAACTACCTGGCCACCCTGTACAACTGGTCCGGCTTTAGCGCCGATGCGGCCTACCAACGCATGGACCGCTACGCCGACCTGGTGCAGCAGCGGCTCGAGAGCGTGGATCCGCTGTGGCCCGGGATGAGCCTGCAACTCACGCCGTCATGGAGCCGTGGCCACCTGTTGGCGATCAGCGCCGTGATTCTGGCCTGGTTCCGGTCGGTGCCCCCGGTTGATGAGACTCCGGAGATCGGCCCCTATCCGGATCCGGAGCGCCCCGACGAGCGCGGCCTTGGTGACCTGCCGCCACTGCCGCAGGAAGCCCCGCCAACGCCCGTCACGCCGCGCGCCCATCCCACACCAACGCAACCCCTTCCCCAGGCCGGGGAGACCGCCGAGGAGCCGTTGAGCGACACCGACGCCATTCTGGCCGAATCCCAACGCCGCGCCGCGGAATTCGATCGTCATCTGCAGCAGGAACTCGCCCGCATGGCCGCCGCCGACCCGGCCGCGAATTCCCCGATCTACATGGGCGAAGGCATCCCCGTCGCCACCTCCATCCGCGTCATCACCGAACAAGGCCGCTTCCGCCCCCGCCGCAACATCCTGACGTTCAACGTCATGCGTTTCGAAGACTGCTACTGGCTCACGGGCGACTAACGCGGGCACGAGCCGACACCGCGTTTGGTAAACTACGGCAATTCAAAACAGCAGTAGGACCGGCGATGAATTACCCCGAGTGGATTTGGCAAAACGGCGAAATCAAGAAATGGGCCGATGCCACGACGCATGTCATGTCGCACGCCCTGCACTACGGTTCCTCTGTGTTCGAGGGCATCCGCGCCTACGACACGCCCAAGGGTCCTGCCATCTTCCGTCTCACCGACCACAACAAGCGCCTGCACGACTCAGCCAAGATCTACGACTTTGAAATCCCGTATTCCGTCGAAGAGCTCAACGCCGCCTGCAAGGAAATGGTCAAGCGCAACGGTCTCAAAGACGCCTACCTGCGTCCCGTCGCCTATCGAGGCCTGGGCGGATTCGGCCTGAGCGCCGACACCCCGATCGACGTCGCCGTCGCCACCTGGGAAATGGGCGCCTACCTCGGCCCGGACGTGCTGGAAAACGGCATCGATGCCTGCGTCTCGTCGTGGCAGCGTTTTGCACCCAACACCATTCCGGCCGGTGCCAAGGCCGGCGGTAATTACCTGTCCGGCCAGCTCATCGCCCGTGAGGCGCGTCGCTTAGGCTTTGGTGAAGGCATTGCCCTCGCCTCCACCGGCCTGCTCTCCGAAGGTGCCGGCGAAAACCTGTTCCTGGTCTTTAACGGTGCCCTGCACACCACGCCGGTGTCGGCTGCGCTGCTCAACGGCCTGACCCGCAACACCATCATGACCCTGGCCCGCGACATGGGCATCGAAGTCGTCGAACGCGACATGCCGCGCGAATATCTGTATCTGTGCGATGAGCTGTTTATGTGCGGCACGGCTGCTGAAATCACGCCGATCCGCTCGGTCGACGGTCGCAAGATCGGCAAGGGCGTAGCCGGCGATCTGACGCGCAAGCTGCAGCAAGCCTACTTCGATCTGGTCAAAGGCAAGACCGAAGACAAGTACGGCTGGCTGGAACCCGTCTAAGCCTTAGCGGTGAACTCAAGCCCCGGTCGGTGTCGGCCGGGTCTTGTTCGGATCAAAATACAGCGATGCCTCGACGCCACGCGGCGTATGCGGCAGCACACTGACTTCCCAACCGTACAGCGCACACAGGCGACGCACGATCGACAGACCGATGCCGCCACCTTGCGAATGCCCGACATGCGTCCCGCGGTAGCCGCGCTGGAACAGTTTCGACATGTCGTCGACGGACAGACCGGGTCCGTTATCGATAACACGTACGATGTCGCCTTCGAGACGGACCAGCACTTCGCCTTCCTGCGTGTATTTCACGGCGTTGCCGATCAGATTGCCGAGGGCCACGGAGACCGACGATTCGGGCGCGTTAACGACGAGGCCGGGCTCGCCTTCGAAACGCAGCACCACCGGCTTGCGGCCGACCTGCTCGCGATGCGCATCAATCAGCTGCTCACACAACTTGGCCACGTCGACACTGCCGGTACCGCGTTCGTTACGCGACAGCAGCAACATCGAACTGATCAGGTCGGTACATTGCTGCTCGGAACGTTGGATCCGTTTGATGCGCGTGCGGGTGCGGTCATCTAAATTCGGAGTGGTTAGCAACAACTCGGTCGCACCGCGAATCACCGCCAGTGGCGTGCGCAGTTCATGACTGACGTCGGCGTTGAATTCCTGATCGCGCTGGACCACCTCGCGCAGTCGATCCGAGTAATCGTCGAGGGCTTGTGCGAGCTGGCCGACTTCGTCGTTCGGGACGCGATCGGTTTTGAATTTGGCATCGGGTGAGCGACTGGATTTTTTCAGATCCGCCGCGAGTTCGGTCACCGGTCGCATGACCGTGTTGGCCAGCCACCAACCCACCAGCAAGGTCAGAAACAGCGCCGTGAGGCCCATCGCAAACAGAATGGCGGTGACGCGTCGTTGGGTCTTGATGGCCTGCGTCTGATCCATCGCAATAAAGAACCACTGTTGCGGATCTTTACGCACGGCCAGCCGATAGTTGAATTCGTGACCGTTCTCGTCAATGCTCGAGACGTGATACACGCCGTTCGAGTACATGGCCCAGTCCGGGTTGAACAGCAACTCGGGCTGATTCGGCGGATAACGGTACGCACGCAAATTGCTCAGCTCGGCAAACGGCGAACGCGGATTCCGGTAGAAGGCATCGGCACTGCGATTGACGCTACTTTGCAAAAAGCCACGCGTGTCGGCGTCCAGCAAGGTGCTGAACCAGTACGTCGTAAAAATAAACGAGGTGATCAGCAGTAGTCCCAGCAGACCGAAGGCCAGGACTAGCCGTGTACGAAGGGTCCGCCGGAATCGCGACGCCGCTGTCGTACCCCGATTACCGGGAACACTGGACATTGCTTACCGATCAGTCTTCGCTTTCAGGGACGGCGATGCGGTAGCCGATGCCGTGACGCGTCTGAATCATCGCATCCTTGAACGGCTTGTCGACCAGTGCACGCAAACCGTGGATGTGCACACGCAGGCTGTCGGAGTCCGGGAGTTCTTCGCCCCATACGCGCGTCTCGATATCCTGGCGTGTAACGACGGCCGGTGACGCCTCCATCAGTGCCTGCAGAATCTTGAGTGCAGTCGGGTTGAGCTGCAGCAGCTTGCCTTCGCGACGCACTTCGAGCGTGTCGAGGTTGTATTCGAGATCACCGACGGTCAGTACACGCGTCTGCACACCGCGACCGCGACGTTGCAGCGCGTTGAGGCGGACCTCAACCTCCTGCAGCGCAAATGGCTTGATCAGGTAGTCATCGGCTCCGCTGTCAAAACCGGCCAGCTTGTTCTCCAGCGAGTCACGCGCAGTCAGCATCAGAATCGGCGTCTGCTTGCGGGCTTCGTTGCGGAGCTTGCGCGCCACGTCCAAGCCATCCATGCCCGGCAGATTCAGATCGAGCACGATGGCGTCAAAATCGTTCACCACCGCCAGATGCAAGCCGGTGATGCCATCTGCAGCAAAGTCCACGGTGTGCCCGCGCTCCTCGAGAAAGTCGCCGAGATTGGCGGCGATGTCCTGATTGTCTTCAATGACAAGAATGCGCATGGTGGGGTGACTCCGGGGGATTGTCTCTAGGGTGTCAATCACTCTATAGGAGCCATTTAACAATTGGAACTAAAAGCCTGAACATAAAAAAACCGGACTGCCGAAACAGTCCGGTATGAAAGGCGTATTGCCCCGATACCACGCTACGCGAGGCCTTGGATCGGTTGACTGACGGGCCGCCGATCCAAGCAGCATGTAGCGCGGAGAATCGAAGCTAAGCCCCCTCGGCTTAAAATTCCGTTAATCGAACCTTAATCAGGTCCGCTTGGCTTATAACTTGCTGATTTTATTGGGCTTTTTGATTTCTCGGGCTGGCGATTTCAGCGCTATTTCGGCAGGTGCTCTGAGTTTTTGCGACGCCGCCAGGGCCGCCTGCTTCTCGATGAACCGGATGATCAGTCCGGCCACGTCTTTGCCCGATGCGGCCTCGATGCCTTCGAGCCCCGGCGACGAGTTGACCTCGAGCACCAGGGGACCGCGTTTGGAACGAATCAGGTCCACACCGGCGACATTCAAACCTAAAGTGCTCGCAGCGCGCACCGCGGTCTCCGCTTCTTCGCGTGTCGGGCGAATGCCCTTGGCACTGCCACCGCGATGCAAGTTAGAACGGAAGTCGCCTTTCGGTGCCTGACGACGCATCGCCGCAACTACCTCGCCACCCACGACAAAGCAACGCAGATCGGCGCCTTTCGCTTCGGCCACAAACTCCTGCACAAGAAATTGTGCATACAGACCGCGCAAGGCTTCGATCACGGATTTGGATGCCGACAGTTTTTCGGTGAGCATCACACCGGCACCTTGCGTGCCCTCGTTGAGTTTGATGACGTGCGGCGGCGGACCGAGCATGGACAGCAGATCGGCCGTGTCGTCGGGGTTGTCACCGAACACGGTGTCGGGCAAGCCGATGCCTTGTGCGCACAGCACCTGATGGGTCCGCAACTTATCGCGTGCCGTCAGAATGGCCTGCGATTCGTTGGGCGTATAGACGCCCATCAGTTCGAACTGTTTCAGAACCGCCGTACCGTACTTGGTAATCGAGGCACCGATCCGCGGAATCACCGCATCGACCTTGAGCACGCTCTTGCCACGATAGTGAATCTGGACTCCATCGTTAGCGATGCGCATGTAGCAACGCAGCGGGTCCAGCACTCGGACGATGTGACCGGCTTCGCGACCGGCCTCGACCAGGCGGCGCGTGGAGTACAAGCGCGGATTGCGTGAAAGGATGGCGATTTTCATGAGAGTTCCGTGGGTCTGGTGCGGAGGTTGCCGCCATGCATAAACGAGCGGTTGGCATCTACAAGGTAACGCGTGCGAATCGCCGTGCGCCCCAGCAACATGGGATACGTCATGGTGCGGCGGGAGCACAAATTCACTTCGACCGTTCGATGTTGACCCGCGAGTACCAGCGTGGTCGCAATAAACGGACGCAAGGCCCGGTGACCACCCGAGTCCGTCACGGGACGGCGATCCAGAATGCGCGCCAGACCCTGAATGCCGGCCGACCCTTCGTGCATGTTGTGGATCACAAAACCAATCCAGGGTTCGCCATCTTGTGTGAACTCCCATTGCTCATCAACGTGCAGTGCGCTGCTACGCGCCCCGGTGTCGATCTTGGCCACAATGCCGCGGATACCGAGCTCGGGCAGCGCAACCCACTCTCTCCAGCCCACCGGTGTTTTGATTCGTGTCATGTCTTTAAAAACAGTAAAAGAAAACGGCGCGGCTCACTCCGCTGGGGAGGAGACCGCGCCGGTCGCTGTTGCGGTGGCTATAGCGTAACGCTTCAGCACGATACGCGTATGACAGTTCGCTTAGAAGCTGACAGTCGCGTAGAACGTGGCCTGCTGCGTATGACGCTCCGACAAGTTGGCGCTGATACCGAGATCGGCATCGTGACCCAGCACATGCGTACGGGCACCCAAGTTGATGGTGCCGTAGTCACGGTCGAAATCGTAACCCGGCACTGCGTAGGTTGTCTTGGTGGAGAGCGAAGTGGCCGTCAGCCGGGCTGCCGGATCCTTGAACTCGCGGTTCCAGGCCACGGAGGCATAGGGACGCAGGGGGCCGTGCTGACCGAGCTGAGCTTGCCAGCCAATGCGACCTTTGAGCGAATCCACGTCCTGATCAGCTATGCTCAGTGCCGTCGACGAAGTCGCGTCGCTTTCCGTAAAGGAATCGATGCTGACCTTTTGCGAAACCAGGCCGACGAACGGACCATGCTTCATGCCGTTGCTGTTGAAGAAGGCGCCCATTTGCAGACCGCCGCCGACCGTGTTGCCACCGGCCGATGCGGTATGGACACGAACGGCCGGACCCAGTTTGACGTTGCGTTCAAAATCGGTATCGAGCTTGCTGTACGAAGCCTGTGCCGACACCCACAGCGGGCCGCGGCTGTAGCGCAACAGGCCACCGACGGTGACATCGGTCTGATCGAAGCTACCTGCCTGCTCACCCATGTTGTTGGCACGCTTGTCGAAGCCGACATACGGACCGAAGCTCAGATTTTCATTGCCCCAGTTCAGACCGGCCATAACTCCGAGGCCGTTGGACTTGTAGACATCGCTGGAGTCCATGTTCTGGTAATTGCCGTGCACGTCCATCCACAGACGACGGCCGTTGTTCGGCAGCAGTTCGGCCGCCGCAAACACACGGTCGGCACGCGACACGCCCGCATTGACGGCAGCCACGGGGGCGAGTGCAATCTGACGCGGGCCTTCGATCATGGAATAAGCCAGATCGGCCATGATGGTGTGCAGCTTACCGGTGGGATGGACGCCATCGGCAAACAGATAGGTCTCTGAGACGCCCGATGCGACGTAATTGGCCGGCGAGCATTGAACGGAACTCACAGCGCCACAAGCGGTGGCAGTGGTATTGGTAATGCCGTAGACCGACGGATTCGCAACGATTTCTCGCAGCAGGTTAAAGGTATCGACCGGGATATAGCTGATACCGGCCGAAGTCAGGCCACCGTAGAGTGCAGTGTTATATGCAGTGGAACCGCCGGTAGCGGCGGTCATGCCGGCAGTACCTAACGCACGCGCGGTCGGGGTCAGACCCAGATCCGGCAGGGTGGGAACCAGGATGTACTGCGCACCGGCCGCAGCCAAAGCGCCCACGGCCTGCACTTGCGCCGTCACGGCCGAACCGATGGTCGCCTGTGCGGGTGCTCCCGACAGTACTGCCAGCAAGTCATTGCCGCCGGCCCAGACTGTGTACAAAGCATTAGGGTCGGCCTTGCCGCCGGTGGAGCTCAGGTAGGTGGAGACTTGCGACTTTACTGAAGGAATCGCACCGAAGACGCTGGTGGCCGCCTCACCGGCGCGAGCGCCGCCGACAGCATAGTTGGTGCCACCCTGATTAGAGGGCGCGAGTTGCACACCATAGCGAAGTGCCAGTTGTTCGGACCACACCAGATAAGGGTTGGTGGTAAATTTGCCGACATTTGCCGCCGAGGGCCCTGCAAGCTTAATCAGCGCCGGAATAAACGTACCGCTGTCGGTAAGACTGTCACCAAAGTAAATCGTGTTGCTGAATGTTTGGGCGGCAGCAGGCATAGCCATGGCAAAGCCAAGTGCAGCCACCAACGCAGTAGGGCGAAATTTCATGAAGGGGCCTTAAAGGGCGGAAATGGAATTCTCATCGAACCACCATTTGAATGCGTTTGCAACGGCCGGTAGTACCGCCCTGCCCCTGTCCCGGCCGTGGCCGTCATGCGAGAATAGCGGAATGAACGTGATCTTGAACGGCGAAACGCTCACTTTGCAGGACCCCTGCACCATCGCCGAACTGCTCGACCGCCAACAGCTGACGCAACGGCGTGTGGCCGTTGAGCGCAACGGCGACATTGTTCCGCGCAGCTTGCACGCCAGCACTCAACTGCTCGATGGCGACACCATCGAAATCGTGCACGCCCTGGGCGGCGGCTAAGCGGACTCTTAAAGTGACGGAATTTTCAGTGCTTAATAATGACTCTCTGACCATCGGTTCGCGCACGTTTCGCTCGCGCCTGCTGACCGGCACCGGCAAATTTGCCGACCTGCCGCAAACCCGTGCTGCCACCTTGGCCGCGGGCGCCGAAATCGTGACGGTTGCCATCCGCCGTACCAACATCGGTCAGAATCCGGGCGAGCCGAATCTGCTCGATGTGCTCCCGCCCGAAGAATTTACGCTGCTGCCCAACACTGCCGGGTGCTACACCGCAGAGGACGCCGTGCGCACCTGCCGTCTGGCGCGTGAACTGTTAGATGGCCATAACCTGGTCAAGCTCGAGGTCCTGGGCGATCAGAAGACCTTGTACCCCGATGTGCTGGCCACCGTGCAGGCCGCCGAACAACTGGTCAAAGACGGTTTCGAAGTGATGGTCTACACCAGCGACGATCCGATCCTGGCCAAGCGTCTCGAGGCAATCGGTTGCGTAGCCGTGATGCCCTTGGCGGCACCGATCGGTTCGGGTCTGGGCATCCAGAACAAATACAACCTGCTCGAGATCATTGAGAATGCCAACGTGCCGATCATTGTTGATGCGGGCGTCGGCACGGCGTCCGATGCGTCGATTGCGATGGAGCTCGGTTGCGACGGCGTGCTGATGAATACCGCCATTGCAGGTGCTAAGGATCCGGTGCTGATGGCGCATGCCATGCGTCTGGCGGTTGAAGCCGGTCGTGCCGCGTTCAAAGCAGGCCGCATTCCGCGCAAACGGTTCGCGTCGGCCTCGTCGCCGATCGATGGTCTGATCGGTTGATCGCTGCATGAGCAATAAGCCCTATACCAGCACCGAAGGTCATCGTCCCATCCGTAGCTTTGTGCTGCGCCAAGGCCGTTTTACCGAGGCCCAGCAACGCGCTTTTGATGAGGAATGGTCGCGCTACGGCGTTGACTACACCGGTCAACCGCGAGATCTCTCGAGTCTGTTTCCGCGTCCGGCTGAGACGGTAATGGAGATCGGCTTTGGCAACGGCGAGGCTCTGCGCTTTGCTGCCGGCAATGAGCCGCATCGCAATCTCATCGGACTCGAAGTCCATGCACCCGGCGTGGGCCGCTTGCTTAACTGGGTCGCCGAAGATGGCCGCGACAACGTGCGTGTCTATCACCATGATGCCGTTGAAGTGCTGGCTAACGAAGTGGCCGATGGCGCACTCGACGAGGTCCGTATCTTCTTCCCCGATCCGTGGCACAAGAAGCGTCACAACAAGCGCCGACTGGTGCAACCGGAATTTGCCAAACTGGTTGCTCGCAAGTTGCATATCGGTGGCTTGCTGCATCTGGCGACTGACTGGGAGCCCTACGCCGAACACATGTGGGACGTGCTCGATGCCGAACCGCTGCTGCGCAATCGCGCCGGCCAACGCGGCTTTGTACCCCGCCCCAACTGGCGTCCGCAAACGCATTTTGAAACGCGCGGGCAGAAACTTGGGCATGGTGTGTGGGATTTGCTCTACGATCGGGTTGAGCCCGGCGTATAACGGCGGAGCCGAACAGGACAGAACGTCGACCCAATGGACAGTCAGCTGATTCTTACCGGAGACATGAAACTGGCGCTCGCGCTGGTGGTCTTTGCGATGATCATGCTGATGTTCGAACGCATCCGTGCCGATGTGGTCGCGATCGTCGTGCTGGTGCTGCTCGGACTTTCCGGGCTGGTGGCGCCCGAGGAAATCTTTAACGGCTTCTCCTCCAACGCCGTGTTGAGCATCATGGCCACCATGATCATGAGTGCCGGACTGGATCGCACCGGCGCGTTGAATCGTCTGGCCGAATGGATCATGCGGCGCGGCGGCGGCAATGACGCGAAGTTGCTGATGCTGACCTCGGGTCTGGCGGGGCTGCAATCGTCGGTCATGCAGAACCCTGCCGTCATGGCTCTGTATATGCCGGTGGCGGCACGCGTCTCTGCGCACTCCGGCCTCTCACTGAAGCGCCTGTTATTGCCCTTGGCTGCCGCCATCGTCTGCGGCGGTTCCATCACGATGGTCGGTAGCTCACCGCTGATTCTGCTCAATGACCTGCTGATGGCAGCCAACAACAACCTGCCCTCGGGTGCAGCCAGCATCGAACCGCTGCAGATGTTCTCCACGCTACCGGTCGGCTTGGCGTTGCTGGCATTGTCACTGTTGTACTTCCATCTGCGCCTGCGTCGCATGGAGCGGCAGAACCGTATCGCCGGCCAGGACGTCACGCCCGTTCGACCGCAAAGTTATTTCTCCAAGGTGTACGGCATCGAAGGCGATGTCTTTGAACTGACCGTCACCGCCGACTCACCCATGGTCGGCATGACCTTTGGCGAAGCGGAGTCCATGCCGGGCGCACCGCGCTTGCTGGCGCTCAAGTCCGACGAGGCATCGCGCCTGGCTCCCGGCGCGGATACACGCATCTGGACCGGCAACATTCTCGGCGCAATGGGGACCTCATCGCAGGTCGCCGACTTTGCTGCGAACAACATGCTGCGCCTGAGCTCACGACTGCGCGCCTTGGGCGATCTGTTCAATCCGTCGCGTGCCGGCATTGCGGAGACTGTGATCCCGCCGACCTCCAGCTATATCGGCAAGACCGCAGCGCAATTGGGGCTGCGTCGGCAGCACGGCCTGAGCCTGCTGGCGATCAACCGCAACCGCAAGATCCTGACGGACAACCCGCGCGAGGAGCCAATCCGCGCCGGCGACATGCTCGTCATGCACGGCGTCTGGATCGACTTGGCAGAAACCGCTAAAAACAAGGACTTTGTGGTGCTGACGGAGCACCCCAAGGCGATCCAGCGACCGCACAAACTCAAGATTGCCCTGACGATCTTTGCCGTGTCGATGCTGCTGGCGCTATCGTCGCGCTTGCCGGTGTCGATTGCACTGATGACCGGTGTGGCCGGTATGCTGGTGGCCGGCGTGATCCATATCGACGAAGCGTATAACGCCATCTCATGGCGCACCGTGTTTCTGATGGCCTGCCTGATTCCGCTGGGTTGGGCGATGGATTCAAGCGGTGCCGCGGCATGGGTGGCGGGGCATAGTATTGAGCAGCTACCCGATGCGACACCTCAATGGCTGATTCAATTTCTGCTCGGCGTGTTTACCACACTGTTTTCTGTGGCGGTCGGACATGTCAGCGCAACGATTATCGTGGTGCCGATCGCCATTAACATGGCCCTGGCATCGGGTGCGGACCCGGTGGTGTATGCGCTGATCACCGGCATGGCCGCGTCCAATAATTTCATGACTTCATCGAACCCGGTAGTGTCGATGGCCATCGTGCCCGCCAAATATACGGCGCATCAGTTGTGGACGATTGGCGGCCCGTTGAGTCTGCTTTACATCGCAGTCTCGCAGCTGGCGGTCAACTTGCTGTTCTAAGACACCAGAAAGACCGCGCCATCGCGCACTTCAAGCGCCACGCTCAGCAACGCTTCGCCGCGACAAGGACCGGCCACGCATTCGCCATCGTTCATGCGAAAGCTCGCGCCATGTGCAGCGCAAACCAGCAGACCGTCTTTGGTCGCCAGGAACTGACCGGGAGCCCAGTCAAGGCGTCGACCGGCATGCGGACAGGTGTTCAGATAGCCGCGCACAACCTCACCATCGCGATGCAGCAGGATTGAAGAGTGGATGCCTTCAATCAAACCTTCGGCCTCGGCAAAGTCGCTGTCGGGCCAATCATCGAGTCGAATCAGAGGATCTTTTGTGGTCATTGCAAATTGCGAGTTGCAGCGTGAAGTTTCATTATGACCGTTCCGAAGGCTGAATCGCCTTCGCGCTGCAAATAGTGGAATCGGTAACGGATTGCAATCTGTGCTTTTCTGCATGTTTTAATAGGGAGTCCGCCGCGTTTGCGGGCCCAAACAACTAAAACAACTGGAGATCGAGAGCTTATGGGAATGATTACGGAATTCAAAGAGTTTATTGCCAAGGGCAATGTCGTCGACCTGGCGGTCGGTGTGGTCATCGGTGCTGCCTTCGGCAAGATTGTCACTGCACTGGTTGATGGCATCGTCATGCCGGCGATTGGCGCCCTGACCGGCGGCGTCAGCGTATCCGACTGGAAATACGTGATAACGCCCGCCACACTCGGCCCGGACGGCAAGGAAACCGTTGCCGAACTCGCCATCAGATACGGCGCGTTCCTGCAGACCGTGATCGACTTCCTGCTGATTGCCTTTGTGATTTTCCTGTTCCTCAAGGCCTACAACCGTATGCGTACGCCGGCAGCCGATGCGGCCCCGGCCGAAGAAGTGCTGTTGCTGCGCGAAATTCGCGACAACCTGAAGCGCTAAGCGGCGACGCGTTCCGTTGCATTCGCAACGGGCGTTCCAAGGCAATGTGTGACGAGTGGCCCTGCGGGGCCACTTTTTTTTGTCCGGTGTTTTTACGTGACCTTGCGTGCGCTATGCTGGGAAATTACTACGCATTTCGGAGCCCCTCCATGCCTTCACGTCGCTCACTCGCCCTGGCCATGAGTCTTGCTATCGGTTCGATGCTGCTGCCGGTGATGTCCGCCGCTGCCGCCGAATCGCTGACGACCATTCCGGACTCGGCGATCAAAGTGGCGGAGTCGTTGCGCGACGGCGCGCTGAAAGATGACACCGGCTATCGCATCGTTGAATCGCTGACGACCGAAGTCGGTCCGCGCATGGCGGGTGGTCCGAACGATTTGCGCGCGGTGGCATGGGCCGAAGCCAAATTCAAAGCGCTGGGCTTTGACAAGGTTTATAAGGAACCGGTGACCTTCCCGAAGTGGGAGCGTCGCTCGGAATCAGCCAGGGTGCTGGGCGCCTACTCGCAACCGCTGGAAATTACGGCACTGGGCGGCAGCGTCGGAGGCGACGTGCGCGGTGACATCGTGCGCTTTGACTCGGTGCAGGCGCTGCAGGATGCTCCCGAATCGGCAGTGCGCGGCAAAATTGTGTTTCTGGATGTAAGCATGGAGCCGTACCGCGATGGCCGCGATTACGGCAAGGGTTCGCGTGCACGTGGCGCAGGTCCGGGATTGGCGGCTACCAAGGGCGCTCTCGGTTACGTCATGCGTTCGGCAGGTACGGACTCGCATCGTTTTCCGCACACCGGCATCACTCGCTATCCCGAGGGCGTCAAGCCGATCCCGGCAGCTGCCCTGTCCACAGTCGATGCCGAGCAACTGACACGACTGCTCAAGCGCGGCCCGCAACAACTGCATCTGCAACTTGATTGCGGCTGGAACGGCACGTTTACCTCGTACAACGTAATCGGTGAGATCACCGGCTCGAGCAAACCTGACGAGGTCGTCGTGATTGGCGGTCACTTGGATTCATGGGATCTGGGTACCGGCGCTATCGATGACGGTGCCGGCATTGCGATCACCATGGGTGCCGGCGCGCTCATCGGCAAATTACCGGAAGCACCGGCGCGCACTGTTCGCGTCATTGCCTTCGCCAACGAAGAACAGGGTCTGCATGGCGGTAAAGCCTACGCGCAAGCACATGCTGCAGACATCACGCGACATCAGATCGCTGCGGAAAGTGATTTCGGCGCCGGACGCATTTATGCGTTTGTCACCAGCGCGCCCGATTACGCCAAGGATGCCGAACGCCGCATCGCCGCGGTGCTCAAGCCACTCGGCATTGCCAATAAAGTCGGCGAAGGCGGCCCGGGGCCCGACATCAGCCCGTTTGCGGAAAAGGGCCTGGCCTGGGCATCGCTGAGTCAGGACGGTACGGATTATTTTGATCTGCACCACACAGCCGATGACACGCTGGACAAGATCGATCCGTCAGCGCTGGCGCAAAATGTGGCCGCGTATGCCGCGTTCGCGTATCTGGCGGCCGAAGCCGAAGGCGACTTCGGCAGCGCTGCGACGACTACTCCGTAGCGCCGAAACTGGCGGCCAGCAACACGGCCGCCGCATTGGCCACATTCAGACTCTCGACGTTGCCGGTACCGGGGATCGAGATCTGCGCGTCTGCCAGCTCGGCCAGCGAACGGTCCATGCCCTCGCCTTCCGCGCCCAACATCCAGACGGTTTTGGCAGGCATTTCGGCGCGGAACAGATTGGTGCCGCCTTCAACGACTGTGGCCAACGCACGATAGTCGTGGCGACGCAAGATCGTCAGGTTATCGATCGGTCGCTCGCGCAGTGCCACTAAGCGCACGTGTTCGGCGCCACCCTCTGCGACGCGCGCGGCTGCACCTGCAACGCCCTGCGCGGCACGCGCCGGCGGCAGCAGCAAGGCACTGGCACCGAAATGCGCGGCCGAACGCAAGATCGCTCCGAGATTGTGCGGATTGCCGACCCCATCCAACCAGATGGCGCAGTCACGATCCGAAGGCGCGCTATCCAACCACTCCTGCAAATCCAGCACGGGCAGCGGCAACACATCGGCGACCAGGCCTTCGTGATGTTGTGACTTGGTCAGACGCTCGAGATCCGCATCGTCGACTACGCGATAGCCGATACGATTATCGGCACACCACTTAAGTAAGTCCGCCGCATCGCGCAGACGCGAGCCGCTGACATAGACTTTGCGGATCGCTTCGGGACGTTGCGCAAACGTGGCGAGTACCGCATTGAAACCGTACCAGCGCACCTCATCGCGCGAAGGCCGACCCGCCGATTCACCGCGATCGGCATGCTCAGCCGATCGGGCCGGACGCTCGTTGGACTTGCGCGGACGATCCGACTCACCCTTGTTTTTCAGCCATGGATTGCTCATACCGACTCCGTGTGAGTTGCGGTGTGCGTATCCACCGGCTTGATAAGGGACTCGAGTTTATCGAGATTACGGCCCACGGTTTCCGGCGAGCGTGTGAACTTGGCCAGTGCCGCGTAAAACGCCGGAACCACGAACAGCGAGAACAGCGTGGAGAACGACACACCGAACACAATCACGATACCAATGGTCGAACGCGAAGCCGAGCCCGGACCGCCTGCCACAATCAGCGGCACTGCACCGACCACTGTAGCAATCGAGGTCATCAGAATCGGACGCAGACGCACCGTTGCCGATTCAAGAATGGCCTGGTGGATGTCACGGCCTTCGTCACGCAGCTGATTGGCAAACTCGACGATCAGGATGCCGTTCTTAGCCGCCAGACCGACCAGCATGACGATACCGATCTGACTGAAGATATTGAGCGTGCCACCACTGATCCACAGGCCGAGCAACGCACCCAGCACGGCCAGCGGCACGGTCAGCATGATGACGAATGGGTGGACAAAGCTTTCGAACTGCGCCGCCAGCACCAGATACACAATCAACAGGGCCAGTGCGAAGGTCAGCATGACCGAACTGCCGGCAGCGTTGTACTCGCGCGACTCGCCCTTCCAGTCGATTTGCGCCTGACCCGGCAACACTTCGGCAACGGCGGCTTTGACGTCGGCCACTGCCTGACCCATCGGATAGCCCGGTGCCAAGCCGGCACTGATCGTAATGGAACGCAGACGGTTAAAGCGATTGAAGCTGCTGGGCTCGGCGGTATTGTTCAAGGTCACCAAGTTGCTCAGCGGAATCATCGCGCCGCTGCGACTGCGCACTTGAATGGATTCGAGATCCGCAGGCGAAGCGCGTTCCTCGCGCCCGGCCTGCAACATGACGTCATACTCTTCGCCACCTTGCACAAAGGTCGAGACCTTGCTGCCGCCAAGCAGCGATTCGAGCGCGCGACCGATATCGGTCTGACTCACACCCAAGTCGGAGGCACGTTGCGAATTCACAGCAATGCGCAACTGCGGCAACGTTTCTTTGTAATCCGAATCGGGCGATTGGATAATCGGGTTCTGCTCGAGCTTCGTCAGGATCGCATCGCGCCAGCGTGTCAGCTGTGCATAGTCCGGGCCCTGCAGAACTAGCTGTAACGGTTGACCGCGCGTACGCACTAGCCCACCACTGACCTGCGGACGCGCCTGCACGCCGCGCAGTTTGCTCAGCTGGCCACGCAGACTGTCGGCCACCTCCTGCGTTGACTGATCGCGCATGCGCCAGTCGTTGAGGAAGACCATGATGCGGCCGACGTTCATACCGCTACCGCCACCGCCAAAACCGCCCGGAACGCGCGGGTTGTAACGCGTGATGACTTTGTCCTCGCCGGTGAGCGGCGCCAGGATGTGTTCGGCTTCCTGCACCTGCTTGACGGTGTAGTCGAAACCCGCACCCTCCGGCGCAGTCAGCGTGATGCTGAAGCTACCGCGATCTTCGGCCGGTGCCAGCTCGCTCGGCACCACCTTGAGCAGCAGCACGATCAGGCCAACGGAAACCGCCACCACACCAATAAACAGCCACAGCCGCTCTACCGTGTGATTCAGAAAACGGCGATAGCGTTCCGTAACCGCATCGATCAGGCCATTGAATTTGCGCACAATCCACAGCGATTTTTCTTCGGCATGCGGACGCACCAGCAGCGACGACATCATTGGCGTCAGCGTCAACGCAATGAAGGCCGAAATCGCGACGGCACCGGCCATGGCGACGGCGAGCTCACGGAACAGGCGTCCCGTGTTGCCTTCCATAAAACCGACCGGCAGGAACACGGCAACGAGCACGGCCGTCGTCGCAATCACCGCGAACGCCACCTGCTTGGTACCGCGCGCTGCCGCCAGCAACGGTGGCTCACCCAAGTCCGCACGACGTTGAATATTTTCGAGCACCACGATGGCATCGTCGACCACCAGACCGATACACAGGATCAGCGCCAGCAAGGTCAGCAGATTGATGGAGTAGCCGAACGCGTACAGCGGAATGAAGGCAGCGACCAGACAGATCGGCACCGTAACTGCAGGCACCAGCGCGGCGCGCACACTACCCAGGAACAGCCAGATCACGATCAGCACCAGAACCAGCGCTTCGACAAGCGTGTGATAGACGCGCTCGACCGAGGACTCGATAAACAAAGTGGTGTCGAATGCGACAAAAATGCGCGTGCCTTGCGGCAACGTGGCTTGAATTTCATCGGCGGCGGCACGCACGGCCTTGGCGACATCGAGACTATTAGCGGTCGATGTTTTGACGATGCCCAGACCGATATTCTGCTGGCCGTTGCTGCGATAGTAAGAACGGCGCTCGGCGGTGGTGAGTTCGACCTTGGCAATGTCGGCAAGACGCACCACATAGCCGTTGGCCGCCTTGGTAATCGGCAAGGACTCAAAATCCGCAGCCGTCCGATACTGACGCTCAACGCGCACTGCGAAATCACGGTCGGTGGACTCGATGCTACCGGCAGGCAACTCGACGTTCTCGGAACGCAGCGCCGATTCAACATCGGAGATGGCCACACCGCGCGCCGCCATCTGATCGCGGTCGAGCCAAACGCGCATCGCATAGCGTTGCTGACCGCCAACCATCACTGAGGCCACGCCATCGATCGACGACAGACGATCGGTCACGTAGCGGTTGGCGTAATCGGTCAGCTGCATCGAGTCCAATTTCTCGGAACTCATGTTGAGCCAGAGAATCGGATCGGAATCGCTTTCGACTTTGGATACTTGGGCCGGCTCGGCCTCATCGGGCAAGCGGTTGGTGACGCGACTGATCGCGCCACGCACATCGTTGGCCGCAGCTTCGATATCGCGGGCCAGCGTGAATTCGATCGAGACCGAAGCGCGACCTTGCTGACTGCGTGATTCGATGGTGCTGACGCCTTCGATGCCGGACAGCGCATCCTCAAGAACCTGGGTCACGCGCGTTTCGATGACCGCTGCTGATGCGCCCGGATAATCGACACTGACGGATACGACCGGCGGATCAATGGCCGGCAGTTCGCGCAGCGTCAGGCGCGAGTACGCCATCAGACCCAAGACGATGATCAGCAAGCTCATCACCGTGGCGAACACCGGTCGCCGGATGCTGAGCTCCGACAAACGCATTAGCGAGTCCCTTGCGCGGACGCAGCTGCGGGAGCGACACCGCCCTCGGCAGCTGCAGGCGCTACGCCCGGCGATCCGCGATACGGCGAGGCCTTCACCTGTCCGCCATCGGTCACCTTGCCGGAGCCGTCCACCACGATGCGATCACCGGCCAGCAAGCCCGACTGAATCTCGACCCAGCCATCGCGACGCTCACCCAATTGCACTACAACCGACGACACCTTGTCACCGTTGCCAATACGGAACACACTGCTGTCCGCGCCGTTCTGCACGATGGCAATCTCGGGAACCACCAGCGCCTGGCGCGGATGTTGTGCCAGACGCACCGTCATCAGCATGCCCGGACGCAATGCATAACCCGGGTTAGCGAACGCGGCGCGTACCGTGGCGGCACGCGATGCCGGATCGACGCGGATGTCGACGTTGCGGACCGTGCCTTCGAACGGACGATCAGGATAGGCCTGCGAAGTGGCAGTCACGGTCTGACCCTGGCGCACGGAAGGCAACTTAAGTTCCGGCACCGGGAAATCGACATACACCGAACTGATACTGTCCAAAGTGGCAATTTCGGTCCCTGGCGTAATCAGTGCGCCCGGCGAAATGCGACGGATACCGAGCACGCCCGCAAACGGGGCGCGAATCACACGGTCGCTCAAATTGGCGCGAATGGTGACGACCTGCGCCTGTGCGGTTTCGAGTGCGGCACGCTGCGTGTCCAGCTGCGCCGCAGAAATAAACTGATCTTTGGCCAAGGCGGCGTAGCGGTTGTACAGCGATTGCGCCTCACGCAATTGGGCCTGCGCTTGCGCCAGCGACGCATCTTGCTGCTGCCCGGTCAGCGTGACCAGCGGGGTGCCGCGACCCACAAACTGGCCGCTGGCAAAATGCACGCGACTCACGGTCTCGGACACCTTGGCGGCAATGGTCACCGATTCCTGCGCCTGCACCGTACCCAGGGCAGACAGACCGTCGGCCCAGGATTGAGGTTTGACAGTGAGGGCGGTAACCGTTTGCGGTTTGCCGCCACCACCTTTACCACCCGCCTTTCCGGCGTCTCCCCCGGCCGGATTCTTGTCACCATCGGAACACGAGGCCATCGACAAGGTGAGAGTCAGAGCAAGCGCGCAGTTAGTCAGTATTCGCAACATAGTCCGACATTATAAGTTGACCGATCGGTGACATCTTCCCATCTAACGTTTAAAGCTCGGTTACGTTGACACCCAATGCAAAACGCCGACCCTAAGGCCGGCGTTTCGTTATTGCAATGCGCGAAGTTCGCGCCGGCGCTTAGGCCGTCCACTCACCCAGAGCGGCCAGACCGTTGGCACGTGCGCGGTCAAACACGGTTTGCTGCGCAGCGGCCAGGTTGCCGGTCAGGTCTTGCGACCAGATCTTCAGGGCAGCCGACTGCATGGCGCGACCGTACGAGAACGTCAGCGGCCACGGTTGTTCGCCCATTTGGTTCATGGCGTTCAAGTGGGCCGTCGCCTTTTCATCGGACTGGCCGCCCGACAGGAACACGATGCCCGGCAAGGTGGCCGGCACGGTGGAACGCAGGCAGTGCAGCGTGGCAGCGGCGACTTCTTCGACTTCTGCCTGTTCTTCGCAGGTGGTGCCGGAGATGACCATCGAGGCCTTCAGGATGGTGCCTTCGATCATGACGCCTTGTTCGCGCAGGGCGTTGAACAGCGACAGCAGCACGGCTTCGGTGACGTCGTAGCATTCGTCCAGATCGTGCGAGCCGTCCATAATGACTTCGGGCT
This sequence comes from uncultured Lysobacteraceae bacterium, assembly GCA_936911875.1. Taxonomy (GTDB): domain Bacteria; phylum Pseudomonadota; class Gammaproteobacteria; order Xanthomonadales; family Xanthomonadaceae; genus Aquilutibacter. The sequence continues at coordinate 73,435 of CAKZGB010000018.1, forward strand.
CCACCATCGGCACCAGGCCTTGTTCCTGGCACAGCGAGGCATAACGGGCCAGCGCGTGGCAGTTAGCGTCGATCGCGGTTTGCGACGGTGCATCGTCGCTGATGTTGATCACGGCGCGCCACTTGGCGAAACGGGCACCGAGCTCGTAATACTCTTTCAGACGGTCGCGCAGGCCATCGAGACCTTCGGTCACGACCTCACCCGGGAAACCGGCCAACGGGAAGGTACCCTTGTCGACCTTGATGCCCGGGATGATGCCGTTGTCCATCATGATCTTGGTGAAGGGCACGCCGTCCTTGGTGGATTGGCGGATGGTTTCATCAAACAGGATGGCGCCGGACACATGCTGATTCAGGTTCGGCGTAGTCAGCAGCATTTCGCGGTAGGCGCGGCGGTTTTCCTCGGTGCATTCGACACCGACGCCATCGAAGCGCTTTTTGATGGTGGCGTTGGACTCGTCAATGGCGATGATGCCCTTACCGGGGGCGACCATGGCCAGTGCGGTTTCGGCTAGCGTTTCGATGCTCATGAAAATCCTCAAATCTGGGCGAAATTGGCTGCGAAATTATACCCTGCATACCAATGCAAAGGGAGCTTCTTAAGCCAATTTCGGATTTTTGAGAGGAATTCAACTCGGCACCCACGGATTGGCAGCGCCGGCAAGCGCCTTCGCCACGCGGATTACAGGCTGGCCAAGCCCACAGCCTGCCCGTTCACGCCCACCTGCAGCAGACGCAGCGTATTGGTGCCGCCGCGGCGGTCCATTTCGTCGCCATTGGTGACGATGACGTGGTCGCCCACATCCAGCAGCCCGGCCTCGAACAGTTGGCGGGTGGCAAAGCGGGTGGCTTCACGGGCGGAGATGCCGCGATAGTCGAACGCTACCGGGGTCACATCGCGCATCAGCGCCATCCGACGACGCGCCGAGGCAAAGCCCGATAGCGCATAAATCTGCGAAGGCGCCCGGAACCGCGACAGGAAGCGAGCCGTCCCGCCGGTATCGGTCATGGCCACAATCGCCCGCACGCGCATGTGCTCACTCAGGAACATGGCGGCCATGGCGATGGCCTGATCGGCGCGCTGCAGATTGCGCGGCGCACTTTCAAAATCGGTGTCGTGATCGAACTGCCGCTCGGCACCCAGACAGATGCGGGCCATGGCTTCGACGGCCTTGACCGGGAACGAGCCCGCCGCGGTTTCCTGCGACAGCATCACTGCATCGGTACCGTCGATGACGGCGTTGGCCACGTCCAGCACTTCGGCGCGGGTCGGAATCGGGCTCTCGACCATGGACTGCAGCATCTGCGTGGCGGTAATCACGATGCGGTCCTGCTCCAGCGACGCGCGGATGATTTTTTTCTGCAGACCGGGCAACTCGGCATCGCCAATTTCCACACCAAGATCACCGCGGGCCACCATCACCACATCGGAGGCGGCCACGATTTCATTCAGATTTTCGATCGCTTCGGCGCGCTCAATCTTGGCCACCAGGTGCGCATCGCTGCCGAACGATTGCGCGACACGACGCGCCTCATTCATATCTTCGGCGTTGCGGCAGAACGACACGGCAATAAAGTCGGCCTTAAGTTGCGCCGCTACTTCGATCAGTTCTTTATCGCGTTCGGTCAGCGCGCCCAGCGACAAGCCGCCGCCCAGTTTATTGAGACCTTTGCGGTCACTCAGGAATCCGTCGTTCTGAACAATCGTGTGGATGACATCGCCTTCGATCTGCGTGACGCGCAGCTGCATCATGCCGTCGTCCAGCAGCAGCAAATCGTCCGTTTTCACATCGCACGGCAAATCGAGATAGCTCACACCGACCTGTTGCTCATCGCCGGCCGGGGCATCCTCACGCGCAATCAGGCGGAAGGGCGCACCGGCCTTCAACGCGACCTTGCCCTGGGCAAAACGTTCGACGCGGATCTTGGGACCGGGCAGATCACACAGGATGCCGACTTCGCGACCGACCTTGGCCGCCGCCGCACGCACCGCCTCCGCCCGCGCCACTTGCGCCGACGGATCACCGTGCGAGAAATTCAGGCGCACGACATCGACCCCGGCCGCCAGAATGGCATCGAGCACGGCGGGATCATCGGTCGCGGGACCGAGTGTGGCAAGAATCTTGGTACGACGGACAGTTGGCGAAGTGCTCATGTGCAGCGTTTAGGAACCGAATAGGGATTCCGCCACGCTAGCACACTGCGTTTACCGCGCCGCGTGCATACGATTTCCGTTTAGCCGCGGGCCTCGAGCGCCGCCACTGCCGGCAAGGTTTTGCCCTCAAGAAACTCAAGGAAGGCACCACCACCCGTGGAAATGTACGACACGTCATCGGCGATGCCATACTTGTCGACAGCCGCCAGCGTGTCACCGCCGCCCGCGATCGAGAACGCCTTGGAATCGGCAATCGCGCGGGCCATCGCCTCGGTACCCTTGCCGAAGGCATCAAACTCAAACACACCGACCGGGCCATTCCAGACCACGGTACCGGCCTTGGCGATCAGCTCGGCGTACTGCTTGGCCGTTGCCGGTCCGATATCCAGAATCATGTCGTCGGCACCCACGGCATCCACGGCTTTGACCGTCGCTTGCGCATCCGCAGTAAAGCGGTCTGCGACCACAACATCGACCGGCAGCGGAATGGTGGCACCGCGCGCTTGCGCATCGGCCATGATCTGACGCGCGGTATCGAGCAGATCCGGCTCTACCAGCGACTTGCCGACGGAATGCCCCATCGCGGCGATAAACGTATTGGCGATACCACCGCCGACGATCAGCTGATCAACCTTGTTCACCAGCGAGCCCAGCAGCTCCAGCTTGGTGCTGACCTTGGAACCGGCAACGATGGCCAGCATCGGGCGCGCCGGTGCCTGCAGCGCCTTATGCAGCGCATCCAGTTCGGCCATCAGCAACGGACCGCCGGCGGCCACCTTGGCCTGACGGATCACGCCATGCGTCGAGGCCTGCGCACGGTGAGCGGTACCGAACGCATCCATCACGAACACATCGGCCAGAGCCGCGTACTTCCTGGACAGGGACTCGTCGTCCTTGCCTTCGCCGACATTCATGCGGCAGTTTTCCAGCAGTTTGATCTGACCGGGCTCAATGGTGACGCCATCGGTCCAGTCGCGTACGAGTTCGACGTCCTGACCCAGCAGCTCGCTCAGGCGTGCAGCCACAGGTGCGAGCGAATCGGCCTCGGACCACTGACCCTCGGTGGGGCGACCCAGGTGCGAGGTCACCATCACGGCAGCGCCCTGCTCCAGCGCCAGACGCAAGGTCGGCAGGCTTGCCAGAATGCGCTGCTCCGAGGTCACGCGGCCGTTTTCAATTGGCACATTAAGATCCTGACGAATCAGCACCCGCTTGCCCTTGAGATCCAAGTCCGACATCCGCGCAATGGCCATGCACCGCTCCCGCTCGTTTATGAATGAGGGCTTATTTTAGCAGTCCGAACGGAGCCTGCAGACGACCCGCGATTTAGGCACGCTTCGATTTGAATATGTTTTACTGCGAATCATGAACACGAAACGCAACACTCTGATTCTCGTCTCCACCGCCATTGCACTGTCGATGGCACTGCCCGCCTCCGCGCAAAGTGTGCGCCTGAAGGGCAACACCATGGCCTCACCGGAGTTGCAGTCGGCCACCGTGACGCAACTGATGGAGCGCTTCACGCCCGCCACCCAATGTGAGAAACCCGAACGCATCGAGCCCAAGACGCTGGCCATCCAACCGCGTTTGAACAAGGCCAAGAAGCCGATCGGTCTGGCCAAGGTCAAAGAACAGTGGACGGTCAACGGTTGCGGCAAGCAGCGCAGCTATCAGGTGGTTTATACGCTCGATGAGAAAAAGGGCACCCACATCGAGATCAGCGACGCCAAGTAAGCGTCCGCCCTGCAGATGCCATCGGCAGGGTCTTACAGATCCGGGTGAAAGATGAGTTCGGCGCGGCCGCTGGCGTCGAGCGCGACCACTGCGTTCTGCGCCAGCGTCACGCATGCGCGTTGCGCCTGTTCGCGCGTCCACGGATAGACAAAGAAGCCATCCTCGCGCCACACGGTGGCCCCCTCGCCTTCGCCTTCGCCAAATGCGGCGACAAATGACATGCCCTGATCGCGCAGACGTTGCGCCAACGCCTCGTTGTGCTGCCCGTTGACGTGCACCGGCTGCTCGACACTATGCGGGTTCCATGCCGTTAGCATCACGCCGAACCCGTCACCCATTTCCTGTCGAAGGCGATCCGGGACGACGTTGCCTTCGCCGATGTGAATGACCACACCCGCGCCAAAGGCGATCACATAGCGCGCCTGCTGATACGAGGCCAGCATCTCGGGCGTCATGCGCTCGCTCATTGACCCACCACCGGCAAGCCCAAATCGCGGCCGCCATGCGTCCCGGTCAGACCCAGCCCGTATTTGAGACTGTGGCCAATGCGTTCCGCGTAGTGCTGCAACTCGGTCGCGGCTTCGGGTTCGAGCAGTTCATCGGTAGTTTGTCGCCACAAGGCGAGCCACTGCGCAAAGTGCTCAAGACGCACGCCCTTATTGAAATGCTGCCGCATCGGATTGCCGCGATAGGTCTGCGTCTTCAGTGCAACCGAACTCCAGAACGAGGTCAGCAACGCTTTGTGTTCGGGCCAATCGTGGACGGCCGCGTTGAACACCGGACCCAGATCCGGATGCACGCGCACGCGGTCGTAAAAGACATCGATCAGTGTCGCGATATTCGCTTCGGTCAGCGGCAAACGCGAGGCATCGGTCTCGGATTTAACGGTCATACCGTGCACTCCTTGAAAGCAGCGAGGAGGCTCATGGAGCCTCCTGGCTTTTGTGTGCGAGAGCGGCGGCGTTCGCCTCCCAATTGTTTCCGTCGAAGGCCACCACCGTCACCTGCGCGGGTGGCGTGTCCAGACAGCGCAAGTTGATGTCCATGCCATCGGGGTTCGAGCGCGGCACATAGAACGGCTTGATGCCGCAGACGCGGCAAAACAGATGCTTAGCGACGCCGGTGTTGAAGGTGTATTCGCTCAGCGAGTCCTGCCCTTGCAACAAGGTGAAGCGCGAGGCCGGCACAATCAGATGCAGAAAGCCGGACTTACGACAGATCGAGCAATTGCAGTCCTCGACCTCGACAGTGGCGGGAATCTGCACCTCGAACCGCACCGCGCCGCAATGACAGCCGCCGGTACTGGTGATCAGTGTTTCCATGTCTCCATGGTACCAAACGCACAACGGCCACCCGAAGGTGGCCGCTGCAGTTCACGCGCTTTGTGAAAAAGTGCCGGCGCTTAGCCTGCGATCACTTTGCACATTTCCAGGCACTTGTTCGAGTAGCCCCATTCGTTGTCGTACCACGAGACCAACTTGACGAAGGACTTGTCGAGTGCGATACCGGCCTCAGCATCGAAAATCGAAGTGCGCGTGTCACCGCGGAAGTCCGTTGCGACGACCTTGTCCTCGGTGTAGCCGAGCACGCCCTTGAGCGCGCCTTGCGACTGGGCCTTCATTTCGGCGCAGATTTCTTCGTAGCTGGCTTCGGAGTTCAGTTCGACGGTCAGATCGACCACCGACACATCGGAGGTCGGAACGCGGAACGACATGCCGGTCAGCTTGCCCTTGAGGTCCGGCAGCACGACGCCAACGGCCTTGGCCGCACCGGTGCTGGACGGAATGATGTTTTCCAGGATGCCGCGACCGCCGCGCCAATCCTTGTTCGAAGGACCGTCAACGGTCTTTTGCGTCGCCGTGGCCGCATGCACGGTGGTCATCAGACCGCGCTTGATGCCCCACTTGTCGTGCAGCACCTTGGCGATCGGAGCCAGGCAGTTGGTGGTGCACGAAGCGTTGGAGATGATGGCCTCGCCCTTGTAGGTGTCGTGATTGACGCCGTACACGAACATCGGTGTGTCGTCCTTGGACGGAGCGGACAGCAGCACTTTTTTGGCACCGGCATCGATGTGCTTTTGGGCGCTGGCCTTATCCAGGAACAGACCGGTCGATTCGATCACGACGTCGGCACCGACTTCGTCCCACTTCAGGGCGGCCGGATCGCGCTCTTGCGTCAGACGGATCTTTTTACCGTTGACGATGAGGTTGTTGCCATCGACTTGGATATCGGCGTCAAAACGGCCGTGTACGGAGTCGTACTTGAGCATGTAGGCCAGGTAGTCGGGCTCGAGCAGATCGTTAATGCCCACGATTTCGATGTCATCACCGAAGTTCAGGAACGCCGAACGGAACACGTTGCGACCGATGCGACCGAAACCGTTAATCCCTACCTTGACTGCCATTTGCGACTCCAACATTACGGATTGAATGTGGGCATCATTGTACTGGATTGTGACCAATGGCACCGTGGCACAGGCCGCGGTTTAGGGATACGCTTGCAGCATGAGACGAATTCTTACGCTGGTTATGGTGTCGATGGCCCTGCTGCCTTCGTCGGGTTGGGCTTGGGGCAAACAGGGTCATCGCTTGGTGGCCGCGTTGGCTCAGGAGCAGCTGACGCCGCAGGCACTGGCCCAAGTGCGCACCCTACTGGCCGGTGAGCCGGACACCAATCTGGGTGCCATCGCCAATTGGGCGGACGACTTGCGCGACACCGATCCGCAGCGGTTCCGCGCCACCTCGGCCTGGCATTACATCAACATGGGTGAGGATGGCTGCGTCTATCTGCCCAACTCGCGCTGCGCCGACGGCCAGTGCGTCGTGAGCGCCCTGGCCCGTCAGGCCGCGCTGCTGGCCGACCGATCGCAGTCGTTAGCAACGCGACGCGACGCGCTCAAATTTGTGGTGCATCTGACCGGCGATCTGCATCAGCCCTTGCATGCAGGCTACGCTCGCGACAAGGGCGGCAATGCCGTGCAGTTGCAGTTCAACGGCAAGGGCACCAACCTGCATCGCGTGTGGGATAGCGACATGCTGTATGACCGTCATCTCGACGACGCCGCGTATCTGGATCAGTTGCGTCCTCTGCTCAAAACAACCGCAGTGCTGCCGCCCGAGCGTCGCAACGGCGCCTCGATGGCTGTTGCCGCCTGCAATATCGATTTGAAGCCCGACTTGTACCCGCGCGGAACGCAGCTGGAACGCAGTTACATCGACCAGTGGCGTCCGGTCGCCGAACAGCAGATCGTCTCCGCATCAATGGAACTGGCGGAAATCCTGAACAACGTTCTGCGCTGATTAGCGGCTGGCGGGCTTCTTAGCCGGCGCCACAGTTGCGGGCGCGACCGGCACGCCTGTCAGCAGGCTCTGCACGACAGGAGCCAAGCCGGACAGACCGGCCTGACGACCGAAGGTCATGGCCTCGGTCACCGACATGCCGCCACCGTAATGAGCCGCCATCGTCAGCAGGGCCGAAGCCCGATTACCCGAGGCACAGTGCACCAGCACCCCACCCTTGGCGTTCTTGAGCTGTTGCCACAGTAACTGGGCATTGGCGCGGGTCAGATCCTGCGGGCCCGCGACCGGAATCTCAAAGTAACGCAGGCCCGCGGTGCGGACCTCAGTGCCTTCGTCACGAATCCCCAGCTCCGAGGCGGGACGCAGGTTGATCACCGTGCGCACACCGGCATTGGCCGCGTGCAGCCATGCGTCAGGGGTCGGTTGTCCGCCAACGAGCAAGGCCACGGTGGGCCGCCGCAGGTCCGGAATGTTCTGTTGCAGGCGCTGCGCCAGCGTGGAGATGTTGTACTCCGGGTTGGCGGGCAGGTAAGTGGTGACGCGCGTGGGCTCTTTAAAAGCACCCACCCGCAGATCGTTCTGATTCACCACCGGCGCATCGTTTACCGGGGCCGTTTGGGCTTGTGCGAGCGGCACGAAGGCCAGCCCGGCCGCCAGGCCCAGCCATCGCAGGGTATGGATCCGTGTCATCCCGACATGATGCCATAGCCCTGCAGGCTGCACCTGAGCCTCACCCAAACCGGCGGCTTATCCCAGTTGGCGGGCGGCTTCCACCACCTTGTCGGCGGTAAAACCGAAACGCTCGAACAGCTGATCGGCCGGAGCCGAAGCGCCGTAGCCATTCATGCCGATCACGGCGCCGTCCAGGCCCACGTACTGGCGCCAGAACTCGGCGGTGGCCGCCTCGATGGCAACACGCTTGCGCACGGCAGGCGGCAGCACCGATTCGCGGTACTCGGCCGGCTGACGGTCAAACACATCGGTCGAGGGCATCGAAACCACGCGGACGCCTACGCCCAGCTGTTCGGCGGCTTGCATGGCCAGACCGACCTCGGAACCCGTAGCGATCAGGATCAGCTCGGGCGTACTGACGCTGTCCTTGAGCACGTAACCGCCGCGGGCGATGTCCTGCACCTGCGCATCGGAACGGGCCTGATGCGGCAGGTTCTGACGCGAGAACACGAGGCACGAGGGGCCATCTTCACGGACGATGGCCTGCTGCCAGGCAACCGCGGATTCAACGGCATCGCACGGACGCCACACGTCGTTGTTCGGGATGTAGCGCAGTGACGCCAGATGCTCGATCGGTTGGTGAGTCGGACCGTCTTCGCCCAGACCGATGGAGTCGTGGGTGTACACGTGGATGGCCTTCGTGCCCATCAGTGCCGACATGCGCACCGCGTTACGGGCGTAGTCGCTAAAGACCAGGAAGGTCGCATCATACGGAATGAAACCGCCGTGCAGTCGCAGACCGTTGCTGATTGCGGTCATCGCGAATTCGCGCACACCGTAGTACACGTAGTTGGCGTCGCAGTCGGTGCCGTTGACGGAACGGCTGCCCTTCCACAGGGTCAAGTTGGAGTGCGCCAAGTCGGCCGAGCCGCCGATCAGTTCGGGCAGCAGCGGGGCGAAGGCTTCGATGGCCATTTGCGAGGCCTTGCGCGAAGCGACGACCGGGCCTTCGGCTTGCAGCTTGGCAATGTAGGCAGCCGACTCGGCCGCAAAGTTGGCGGGCAGCTCGCCGCGAATGCGACGTTGCAGTTCCTCGGCTTCTTGCGGTTGGGCAGCGGCATAGGCTTGCAGCGCCGCGTTCCAGTCGGCCTCGGCTTGCGCCTGCGCCTGCGGATTGCGCCAGCCGGCGTAGATCGACTCGGGGATTTCGAACGGACCGTAAGACCAGTTCAGGGCCTCGCGCGTTTTGACGATTTCATCGGGGCCGAGCGGCGCACCGTGTGCGGATTCCTTGCCGGCCTTGTTCGGCGAACCGAAACCGATGGTGGTGCGGCAGCAGATCAGCACCGGCTTGTCACTGACTTGCAGTGCCGAATCGATGGCGGCCTTGATGGCGTCGGCATCGTGGCCATCCACGCCACGGATCACCTGCCAGCCGTAGGCTTCAAAGCGGGCCGGCGTGTCATCGGTGAACCAGCCTTGCACATCACCGTCGATCGAGATGTGGTTGTCATCCCAGAAGGCGACCAGCTTGTTCAGACCCCAGGTACCGGCGAGCGAAGCGGCTTCGTGCGAGATGCCTTCCATCAGGCAGCCGTCACCCAGGAAGACCCAGGTCCGGTGATCGACGATGGCATGGCCTTCGACATTGAAGCGATTGGCGAGCACTTTTTCAGCCAGCGCCAGACCGACCGCATTGGCCAGACCTTGGCCCAGCGGACCGGTGGTGGTTTCAATGCCGTGGGTAACAAAGTTTTCCGGATGGCCCGGTGTGCGCGAGCCGAGCTGACGGAAGTTCTTGAGTTCTTCGATGGGCAGGTCGTAGCCCGTCAGATGCAGCAGTGAGTACAGCAGCATCGAGCCGTGACCGTTGGACAGCACGAAGCGGTCGCGGTTGAACCAGTCGGGATTGGCAGGGTTGTGCTTGAGGTAATCGGTCCACAGGACTTGCGCGATATCCGCCATGCCCATGGGCGCACCCGGGTGTCCGGAGTTGGCCTGTTGGACGGCATCAATGGAGAGGAAACGGACGGCGTTGGCCAGTTCGCGGCGGCTTGGGGTCGTCATACGGCTCACTTGGGCTGCGGAAAGAAAATGGGCGCTCGGATGAGCGCCCCATATTTTCGCACGATCGCCCCACCTTGCGGGCCCTGCCCTGACCGATTACTCGGGATATAGCGGTGGCAGACCGATATTGCGCGTTGTCTTTGAGCGCCACTGCGGGCCCTTGGCAAACACGCGACGCAGCTCCTGCAGCGCCTGCGACTCACCGCCCCGCCCCCAGCGGGCGCGCTGCCAGTAGTCCAGCGTCTTGGCCTGCTCGGCATCCTGCAGCCATGCCATCACCGTTTCCAGCGTGGCGTTCGCGCTGCCCGCAGTTGCGGCGGCGGGCAATTGCGCAATCAGGGCGGACTCAATGTGGGCGGCATCGCCTTCGGCAAGGACCTTGGTCCACGAGTCGGTAGCCTTGGTGCCGGATCGTTTACCCCGGAACATCACAAATCTCCCTGCGCCTGCAGGCGTCGCAGATACTCGAGGTAGAACTTGGCACGCAGCAAACCGCCCGGATCGTCCTTGACCTGCGCCAGACGTTTGCGCAAATCCTCGCGCGACTGTTTTTCCTTGGCGGTGTACGGCTTACCCGTCAGCGGATTGATGTTGTCATTGCGCTTTTGCATTTGCTTGGCCTTTTCCTTGGCCCGTTCGGCCCTGGCCTTGGCTTCTGCCTCGCGCTGTTTGCGCAGCGCTTCCTGCTGTTTACGCAGCCGGTCCGCATCTTTCTGCGACTGACCTTGTTTGGTTTGCGGTGCCTTCGGTTTGTCGAAGGCATTGAGCTGCGCCTTAAGCGCCGCCTCGACGATGGCCTTATTGATCTTGGCGTCACTATTCGCCGGATCGGCAGCTAAGGCCTGGTTGTACTGATCGATGGCCGGCTTCAGCTGGCCCGACTTGGCCAGCGCGTTGGCCTGGTTGTAGCGCGCCTGCGCGCCGGGCACGCCGGCATAGGCGCTCGCCGCTTCGGCATAGCGTCCCGCCGCATACGCGGCATCACCGGCCTGCGCCTGCCGGGCCTGGCTTTGCTCCATGGTGCTCCACCACGTGGCCTGTGGCGTATTGCCGGCCGCGACTTGCGCTTGCGCCGGTGCGGGGCTCATGCAGATCGCGCCGGCCAACAGCGCGCCAAGCAAGGGCATGCTCACGGCCATCTGGCGACGTCGAAACGCCAACGGTGCCAACAGCAGAACAAAGGGCAACAGCCAGAACCCGTTGTCCTGCCGCACGTAACCGTTTCGCACCGTTTGCAGTCCCTGCGCCAGACGACTGCCCGATGATTTTTCCGGGCGCAGCTGATCCCAGTCGGCTTGGCCGCTCGGATCGACGCGTGCATAACGCCCACCACCGGCCGACGCTACAGCCTGCAGCGCCGATTCGTTGAGCGTTGCCTTGGTGCCCAGACCCATCACTGAGACCGTAAAACCACGTGCCTTCGCTTTGGCCGCGGCATCTGCAGCCGCCGCATCCGCATCGCCCGTGAGCACCAATAAGGTGCCGCCGACTTGGCCATCGCGCTGAGCCAACTGGCTGGCGTAATCCAGTGCCATACCCAGATTGCGACCGTTGCGCGGCATGATGTCGGGCGAGAGCTGGTCGAGATACACCTCGACATTCGCGGGGTCATCGGTCATCGGCGAAATGGTGAAGGGCTGATCGGCATACACGACCATGCCGACATCGCCGGCCCAGTCTTTTAGCAGACCGCGCAACTTGGCGCTGCCCAATTCGAGTCGCGACGGCGCGACGTCATCGCGCAACATGTCGGTCGAGAGATCCATCACCACCACTAACGGATCGTTGCGATCCCATAACGGTTGTTCGGATTGACGAATACTCGGGCCTGCAAGGGCCAGCAGCACCAAGGTCATGACGGCGCTGACCCACAAGGCGGCGCCCCACCCGCGCGAGTTCGCGGCAGGTTCCAGCACGGCCGACTGCAGTTCCGGATCGACATAACGCTCCCAGATGCCGGCCTGACTGCGTTTGCGCAACGCCAGCCACGCGCACAGCGGTACCAGTGGCAACAGGAACAGCCACGCCGGCCTTAAGAACAGAAACGGTGCGGGATCGAAATTCATGCGCGCCTCCGCTGCAGCACTTCCCAGCACAGAGCCCCGAGACCCAAAGCGAATGCGAGCGCCAACGGCCAGTAATAGAGACTGATCACCGGACGAATCGATTTCGATTTACGTGTAATCGGTTCCAGCTGCTGAATCTCGTCGTAAATCTGTGCGAGTTCTTCGGTCTTGCGTGCGCGGAACGCTTTGCCCGATGTGGCCTTCGCCAGCCGTTGCAATGCCTGTTCGTCAATGTCATCGCGCGGCATGGTGATGGGCAGACGGAAGCCGAACAGCGTCAGCGCGGGATCGTCACCAAAGCCGACCGCATACGTTTTGACGCCCACACGTGCCGCCAGATCGGCCGCCTCATCGGTCGTTAGCGTGCCGGCGGTGTTGTAGCCATCGGTCAGCAAAATCAGGACCCGCTGCGATTGTGTCGGTGAATCCAGACGTTTCACGGCTAGCGCGACGGCATCACCGATCGCCGTTGCCGGTCCCGCCATCGCCGCTTCGAGTGTGGCCAGTTGGGCCTGCACCGCTTTCAGATCGCGCGTCAGCGGCGTCACCACATACGCATTACTGCCGAAGGCAATCAGTCCGATCCGATCGCCTTCGCGACGTTCAAGAAATTCATCCAGGATGACTTTAGCCGCGGTGAGCCGATCCACCTGGCGCGCGCCCACGGTCATGTCATCCGCCGTCATACTCGCGGAAAGATCGAGCACCACCATCAGATCGCGGCCCATGGCGGGCGGCGTGACCGGCGGTCCGAGCAAGCGCGGCAAGGCTGCTGCCACAACGAGTGCGCACCACGCCAGCCACAGTAAAGGATTAGCAGCGCGGCCACGTCCGCGCATGGCGCGATGATCCTTGACTGCGGCTACATCGTCGGTGGGCATGATCAGTGCGGCGCTATGCGTCTTGCGCGCCGGTAACAGAAAATGCACCAGCAGCGGCACTGGCAGAAGCCACAGCATCATCGGCAATTCAAATTGAATCTGCCGCCACAGGGACAGATCGAAGAGTTCGATTGCGGCCATGGCGATCATACGCTGCGCACCCAACGCATAAAGCGCTGTTCAACCGCTGCGCGCAGACGATCGCGATCTTGCACGGAGACATCGCGTCGGAATCCGCCATCGAGAATCAGCGTGCCGAGATCCTCACGGAACGGTTGATCTTTGAGGCCACGATTCAAAACGGCCAGCCATTCCTCGCCTTGCAGATGGGCTGCCTGCGGCTGATGCAAACGCGCTGCACGTCGCAGCAGTTCGGACATGATGCCGACCTGTGCGGCCGGTGTTTCACCACGCTCGAGTTCGTGATCAAAGTAAGCGCGCACGCGAGCGCGACGTTGAGCCTGGGCGCGACGCCACCACCACAAGGCAGTTGCGAGGATGGCCATTGCGGCGATCAGTAGCCACCAGCCGGGTGCGAGCGGCCACCACGGAATCGACTCGGTGGCGTGGATGTTACGCAATGGCAGATTGGGCGTTGCCATCAGGCCACCTGCGACACGGATTGGCGCACCAGATCGAGCCACGCATCCGGTGCATCTGCGGTCGAGACCGCCGTTGCACGGACGCCGATCCGTGACAGATCGGCCATCGCCTGACGCAAGGGTGCGGCGAACTGCGCGTCCCATGACTCGCGGGTACCGGCCGCATCCAGACCCAAGGTGATGCGTTGGCCCTGACTGCGGAATGCCGCAGCGGCAGACGGCGGTTGCAGCTCCAGCGGATCGGTCAGCAGCAGTACCAGCAATTCCTTGTGCTGCGACAGTGCGGCCCACTGCGAGGATTCAATTTCGAGCACGCTGCGCGGATCGGCCAGGACCACCACACGGGTACCGGGTTTGGCGAGACGAATCGCGTGTCGGATGGCCATCGCCAGGCCACCATCGTCTTTTTGCGGTTCGGCATACCAACGCCGCAGTGCATTGAGCACCGGCAAGGCGCCGCGCATTCCTGATGCAGGACGCAAGGGTTCCTCGGCACGACTGCCGCGCAAGGCCGCGACACGATCGCCATCTTTAATGGCTTGCCAAACGGCGATTGCACCCAGGCGCGCCGCCTGCACCGACTTGAAACACACACGCGTCCCGAAATACAGACGCGGCGAGGTATCGGCAACCAGCAAGGTCAGACGCTCACGCTCCGCCTGAAACACTTTGCTGTGCGCTTTGCCGGTACGGGCGGTCAGCCGCCAGTCCATGTGACGCGCATCGTCACCGTGCTGATATTCGCGCGATTCGGCATATTCCATGCCACGTCCACGCAAGGGCGACAGCGATGGGCCACTCACCCCGAGCCGACCGCGCTTGGCCGGCTTACGGCGCAACACCATCTCGCGCAAGCCGATCAGCTGCGCGAGTTGCGGTTGCGTGCCCGATTGGTTAGCGGGCGGAGCTGGATAGTTGACTGCCAAAATTCCGGATCCGAATTACGGCAACGGCACCACACGCAGCACCTCATTGACCAGGCGCTCACCATCCCAGCCTTCGGCGGTCGCCTCGTAACTCGGCAGAATGCGATGGCGCAGGACATCGACGGCGACAGCACGCACATCGTCCGGCGTCACGTAGTCACGACCTTCCAGCCAGGCACGCGCACGGGCACAACGCTCCAGCGCAATCGTGCCACGCGGGCTCGCGCCCCAGGCGATCCGACGCTGCAGCTCGCTGTCATAACGTTGCGCACTGCGCGATGCCAGCACGATCTCAATCAGATAGCGTTCGACCGGCTCGGACAGATGCACATCGAGCACCTGCTGACGCGCTGCTTGCACTTCGTCGGCGCTGAGATGCAGTCCGTCGGCCGTCTGACTGTTCGGCGTACCCGAGGCCTGCTCACGTCGCGCCCGCTCACGGGCAATCGACAGGATCTTGCTTTCGGCACCCACATCGGGATACCCGATCACCACATGCATGAGGAACCGGTCCAACTGCGCCTCGGGCAATGGGAACGTACCCTCCTGCTCGATCGGATTCTGCGTTGCCATCACCAGAAACAGCGAAGGCAGCGCATACGTCCGACCGCCGACGCTGACCTGACGCTCGCCCATGGCTTCGAGCAATGCCGATTGCACCTTGGCGGGCGCGCGGTTGATTTCATCGGCGAGCACAATCGGATGAAACACCGGACCCGGCACGAACTCGAAACGGCCTTCGTTCGGGCGCCACACATCGGTACCGGTCAGATCGGCCGGCAGCAGATCCGGCGTGAACTGAATGCGCGCAAACGTCGCATCCAGTCGCGAGGCCAATGCACGGATGGCCGTGGTCTTGGCCAGGCCCGGCGCGCCTTCGACCAGCAAGTGGCCATCGGCCAGCAGCGCAATGATCAGTCGCTCCACCAGATGGGACTGCCCGACGATCTCCTGTGCAAGTGCATCACGTAGGGCGCGGAAACGCTCAGCAAGTGGCGGCGTGCGGGATTGGACGGCTATGGGGTCGGACATGGGCGCGCGTTCAAATTGGTGGTGAAAACGCCATTATGGCCAATGCCCCGTTAAGGTGTCATGCGCACATCGTCATCTTCGGTGACTACCCTTGCAGTTGATTCAGCTTTGAGCCGGTTGCGAAGGCAGCACGGTCGGCGTCAGGAAAATCAGCAACTCGGCCCGATCGTGTTGTGCACGCGTCTTGCGGAACCAGGCACCGAGACCGGGCACATCGCCAAGAAACGGCAGGCCACTCCGACTGTCCTGACGCAGATCCTCCTGCACACCCCCGACCACCAAGGTCTGGCCGTTGCGCAACAGCACCGATGTGGTCACCTCGCGCTTATTGATTTGCGGAATGTCGCCCACGGTCGTCTGCACGTAACCGTCCAGCTCATCCTTTTTCAGTTGCAGCTGCAGGAACACCTCGCCGTCGGGCGTGATCGTCGGTGTGACCTGCAGTTCCAGCAGCGCCTCCTTAAATGCCACATTCGGCGAAGGGTCCCCGTTGCCGTGATTCTGCAGCGTCACGTAACCGATCTCGCGACCTTGGGCGATTCGCGCCGGTTGCTGGTTGGTAGTGATGATTCGCGGCTGCGAAATGATCTGCCCTTGACCGGTGGCTTGCATGGCCTGCAACTCCAAGTCCACTTGTGTGCCCGCGCGCAGCACGCTCAAGGCCGCCGCACCGGCCGGGCTCGCTAACGCCAGTCCCGTCATCAGCGCCGACTTTGCCAAGCTGCCTTCGGTTACATTCTCTGCAGTTGTTTCGAGATTGCCGCCAAGCGCATAGCGCCCCCTTTGCGCGTTCACGCCAAAACGCGAACCCAACTCCCGCCCGAACCGCTCCGAGGCCACGACCACTCTCGCTTCAATTAGCACTTGTTGCGCCGGCACATCGAGCTGCTGCACTAAGGCCTTGAGCTTGGCAATCTTACCGGGCACATCGCTGACCACCAGCATGTTGTTGCGCTCATCTGCAAACAGTCGTCCGCGTGCCGACAGAAACGCTCCGGCCGTGTCGCCGGCATTGACTACCGCGCCCGCGGTCGTCGCAGCCGTTGCCGACAGCCCCTTCGCCTCGGTAATGGCTTTGGCAATCTGCGCGGCGCTATGAAACCGGATGGGGATCGTAACGGTTTCCAGAGGGCCTTCGCCATCATCGCCTAGCGGACCTGGCCCTACCCACAGCACCCCATTTTGCTCGCGCACTACTAGCCCCTTGCTGCGAGCAATCACGGTCAGCGCATCGCGCCAGGGAATGCGATCGAGCTTTAAGGTCACGGTGCCGCCGACACTATCGGCCGTGGCAATACTGACGCCCGCCTCCTGCGCGACCAATTGCAGTGCGATGCGAACGGGCAAGTCTTGCGCATCCACCGAGATCAGACGTTCCTGAGCCTGCAACGGACCGACCAGCCACAGCAGCGCCAATAGCAACACAGACTTCATGGGGATACTCCTAAAGATTGTGGCGGTAGCGCCAGTTCCGTCTCACCGGCAATGAGACGCTCGGGAGTAATGGCGGAGACCCGCGCACGCTCCATACCGATGCGATCACCGACGGCGACGCGATACAGCGTATTGCCGGCCAGCAGCAGACCCTGGCGCTGCGTTGCCGCTCCGATGGTGCCCACAAACCGCAACCGGCTGAGTGACTGCTGCGACAGGGGCAACGGTGGCCAGGCCGATGGCGTGTCCACCGCGATGGCTGCAGTAGCCGAGCCGGACTCAGCAGCGGGCGACGACGCAGGCACCATTGGCACCGGCGGTGCAAACGGATCACGGTCAGCACGTGGCGCATGTCCTTGCGGATTGAAGGCGATCGCCTTTGCATTCGATGCGCTCCAGGGGCTGAGTTGGCCATCCCATTCCAGACCTTGGCCACGCAACTCAACGCGCAACTGTCGCCATGCTGCCAGCAGAGGATCGGACGGCACGGCCACGCCTTCCAGCCAGATCATCAGATCCTTAAACCCGCCACGCCCGTTGATTTGCAGTGCGCCCTGATCTTCGAGTGCGGCGACACCACCGGTTGCAGCCCGCCGCAATAGAACTGCCATCCCGGTTGGAAGCGCACCCTGCCCGCCAAACCCCTGCAACTCCAGACGCTGTTGCGCCACGCCCTGCACGCGCTCGTGCGCCCGCGCCTGATCCGACTTAGCGCTCCGCAATGCGTGCCCCGCTTGCTGCTGTTCCTGATAAGCCGGCCATGCCAGTAGCACCGTCGTTAACGCCGCCACCAGCAACGCACTCAGTACGATCGCCACAGCACGCAACGGCAGCGGCCATTCTTCGGGCGCGCGCCAATTGACGCCGGAGAGATGCTGCATCAGCCATTGCCGGTTCATGCGGCTTTGTCCTTGCCCGCGGCCTTGGCTTTAGGCTTGATGAGTAACTGAAAGCCGCGCGACTCGCCGTTTGCAGAACCGACCATCGGCGATGTAGTCGGCCATCCGCGCGCCTTTAAAGCCCGCACAAAATCGAGCGCGAGAGCCTTGCTGCTGACCGTGCCCGCAATCTGCACCGCATCGCCCTCAATGCTGACCGACTCCAGGCGCACACCCTCGGTAGCGTGTGCACTGAGATCACGAAACAGATGCAGAATGCGCGAGTGCTCCAATGCGGCCGCTTGTCGCCAGGCCGGCACGGCGCGCCAACGTTGTAGTGCTTGTTCCACAGCGGTGGCCTCCGCCAGACGCGGAGCCAGCGCGGTCAGCTCCGAACGGACCGCAGCCTGCTCAGTGCGGAAGTCAGAGGCGGTCTGCTGCCAATGCCATCGCACGGCCAGCACAGCGGCCACCACCAGACACCACAGCGCCAGCGTCATTGCAATTAAGTTGCGAAGCGATCGCCGCCGACTGGACCCGCGCCAATCGGCCAGATTGACACCGGAGCCAATGCGCAAATGCAACGGCACACTCATTCGAACCCCCGCAATGCCAGCGACAGCGGCACGAAGGCCTGCGACCGCAGCTGCAACGGATTGATCTCCTGCACACTGCTTCCCAATTGCACCACCGTCTCCGCACGCCAGGGTTCGACCGGCATCCCGATCCAATCGGCCAGCTCGGTGACCCAGTGCGCCTCCAGACTCAGACCGCCGGTCACCTGCAGCTGGTCCAGATGCTCAATCCCGGTATGCCGGTGGAAGGCCTGCACCAGCGACCGCACAGTATCAATAAAGGATTCACTCGAAGGGCCTGTCAGCACATAGACCTGATCGGGATCCCAACGTTGGGCGCGATGAAACAGCGGATGGTCACCGCGCAACACGCTCAGATGGATTCCGCCCGCTCCCAGATCGAACACGGCAACCACCGGCGCACCGCTGTCGTAATGCACCATCGGATGGCCGATGCCATGCCGCGCCACCATGCTGTCGACTTCAAGAATGGTCGGCTGCCAACCCGCACGTCGAAACAGTTCCGCGTGGCGACGCACATCGACCGTCTTGGCCGCAACCAGCAGCAGATCGCGCAGTTCGTCATCGATGTGAGCGGTGCCGAGCGAGGCGACATCCACCGCCAACGGAATCTGCGGATCGCGGATCAACGTGCGAGCCTCGCGGCGGGCCAGGGCCATGGTCTCGCGTGCCGGCAGATTGCGCTCCACCCGTAGCACTTTGAACTGCACCGCCGAATCCGGCAGCGCGGTGACAATCTCGGTGCGCGGCAGGCCACTCTTCACACGAAGGCGGCGCAGGGCCTCGACCACGGCCTCGGCGTTGCGGATCCGGCCATCGACTACGGCACCATGCGGTAACGGCTCGACCAGAAAACGCTCCAGCGTCCGGCCCTCGGCACGGCGGCGGACCGCGGCCAACTTGACGGCGGACTGGGCCACTTCAATACCGATGCGCAAGTCGGGCGATTGGCGGGTGACGGCAGTTTGTAGCAGACGTTGCATGGACGGCGCTCCCAAGGACTTACGGTCAGTCTGGTACGGCGCCAGGACCGGGGCCATCAGCACTTCGCTGAGCGTTTTGTCAGCAAGCTGATCAAAGCGGGCGACCGAGCGGACTTCCGTATAATCGAGGCATGACTGAACCGACCTCGACTCCGACCGGCCTCAGGGCCCGTTTGCCTAAGAACAAGTACTGGCGCTGGGCGCTGCTGAGTGCCGCGGGTTTGTTCCTGCTGGGCTTGCTGACCGTGGTCGGCATCTACACGTTCCTGACGCCCCGCATGCCGGGTGCTGCAGAACTGCGCGAAATGCAGCTCGAGGAACCGATGTACGTCTACTCCGCCGACGGCAAACTCATGAGTCTGTATGGCGAAGGCCGTCGCTACCCCGTCGCGATCAAGGACGTGCCTGACCGTCTCAAGCAGGCCTTCATCTCGATCGAGGATCAGAATTTCTACAAGCACCCCGGCATTGACGCCAAGGGCATTGGCCGCGCGGTGTGGTTGCTGCTGACGACTCGCGATGATCGCGTGCCCGGCGGCTCCACCATCACGCAACAGGTGGTGCGTCAGGTCTTTCTGACCAACAAATACAGCTACTCGCGCAAACTGTCCGAAATTTTTCTGGCACTGAAAATCGAACGCGAGCTCAGTAAGGACGAGATCTTCGAGATCTATCTCAACAAGAGCTTCTTCGGCAATCGCGCTTACGGTGTCGGTGCCGCCGCCGAGTTCTACTTCGGCAAGAAACTGAATGACCTGTCGTTGGATGAGATGGCCTCGCTGGCCGGCGTGCCCAAATTCCCTTCGACCGGTAATCCGCTGGACAATCCTGAGCGGGCCAAGATCCGTCGCGACTACATTCTGCAGCGGATGAGCGAGCTGGGTTACATCAGCGCCGACGAGATGCGTTCTGCACAGGCGGTCCCGATGCACGCCACGCCGCACGAACGTCAGATCGAAGTGTACGCACCCTACGTGGCCGAAATGGTCCGTCAGGAGATGATCCAACGCTACGGCAAGGACATCATGAAAAAGGGTCTGCACATCACCACCACCGTGGATCCGAAACTGCAGGCTGCTGCTGACCGCGCCGTGACGTTCGGTCTGGATCTGTATCAGCGCCGTCACGGCTGGGCCGGTGCCACCAAGAACTTTGAACTGCCCCGCACCGAAGATCTGAACGATACCGCCGAACGTCTGCAGGATTATTTCCCGCAGAACGCCATGGTGCCGGGCATCGTGCTGGCCACTCCGGGCGGCGGCGCCGAGGTCGTGCTCAAGAACGGCAAGGTGCACAAACTGCTGGCCGGACAAGGTTATCGCGGCGCCAACCCCGCCGGCCAAGTCAAGCGTGGCGATCTGGTTTATCTGCGTCCGGAACGTGATGCCGCCGGCAAGGTCATCAATCCGGACAATCCGCGTTACACGCTCGGCCAAGTGCCGCGTGCGCAAGCCGCTCTGATTTCGATCGATTCGGACACCGGTGAAATTCGCGCGCTGACCGGCGGTTACAGCTTCGAAGGCAATAAGTTCAATCGCGCCACCCAGGCAAAGCGCCAGCCCGGCTCTTCGTTCAAACCCTTTGTGTATGCGGCGGCACTGGAGCGCGGCATGAACCCGGGTTCGATCGTGCAGGATGCGCCGCTGCAGTTGCGCATGGGCAACGGCAAGATCTGGCGTCCGCAAAACGATGGCGGCGGTTTCTCCGGCCCGATTCGCATTCGGGATGCGCTGGTGCGCTCCAAGAACCTGGTTTCGATTCGTCTGCTCAAGACCATCGGCATCGATTACGCCATCAAGTACATCAGCTATTTCGGCTTTGATGCCAAGACGTTGCCGCGCAATCTGACCATGGCACTGGGTACCGCCGATTTGCCGCCCATGAAAATGGCCGAAGGATTTCTCGCCTTCAATAACGGCGGCTATCACGTCGTTCCGTGGTTTATCTCGGAAATCAAAGACCGCCAGGGCAACCTGATCTACAAGCACAAACCGGCAGTCGCCTGCTCCAACTGCGATAGCGGCTTGGGCAACGGCCTCAACACGCCCGCACCGACCAGCTATCAGCTCGATGGCTTTGACTTCTCGCCGGCACGCAAGCCCAAGATGGCCGGCAATTCGGAAGAAGCTAAAGCACAGAACGCACAGGCCGATAAGGACGATGCCGATGCACCGACCAAACTGCCTGAAGGTTTTGATCCCAAGACCGCAACGATTGCACAACGCGCAATGGATCCGCGCGTGGCCTTCCAGGTCAATTCGATGATGCGTGATGTCGTGCAACGCGGTACTGCGACGGCAGCACTGGTACTGAACCGAACGGACATCGGTGGCAAGACTGGTTCGACCAACGATCACCGCGATGCCTGGTTTGCCGGTTTCGGCGGCCGCTATACCACGGTGGTCTGGGTAGGTCGCGATGACTATAAAACGCTGGGTCGCGGCGAATACGGTGGTGCAGCCGCATTGCCGATCTGGATCAACTACATGCGCACCGCTTTGAATAAAGAGCCGGTTAAAAAGCTCGAAGTGCCGAAGGGCATGATCAAGGTCGCCCAGTCCGGCAGCCGCATGAGTACAGTCAACAAGGATGCACCGGGTGAATGGGTCAAGGAAGAAGATCTCGACGTGAGCGACTTCTTTGTCGATTTCGGCGAGAAAGAGCCTGAGGCTCCGAAGGCCGGTAGTAAGCCGGCATCAGCCCCGCGCGAAGACACTCCGACGGACGCTCCGGCAACCGCACCTGAAGCGCCGACTGAACCGGTTGCGCCTCCGCAGGCCGAGACGTTCTAAGCTTCACAAGCTTGTGTTATGTTGACGGGGACATCGTGTTGTACGGTGTCCCCGTTTTCATTACGGGTCGGCGCCGCCTTCGCGAGGACATGCAGATGCCCAACGCACGCCAGCACGCCATACAGCATTCGCAGACGCGAACGCGTGAGCGACGCCATCGCGTCGCTACAGAGGCCGCCAAAATTATTGCCCAGGGCGGCACCCGCGACTACTTGCAGGCCAAGCACAAAGCGGCCGAACGTCTGGGCATTTTTGATGACGCCTCGTTGCCGCGGAATACCGAAATCGAAATGGCCTTGCGCGAATATCAGCGTCTGTTTGTGACCGGCCAGGATCAGGCCTTGCAGCGCCGTCGTGAAGCCGCGGTGGAGGCCTTAAAGTTTTTCGTATCGTTTGATCCGCGCTTGGTGGGCCCCGTGCTCGAAGGTACGGCCGATCATCGTTCACCCGTGACGCTGCATGTGCATAGTGATGAACCCGAGGCACTCGATCGCTGGCTGGATCAGCATCGTATCGATCACGAGGTGAGGTCGCGACGCATTCGCTTAGATCGGGAGCGCGAGTTCGAAGCGCCGGTTTATCGCTTTGAAGCCGACGAGCTGCCGATTGAAATCATCGCCCTGCCCGCTACCGCATTGCGGCAGGCGCCGTTGTCGGTGATTGATGAAAAGCCGATGCGTCGCGCGAATCTGGCGCAGGCGCAGGCGCTATTGGCGGATGATGAGATCACGGCGTTTTTCGGCCGCTAAATTCTTGCGCGCTTAAGCGCCTAAAAACCGTCGACCGGCCAGTGCGCACAGTGCCACCACAACGATCGGTGGCATGCGTCGCCATTGCAGCAGCAAAAAGGCCAGCACCGCCAACACGGCATGCGCTGCGCCCGGCACACCACTACTGACGACCGGGTTGATCCAGGCGGCTATCAGTAAGCCCACCACAGCCGCATTGATAACGTTGAGCGCATTGCGAACGCGCGTATTGCGACGAAGGCGCTGCCAGTACGGCAAGGTGCCGCACACCAGCAGAAACGATGGCAGGAAAATCGCAACCAGCGCCAGTACGCCGATCCACAACTTGCCGCCGGCCGCTACACCGAGGTAAGCCGCGATGGCGAACAAGGGTCCCGGCAGTGCTTGCGCGAGACCGTAACCGGCCAGGAAACGATCGGCGTCGATCCGGCCTTCGGTTACGTGTTGAAGCAACGGCAGCACGACGTGTCCGCCACCGAACACCAGCGCGCCGGTACGGTAAAAACCGTCGGCCAGTCGGATCGGCAGCTCCTGCAATTGCGAGCCCAGCGTAGTCAGCAGAATCAGCAGCGCCACAAACAGCTGCAGGAAGGGGAAGTCGGAGCGCGAATGATCGACCGGCTCCATCGTCCAGGTTTCAGGCTCGCCACCGCGATTTGCGAACAGCCATCCGAGCAGACCGATGCCGGCAAGCACGGCCAGTTGCGCGGTTGGCGTCGGGAACATCAGCATCAGCGTCGCCACGGCAATGGCGATGACCTTGCGCGCCGATGTGGTGCAGAGCGAACGCCACATGCTTAAGATCGCCTGCAAAACGATGGCCACCGCCGCAATCTTGAGCCCCTGCACGATGCCGGAGTGAGCCCATTGCGGATGCCCGATCAGCAGGTAAGCAGCCGCCAACATGATGAGGGCCGAAGGCAGCGTGAAACCAAGCCATGCAAGCAAAGCACCCGGGACGCCATGAAAGCGATAACCGATCGCCATGCCGACCTGGCTGCTCGCCGGTCCCGGCAGGAACTGGCACAACGCAACGAGGTCGGCATACTCTTCGTCTGTTAGCCAATGACGGCGTTCAACGAAGGCGTGGCGGAAGTACCCCAGATGCGCAATCGGCCCGCCGAAACTCGACAGGCCGAGGCGCAAAAACAGCAGAAATAGCTGTATGCGGGTGGGCAAGGGACTTAGCGCTTATCGACGGGCACGTAGTCGCGGCTGACGGCGCCGGTGTAAACCTGACGCGGACGGCCAATCTTGCTTTCCGGATCCAACTGCTGTTCGAGCCAATGAGCGACCCAACCCGGGGTACGGCCAATGGCAAACATGACGGTGAACATTTCGACCGGAATACCCAGAGCCTTGTAAATCAGACCCGAGTAGAAGTCGACGTTCGGATACAGCTTGCGCTGCACGAAGTACTCGTCCTTGAGCGCTGCTTCTTCGAGGCGCATTGCGACTTCGAGCAGCGGATCGTTGACGTTGAGCTGAGCCAGCACTTCGTGGGTCATCTTGCGGACCAGTGCGGCGCGCGGATCGTAGTTCTTGTAGACGCGGTGACCGAAGCCCATCAGGCGGAAACCCGATTCCTTGTTCTTGGCCTTTTCAACGGCAGACGCCACGTTTTCCGGCTTGCCGATTTCCTTGAGCATCTTCAGCACGGCTTCGTTAGCGCCGCCGTGTGCAGGTCCCCACAATGCGGCAACGCCCGAGGCGACCGAGGCATACGGGTTGGCACCGGTGGAACCGACCAGACGCACTGTAGAAGTCGAAGCGTTCTGTTCGTGATCGGCGTGCAGAATCAGCAGCAGATCCAGTGCCTTGGCGGCGACCGGGTTCAGTTCGAATTCTTCCGAAGGCACTTCACGCAGCATGGTCAGGAAACGCGAGGCGTAATCCAGATCGTTGCGCGGGTAGCTCTTGGGGAAGCCGATCGAATGACGGTACGAAGCGGCAGCGATGGTCGGCACCTTGGCGATCAGGCGGATCGCAGCCAGGCGGCGCTGTTCCGGATCGTCGAGATCGAGATCGTTGTGGTAGATGCCCGACAGGGCGCCCAGCATAGAGATCAGCATGGCCATCGGGTGGCCATCGTGCATGAAGCCCTTGATCACCGAGTTGGCGGACTCGTGCACCATGGTGTGGTGCGTGATTTCGTCTTCGAAGCCTTTGAATTCAGCCGGCGTCGGCAGTTCGCCGTGCATCAGCAGATAAGCGACTTCGAGGAAGTTCGAATGCTCGGCCAGCTGTTCGATCGGGTAGCCGCGATACAGCAGCACGCCTGCGTCGCCATCGATATAGGTGATGGCCGACTTGCACGATGCCGTGGCGGTGAAGCCCGGATCGTAAGTGAACATGCCGGTTTCTTTGGGCAATTTAGCAATGTCAACGCAATCGGCGCCGATGGTCGGCTTTACGACGGGCAGTTCAACTTGCTTGTCGCCTGCGCTCAAGGTCACGTTGTCGAGATGAGTTACAGCCACTGACAGACTCCGGTTCAATGCATTTTTTACGTCCCGTATTATCGCACATCCGCCCCCGTGCGGTTTTGTTCCGGGCACAAAAAAGACCGCTGTTTCCAGCGGTCTTTTGTATCACGAACAGCGGAAGCGGGGCTTACTTGCCGTAGCGCTTACGGAACTTGTCCACGCGGCCAGTGGTGTCGACGATCGAGTGCTTGCCCGTATAGAACGGATGCGAAGCCGACGAAATGTCCACCTTGATCAGCGGGTACTCGTTGCCGTCTTCCCACTTGATCGATTCTTTAGCCGTGGTGGCGAGATTCGAGCGCGTCAGGAAGGAGAAGTCGGTCGTCACGTCTTGGAAGACCACTTCGCGGTATTCGGGATGGATGCCTTCTTTTGCCATGGCAAACACCATTCGGTTAAAGTGAAAGACGGCTATTGTACCGAGGATTCGGGGGTTCCGCAAGCCCTAGGCACAGAAAGTGTCTTTTAGCCCGCCAGAGCCCGTTTGACCCGCGCAAAATAGACGCCGGTATCCACTTCCAGCGCGATTTGGACGTTGTCCGCGCGGCCCGTCTGGCGGTTCCAGTCGATTACCGTCGCCCCACGGGTCCATTCGCCGCGGGTCTCGACCATCAGGGGCCGGCGTTCCGTGCGTAGGGCCGCAGCGGGTTCCAGCGCCACCGTCATGGCCAGCGAATCGGCCGAGTGCCAATCGCCAAAGCCACGCAACGATTTTGCCCAGTCGCGGGTACGGCGTGAAATCAGCTCATAGAAGCGTGCCGCCTCACTGTCCTGTTCCAACCAGGCTTCGACTTGGTCGTGCGGCAAGCCGTGCGCCATCGTGGCTTCCCAATCGACCAGCTCCGTCATGGGGAAGGCATCAAACACAACCTTAGCCGCCTCGGGATCGAACGCAATGTTGAACTCTGCAGCCGGCGTCAGATTGCCGTGCGCCGTAACGGCACCACCCATCACCACAAAGCGCGCAATGCGTTGCGGCAAAGTCGGATCGAGCTTGAGTGCGGCGGCGATATTGGTCAGCGGACCTAATGCCACTAACAGCAGCTCGCCTTTGTACTCATGCGACAGACGCAGGATGGCTTGCACCGCATGCTCATCGTGCACGGTGCCGTTGGCCTTCGGGTAATTCACATCACCAAAACCATCGGCGCCATGGACATCGGCCGCATCGGGCGAAGGATGCACGAGCGGCGCATCGCAACCTTTAAATACAGGCACTTGCGGCGCACCGCCGACTTCGACCAGCTTGAGCGCATTGGCGACGGTGTGCTGCAAGCCGACATTGCCGGCCGCTACTGTCAGACCTACGACTTGGACGGACGGCTCGTTGAGTGCCATCAGGATCGCGAGGGCATCATCGACGCCGGGATCCGTATCAATCAGCAAAGGAATTTTCGACATCGCCCTAGTGTATCGCAGCCCGGTTTTACGCTTGCGCGTAACGCAGCGAGGAACCGATCCAACGCTGCAGCAGTCGGTCCACCACCGGGGCATCGTGTGTCATCAGTTCTTGCGCTACCTGCTGCACCACCGGCAACAGATCGGCATCACGCATCAGATCCGCGAAGCGGAAGCCGGCCAGTCCCGTTTGCCGCGTGCCGAGAATTTCACCGGGGCCGCGTAATTCCAGATCCTGACGGGCAATGACAAAGCCGTCGTTAGTCTCGCGCATGACCTGCAAACGCTGCCGCGCCATCGCCGATAGCGGCGCGCGGAACATCAGTACGCAATCACTGATCGCGCTGCCCCGCCCCACACGTCCGCGCAACTGATGCAGCTGTGCCAGACCCAAGCGCTCGGCATTCTCGATCACCATCAGCGAGGCATTGGGCACGTCCACTCCGACTTCGATCACTGTCGTTGCGACCAGCACGTCGAGTCCGTGATTTTTGAAGGCCTGCATGACCGTCTGCTTTTCCGCAGGTTTCATCCGGCCATGCACCAGGCCGATGCGCAAACGGGGCGCCTGTTTTTGCAGCTCGGCATAAGCGGCCTCCGCGGCCTGCGCTTCGATCTCGTCGCTTTCCTCGATTAGTGTGCAGACCCAATAGGCCTGACGTCCTTGCGCACATGCATCGATCAGTCGCTGGATCAGCTCATCGCGACGGGAATCCGGCAGCACTACCGTGCGCACGGGTGTTCTCCCGGGCGGCAGTTCGTCGATCGAGCTGACATCCAAATCGGCGTAGGCCGTCATCGCCAAAGTGCGCGGAATCGGCGTGGCCGTCATCACCAGCTGATGCGCAGTGGATTCGTCGGTGGACCCTTTATCGCGTAGCGCCAAACGCTGATGCACACCGAAACGATGCTGCTCATCGACAATCACCAACGCCAGGTTAGCGAACTCAACGCCCTGCTGCATGAGTGCGTGCGTGCCGACCACCACTTGCGCCTCACCACCGGCAATGCGCTGCAATGCCTGCTCGCGCTTGCGACCGGTGATCTTGCCCGCCAACCATTCGACCGTGATGCCCATCGGTTCCAGCCATTGCGCAAAATTGCGCAGATGCTGTTCTGCCAGCAATTCCGTGGGCGCCATCACGGCAACCTGCCGCTGCTTGGCCACAGCAAACAACGCACTCAATGCCGCCACGATGGTCTTCCCGGAGCCGACATCGCCCTGCAAAAGTCGGAGCATTGGCGTATCACCGCTCAGATCTTTAGAGATCTCACCGAGCACGCGTTGCTGCGCTCCGGTCAGCTGATACGGAAGTTGCTGCAGCAGCTGTTCGGCCAAGCGCGAATCATTCAATACCGGCGCCTTCTTAGACTGCTGCGACAGACGTTGGCGGCGCAGACTCAAATGATGCGCAAGCAACTCCTCGAATGCGAGACGCTGTTGCGCCGGATGCTGACCGTCTTTAATGGCGCTGACATCGGTGCCCACCGGCGGATGATGCACAAACAGCAACGCTTCACGCAGCGTCGGCAGTTGCAGCTCACGTGAAATGTGAGTCGGCAACAGCTCCAACGCTCCGCCGGCGGGCAGTCGCTTGAGCGCCTGCTCTACCCAGCCGCGTACCGTGGCAGGTCCGGCACCCTCGAGTTCCGGATACACGGGCAACAGACGGTCACCCAACACCACCTGTTCGTGATCGCCCAGCAGCCGATACGCCGGATGCACAAAATCACGCCCCAGCAAGCGAACGCGTGGGGCGCCGTAAACTAGCACCCTCGCACCCTCGCGGAACGAACGCCGTTGCGCCTCATTGAAATGGAAGAACCGCAAAGTGACACGGTCACCCTGCTCATCAACCGTTTCGATCAGCAATTGCTGCCGACCGCGAAACACCCGCTCCGCCGATTGAATGGTGAGCAGCACTTGCGCCGGAATACCATCGCGCAATCCCCTGACCGAGGTCAGTTGCGTGCGATCCTCGTAACCGCGTGGCAGGAAGAACCACAAGTCCGACAGTTCGCGGATATCCTGAGCCGCCAGGCGCTCCAGCACCTTGGGCCCGATTCCGCGCAATGCGCCAAGCGAGGCGCCGGCCATGCCTTACTCGAGAACGAGAATGCCGTCCACTTCGAACTGCACGCCACGCGGCAATGCAGACACCTCGACCGTGGAACGTGCGGGATACGGCGCATCAAAATACTCGGCCATCACCGAGTTGACCGCCGCAAAGTCACCCAAGTTGGTCAGAAACAGACCGAGCTTGACCACATCCTTGAGTGAACCGCCGGCCGCCTCACACACCGCCTGGAAATTGTCGAAGGCACGACGGGCTTGCGCGCTGATGTCGCCTTCGATCACGAGACCCGTTTCCGGATCTAACGGGATGCAGCCCGACAGGTACACCGTATTGCCGACGCGCACAGCCTGCGAATACGGGCCGATGGCAGCGGGTGCATTGGCGGTTTGGATGATTTCTTTGTTGGCCATGTTCAGATCCGGTTGATGCCCAGCACCACTTTAAGGCGGCGCAGGCGACGAATGATATCCGCAAGATGTTTACGGTCGCGCACTTCGATCGCGAAACGGACGATACCAACCAGCGAATCGCGATCGACATACTCGACGCGGTCGATGTTGGAATCGGCCTCGGCAATGGCTGCCGCAACCTGCGCCAGGGCACCCTGACGGTTATCGAGCTCCATGCGCAGGGCCACAGTATAGTCACCGACAACCTTGCGATCCCAGCCGACGTTGACCCAACGCTCGGGATGTTTGCGATAGTCGGGCACGTTGGCGCAATCGATACGGTGCACCACAATGCCCTTGCCCGCCGTATGGAAACCCATCACTTCATCGCCGGGGATCGGCGTGCAGCACGAGGCAAAACTAATGACATTGCGCTCGGTACCGTTGATCAGCAGACGGTCGCGCGGAATGTTGATCGGCTTGCCATCGACACCGGACTGCTCCGCAGGCGTCTGCTGCACCAGCGAGGACGCAACGAGCGACGGCAACCAGTTGCCCAGCGCAATCTCGGCGAGCAACGCCTCGAGCCGATGCATTTTGTTGTCCTGCAGATACGCCTCGAGTCGTCCTGCGGGAATGCGTTCAATCGAACTGCCCAACTGTTCGAGCGCACGATCGAGCATGCGGTGTCCGATCTCGATGGCATCTTCGTGCTCGAGTTGCTTGAGCTGCTGACGGATGGCGGTGCGGGCTTTACCCGTGACGACAAACTCCAGCCATTGCGGCTTGGGGATCGAGGCCGGTGTGGTCACAATCTCAACACGGTCACCGTTACTTAACTGCGTGCGCAGCGGCGACAGCTTGCCGTTGATGCGCGCGGTAACGGCGTGATTGCCGACATCGGTATGCACCATGTACGCGAAATCGAGCGCCGTGGCATTGCGCGGCAAGCTCAGAATGTCGCCCTTGGGTGAGAACACGTAGACCTCTTCCTGGAACAGATCGATCTTGACGCTCTCGTAAAACTCGACCGACGACTGCGTGTTGCGCTGATCGCTGAGCAGCGATTCGATCCAGTTGCGGGCCCGCATTTCTGCCGAACTCTGATGACCGCCCTCTTTATAAGTCCAGTGCGCAGCAATCCCACGCTCGGCAACGACATCCATTTCCTCGGTGCGGATCTGCACCTCGACGTGCGCGCCATAAGGACCGAACAGCACTGTGTGCAAGGACTGATAACCGTTACCCTTAGGGATGGCAATAAAGTCACGGAACCGCGTGTCCACCGGCTTGTACAGCGAATGCACTACGCCCAGCGCGTGATAACAATCCGCCACACTGCGCATCACAAGACGGAAACCGAACACATCCATCACTTGTGCAAAGGTTTTATGCTCGACGCGCATCTTGGTGTAGATGCTCCACGGCGATTTGACGCGACTGATCAGACGGTGCTGCAGTTTTTCACGGGCTAAACGCTGCGCCAGCGACGATTCGATCTGCACCATGGCCTCACGACGCACTACCGGCTGCGAGCGAATGCGCTTTTGCAGTACCGCGTGGCGCCAAGGATGCATGGCCTTAAAGCCCAAGTCCTGCAGCTCGGCCTTGAACAGGTTCATACCCAGACGCTGCGCAATAGGTGCGTACACCTCGAGCGTTTCGCGCGCGATGCGTTGTCGGGCCTCGGCACTTTGCGCGCCTAACGTGCGCATGTTGTGCAGACGATCGGCGAGCTTGATCAGGATCACGCGCAAGTCCTGCGCGATCGCCAGCATCATCTTGCGGAAGCTCTCGGCCGTCGCCTCATGCCGGTCTTTGAACTGGAGTTTGTCGAGCTTGGTGACGCCTTCGACAATGTGGGCAACATCCTCACCGAACTCACGGGCCAGATCGTCACGCGTAATCGGCGTGTCCTCGATCGTGTCGTGCAGGATGGCCGCGATGAGACTGTCGGCATCCAGACCCTGCTCGGCCAGAATCCCGGCAACCGCAACCGGATGCGTAATGTAGGGCTCGCCCGATTTGCGCATTTGCCCGACATGAGCCGACGCACCAATCTCATAGGCGCGACGCAGACGCTTGAGCTGATCTTTGCCCAGATAGGCGGCGGCGCGTTCCAGATCGAGCACGTATTCCGGCACGGCCGCAGACGGCGGCGATGGCGCTACCGGCGTGGTCAGAATCGGCTCGATCGAAGTCATATCTAAGGTTAACAAAAAAGGCCCTGATGACACATCAGGGCCTTAGTACCATGCAATGCAATTCAAGCCGGCTTACATTCCGGCTCGAGACATCGAAATTAGTCGTCGCCGCGGGCGAGGTCTTCGTCGCTGACGACTTCGGCAGCCTTCCATTCGATGGCTTCGCGTTCGCGACGTTCGCGTTCGGCCTTTTCGACTTGGTTGACGTAATCTTCGGTGATCAGACCTTCGGCGATTTCGCGCAGGGCCAGCACAGTCGGCTTGTCCTTGGTTTCGCGATTATCGAGCGTGGCTTCCACGCCATTGGCGAGCTGACGGGCGCGCTTAGCAGCCACCATGACCAGCTCAAAGCGGTTATCGACCTGTTGCAGGCAATCTTCTACGGTAATACGGGCCATGAAATGGGGATCCTGCCGGGTTGCGGCATTGTGAATTTCGAACCCCCGATTATAGCGCGGGCTTGGTAAATGGTAAATGGGAGTTGGAAACTGGTGGCCGTGGCTTTACCGATAAAGGTGGGCCGACCCTACCATTTACCAACTCCCAGTTTCCATTTGGACCCGCCTAAGTGGTTGATTTAAAAGGGAAAATGGTGGGTCCAACACCGAAGCCTTCAGCGGTGAAGCCGCGGCCACCATTTACCAACTCCCAGTTTCCATTTACCGCTCCTGTCAGTCTGACAGGAGCTCGCTGATCAGGGGCTGATGGCGGGCCACCTGCTGGTCTTTACGCAGGCGCGAGGCGGTGAAGATGGAGCACATCTCATCGACGGCCACCGCGAAATGCTCGTTGACGATAACGTAGTCGAATTCGCCGTAGTGCGACATTTCATCGCGTGCGGCGGCTAGGCGCTGGCGGATCACATCGTCACTGTCCTGACCGCGATTGCGCATGCGTTGATCCAGCGCGGCGGTCGAGGGCGGCAGGATGAAGATGCTGATGGCACCCGGCATTTGTGCGCGGACCTGGCGTGCGCCTTGCCAGTCAATTTCCAGCAGCACGTCACGACCGGCGGCCAGTTGCGGCTCGACCGACTGTTTGGCGGTGCCCTTCCAGTCGCCATGAACCAGCGCATGTTCGAAGAATTCACCCGCTTCGATCATCTGCTCAAAGGTGGCGCGATCCACAAAGTGGTAGTGCTCGGAGTGGCGTTCACCCGGTCGCGGTGCGCGCGAAGTAAAGGAAATCGACAGCGCAATGTTCGGGTCCCGAGCGATGGCCGCGTTGACCACGCTGGACTTACCGGCACCCGACGGTGCTGCAACGATGAAAAGAGTGCCTCTCATGAATTCACTTTACTCGATGTTCTGGATCTGCTCACGGGCCTGATCGATCAGCACCTTGAGCTCAACGGCTGCAGCGCCCGTGCGCGAATCGACGGATTTGGAGCCCAACGTATTCGCCTCGCGGTTGAATTCCTGCAGTAAGAAGTCCAAGCGGCGACCCACGGCCTCATCGCGAGACAGCACTCGGCGCGCTTCCACTACGTGCGAGTCCAGGCGATCCAGCTCTTCGTCAATATCGAGCTTGGTCAGGGTCAATACCAGTTCCTGCTCCAGGCGCGAAGGATCGACCGACGCCGCCATTTCACCGAGCCGATCGAGCAATCGCGTGCGTTGCGCTTCACGAATCAGCGGCACCCACTCGCGGGCTTGCGCGGCGATGGCCGCAATGCCATCGACCCGTTGCGTAATGGCTTGCAGCAATGCAGCGCCCTCACGCTCACGCGACTCGATAAACGCAGCCAGCGCAGTTTCGGTGACAGTCAAGACATCGGATTCGACTTGTTGCGGTTCGAGATCGGGAACTTGCAGCACACCGGGCAAGGCCAGCAACCGACCGAACTCGGAGGTCAAGCCGGGAAACTGATTGTTGAGCTCGCGCGCCAGTTGTGCGTAACGGTTGAGGGCATCACGGTTGACCGAGGTATCGGTACTCGTTTCACGTTTGACGCGGAAATTGACTTCGACCTTGCCGCGCTGGACGCGGGCCTGCACCAGACGACGGATTTGCGGCTCGAGCGCACGAATCTCATCGGGCGCACGCACAAACAGCTCCAGATGCCGCGAATTGACGGAACGGATCTCACAGCTCAAGCGCCCCCAATCGCTCTGAAGGTCGGCGACGGCATAGCCGGTCATGCTCTTGATCATGGAGTGCGCTGGCGTGCTGAATAGTCGAGGAATGTCCAATGGTAAACTTGAACCCCGTAATTTGACAGCGAATTGGCCATGTCCAGCGATTTTTCCCGACCCAGCGGCCGTGCGCCGGACCAGCTGCGCCCTGTCACTCTGCAACGCGGCTTTACCCGCCATGCCCCCGGATCCGTACTCGTGTCCTTTGGTGACACGCGTGTTCTGTGTACCGCTTCTGTAGAGAATCGTGTGCCGGGCTTCTTGCGTGGCACGGGCGAAGGCTGGGTCACCGCCGAATACGGCATGCTGCCCGGATCCACCCACACGCGTGTCGATCGTGAAGCCGCACGCGGCAAGCAAGGTGGCCGCACGCTGGAAATTCAGCGCCTGATCGGCCGTTCGCTGCGCGCCTGCATTGATCGCAAGGCACTGGGCGAACGCACCATTACGCTCGACTGCGATGTGCTGCAGGCCGATGGCGGCACGCGTACCGCCGCAATCACCGGTGCGTATGTCGCACTGTGCGATGCCATCAACGTCCTTAAGAAGCGCGGCGATATCAAAACCAATCCGCTGTACGGTGCCGTGGCTGCCGTGTCAGTCGGCGTCTACCGCGGCGTGCCGGTGCTCGATCTCGATTACGCCGAAGACAGTGACTGCGACACCGACATGAACGTGGTGATGAACGATGGCGGCGGCTTTATCGAAGTGCAAGGCACTGCCGAAGGTCACGCCTTCCGCATGGAAGAGCTCCAGCAGATGACCGCACTCGCTTCGCAAGGGATTGCACAACTGATCGAACTGCAACGCCAGGCCCTGGAATCGGTTACGGCATGAAAACCCGCATCGTCATCGCATCGTCTAATAAAGGAAAGCTCGCAGAGTTTCGCGATTTGCTGGCCGATACCGAGTGGGATTGCATTCCGCAGCAGGATTTAGGCGTGAGCGATGCCGATGAGACCGGTTTGAGTTTTATCGAGAATGCCATTCTCAAGGCGCGGCATGCGGCGCTAATTACGGGTCTTCCTGCGATTGCCGATGACAGCGGACTGTGCGTCGAAGCGCTGGATTTTCGGCCCGGACTTTACAGCGCGCGCTTTGCCGGCGAACACGGCAATGCACAAGCCAACATGGACAAGCTGCGTGCGCTGCTGAGAGGCCTGCCGGACAACGGTCCGTTTACGGCGTTCTATATTTCTGCGATTGCCATGGTGCGCAGCGCCGACGATCCGGCACCAATTGTGACCGAGGGTCGCTGGTACGGCGAAGTCATTGACGATCAGCGCGGCCAAGGCGGTTTCGGTTACGACCCGATGTTTCTGGATCCGCGTTTTGGCCAAACAGCGGCCGAGCTCGACAGCGCCTTTAAAAATGGCATCAGCCATCGCGGTATCGCCATGCGCAAACTGCACGAACGTCTGCGCGCGCCGGACCTGCTGGCCGACTGAATTCAACGAACATGTTGCGCACTCCGCCGCTCAGTCTGTACGTCCACGTGCCGTGGTGCGTGCGCAAATGCCCTTACTGTGATTTCAACTCGCACGAGCGCCGCGGTGATGTGCAATGGCGCGAGTATGTCGATGCTCTGATCCGCGATCTGGAGCAGGACTTGCCGCTGGTGTGGGGACGCGTGGTGCATAGTGTGTTTTTCGGCGGCGGTACGCCTTCGCTGATGCCACCGGAATTCATGGATGATTTCCTGCAACGTGCGTCTGCCCTGCTATCGCTGGCACCCGGCTGCGAAATCACCTTAGAGACCAATCCCGGCACTGCAGAGCATGGCCGTTTCGAAGGCTATCGCGCCGCCGGCATCAATCGCCTGAGTTTTGGTATCCAAAGTTTCAACGACCGGGCGCTGCAGACATTGGGTCGCATCCACAACAGTGGCGAGGCGGAGCGTGCCGTGCGCATGGCGCAGGATGCAGGCTACGACAACATCAATCTCGATCTGATGTACGCA
Organism: uncultured Lysobacteraceae bacterium; assembly: GCA_936911875.1. GTDB lineage: Bacteria > Pseudomonadota > Gammaproteobacteria > Xanthomonadales > Xanthomonadaceae > Aquilutibacter. The sequence goes on from CAKZGB010000018.1 coordinate 108,950, forward strand.
CTGCCCGACCAGGACTTGGCCGGCGCCTTGCACGACATTGAGCGAGCTGTTGCGCTAAACCCGACGCACATCTCGCATTACCAGCTGACGCTGGAACCGAACACGGTGTTCTATGCACGTCCACCCGAGCGCCTGCCCGATGACGACAGCGCCTGGGACATGCAGCTCGAATGCCAAAGCGCACTCGCCGCTGCGGGCTTCATGCAATACGAAGTCTCCGCCTACGCACGCGACGGCAAGCGCTGCCAACACAATCTCAATTACTGGCAGTTCGGCGATTATCTGGGCATTGGCGCCGGCGCACACGGCAAGATCACCGAGGGCGCCCTGCAGCAGGTCCGCCGCCGCGACAAGCTCAAACATCCGCGCGTCTACTTGGACACCGTCGGCACGCCCGCCAACTTCGGCACCGACGAGATTGTCACCGCGGACCGTCTACCCTTCGAATTCATGATGAATGCCTTGCGTTTGAACGACGGCTTTCCGTTGACCATGTTCGAACTGCGCACGGGACTTGACCGTTCGGTTATCGCGGAACTGTTGGCCACGGCTGTTGCACGCGAGCTGATCACGATCGAAGGCGATCTCGTCCGCCCCACCGAACTGGGCCGCCGTTTTACCAACGACCTGATGGAACTGTTCCTATAAAGCCATCCGGCGAGGCGTTGCGTTTGCCACCGGCGACCGCACGTTCAATAATGAAGACTACTGTTTGCCCGTTGAAGATGGCCATGACCGACAACCTTGAAAGCACCCTCGCCTCGCTCTATCCGCAGCACCTGAGCATTCTGCAGCAGCGCGCTGCCGAGGCCCTGCAGCGTGCCGACTTGGAGCACTTGGTCATTCCGGCGGGCGTACTGCGTTATCAGTTCTTTGACGATCGCGATTATCCGTTTGCCGTCAACCCACAATTCAAAGCCTGGTTGCCGGTGACGCAAGCCCCGGGCAGCTGGCTGGTGATCACACCGGGCCGCAAGCCGCGTCTGATCTTTATGCAGCCGCACGATTACTGGCACACCGTGCCCAGCGATCCGACCGGTTACTGGCCGTCGGAGTTTGAGATCTCGATCATCCGCACGCCCGATGAAGCCCTCAAACTGCTGCCGTCCGATCCGGCACGTTGCGCCATTCTCGGCGAGGACAACGCAGCACTCGGTCCGTTCGTGCCGAACAATCCGCCGGCGGTGCTCGACTACCTCGAGTTCCATCGTCATGCCAAGACCGAATACGAAATTGCGATGCTGCGCGAGGCGACGCGCATTGGCGTCCTCGGTCATCGCGCGGCCGAACAGGCCTGCCGCAACGGTTTGAGCGAGTTCGATATCCACTTGGCTTATTGCGCTGCCACGCGTCAGGACGCGAACGATCTGCCTTACTGCAACATCATCGGGCTCAACGAACATGCCGCCGTGCTGCATTACATGACGCGCGATCGTCAGCCGCCGGCGCAACTGCGTTCGTTCCTGATCGATGCCGGCGCTACGTACCAGGGCTATGCCAGCGACATCACGCGCACTTACTCCGCGCAGCAGGATGAGTTTCAGGCACTGATTGATGCCGTCGACCGCGTGCAGCTCGATTTGTGTGCGCAAGTGCAACCCGGTGTCGACTACCGCGAGATTCACATGAATACGCATCATGCGCTGTCGCAAGTGCTGCGTGATTTCGATCTGATTCGCTGCTCACCGGAGGCGGCACTCGCTTCGCGGATTTCCAATGCCTTCTTCCCGCATGGCATTGGCCATCCGATCGGTCTGCAAGTGCACGATGTGGCGGGCTTCCATGCCTCCGATCGCGGCGGTCGCATCGATCGTCCCGAAGGCCAACCGTATCTGCGCATGACGCGCACCCTGGTTGAGAACAGCGTCGTCACGATTGAGCCCGGCCTGTATTTCATCGACATGCTTCTTGATGAGCTTCGTCCCACGGCGGCCAATGCCGATGTGAACTGGGATCGGGTTGCGGCCTTTAAGCCCTTCGGCGGCATTCGCATTGAGGACAATGTGGTAGCAACGGCCCAAGGTGCAGTCAATTTAACGCGCGAGGCGTTTACGGTCGCGTAAAGCCTTCCCAGTGGTCATGAAAATGCGGTAAGTTCGACAAATGACAACCGATCTTCCGCCAATTGACCGTTTGCAGCCTGTTTTCGCGGCTCAGCAGCGTGCGCACCTAAAGAACCTGACGCCTGACGTTGCCGCGCGTCGCGCTTCTCTCGACCGTTTAGCCGCAATGCTCGACGCCCACTGGAGTGACATGACGGCCGCCGTGCAACGTGACTTTGGCGTGCGCAATGCGTTTGAGACCGAACTTACCGAACTGATGCAGGCCAAAGGCGCAATCAAAGAGGCCAAACGCTCACTGCCCGGCTGGTGCCGCCCGAAAAAGCGCAAGCTCAGCATTCTCGAATTCCCGACTGCAAGTGCATGGACGTTCCCGCAACCCGTCGGCGTCGTCGGCATCATCGTGCCGTGGAATTTTCCGATTGCGATGGCCGTGCAGCCCATGATTGGCGCACTCGCGGCCGGCAACCGCGTCATGGTCAAGATGTCCGAGAACTCGCGCAATCTGGCCGAGCTGCTGCAACAGATTTCACCGAAATTTTTTGATCAGGACGAAGTCGCCTTCTTCGTGGATGACGGCACGGGCACCATCGGCCCCGCCTTCTCCGCCCTGCCGTTCAATCATATTTTCTTTACCGGCTCAGCCGACACGGGGCGCAAAGTCATGGCCAGTGCTGCGGCCAATCTGACACCGGTCACTTTAGAACTGGGTGGCAAATCGCCGGCCATTGTGGCCGACGACTATTCCATTGAGCGCGCTGCCGAGCGCATCCTGTGGTCCAAGATGCTCAACTCCGGGCAGATCTGCACCAGCGTCGATCACGTCTACGTGCCCACCGCCAAGATTGATGCCTTTGTCCGCGCCGCCAAGGCCTGGGTCCACAAGCACATCCCCGACGTCAACAACGGCGACTTCACTTCGATCATCGATGACCGTTCCTTTGCGCGCCTGCAAGACACCATCGCAGATGCCCGAGAGCACGGCGCTGAGATCATTGAACTCTACGAAGGCCCTGCCCCCACCGGCGAGACCCGCGTGCTCCCACCGAAACTGGTGCTCAACGCCAATACCACCATGCGCATCATGCAGCGGGAGATCTTTGGCCCGGTCTTGCCCGTGATCGCTTATGACGACATCAATGCCGTGGTCACCGAGATCAACTCGCGTCCGCGCCCGCTCGCGTTCTATGTGTTTAGTGATAACCGGAAACTGCAGGACCGACTGGTGCGTTCAACCATCAGCGGCGGCGTCGGCATCAACGAACCCGTGGTACAGGCCGGGATTCACGACTTGCCGTTCGGCGGTAGCGGAGACAGCGGCATGGGTCACTATCATGGCCACGAGGGGTTCCTGACCTTCTCCAAGCTGCGACCCGTCTTCCGCCAAGGTCCCGTTCGCGCGCTGGATTTTGTGCTACCACCTTATCGCGGTCGCTCGGCCCAAGTGCTGTCGATCATCAAAAAACTCGGAGGCTGACCGCATGTCGGCGTATTGGTTCCCCCGCCTGCAGATTGCAGTCAATAAACTCGCGCTGAAAGTCCTGCGTTTTCCGGTACCCGAGACCATCCGAGGCGTCGATTCCTCACTCACCCTATGCGATGAGATGGCAGCCGCCGGTTTGCAACGCGTGATGCTTGTGACCGATGCGCCCTTACTGCGTACCGGGATTCCGGAACGTCTTGCTGCACGTCTGCAGGAACGTGGCGTGGCTGTTGAGATCTTCAGCGATGTCGAACCCGATCCGGATTATGCACTGGTGATGCGCGGCGTCGAACGTCTGAATGCCTTTAAAGCGCAAGCGGTGTTAGCTGTTGGCGGCGGCTCGCCGATTGACTGCGCCAAGTCGATGCTGATGTGTCAGGCCACGCGCAAGCATCCGTCCAAGCTCACCGGCGTGTGGCTGTATCACCTGCCGCGCCCGCATGGTTTGCCTTTGTATGCCATCCCCACGACATCCGGCACCGGCTCCGAAGCCACTGTCGCTGCGATCGTGTCGGACCGCGCCGAACAGACCAAGTACAGCATCATCGATCCGAAACTACTGCCGGTTCGCGTCGCACTGGATCCGGCGTTAACGGTCGGACTGCCGCCGGCCGTCACCGCTGCCACCGGTATGGATGCACTCACGCACGCCGTCGAAGCGTATATCGGCACCATGGGCACCAGGCAAACCAATGCCTGGGCGTTGCGCGCCACCGAACTGATCGGTGCCAATCTGCGCAAGGCGTATGAGCAAGGAACGGATATTGAGGCGCGCGCCAACATGCAGGAAGCCGCGCTGCAGGCGGGCTTGGCCTTTACGCGTGCAACAGTGGGTTATGTACACGCCATTGCGCATCAGCTCGGTGGTCTGTATCACGTACCGCACGGACTGGCCAATGCCATCGTGATGCCTTACGTGCTCGATTTCTGCAAATCCGCGTGCACCGATCGCCTTGCCGATTTAGCGCGTGCCGCCGGTGTCGCAGCCGACGGCGCCAGCGATACAGAAAACGCCGATCGCATGATTGCCTGGATTCGCGAGATGAATGCGGCGATGGGGATCCCTTCGACCGTGAGTGCACTGCGCGAAGCGGATTTCGACCGCATCATTGCGCACGCACTGACCGAAGCACACGGCACGTACGCGATTCCGCGTTACATGGAGAAAGAGGACGCGCGCGGCATCCTAAAGCAATTGCTGGCTACGAATTAAGCCTTGCGGACAAACTCGGACTTGAGCTTCATAGCGCCGAAGCCGTCAATCTTGCAGTCGATGTCGTGATCTTCGTCGACTAGACGTATATTGCGCACCTTGGTGCCGGCCTTGACCGGCGAGCTCGCTCCCTTGACCTTGAGATCTTTGATCACGGTAATGGAGTCGCCATCTTGCAGCACGTTGCCAACGGCATCCTTGTGGATGCGCGGACCGTCTTCGGCCGCTGCGACGGCTTCGCCTTCGACCCATTCATGGCCGCACTCCGGGCAAACCAGCATGGTGCCATCGGAATAGGTGAAGTTAGAGCCGCATTGCGGGCAGTTGGGCAAGTTAGTCATAACCGCTATTTTACCGCACTACGCCGCGCTGCCGAGAACGGTGGCCGGATCCCGACCGTGGGCCGTCACGGTGCCACCGGAGTGCAGTCGGGGTTATAGCTTTGGACACCTATACAGGCTGCTAGCGCTGCATCGTGGCTAGCCTTGAGCTCACTCAGGCGATCGGCGTATGCAGGGGTATTAGGACAGTAACGTTCAATCGTTTTGGACATCTCGCTCGTTGCCCAGATGATGACCCGCAAAACTGGCGTTGACGCTGCTGTCGACCTCCCTTGCGGCGAATCGAGAAATACCCCGAGCCGTTCTTCGATGTGATTGAGCGCGGCATTGGCGGACTCGGTGTTCTTGGCTGAGCACTCAGTCGGTGCCTCCGGTAGTTTGCTCTCATCCTTCGAAGGCGAGGCCGCGACCGTAGTGTCTGCGGAACCGCCCAACTCGCGACGCCGTGCTTCGAAGTGACAAGCCTTCATTCGCGACCTGGCAGCCATCATTTTATAAAAATAGGGACTGAAGCGTGTATCCGTAAGGCCGCGATACGGGTTGGAATTGAACTGCGCCTGCTCAGCATCGTACTTCTGCGCCATCCTGTTGAAAGTGGCAACGACCTCCGCCGCATCGCGTTCTGTTTTGATATTCAGCGTGTCTTTGATATGCCACCCAATGGCATCGTTCTCGTCACTCATCAGAAACGTGCGCGTCTCATTTTCCCTCTTGCGAATGTGCGCCTCCATCCCACTGAGCCTGCGAGTCTCCGGACTGATTTCGTTATCAATTGAGGCCTTAATAAAGGCCTCCTGCTCGGCAGCGCAGACCGTGTCCGAAATCGCATAGGCAGGAGCGGCGAAAAAGAGTAGCGCCGTACAGATTAGTGCGCCAATGAGTGAACGAGCACCGCCAAACCCCAAGTGCGGAACCGATGTGTTTGAGCTGCTGATCATGGTTTACCCCCAAGTACATTTTTAATCAATGCATCTAAGTTGGGCGTTGCAACCGGACGCCTTTCGCGATTGGCAGCAGAAACAGCCTCTTTTCGCTGCGCCTTTTTCGCAGCGGCGACTGCCTGTGCTTTCTTGAGTGCAGCCTGTTTCAGCTCCAACTCACGCTGCTTCAATTGCGGCCCAATGGCGGCAATGACAGCGGCCTTGGCGGCAGCCACTTCGGGCTCGCTACGCTGCTGAAATTCTGCATAGGCCTTCAGAACCGGCACAACGTGAGCCCGCCACAACGCGTCACAACCTGCCGCAGGGCATGGATACTGCGTCAGGCGATCAGCGGTCACACCGCTCGCCAGATATTTGTCCGTCAACACACTGCGGACCAGAGTCGCGCCCGAACCATCACGCGGCCCGTACAGATTCCACGACTCACCAAACTTTCGATCTACCGGATTGTACGACGCGCTGTTGGCGAAACGGTCTGGCCCCGGTATCTGCACCACCTCGGCGTTCAAGGGCACATTGCGCGCATAGTTCGTGCCCTTCCAGGTGTAAGTCCACAATGTACTCGCGCGATACTTACCGATGGTTTCAATCTGGCTCACCGCCTCACCGATGGTCCGCCCACGGAGCGTCCACCACGTGGAGGTACTGGCCAAAGTGCCGTCTTTGCTGATGTTCTGTAATTCGCCGGGACCTGTCATCAGTCCGTCGGGACACAATCCCGACCAGCGATAGCGCTTCCAGTTTTCGGCCACAATCCGGTCGATATCAGGCATTCTGCGCAAGAGCACCGGATCCGCTCGCGACACAAATACGCCGCAGCCCTCGGCTGTCCTGACCAGGTTCTCATGCGGCAACGGCGTCGCCGGATACGCCTGCTCCAAGTCAGGCGGCAATGTAAGCGTCTGAGAGAAACCCGGAAGCGCCGCACCCAGCAGCCCCATCCCGAGCAGCGACCTTAACCACAGAGAACTCATTCCACACCCCGAATGACTGCGCGTTTTCGGTCATCCTAGCACTAATGCCCAAGGGTATGTGGTGGGCCCACCACCACCACTCGAACCCGGAACTGACGGGTGTACCTGACGTTACCCCACATTTGAGTAGCACAGCGATTTAGAGTTCAATCCCAATTAGT
>CAKZGB010000019.1 GCA_936911875.1 uncultured Lysobacteraceae bacterium
ATACATTCTCAGTTGGACTCTAGAACAAGCGCTACTCAGATTGGGGTAACGTCATGGCTATAGCGACCCAAGTCGATGGGCTGGATTCGCAAGCTATCAGCAACTAATCGACTTTCTCGATTCTCAACATCCGAACCAAATAGAGTATGACCAGGGTGGGCCCACACTCGATCCTCCATACGAGGTAGACCCATCGCTTCAAACCCTTCTTTCAAGCCCAGAGTTTCGGGACAAGCTGGGCAGGTCAGTGAAGGAAGCTATATTAAAAGATCAAAATCTGACACAAGCATTCGCAAAGTTCATAAATGAAGGTGGCACAATTGTCTTCACTCCACCTGATTCTCCTAACTACAATGAGCAATATGCCCATTGGGTTAAGGGCCTAAACGGGGATCCTCCCTACATCGAGATGCCTCAGTCGTTTGCGACACCCGCATACGGAACGGAAGCGCGAAGCGTATTTGCGCTTGCCCACGAAATTTACCACAATGAGTTTCAAATGCTTCCTGGCGGATTAACTACGGCGCAACAGTGGGGATACAACGAAGCAGTTGCCTCATTAGCTGCATTTCGAATGATTGAGCGCATCGGAATGACGTTAACAACAGCTGGCATGAATTTGATAGCCGGCAATGCTATCAACATCATGCAGAACGCAGCGAATGATGAAGAAGCAATCTCGCAGCTAACAACTTGGTACGCCAATAATGCGCCTGCAAATTACAATACCCCGCCTTCGGGCCAATAGCACTTGAACCCAGCGACTCGACAAAAATGGAGTGCGAGATGCAAAGAATAGTTTTGGCTCTTGCCGTAATGGTGGCATTTACCTCTTGTAGCACTACGGTTTCCGAGCCCGCTATGGGGCGAAAAGTCCCGTTTGAAGAACTAATGACTTCCCCCGGTGGGTTACACGGCAACGTATACGACAAGCCGACCTTTGCACGCAGTAGTTCTGAAATCACGCCGGCGACTGACGCACTATTGGTCCGAGCCGCAACTATGATTCGGAAATACCGCATACAGGTAAGGCTCGTTGGTCAGGCGTCAAACTGCGACAGTGAAGATCGAAACGTTCAGTTGTCAGTTGATCGGGCAAATCGGGTCAGGGAGCGACTGTTGTCACTTGGCGTGCCGTCTCAAATGATCCTGTCAACGACAGGGGTTGGATCCAGTCTGATGCCGCCGAACGTCGCCAAATGCCAAGGTAATGGTTTTGATATTGTGGATATTAACGTCCAGACCCAGACTCAACGTTAAACGCGGCATTCACTGCTGGACACAAAAAATGACTTGCGCAGGACGCAAGTCATTGATGTGTCTGGTGCCGGCACCACGAATCGAACGCGGGACCTGCTGATTACAAGGCAGCTGCTCTACCAACTGAGCTATACCGGCGGCCCGCATAGTTTAGCAAATTGCGGCGCTAGCGCCTATCTGCCGGGTGTATAACCGGTCACATCGGAGCATGGTAACCCCGCCCAGCGTGCTAGGCCGCGCAAGACCACATCCGAAGGCAGCATGCATGCTTGCGGCAGCATCGGCAGCAGCGTCTGTGCGCCCCCGCCGTGGATCCACAACTCGGTCTCCGGAGCCTCGCGCCGTGCAGCTTCCAGACTGGCGGTAATTAGGGCAATGGCCATGCCTTCGCAACCGCTGGCTAGTGCATGATCGGTATCCGTGGCGAAGGGCTGATCGGGCGACCACGCGCCACCGCTAGCGGGTAACGCCGCTGACAGCGATGCGAGATGGGCACGCATTTGCGTCGGCGATGGCGCGATGCGTCCGCCTCGGTGATGCCCGTCGGCACGTAGAAAATCGACCGTCAGAGCAGTGCCCACACTGACGATTAGCACATCGCGTTGCAGGGCCGCACATTCGAGCAGCACCAGAAACCGATCCACACCCAAATGCGCGGGTTGCATGTATGCAATCTGCAAGCGATCCAGCTGCGCCATCGTGCGCGCCTCGCTGAGGCGCACAGCGCGCTCCAGTACGACCCGCTGCACGATGTCGCGAATCCTAGGCGGCGCCACGCAGGCAAGGTAGGCGACATCGACACTTGATGGCAAGGCAGAACGCAAGACCGACTCGAACCCCTCGTCATAGGCAAGGCTATGCAACTGCGTTGCGTCGGCCAGGCGCCACTTTAGACGCGTGTTACCGGCGTCGAGTAGCAATGCATTCATTCCGAAACTCCCGATTGCCGCCGCACGCTGACCTCGGCGGAGACCAGTGAATGGTTCGCTCCTTGCGAATCGCGCACCTGCAGTCGGCCGTCGTCGTTCCAACCTTGGGCGATGCCCGACCACTGATGCTGCGGCTCAATCACCCGCACTGGCTGCCCCATCAGACTGTCAAAGGCGCGCCCGGCCGCCACCAGCAGCGGCCATGCATCCGGCCCCGCATCCAGCACCGTCTGCAACTCCAGTAGCAGCTCGGCCAGCAGCGTTTCCCTCGGAGCGTCGAGGCCCAGTTCTGCGACACTGACTGGCAACTGCGCACTCTCGGCGTCAGGCAGTCCTTGATACGCAGCGGGTAAGACATTGATGCCGATGCCGCAGACCGCCCACCACTGATCCGGCCCGAGTGCCTTGAGCTCGACCAGAATCCCGCCAAGCTTGCGCAAGGTGCCATCGCCATGCAGGTGCACCAGATCATTGGGCCATTTCAGGGTGACCGGCGCCCCCAGACGGCGCAGCGCGGTGCAGCATGCCACCCCCACTGCCAAGGGCAACAGCGCCAGCGAGGTCGCTAAACCTGGAAAATGGGCACCCACGGAAAACGCCAAGGCCGCGCCGGGCGCACTGACCCACGACCGCGCCCGTCGGCCCCGGCCCGCCGTTTGTCGCTCCGCCACTCTCACCGTCAGCCCTGACAACGCGCCAGGAGCGCTCAGCAGGTCCGCATTGGTGGACCCGGTCTCGGCAACGACCTGCAAGTCGCTAAAACGGCTCGCCGCAGTCGGCCCCAAGGCGGCCAAGACGGCCTCTGCTCGGATCGGCTCCGCAACCATGGTGCTCGCCATCAATAAAATGCCCTACAGGGTCCTGAATGGAGTATGATCGAATTCTAACCCGCCACTGAGGGGCGAGACCCATGCGCCAGCGCCAGATTGTGCCGTACGCCATTGCCGTTATCAGCTTGCTGATCGCGGGACACGCCATGGCTGCAACCAACAGCACCACGCTGCAAACTAGCTATGCTCGCGCCTCGGCATACCGCGCCACCACCGTCGCCACAGACGACACGCGTTCCGATGAGGATTGCAGTGGCCGTGACTGCACCACCAGTAAACCTACCGGTGTACCAAAGCAGGGCAGCCGCCGCGGCGGCACGCGCGATGACATCATCCGTCCGCGCTGGCATAGCACGCTACCGGGAATGCTGCGGTAAAGCAGTAACTAGTCAAAAGGAAGTAGGAAGTAGTTGGCACCCCCCAATCTGTACCGAAGCGGGCTGTACTGACTCCTCACTCCTAAATACTAATTTCTGCTCCGAGCGAAGCGCGCTGTACTACTTCCTACTTCCTCTTCACTCGTTACTTGTCCTACCCCTTGGGGAACCGCACCGAGAAACACGCACCGCCCAATTCGGGATCCTCAGAGCGCGTGACTGTTAGCGTGCCGCCGTAGCTATCAACCAGCTCCTGCACAATGGCCAGACCGATGCCATGTCCCTTGACGCGCTGATCACCTCGCACACCCCGTTGCAGCACACTCTCCACTTGCGAGGGCTCGATGCCGGGGCCATTGTCTTCGACCTGGATTAGCAGACCCGTATTGCCTTTACCGCGCGACTCGCGGGCAACGGTCAGCAGCACACTGGAACGCGACCACTTGAACGCGTTCTCCAGCAGATTGCCGAGCAGTTCCTGCAGATCACCGATCTCACCAAAGAACCGTGCCGACGGATCGATCTCAAAACCGGCCACCACTTTGGGATGCAGTTTTTCGAGTGAATTGACGATGTCATTGGCCGACGGCTCGATCTCGATGCCGGCTGCAAACAACTTATGCCCCGCCGAAGCGCGTGTCAGACGATACGAAATCTGATCGTTCATGCGCGTGAGTTGGGTGGCGAGTTCAGATCGCAGATCGTCGGCAGGCACTTCGCTATCGAGCATGGTGCGTAATACGGCAATCGGCGTCTTGAGCGAATGCGACAGATTGTCCATCGCGGTCCGCTGCCGCTCAATGTTCTGCCGCTCGGTATCAATAAAACTGTTGATGGCGTTGGCCAGCGGCTGCAGTTCCGTCGGGTGCGAATCGGACAGCTTGGAACTGTCGCCCGACTCCACGCGCTTGAGGTCCGTCACCAGTTTGCCCAGGGGCATGATGCTCCAGCGCAAAATCATCGCCTGCAGAATCAGCAGCACGAGACCGGACAGACCCAGCGCCCGAATGAGAGTGCGGCGAAACAGCTGTACCCGTTGCGTCAGGAATTTCGAGTCTTCCATGACCTGCACGGTATAGCGCACATCGGGTGTCTGCTCGAAGGCATTGCCGGGCCGCATAATGCCCGCGCTGTAGATGTACAACTTTTGCGCGGTGCCATCGATCTGCTCGTAGTCAACCGGCCCGCGGAAACTGTTGGTTCCCGGATCCACCAGCTCCGGCGCCGGCAGAATCGGCCCGTTGCTCGATGGCGACACCCACATCGAATCTTCGGTAGAGATGCGCGCGTACTGACCTGAACCCGGCAGGCCGAGATCGGGACTCGGCATGCGCTCCTCGAGCGGCGGTAGGATCGAACCGCTACGGGTGATCTCCGACTGACTGATCAGCGAATCGGCAAAGCTCGCCAGCTTGCGCTGCATGTCGCTTTCGGCAGTGACTCTAAAGGTGTGATCGAGCGTGATGCCGGCCAGCATCAGAAACGCGAACAGACTCAGACTCGCAGCCACCAGCTGCCGCGCCCAGATCGAGCGTGGCTTGATACGTTGAGGGAGCTGAGGAAGCTGGCCGGGCAAGTCCATGGCAGTCTACACATCGGCTAACAAACACAAGCCCCCGCAAACGGTAGGATTGCGAGGGCTTGCGTTGTCGGCTATGGCATCAGGATTCGGCGTTGCGCGGAATGGCGAAGCGATAGCCGCGACCACGAACCGTTTCGATCGGCTTGAGCCCACCATCGGGGTCGAGCTTTTTACGCAGGCGGCCGATGAACACTTCGAGCACGTTGGAATCGCGGTCAAAGTCCTGTTGGTAGATGTGTTCGGTGAGATCGGCCTTGGAGACCAGTTCACCGGCGTGCATCATCAGATATTCCAGCACTTTGTATTCGTAGCTGGTCAGGTCGACATTGCTGCCGTTGACGGCAACGGTCTGGGCTGCGAGATCCAAAGTGACAGGGCCGCATTCGAGCGAGGACTTGCTCCAGCCGGCAGCGCGACGCACCAATGCGTTGATGCGAGCCAGCAGTTCTTCGACGTGGAACGGCTTGACCAGATAGTCGTCGGCGCCGTGCTTAAGGCCTTCGACCTTGTCCTGCCACGACGAGCGAGCCGTCAGGATCAGCACCGGGAACTTGATGTTTTCGTTGCGCATGGCCTGAATCAGATCCATGCCGGACATGCCGGGCAGGCCCAGATCGACAATACCCAGATCGAACGGCACTTCACGGGCCATGTACAGGCCTTCCTCGCCGTCTTGAGCGGCGTCGACCGCAAAGCCCTCGCGCTTGAGACGCGCAGTCAGGGTTTCACGCAACGGGGTTTCGTCTTCTACCAGCAAAATACGCATGTCTACTCCTCAGTCATCCTTAAGATTACGGGCACTCCGGCCCGGGGGGTGCAGCGAAAACGCAGCGGTTCGGCGATGAGATCCGGCACCGTTCATTTTAATCACGACCGCGGACATCACCGGAACGAGGTTTACCCTGTCCGTGCTCACGAGCCGGGAGCGGCTCCCCGCGGAAGAAACGTCCCTGCGAGACACGACCGGATTCCTCACGCTCGAACGGCGTATTGCGGCTCAAGCGCGGCGAATCCTCGATCACGTAAACCTGAATCCGACCACCTGTGTCCAGAATTTTGACACGGCTAAGGCCGTTCATACCGCTTTGGATACGCTCTACACTCAGCACTTTACCGCCGCCGGCCCGGCCCAATCCGGCACGAGTGGCCGAAGACAGTGCCAGCTGTTCATAGCTGTGCGATTGTGCAACTGCAACTACAGGCGCCGAAAACAGTCCCGTCAGCCCCATCAGGGCAATCAGGCCGAGGCGAGGCAGTTGGCGAGCGGTGTTGCTGAAGACGCGCATTTCGGTGTGAGATGGACTCATTTTCAATTCGATACGGGACCATTCTTGGGTACCCGCATTGAATCCAATCTGAACGAAATGTTTACACTCCATTAGAAGTTCAGCTAGCTGAACCGCAGTTCAATCAGTGGCATCCGTCACAGCAGCGGCGGCGTCGAGAACATCGAGACCCGCACCGGGGCGATGCGCGTTTTCACTCAGGATCTGACGAAACGCACGGCCACCGCGACGGGCCGCAAACAGCCCGAGAATTGGCTTGATCAATGTGTTCAGACGCACACCCTGGTCCACTTGCGCACCGACGTAAGGTCGGTACGCCGCCAGCAGTTCATGGCGGCTACGCACGGTGCGACCGAACAGACCGGCATCAATCTGATGCAGAGCGTAAGGCTCGTGGTATGCAAGACGACCGAGCATCACCGCATCGACATGTTCTAAATGCGCAGCAATGTCCGCCGCCTCGCGAATGCCACCGTTGAGACTGACAAACAACGCAGGCCGTTCCTGCTTGAGTCGATACGCCCAGTCATAACGTAGCGGCGGAACCTCGCGGTTTTCCTTGGGACTCAATCCTTGCAGCCAGGCATTGCGCGCATGGACTACAAAATGATCGCAACCGGCCGCGGCCACCGTGTCGATGAATTTGGCAAAGACTTCATACTCATCTTGCGTGTCGACACCCAGACGGCACTTGATCGTGACCGGTACATCGACGGCTTTGCGCATGGCGGCAACGCAATCGGCGACGCGTTGCGGCTCCAGCATCAGGCACGCACCGAACTGTCCGCTCTGCACGCGATCACTGGGACAGCCGCAGTTGAGGTTGATCTCATCGAAGCCCGACTCGGCACCGATACGCGCAGCAGCCGCTAAGGTCGCGGGATCGGAACCGCCTAATTGCAGAGCCACCGGATGTTGCGTGGAGTCTTTAGCCAACAGGCGCTCGCGCGGTCCGTGCAGGATGGCATTGGCGTGCACCATCTCGGTGTACAGCACAGCACCCGGCGCCACCAGCCGATGAAAATGCCGGCAAGCGTTATCGGTCCAGTCCAACATCGGCGCCACGGACAGCGGCGCACGAATGCGGTCGGTAATTACGGAACCGGCTTGGCCTTGCACAGTTCAGTCAGGATGCGATCGCCCAGCGTGCCCGCTTGGACCGGTGCCGGATTGGGTGTGCGGCCCAGATATTGCTCGAGCACTTTGCCCTCAGCATACGGCTCGCTGTACGTGCTGCCGTTCAAGTGCGCGATCATGCCGGCCTTGCAATCGACCGCATACAGGTCGGCGGCGCTGGCCACTTCGAAACGCTTACGCGCGTAGTTGGTCAGGACCATGCCGCTCAGGTGACCCTGGCGCACTTTGATAGAATCCAGATCCAAAAAGTATTCGGCGCGGTCGGGCACCGACTTGCTCAGCAATTGCCAGTCGGCCGCTTGGGCGCTCAACGGCAAAAGGACCGCCAACATCAGGGCGAGCCGAGAAAACAGTTTCATGGTGTGCATCTCATTGAAATGGAGTGTGGCGAAGGCCATGCCACGGCGGCGAACTCGCCGCTCAAACGGGGCATCGGCATCCGAACCAACGCCATAGGTATGGCACCATTTTAGCGAAATTCAATGGGTTCCGTGATCCTGCGCATCGAGCCAGCGCAGGAACCGCGGCAGCATCCGGCTCCAGGTAGCCTGCTGATGCTGCCCGCCGACCAGCAGACTGACGTGGTACGGCACCCCGCGTTGGGCCAGTCCCGGCATGTCCTTCCAACCGCCGGCCAGGTCGAGCACATCGTCGTACGCATCGTTGATGCCGTCGCCGTCGCGATCGTCTTTGTCCTCATTGGAGCCGATCGCGAGATACACGGCGGGCGTCGGCGCCGGCAACGGATCATTGGCAACGCGCTGCTGGACCAGTCGCGTGCGCAGTTGGCTCTCGAGATCCTGGCGCGAGGCACTCAACCACAACGACGGCGAGAACATACCGATGAGCCCGAACAAGTCCGGTCGTTGCCAGCCCGTACTAAACGCAGCTACCGCACCTAGCGACCACCCGAGCACCGCTCGACCTTGCGGCGTTTTCTGCGTGGCGTAATGCGCATCCACAAACGGCACTAACGTCTGCGTAAACCATTGGGTGTATTCGAAGGCACTGCGGCCCACGTCCCCATAACGGGTCGGTGCCACTTGGCTGCGTCGGTTCGGCAGATCGGCGAGCCCGTAGATGCCCATGCGATCCGGCAACATCGAGACCGCCACCACAATGCGCGGGACGGCGTCGTTTTGCGCAAAATGCCGCTGCAGATGCGTCATCAGATGGATGGCCGTGGCATCCTGGCCATCGTTGAAATACAGCACGGGATACCGGCGCTGCGGCGAATAATCGGGTGGCAGGAGCACTTCGACATGGACCTTCTGATGATCAAGACCGGCAATCTCGATCTCATGGACCTGCGTTTTCACTGCATGCGGCGCTTCGGCGGCAAGAGGTAATGGCCGGCACGCGACGAGACACAGGGCCAGAGCGACCAATGAGCGCATAAACATGCTTTGCTGCAACACTCCGTTGTCTGAATGAAACACCGGCTACGGTGATCCGTAATGAACAGTGTTCCTATACTAGAAGGCCAATTGTAAGACTGAATATACATGGCCATTTACGATTCCATTCTCGACACCATTGGCCGCACCCCGGTCGTGCGTCTGCACCGCCTGGCGCCGCAAGGCATCGCGTTGTATGCCAAAGTCGAATCCTTCAATCCCGGCGGCTCGGTGAAAGACCGTCTGGCACTGGCGATCATTCTGGACGCCGAACAACGCGGCGCCCTCAAGCCGGGTCAGACCATTGTCGAAGCGACCTCGGGCAACACCGGCGTGGCCTTGGCCATGGTTGCCGCCGCACGCGGTTATCCCTTTGTTGCGGTAATGACCGAAACGTTCTCGGTCGAACGCCGCAAGCTGATGCGCGCATACGGCGCCAAAGTGATCCTGACGCCGGCTGCCGAACGCGGTACCGGCATGGTGCGCAGGGCGCGTGAACTGGCCGAAGAACACGGCTGGTTCCTGGCCGATCAGTTCCGCAACCCGGCCAACCCCGCGTACCACCGCAGCACTACGGCCGCTGAAATCCTGCGCGATTTCGCCGGTCAACGTCTCGACTACTTCGTGTCGGGCTGGGGCACCGGTGGCACGCTGACCGGGGTCGGTGAAATGCTGCGGGCGGCACGTCCGGAAACGCAAATCATTGCGGCCGAGCCTGCCGTTGCGTCATTGCTGTCGGGCAAAGAATGGTCGCCGCACAAGATCCAAGGCTGGACGCCCGACTTTGTGCCCGAGGTCCTCAACCGCGACATCGCCAACACGATTTTGCCGATCGAAGATGCAACGGCCATCGCCGCGGCGAAGCGTCTGGCTGCCGAGGAAGGTCTGTTTGTCGGCATCTCTGCAGGTGCAACGATGGCCGCAGCACTGCAAGTGGCGCAGACGGCGCCGCAAGGCAGCGCCATTCTGGCCATGTTGCCTGACACCGGCGAGCGCTACTTGAGCACGGCCCTGTTCGATGGCGTCAATGAAGCCTCGGACGATGACTGGTTAGCCACCGCACACTAATCGGCAACAGCTTTATTTAGCGACTAGCGCCGGTGAGCCTTCGGACACCGGCGCGATGATCGCGTCGATGCGGCGCATCAGATCTTCGGGCAGCACCACGCCTGCAGCCTTGACGTTCTCCGTGACCTGTTCCGGACGCGAGGCACCGATGATGGCGCTGGCCACGTTTTTGTTCTGCAGAACCCAAGCCACAGCCAACTGCGCCAGACTCAGATCCACCTCGGCCGCAAGTGGCTTGAGTTGCTGCACGCGTTCGAGCACTTCATCGCGCATGAACTTTGCGATAAAGCCGCTGCCGTTTTCCGTCGTCGCACGCGAGCCTGCAGGCAACTCGCCACCCGGCAAATACTTACCGGTGAGCACCCCTTGCGCAATCGGCGACCACACAATCTGGCTGATACCGAGTTCCTCGCAAGTCGGCACCACTTCCGGTTCGATCACGCGCCACAGCATCGAGTACTGCGGCTGCGAGCTGATCAGTGAAATCCCGAGATCGCGGGCCATGGCATGGCCTTCGCGCAATTGGGCCGGCCTCCATTCGGATACACCAATGTAATGCGCCTTGCCTGCGTGCACGATGTCGGCAAAGGCTTGCATGGTTTCTTCGAGCGGCACGCTGTCGTCGTAACGGTGCGCCTGATAGAGATCGACGTAGTCCATTTGCAGTCGGCGCAGCGACAGATCAATCGATTCCATGATGTGCTTGCGACCCAGACCGCGATCATTGAGACCGGGACCGACCGGGAAAAACACCTTGGTAAACACTTCGATCTGATGACGCGGCTGGCCTTTCAGTGCCTTGCCCAACGCAAGTTCAGCGGCACCGTTGGCATACACATCGGCAGTATCAAAGGTGGTGATGCCGGCATCCAGCGCTGCCTTCACGCAGCGTTCGGCCATGTCCTGTTCAATCTGCGAACCGTGGGTCAGCCAGTTGCCGTAGCTGATGGCGCTAACGTTCAGCCCGGAGCGGCCGAGACGACGAAATTCCATGGTGTAACTCCCGTTTTTAACTGACGAAGGCCGTACGGCCAGCCCCTTACTCGACGCCCAGTTCGCGCAGATGCGACTCGAGGTCGTCAGGGGTTTTGCAGCTGCTGCTATCGAGCGCAGCCGAAGCCAACTGTACGCCTGCCCCGTCCTCGATGTCCAACTGAATTCGAATGCCCGCGCCTATCAGCTCGCGGACCGACTCATCCTTGCAGCCGACTGCACGCGCCAGCATCTCGAGATTGCCGCCCAGTTCCTGCCGCGACAGATCCGGACCGGTCTCCGCGTCCTTGAGCCAACGCAGACGCATCGCCATGGTGTCATTGGGCAAGGCCTGCATGCGTCGCAACTCCAAGCCGTATTCGTCATGTCGAAGCGGCAGCTGGCGATTCACCGCACCGGCAATGAGCGGCAGTACAAACGCACGCTGATCATTGGGCAACTGCCGATACAGACCGGCAAACTCGCGCACAACGGCGCGCTGATCCTCGGGCGTGAGACTGACCGAAGGCGCGGCCTGCGCTGTCGAGAGTCCCGCACTCCACAATGCGGCGGCGGTAAGGAAAGCTAGTCGTTCGGTTTTCATGCTGACAGCATGCCGCATTCCGGATGACTGGTGCTGAACTAGATGCACGCGACCCAGAAAAAACGGCGCCCCACCGAAGTGGAGCGCCGCTGTAAAACTACTACGAACTTACTTGATCAGTCGCCGCGACGGTCGCGCCAGCGACGGTCGTCATGATCGCGATCATGGCCGCGACGGTCATCGTCACGATCCCAACGACGGTTGTCGTAACGATCGCCATAACGGTTGTCGTAACGGTTGTCCTGGTAGCGACCGCGCTTGGCCCAGTAGCCGTACGCGTTGCCCTGCGGCTCGTGACGCACCGAGGAGTTGCGGTAGGCGTTACGGTAGTAAACGTTGCGGCCACGCTCGCGGACGACGATGATGCGATCCTCCGGACGGTACTGGCCATAACGGTAGTACGGAACGCCGCCGCGATAGGCAATGTCGTTAACGCTGACGATCACGCGAGCGATATCCACCAAGCTCTGTGCCTGGGCTGGGGCCGGGGGGTCAGACTGGCGGAAACGGCAGCTGCTGCCAGATACATTTTGAAATTCTTCATGTTGCTCTCCCGGGCCGATGCGGAATTAATTTGGCCTTGGGATCAGACTCGCATTGTGTTCCTGAATCGAATTCCAATTTAGCACTTACCGTCGAACGCAAACCATCGTGCATTCAGCTAACGGAACGCACATTCAGGAAGGCATCACCGCTGCCGCCTCTACCAGTGCTTCCACAGCCGCCACCAAACCTGATGCATCATTCACCACACGAAGGCGAGCTGCCGCTTCGCCACGCGGGGCCTCGGCATGCTCCAGCGCCCACGTGGAGTGATACGGCACGTGCACGCCCCAACCGCCCAACTCCACCACCGGCAGGATATCGCTCTTGAGCGAGTTGCCCACCATCAGAAATTCGGACGGTTCGATTTCAAACTCACGCAACAGACGCGAATACGTGGCCGTGTCTTTTTCCGACACGATTTCGATGCGACTGAACTGTGGCGTCAATGTGGCCTGGCGCACCTTGGCTTCCTGATGAAACAGGTCGCCCTTTGTAATCAGCACAAGATCGTGACGCGCGCCCAGGTCCCGGACCGCGTCTTCGATGCCTTCGAGCAGTTCCACCGGATGCGCCAACAGCCCGCGGCCTAATTCAAGAATGCGATGGATGTCGCGCGCGCTGATGCGATCTTGCGTAATCTCCACTGCAGCCTGCAGCATCGAAAGCGTCATGCCCTTGGCGCCGTAACCGTACAGTCCGACGTTCTGCCGTTCGATTTGCAGCAGATGCGCTTGCACCTCCTGCTGATGCAGATCGAGATACTCGCCCATGATGGCTTCGTAGGCGGCCTGCGCATCGTCAAAATAATCCTGGCTGCGCCAGAGGGTGTCGTCGGCATCAAAGCCGACCATGCGAATGCTCATACTGCTCGCAAATATGTGGGTCGGATCTTATTGTATCGGTGCGGGCGGGGCCGCCCGTTGCAGAATCGGATACGGATTCAGCGGCGAGCCTTCGCTCCAGTCGTCACCGGGCGCCAGTGCGTTCACTGCAAAATGCAGATGCGGTGCGTCGGCGCTGGCATTACCGGTATACCCGACATAGCCGAGCACCTGCCCCCTGCGCAGGAACTGGCCCTCAACCAAGCCGGGCGCATACGCACTCAAATGCGCGTAGTACAGGCTAAAACGATCGCCCGGCAGAAACTGATACGCCGTCAGTCCACCGGCGGCGCTGGTAAACAGTTTGACCAGACGGCCGTCGGCGGCGGCTACTACCGGCGTGCCCTCCGCGGCCATGATATCGATGGCGTTGTGGACCCGCGATTCGGACCGCGACTGCGTGTAGGTATCGAGCAGCTGATCGGCACGCACACCCTGCACCGGGATCTGCAGCTGCAAACTCGAATCATCCGCCGGCGGTGCACTCACACCCGTCGAAGGCATGACCGCCGCATCGACGTTTGCACTGGAATCCGAAGTGACCGCGGGCGCTGCAGCGGCACGGACTTGCGGCGCCGGTGCGGGCCGGGAGCCGAGCGAGAGCGGCGGCAAGACCATGCCCACTCCGACACCCACCAAGATCGCCAGCAAGTGTGTGACGATCAGGGTATCGCGGGAGCGTGCCATGCGCACCGTATCCCCGTCTTATTCCTGGAAGTGAACCGGCGTGGATTTATCGACCGCCGCACCGACCGCCCGCACTGACCAGTTGGTCAGGCGTACGCAACCGTGCGAGGCGCCCTTGGCAATGATCGAGGGTTCGGGCGTGCCATGGATGCCGTAGTGTTCTTTGGTCAGATCGATCCACATGATGCCCACCGGCGAGTTCGGGCCGGGTTGCAGAACGGCCGTCTGCTTCTTCTTGTTCTTGTGTTCCCAAAACAGCTTGCTGTTGTAGTGATAAGTCGGGTTGCGATGCACACCCGTAATGCCCCAGTCACCCAACGGCAGCGGATCGTACTTGTCGGTACCCATGGTCACCGGGAATTGGGCGATCATCTTGCCTGCGCTGTCTTCGAGCCACAGCACCTTGTCGCTCTTGTCGACAACCAGTTTAGCTACGCCCGACAATGCCGTTTGCGCCGGCAGCGGCACGATGATTTCCTCGCCCACAGTGCTGAAGCTGGCATTCGGGTTCAGACGCTTGAGCAAGTTCGGACTGGCATGGAAGCGCTCACCGAGCATCTCCATGATGTTGCGATAACCCAGTCGTTCCAGCTTGGCCTTGGCCATCATGTCGCCGGGAATGTCGTAGTACGGGCCTTCAACATCAAGATCCGACAGTTTGTATGTGGTCAGCGCCGGGGCGGTGTCGCGATTAAGCAGCTCCCATACCTGATCGTTGAGCTTGCCGGTGACCTCGAGGCCGTTAGCCTGCTGATAACCGCGCACGGCGCGCTGCATGTTGGAGCCATCGGCCCCGTCAATTTCGCCTGGCGAGAAGTACGCACGGTCTAACAGCACCTGCGCACGCAGCATGCCCTGGAAGCCGGTCTTGGTCGCGTTGCTGTTGACCTTGTCCATGGTCTTGCTATCGACAGCAGTTGACTTGGTCGCCGCCGAAGTGGGGGCCGGTTCGGCATTCTGACTGATGCCCATGGCAGGAACGGCCAGCAGCACCGCACTCACGCCCCACGCCGTCAATGAGTTCTTGGCAGACATTATGACTCCGTCATCCTTGGTCCTAAGCTTTTTTCAACATAGCAAAGTTTCCTTTAGGCCTCGTGATGGCGCCGTGACCGCGTTCAGTTTCAAGTCGAGGAAATATGCGGCAGAATACAGACCAAGTCCCCCTACTAATGCAGCACGTCCATGACCGACACTTTGCCCGACCGCCTGTCCAACGATCCCACCAGCCCGTTCTACGATGAGGCCATCCTGCATCGCGGTATCGGCATCCGGTTTAACGGCCAGGAACGCAACAACGTCGAGGAATACTGCGTCTCTGAAGGCTGGATCCGCACTGCCGTCGGCCGTTCGCTGGATCGCCGCGGCCAGCCCATGACCATTAAGGTTAAGGGCACCGTCGAACCGTTCTACAAGCCGAAGGAATGACCGCCACTTCGGCACCGTCAGCCGCCTTTTTGCGGCTGATGCGATCGCGGTGGACTTTCGCCGCCTATGTCCGACGCTATGTGCCGATGGCGGCGTTTGCCCGCATCCGGATCGAATCGATCGATGCCGACCGCTGCCGGGTCAGCGTGCCCTACTCGCGTCGCACCACGAACCCGTTCCGCTCCACTTACTTCGGTGCGCTGACTGCCGCGGCGGAATTGAGCACGGGCATTCTGGCAATGGCGCATCTGTACGATCACCGCGATCAGGTCGCCATGCTGATGGTGAACTGCCGCGCCGACTTCGATAAGAAAGCGACGGACGTGACCGTGTTCGAATGCGATCAGGGGGCACAAGTAGCCGCTGTGATTGCCGAAGCGATCGCGCAGCCCGAACCGCGCACGCTGACGATGCAGACAGTCGGCAAAAACCAAGCGGGCGACATTGTCGCCCGCATGGAATTTACCTGGAGTTTTAAGGCCCGCAGCCGGGCGGCCTAAGCCGCTCTTATCTGTAACTGCGACCGCGTTGCCGGCTTAAGCCAGCAACGGGTTGGGCTTATCGGCGCGAATGCCGAACACTTCGATGGCGCGGGCCACATCCTTGGCCTGCAGTTTGCCGTCGGCAGCCAACGCCGCCACAGCCGCATGCGCGATGTAGTTGCGATCGACTTCGAAGTGACGACGCAAGTTCCAGCGCGTATCGCTTCGGCCGAAACCGTCGGTACCCAGCACGACGTATCGACCCGGCACGAACTCGCGGATCTGATCGGTGTACGTGCGGATGTAGTCGGTCGCCACGACGGTCGGGCCATCGGTCTCGGACAGCTGTTGCGTCACGTACGGCACGCGCGGCGTTTCGAGCGGGTGCAGACGGTTCCAGCGCGTGCAGTCGTGACCTTCGCGTGCCAGCTCGTTGAAGCTCGGCGCGGCGAACAGATCGGCCTTGATGCCGAACTCCTTGTCGAGCAGATCGGCGGCAGCCATCACTTCGCGGAAGATCGTACCCGAACCCATCAGCTTGACGCGAAGCGAATCGGCAGCGACGTTCTCGGCGGCGCGGAACCTGTACAGACCGCGGACGATGCCTTCGCGTGCACCCTCGGGCATGGCCGGATGCGGGTAGTTCTCATTCATCAGGGTGAGGTAGTAGAACTCGTCGACCTGTTCGGTCAGCATGCGCTGCATGCCGTGCTGCAGAATCGTCACGACCTCGTAGGCAAAGGTCGGATCGTAGGAACGGCAGTTCGGGATCAGACCGGCTTGCACCAGGCTGTGACCGTCTTCGTGCTGCAGGCCCTCACCGTTGAGCGTGGTGCGACCGGCGGTACCGCCGAGCAGGAAGCCGCGTGCACGCATGTCAGCTGCTTGCCAGGCACTGTCGCCAATGCGCTGGAAGCCGAACATCGAGTAGTAGATGTAGAACGGCAGCATCTGCAGGTTGTTGGTCGAGTACGACGTTGCACCTGCCAGCCACGACGCGAACGCGCCGGCCTCGGTGATGCCTTCCTCAAGGACCTGACCGGCATTGTCTTCGCGGTAATACATCAGCTGATCGCGATCGACCGGCTTGTACTTTTGCCCTTGCGGCGCGTAGATACCGATCTGACGGAACAGGCCTTCCATACCGAACGTGCGCGCCTCGTCGGCCACGATCGGCACCGAACGCGGACCCACTTGCTTGTCGCGCAGAATCACATTGAGTGCCTGCACGAAGGCCATGGTCGTGGAAATTTCACGTTCACCGGTGCCCTGCGTCAGACGCTCAAACGCCTCGAGTGTCGGCGCCTGCAGCGACTCATCGGACTCGCGGCGACGCGCCGGCAGGAAGCCGCTCAGGTTCTTGCGGCGATCGAGCAGGTACTGCACTTCCGGTGAGTCTTTACCCGGATGGAAGAACGGCAGTTCCTTATCGGTGATCAGCTCGTCCTTGACCGGAATGTTGAAGCGATCGCGGAACGCGCGGATGTCATCGGCGCCCATCTTCTTGGTGTTGTGCGTCGGGTTCAGTGCCTCACCCGCGGCGCCCATGCCGTAGCCCTTAACGGTCTTGGCCAGAATGACCGAAGGCCGACCTTGCGTGTTCACTGCCTCGTGATACGCGGCATAGACCTTTTGCGGATCGTGTCCACCGCGGTTCAGACGCCAGATATCCTGGTCGGACATGTTGGCGACCAGCGCTGCGGTTTCCGGATACTTGCCGAAGAAATGCTCGCGCGTGTACGCACCGCCGAACGCCTTGCAGTTCTGGTATTCGCCGTCGACGGTTTCCATCATCAGCTGACGCAGCTTGCCGGTCTTGTCGCGGGCGAGCAGCGGATCCCAGTAGGAACCCCAGATGGTTTTGATGACATTCCAGTCGGCGCCGCGGAACTGGCCTTCGAGCTGTTGGATGATCTTGCCGTTGCCGCGCACCGGACCGTCGAGACGCTGCAGGTTGCAGTTGATGACAAAGATCAGGTTGTCCAGACCCTCGCGGCCGGCCACCGAGATGGCGCCCAGGGATTCGGGTTCGTCCGTTTCGCCATCGCCCAGGAAACACCAGACCTTGCGGTCGGACTTGGGCATCAGGCCACGGCCTTCGAGATATTTCCAGAAGCGGGCCTGGTAGATGGCACCGATTGGCCCCAGACCCATCGACACCGTCGGGAACTGCCAGAAGTCCGGCATCAGCCACGGGTGCGGATACGAAGAGATACCCTTGCCGTCGACTTCCATGCGGAAGTTGTCGATCTGGTCCTCGGTCAGACGGCCTTCGAGAAAGGCGCGTGCGTAGATGCCCGGCGAGCTGTGACCTTGCACACCGATGAAGTCACCGGGATGGTCACCCTCGGCACCGCGGAAGAAGTGATTGAAGCCGACATCGTACAAAGTGGCAGCCGAGGAGAACGAGGCAATGTGGCCGCCGAGCTCACCCGGCTTGCGGTTGGCGCGCACCACCATGGCCATTGCATTCCAGCGGATGATGGCGCGGATGCGATGTTCCATTGCCATGTCGCCCGGGTTGCGAGCCTCAAGATGCGACGGAATGGTGTTGATGTATTCGGTGGTCGGCGAGAACGGCAAATGCGCACCGGCGCGGCGCGTGACCTCGACGACATTTTCGAGCAGTGCATGGGCACGGTTGGCGCCGTCGCGGTCGATAACCGCCTGGACCGATTCGACCCATTCCTGGGTTTCGGTGGGATCTAAATCGTGGTCCTGCATCATGGCGCTATCCGCTTCTCTAATCTTGGTCTCTAGAACTCTTCATTCTAGCGCCTGAACAGCAGAACGGCACCCTACGGTGCCGTTCTGACAACGTTTGCGGAACGCGGAATTAGCCCGCTTTGCCCGCTTCGCGGCGTTGCTTGCGAATCTGGGCTTCGACCGCGGCAATGGCCGTCATGTTGATGATGCGACGGACAGTAGCTGCCGGCGTCAGGATGTGTGCCGACTGATCGAGACCCATCAGGATCGGGCCAATGGCCACGCCATCGGTCATGACCCGCATCATGTTGTACACGATGTTGGCCGAGTCGAGATTCGGCATCACAAACAGATTGGCGCGACCCTTGAGCGTCGTGTCCGGGAAGATGCGATGACGCAGCTCGTCATCCCATGCCGAGTCGGCCATCATTTCGCCATCGACATTAAGATCGGGCTTGCGCGCCTTGAGCAGACGACGCACCTCGGCCATCTTCTGCGCCGACGCATCGTTATGCGAGCCGAAGTTGCTGTGCGACAGCAGTGCCACGCGCGGCTCGATCCCGAACAGCTTCATACGGTACGTGGCCTGCAAGGTGGCATCGGCAATCTGCTCGGCACTCGGGTCGAGCTGCGAGTGTGTGTCCAGGAAGAACCATACGCCCTTGTCGTTGAGCACTGCGCTCATGGCCGAGGTGGCTTTGACGCCCGGATCGTAATCGAACACGGTGCGCAGATAACCGATCTTTTTGTGGAAGCGACCGACGATACCGGTGATCAGTGCATCGGCCTCACCCCGTTCCACCATCAGGCTGGCGACCAACGTCGGCGTCGAACGCACGAGTTTTTTCGCCGAAGGCGGAGTCACGCCTTTGCGGCCCGTCAGTTTCAGATAATGCTGCCAGTACTCGTCGTAACGCGGATCGTTATCGATGTTCGTCAGCTCGAAGTCTTTGTCGACTTCGAGGCGCAGACCGAGCTTGCGGATGCGCGCTTCGATCACGTCCGGGCGACCGACCAGGATCGGGCGCGCCAGACCGTCATCGACCACCGATTGCACGGCTTGCAGCACGACGGGTTCTTCGCCCTCGGCAAAGACCACGCGCTGGACGTTGGACTTGGCGCGATCGAACACGGGCTTCATCAGGAAGCCGGTGCGATGGACCAGTTGCGACAGGCGCTCTTCGTATTCGGCCAGCGATTCCATCGGACGCGTGGCGACGCCCGATTCCATGGCGGCACGCGCAACGGCCGGTGCCAGCGAAACCAGCAGACGCGGATCGAACGGACGCGGAATCAGATATTCGGCACCGAACTTCGGCACTTCGCCGGCGTAGGCACCGCCGCCATCGACGGCTTCGCGACGGGCCAGGTCGGCAATCGCGCGCACCACGGCGAGTTTCATTTCCTCGTTGATGACGGTGGCGCCGACATCGAGCGCGCCGCGAAAAATGTAGGGGAAACACAGGGCGTTATTGACCTGGTTCGGGTAATCGCTGCGGCCCGTGGCGATGATCGCGTCGGGGCGCACGGCCTTGGC
Organism: uncultured Lysobacteraceae bacterium; assembly: GCA_936911875.1. Taxonomy (GTDB): domain Bacteria; phylum Pseudomonadota; class Gammaproteobacteria; order Xanthomonadales; family Xanthomonadaceae; genus Aquilutibacter. The sequence goes on from CAKZGB010000019.1 coordinate 19,710, forward strand.
GTCTTCCGGCAGGACCTCCGGATACGGGTTGGCCAGCGCCAGAATGATGGGCTGGTCGGCCATCGAGGCGACCATTTCCGGCTTGAGGATGCCGCCGGCCGACAGGCCCAAGAACACATCGGCACCGTTGACGATTTCAGCCAGGCTGCGTGCAGATGTATCGGACGCGTAGCGCGCCTTGTCCGGATCCAGGTTCGGGCGACCGGTGTAGATCACGCCATCGCGATCGAACGCAGTGATGTTCTCGCGCTTCACACCGAGTGCCACCAGCATGTCGAGGCAGGCGATACCGGCTGCACCCGCACCTGTTGTCGCCACCTTGACGGTGCCGATGTCCTTGCCGACTACGTGCAATGCGTTGAGCACTGCGGCACCGACGATAATCGCCGTGCCGTGCTGGTCATCGTGGAACACCGGAATGTTCATGCGCTCGCGCAACTTGCGCTCCACGATAAAGCACTCAGGTGCCTTGATATCTTCTAAGTTGATGCCGCCAAAGGTCGGCTCGAGCGAAGCAATGATGTCGACGAGTTTGTCGGGATCGCGTTCGTCCACTTCGATATCAAACACATCGATGCCGGCGAATTTCTGGAACAGAACGCCCTTGCCTTCCATCACCGGCTTGCCGGCCAGCGCACCAATGTCGCCCAAGCCGAGCACGGCGGTGCCGTTAGAAATCACGGCCACCAGATTGCCGCGGGCCGTGTATTCGGAAGCGAGAGTCGGATCGCGGGCAATCTCTTCGCACGCGTAGGCAACACCCGGCGAATAGGCCAGCGACAAGTCGCGTTGGGTGACCATCGGCTTGGTGGCCGTGACCTTGATTTTACCCTTGGGATGGGTGCTGTGATAGGCCAGTGCGGCCTGCTTCAGGTCATCGTCTTTGACGTGCTCGTCGGTCATTTTTCGACACAAATCCGGGTGCGGGCTGGCCTTTCATGATAACTGATCCGTCCCGGCAGGACCCGCCGCTGCCGTTTGTTTTGCGGCGTTCGCGTTGGAAATCGCGTCCAGTCGGATGCGATTGGCGAACAGCGAAAACGCCAGCATGCCGGCCAGACCGTTGGCCCGCCGAATCCATTCGGGCATCCAGCGCGCCGGTTGCAACACGCCGTCACGGAACAGCGGCTCAAAGCGCCGCACATCGTCCAGCGTCATCTTGCCCGCGAACAGCCAGCGACACAGATGCAATTCCTGCTGGCGCAAGGCCACACGAAAGAACGTATGCACATCGACCAGACCGCGCAGATACACAGTGTCCTTGGTGAAGGCATGACCACCGCCGGTCGGCACCCCGCGAAACACCCGCTGCGCACTCGCGAAACTTTCGTCCTGCGTCTGCCCCATCGCCAAGAAGTAGCGGAAGACTTCGACGAAATCGGCACCATCGAGCGCGCGGCTCACGGCTTCGATGCGCAGACTCAGGCGTTTCATGCGACCGATATCGATGCTGCCGGTGATCTGCTCGGCGAAGGTGGCCAGGCCTTCCTGCGTGGCGGTGACGCGCGGCGAACTCAGACCCAGCGACGGCAGGTTGTTCTGCAAGCGCCCGTTCAAGGCCGTCAGCGAATGTACAAAGGCCTCGTGCTGCAGCAGCTGATGTTTGTCGTAATCGGTGAACTTGGCGGTGCTGCGCAAGCGAATGCGAGTCGCACCGGCAGCGGCCTTGGCCAACATCGAAGGATCGGTCTCGACGGCGATCACACGGCCATCGAAATAGTCATCGAGTTCGCGTTGTAATTGCAGTTGCAATGCAACGGCTGAAATTTCCACCGTTTCCTGCGGGGACATCAGCTCGTGGTCGAGTTCGTCTGCGATATTGATGAAGTGCTGCGCGGCCTCACGGGTGGTGGGGCCATGACCGGGCAGCTCTTCTAACGGACCGCCATACAGTTGCAGCGACAGCGGCGTGGCTTGCGGGGTACCCAGTGCCCCAAGAAACTGTGCGGCCACCGTCCAGGAGCGCGAGGATTCCGACAGGTAACGGCCGATCGGATGGTCTTCGTCCGCTTCGTTGTCGATGAGTTCCAGCTCGCGGCGAATTGCGCTGAAATCGTGGCGCGGGTATTCGACTTGCGGGTTGTTGAAACGGCCGGCGGTGAACTCGGCAAAGGTGGCGTCCTGCACTTCGACGGGCCAGCTGGCGAGCTCCAGAATCCGCAGGCTGCGGGCGACCTTGGTCATGCGCTCATCGAGGGCCAGATGGTGCGCGATGTCGAGGCGTGCATCGGCCGCGGTGTGCGGCAGGCCCATATTGCGGTTGCGCTCAGCGTTCATACTTTTGCTTCAGCCTCTTGTTCAGGGCCTTGGTGAGCACCTTGGACTGGGCCTGCTGCTCCAGCCGTGCGGCCTGCTGATCCTGGGCGCGGCGAATTTCACCCTGCAATTTGCGGTAATTTTCCATCCGCGCCGGATCCAGCTCGCCGCGCTCCAGCGCCGCCCGCACCGCGCACCCGGGCTCGGCCACATGGCGGCAGTCGCGGAATTTGCATTGCGCGGCCAGCGACTCGATGTCGTCAAAGGTGTTGCCGAGTTCTTCGTCACCCGTAGGTTTGAGCTCGCGCATGCCCGGCGTATCGATCAGACACGCGCCATTGCCCAGCGGAATCAGATGGCGATAGGTGGTGGTGTGTTTGCCGCGCGAATCGTGGCTGCGTACCTCGTTGGTGCGCATGCGCTGCTCGCCAATCAGGGCATTGGTCAAGGTCGATTTGCCGACGCCGCTGGAACCGACCAGTACGGCGGTGATGCCTTCGTGCAGGTATGGCGACATCACGGTCACGGCGGCGGGATCTTTGGCATTCAAGGCGTGCCAGCTGATGCCCTGAGTCTCCAACTGCCGCTGCACGGTGGCGAACACATCGGGGTCGACCTGTTGTTTGTCGGCCTTGGTAAACAGCACGATGACGCGATCGGCCGCACCGACCAGGGTCAGGTAGCGCTCGAGTCGGCGGGCATTGAAATCCAGATCCAGTCCGACCACCACAAACACCACGTCGATGTTGGCGGCAATCAGCTGTTGTTTGAAGTGTTCACCGGCCGCGGCGCGCTTGATGACGTTGCGGCGCGGCAGCAGGGCCACGATTTGCGGGCGATGCAGATCCAGCACTTTGAGCAGAACCCAATCGCCAACGCAGGCGCGTTGCTCGGGCGGACAGCGGGGTTTTTGCCAATCGGGCAGCGAGTCGACGGCGGCAGTTTCATCGGGTCCGGTGGCGACGACATAGCCGCTGCGGTGCTGTTCCACGACGCGGGCGATGGCGGTGTCGGGGTGGGCTTGCAGCACGGCAGCCCAGTCAGCGGGCAACTGATCCGGACGGGCGGCAGGCCAGCCCATGGTGCGCAGGGCGGCGAATTCGGTGCTCAAACGGTGACAAACGGATCGGCCATTGCCCTCATTCTAGTCCTTAAAGTGGCGAAAAACCGCCCTTTACGCTATCGTTTTCGGATTGTTTCCGATGTCACTGCAATGGCCTTCCTACCAATCGGCATCCGCACCCGCCTGGGTGAGGTCCGTTACGAAATTCGCGGCGAACTCGCAGCCCGCGCTCACGAGCTCGAGTCGCAGGGCCGTTCGCTGATCAAACTCAACATCGGCAACCCCGGTGCCTTCGGTTTCCGCGCGCCCGAACATTTGCAGCACGCGATTGCCGATCACATGGAAGGCACCGATCCGTATACACATCAGCAGGGCCTTCCTGCTGCACGCGAGGCGGTTGCCGAGTACTACCGCGAACAACGTGGTCAGAAAGACATTACGGCCGATCGCATCTATATCGGTAACGGCGTCAGCGAGCTCATCGACATCAGCTTGCGCGCCTTGCTCAACCCAGGCGATGAGGTGCTGCTGCCCTCGCCCGACTATCCGTTGTGGTCCGCCGCCACGATTTTGAACGATGGCCGCCCGGTCTATTACTCGTGCCGGCCCGAGAACGGTTTCCAGCCCGATCCGGAACAGATGGAATCGCTGGTTTCCAGCCGCACGCGCGCGATCGTCCTGATCAATCCGAACAATCCGACGGGTGCGGTCTACTCGCGCGAAACGCTGCAGGCCATTGTCCGCATCGCGCAACGTCACGGCCTGATGATTCTGGCCGATGAGATCTACGACCACATCACCTATGACGGCGCCGAGTTCATTCCGGTTGCCACGTTGTGTGGCGATGAGGTTCCGTGCCTTTCGTTCGGCGGCCTGTCCAAGGTGCATCGTGCCTGCGGCTGGCGCGTCGGTTGGGCCGCGTTGTCGGGTGATTCGGTGCGCCTGTCGCAATACGTGCGCGCCCTGAATCTGCTGAGCGCCCTGCGTCTGTGCGCCAACGTGCCGGGCCAGTTTGCCGTGCAAGCGGCGCTGCAAGGCGAAGACACCATCACCGCCTTGTGCCGTCCCGGCGGCCGTCTGTACGAGGCCCGCGCCATCATTCGGGATGCCGTGCGCCAATCGCCGCACCTGTCACTGGTGACGCCGGTGGCCGCGATGTATGCGTTTCCGTCGGTGGTGGGCGCGGCCGGTATCGGCTTCGACGATCACCGCTTTGCGCTGGAGTTGCTGGAACAGCATTCCGTGTTGCTGGCGCCGGGCAGCAGTTTTAACGTGCCGTACCGCAATCACTTCCGCGTGACCTTGCTGCCGCCGCCCGAGCAACTGCGCCTGGTGTTTGAACGCATCGATGCCCTGCTCCACGAATACGCCGAACGCAACGGCGGCAATCGCGACACGAGCGCGGTGGCATGAGCCGCGAAGACGCCCGCAGCTATCTGGCGCTGGGTGACAGCTACACCATCGGCGAAGGCGTGGAGGACGGCGAACGCTGGACCTCGCAACTGGTCATGCGCCTGCGGGCCTTGGATGTCAGTGTGGCCTTCCCCCGCACTGTGGCCACGACCGGCTGGACCTGCGAGGAACTGGATCAGGCCATGGACGCCGCACGACCGCCGCTGGAACCGGGCTACGACATGGTCAGTGTGCTGATCGGCGTCAACGACCAGTACCGCCAGTACGATCCCGCCGCCTATCCGGGCCGGTTTGCACGACTGCTGGAGCGCGCCATTGAACTGGCCGAAGGCCATGCCGAGCGCGTTTTGGTCCTGAGCATCCCCGACTGGGGCGTGACGCCGTTTGCCGCGGCGCTCGAGCCCCCGCGCGATCCCGCGCAGATTGCCGCCGAACTAGATCAGTACAACGCCGAGGCCGCGCGTTTAGCGGCGCAAATGGGCGCCCACTTTGTCGATTGCTCGGATCTGAGCCGCGCGATGTGCGCCAATCCCGCCAATTTGGCGACCGATGCCCTGCATCCCGGCGCCCCGGTCTATGCCGCCTGGGCTGACCGCGCCCTGCCCGTTGCCCTAAAAATCACGGGTACCGACACCGCTGCGCCTTGAAACGCCGCCCGTTTGCCCCGAACTTGCACTGTATACCGCTGACTGCACAAAGAGACTCCTCATGTCGCTAGATCCCAACACCCGCGCCCGCATTGAATCGCTGCTGCAGGCACATCCCGTCCTGCTGTTTATGAAGGGCGAACCGAACGCCCCGCAGTGCGGATTTTCTGCCAAGGCCGTCGCGGCGTTGCGCGAGGTCGGTACCCCGTTTGGCCATGTCGATGTGCTGTCCGACCCGGAAATCCGCGAGGGCATCAAAGCCTTCGGCGACTGGCCGACGATTCCGCAGCTCTACATCCACGGCGAACTGGTCGGCGGCAGCGACATCATCGAACAGATGACCAATTCGGGCGAACTGCATGGCGTGCTGGGTCTGCCGGTGCCGGATCGCACTCCTCCGTCGATCACCATTACGCCGGCTGCAGCCAAGATCATTGCCGAATCGCTGCAAAGCGCCGGTAACGGCTACGCGCTGCAGATCGACGTCGACAGCAACTACCAGTCGCGCCTGCAACTGGCACCGGCCGATCCGGCTGCGATTGCCGCCACTTCGGAAGGCGTCCGCGCTCAATTCAGCCTGGCCTCGGCGCAACGCGCTAAGGGTCTGGTCATTGACTGGGTCGACGACGAACGCGGCCGCGGTCTGGTCATCGAAAATCCGAATGCCCCGCAACCCGTGCAATCCTTGTCGGTCACCGATGCCGCCGCGCAACTCGAAGCCGGCGAAATCACCGTGATCGATGTGCGCCCCGCCGACGAACGCGAACTGGCTCGTCTGAACCAGCCGTTCCTGACGTTCGATGACGGCATGGACCCGCTGCTGGATCTGCCCAAGGACACCCGTCTGGCCTTCCTGTGTCATACCGGCCGTCGTTCGCTGCAGGCTGCCGAGCAGTTCCGCGCCCGCGGTTTCACGCAGGTCGCCAATATCGAAGGCGGCATCGAGGCCTGGTCGCAACAGGTTGACTCGGACATTCAGCGCTACTGAGCCACGGCATCACTGGTGGTCTTGGTGACCGCATGCAGGACCTTTGGCATAGTCAACTGAGATTCAGGTTCTGCTAGCGTAGACGGATCCCCTTTATGGAATCCGAGTCCTGATGACTGCCCGTTTCCCATCGCGTCTGCTGCTGGCGCTCGCCACGACCGCGGCTCTGGCCGGCTGCAATACGACACCGGCCAAGACTGGCCCCGCCACGCCGAAAGAAGCCTTCAATGTGGCCGCCGATCCGTATGCGTCCACCTATCAGCGCGTCGCTGCGGCGCCCGTGCTGTTGCGCAATGCCACCGTGCTGACCGGCACCGGCACGCGTCTGGACGGAGCCGATGTGCTGATGCGCGATGGCAAGATCGCCGCCGTGGGTTCGCAGCTCGAGGTGCCCGCCGATGCGCAGACCGTCGATGCGACGGGCCGCTGGGTCACGCCGGGTCTGATCGACGTGCACTCGCACTTGGGTGTGTACCCGTCGCCGGGCATGGAGGCGCATAGCGACGGCAACGAGGCCACGTCGCCTGCTACGCCGCAAGTCTGGGCCGAACACAGTGTGTGGCCGCAGGACCCGGGCTTTGGCGCCGCGCTGGCCGGTGGCATCACCGCGCTGCAAATTCTGCCGGGCTCGGCCAACCTGATCGGCGGCCGTGGCGTCACGCTCAAGAACGTGGCTGCCAACACGTATCAGGCCATGAAATTTCCGGGCGCACCGTGGGGTCTGAAAATGGCCTGCGGCGAAAACCCCAAGCGGGTTTACGGGCAAAAGGGCGGGCCTTCGACACGAATGGGCAATGTGGCGGGCTACCGCGCTGCCTTCGCCGACGCTAAAGAATACTTGCGCAAACAGACCGGGGATTCGCCGGGCCTGCGCAATCTGAAAAACGACACGCTGGCCGCTGCGATGAACGGCGACATCCGTGTGCATATCCACTGCTATCGTGCCGATGAGATGGCGATCATGATGGATCTGGCCAAAGAGTTCGGGTTCAAGATCAGTGCCTTCCACCATGGTGTTGAGGCGTACAAGCTAGCCGACCGTCTGGCGCAGGAAAAAATCTGCGGCGCCCTGTGGGCCGACTGGTGGGGCTTCAAGATGGAATCGTTCGATGGCATCCAGGAGAACATCGCGCTGGTCGATCGTCCCGCCGGTTCGTGCGCCATCGTGCACTCCGACTCGGCCGAAGGCATCCAACGTCTCAATCAGGAAGCCGCGAAGGTCATGGCGCATGCGCGTCGCATTGGCATCGCCATTCCGCCCGAGCGCGCCATTCGCTGGCTGACCATGAACCCGGCCACCTCCATGGGCATTGAGGGCCAGACCGGTTCGCTGGAGCCCGGCAAGATGGCCGACGTGGTGCTGTGGAACGGCAATCCGTTCTCGTCGTACGCCAAGGCCGATCAGGTCTATATCGATGGCGCCCGCATGTACGACCGTGCCGAACCCGGCCGTCGACCGCTGTCCGACTTCCAGCTGGGTACCTCGCCTAGTGATCGCAATGCGTCGCAAGGGGGTGCACGATGAGCCGCCGTCTGTTGCTCACTGCCCTGTTGCTGGCCGGTGTCTTAGGAGTCCCCGCTGCGGCGCAGGACTTGCTGATCCGTAACGCCAAGCTGATTCCCGGCGGGACTGACGCTGCCCGCAACACCGACATCCTGATCCGCAACGGCAAGATCGCCGCGATCGGCAATGGCCTGAGCGGTGCGAACGTGATCGATGCGCAGGGCAAGTTCGTCACGCCCGCCCTGTTTGCGGGTATCACCGACATCGGCGTCGAGGAAGTCTCCGGCGAACGCAGCACCGTCGATGCCAGCCTGGCGATGGGTCAGCGCAACGTCAATCCGATCATTCGTCCCGAGTTCGACGTCACGCTGGCATACAACCCCGACTCGATCCTGATCCCGGTCAACCGTTCCGAAGGCATGGGCTGGTCGCTCCTCTCTGCCGGCGGCGGTGGCGTGTCCTCGATCGTGCTGGGTCAGGGCGGCGTGGTCCGTCTCAACGGTGACGAAGGCGCGTTCGGCCCGCGTGCATTGTTTGTCGAACTGGGCAGTGCCGGTGCCGGCGAGTCCGGCAACTCGCGCGCCGCGCAATGGATGGTGCTCGACCAGTTGCTCGACGAAGTGCGTGGCCGCATCGGCCCCGACTCGCAGTTCGCGCTGCTCACGCCCGCAGGCCGCGAAACCCTTCGCAAGTATTTGAACGGACAAGGTCGCGTGTTTGCGTCAGTACAGCGCGCGTCGGACATCCGCCAACTGCTGCGCTGGTCCGCTGCCAACAAGATCAAGGTTGCAATTGTCGGTGGCGATGAAGCGTGGAAGGTGGCACCGCAACTGGCTGCCGCCAAGGTGCCGGTATTCGTCAATGCGCTGAATGCCCTGCCCTCCAACTTTGATTCGTTGGGTACGCGGCTGGACAATGCGGCCTTGCTGGCCAAGGCCGGTGTTCCCGTCAGCTTCTACTTTGACGACATGCAATCGCACATGGCGTACAAGCTGCGTCAGATCGCCGGTAACGCAGTGGCCAATGGCATGCGCTGGGAAGATGCCGTCGCCGGCCTGACTTCCGTGCCTGCGGACGCAACCGGTGTTGCCAATCGTGTCGGCAGTGTGGCTGTCGGTCGCGATGCCGATCTGGTGGTGTGGACCGGTGATCCGCTCGATGTGGCCTCGGTCGCCGAACGCGTCATCATGAGCGGACAGGATCTGCCGCTGCGCTCGCGTCAGTCGGAACTGCGCGACCGTTACGCCGCGCCGTTACCTGATCCTGCCGCCGGTCAACTGCCGCGCGCTTACGACTAAGCAAAAAGGAGTTCCGTGTAATGCAGTCATTCACTTCGATTCCGTGGCTCGGCGTCCTGGTTGCCACCGCATCGGCCTTTGTGCTCGGTGGCCTGTGGTACGGCCCGCTGTTCAAAAACGTCTGGTGCCGCGAGGCCGGCATCGACCCGAACGCCAAACCCAAAGGCCACCCCGCCGCGATCTTTGCAGTCGCCATTTTCTGTGCGCTGTTGGCCGCCATCGTATTCTCGCTGATGCTGCCGCCCAACGTCACTGTCGCTCAAGGTCTGGGCTCCGGATTTGTGGTGGGACTGTTTTTTGTCGCGATGAGCTTCGGCATCAACTATGCCTTCGCGCAACGTTCGATGAAGCTGTGGACCATCGATGCCGGCTATCACATCGTGCAATTTTCTCTGTACGGAGTGCTGATCGCGGCCTTGGGCTGAACTTCACGCCATTGCCATGCTGACGCCACAAACCGTTAACTCTTGTGGCGTTAGCATGTTCCAAAGGCCACTGATGGCCATCACGATTTGCAGGAGGCCACATGCCCACACGCTATTTCATTTCATTTCCCGACGGTGCGCTCGCGCGCGGTGAAGATCCGGATCTGTCGTTCCGTTCCACCGGTGCCGATGGCCTGGCCGCAGAGCTGCAAAGCGCCTTGAGCTCGCCCGCTCTGTTTGAGCGCTGGCGCGCTAAGCAAGCCGATCCGGACAATGTCGATGCGTCGCTCGGCGCCGTCGATCCGGCTGCAACCGTGAGCGGCGAACAGGATTCGCTGCATATCGATCTGGTCGTGACTTCATCGATTCCGGGCACCGTTCTCAAGCACCGCCTGCGTCTGCTGGCCGGTTCGCATTGGGAACTGCGGGATGTGACCGCGGCCTGATTAGCGGTAGCGGTACTCTTCGAACACGCGGTCGATGTTGCCGCCCCACTCGCCGTGGAACCGCTGCAGTTTGCGGTCCGCGGGCGAGATGCCGGCATCGGCAAACTCAATCAGCGGTTCCAGATAAATCGATTCATCGAGCCCGTTGCCATCTTTGCGCGCGCGGGCTCGCAACCCGTTGTTCGCAATCGCCAGCACTTGGCGCGCAATGTCGAGCACAGTGCCGTTGCGGAACGGCAGGGTCAATCCGTGTTTCGGAACGCCATCGCGCAATGCGTGCAGTTCCTCGATCGACCAGTCCTTGACCAGATCCCACGCCGCGTCGAGCGCGCTGCTGTCGTACAGCAAACCGACAAACAGGGCAGGCAAGGCCGTAATGCGATTCCACGGACCGCTGTCCGCACCGCGCATTTCCAGGTATTTCTTTAGTCGCACTTCGGGGAATGCCGTGGTGCTGTGATCGGCCCAGTCTTTGATGTTCGGTCGCTGATTGGGGTACGCGGGCAGACGGCCATCGAGAAAATCGCGGAAGGACTGACCGCTGGCGTCAATGTACTGGCCGTCGCGATACACAAAGTACATGGGCACGTCGAGCAGATAGTCGACGTAACGTTCGTAGCCGAAGCCTTCGTCAAAGACGAAATCCAGCAACCCGGTGCGATGCGGATCGGTGTCAGTCCAAATGTGCGAGCGGTAGCTGCGGAAGCCGTTGGGTTGACCCTCGGTAAAGGGCGAGTCGGCGAACATGGCGGTGGCGATGGACTGCAGCGCCAGACTCACGCGGAACTTGCGGACCATGTCGGCCTCGGAGCCGACATCGAGATTGACTTGCACCGTGCAGGTGCGGGTCATCATGTCGAGGCCGAGGGAGCCGACCTTAGGCATGTACTCGCGCATGATCTTGTACCGGCCCTTGGGCATCCACGGCATGTCTTCGCGCTTCCACTTGGGTTGGAAGCCCATGCCCAGAAAACCGATGCCCATGGGCTCGGCCACGGCGCGTACTTCCTGCAGATGCTGGGCCACCTCGCAATGCGTGGCGTGCAGATCCATTAGCGGCGCGCCGGACAATTCGAGCTGGCCTGCAGGTTCGAGAGAGACCGAGGCGCCATCGCGACTGAGTGCAATCAGATGACCGTTCTCCGTCACCGGATCCCAACCGAATTGCGTGAGACCTTGCAAGATGGCCTCGATGCCGGTGCCGTCGGCCTCACGATAGGCGGGCGGACGCAGCGTATCCAGATGGAACCCGAACTTTTCATGTTCGGTACCGATGGCCCATTGCGCAGGCTCGCGCACACCACTGGCCAGATAATCGATCAGCTGTTGGCGCGACTCGATGGGTTGTGCAGATTCGGAACTCGGACCGGACACGGGATACTCGCTATCAATTGGCGCCATTGCGCCTACAATGAAAATAACTGCAAGACCGATCGTTCCGTTGAGACCAACCGTTCCCGCATTCGCCATTGTATCCCGCCGCCTGCCGTTGCTCCTGTCCGGTGCCGGCTTGGCTTTGAGCCTTTGGACTTCCGGTCTGCACGCCGCCACTTTGCAGCGCGGTAACGGACCCGAGCCGGCCACGCTCGATGCACACAAATGTCAGGAGGTCGCCTGCGGCAACATCCTGCGTGATCTGTACGAGGGCTTGGTCACCGAATCCGCCGATGGCCGGCTGATTCCGGGTACTGCACAGTCCTGGACGGTCTCTGCCGATGGCTTGCGCTGGACGTTTCATCTGCGCCCCAACCTGCGCTGGTCGAACGGCAAGCCGCTCGATGCGGCGCAGATTGTCGCCAGTTTCCGCCGCGCGTTTACGCCCGAGACGGCCGCACCCTTTGCCGAACTGTTCGATGCGGTTCACAACGCTTCGTTAGTGACCGAGGGCCGTTTGCCGGTCACGGCATTGGGCATTACCGCGCCCGATGCGCGGACCGTGCAATTTCAGCTGGACCGTAGCGCCAATCTGCCGGCTCTGCTCATCCTGCCGATTGCGATGCCGGTGTATCTGCCGGGCGTGCAATCCTACGGTACGCGCTTTACGCAGCCGGGCAATCTGGTGAGCAATGGCGCGTATGCGTTGCAGGCATGGACACCGCAGGCCAATCTGACGCTGGTGCGCAACGCGCAGTTTCATGATGCGGCGTCTGTGCACATTGATCAGGTGCGTTTTCATGTCACCGAGGATGCCGCCGCCGAGTTGCAACGGTTTGCTGCCGGCGATCTGCATCTGACCGAGGTGGTGCCGCCGCAACCCTTGCCTGCTTTGCAGAAACGGTTTGGTTCGCAGCTGCGGATCTCGCCGTATATCGGTTCGTTTTATCTGGGACTGAATCTCACGCAAGCACCATTCAAGGGCAACCCGCGTTTGCGGCAAGCACTGTCGATGGCGGTGGATCGCGATCTGCTGACGCGCTACGTGGCCGGCCTTGGCGAGCAACCGGCGTTTGGCATCGTGCCACCCGGCATCACCGGCTATACGCCGGCGGTGGCGTGGTGGTCGGTGGGCACAACGCAGGCACAACGTGCCGCCTGGGCCCGCAAGCTATATCGCGAAGCCGGGTATTCTGCCGAGCATCCGTTGGAACTGGAGCTGCGTTACAACACTTCGACACCGCACCGCCGTTTGGCCTTGGCGGTTGCTGCGATGTGGCGCGACACCTTGGGCGTCCGCGTGCGGCTGCGTAACGAGGAATGGAAGGTCTTCGTCAATAACCGCAAACAGCGCGTGATCACACAAGTGTTTCGCGGCGGTTGGATTGCCGACGTGCCCGACCCGCGCAACTTTCTGGTGGGTTACGGCCAAGTCGACAATGCGCTGAACTGGTCAGGCCTGAACGATCCGGAGTTCGCCGAACGTCTGGCCCGCAGTGACCGTGCCCGTAACGAAAAGGCGCGCTTGTTGTGGTTGCGTGCGGCCGAGACGCGACTGCTCAATCAGGACGCCGTGATTCCTCTGTACTACTACACGTCCAAGCATCTGGTGGCATCGGGCGTGCGCGGCTTTGAAGCCAATGCGCTGGATCACCATGCCAGTCGCTGGATGGAGCTCAAGCCATGAAGCGTCTGCTCAGCACACTGTTCGAAGCACTGATCACGCTGTGGTTGCTCGCCACGGTGTGCTTCTTTCTGTTGCGTGCGGCGCCCGGGGGTCCCTTCGATACGGAAAAATCAGCGCCGCCCGAAGTGCAGGCGATGCTCGAAAAGCAGTACCGTCTCGACCTGTCCTTGCCGGAGCAGTACTTGGCCTGGCTGCGCGATGTGGCCCACGGCGATCTGGGGCCTTCGTTCCAATACCCCGATTACAGCGTCAATCAGCTGGTCGCGCAGGCGTTGCCGGTGTCGATGTTGAATGGCGGGCTGGCACTGTTGCTGGCCTTGGGCGTTGGCATTCCGCTGGGCATTTTTGCGGGTCGTCGCGCCGGCGGATGGACCGACCGTTTGCTGATGTTCGTGGCCGGCTTGGGGATCTCCGTTCCCAAGTTTGTGGTGGCACCGCTGCTGGTGCTGCTGTTTGCTGTGATTTTGAAGTGGCTACCGGCCGGCGGTTGGGGCGAATGGCGCCACATCGTTTTGCCGGTGGTGGCACTGGCCTTGCCGAACATCGCGTATTGCGCACGCATCATGCGCGCGTCGATGGCCGAGACGATGTCGGCCGAGTATCTGCAGGCCGCCCGTTCGCGTGGATATTCGGAATGGCGCCTGCTGACGCATCACGCGTTGCGGCCGGCGTTACTGCCGGTGGTGGCATGGCTATCGCCTGCACTAATCAACGTGGTGACCGGTTCGGCTGTCGTCGAACAGGTATTCGGCATCCCCGGAATGGGCCGCTATTTTGTGCAGGGCGCGTTGAACCGCGATTACACGCTGGTGCTGGGTGTGGTGCTGACGGTCGGCGCGCTGATCGTGCTGATCAACGTCATCGTGGATGCCTTGCGCGCCCGGATGGACCCGCGCCTGCGGCGCGGGTGATCCTCGTTTCGTCTTACTGATTGTTGGCGGTGGTCGCCGGCGCGGTGCCCTGATAGCCCTTGTGACGCATCAGTCGCGTCAGTTCTGTACGCAGTCGCGGATTGCGGACGGCGCCTTCCTTGAGCCACACATCCACGCCATTGGCAGCAACGGGCAAGTTGGCAGCTCGGCCAGCGCGCAAGGTGATCGTCTTGCCCGAGATCAGCGAGCGATATTGGCCGCCTTCGACACGGGCAGCCGGAATCCGAACGCTACCGGCTTGCTTGCCCTTATTGAGGGCAACCAATGCGACCTGACGCGGATAGCCCTTGGCATCGAGCACGCGGTAGAAGCCGGCGGTATCGCCCTTGAACGTCACGTTGAGCTGCAGACCGCGCTGCAACGCCGGCGTGGCCTTGCGAACCAGAGCAATGCGACGCAGATCGCGATAGATCGGCGACTGCTTGGCCTTGCTGATGTTGGCCGTACCGTAATAGTTGCGGTTGCCCTCGTGCTCGGCCTTGCCGCGCTCGAAGCCCATCTCCGAGCCGTAATAGATCACGGGCGTGCCACGGGCCGTAAACAGCCAGTTGTTGGCATTGATGAAACCGGTGTCGGTTGCATTCATGCGTGGCATGTCGTGGTTGTCGTAGAAGGTCATCAGCTCGTACGGGTTGGCGTACGGGCCGTCTTTTAAGTACAGTGCCGGCAACAGATGCTCAAAGCCCGCGCCCTTGCCTGCAAAGGTTTCGTCGATCGCTTTTTTCAGCGGAAAGTCGAGCAAGCTGTAGTTGCCGTTGGCATCCCAGGTAAAGGGAGCGATGTTGGCCGCATCGAAATCAAAGGCCTCACCGAACATAAAGAAGCCCGGGTGCTTGGCCCGAATGCGATCGGCAAAGGTCTTCCAGAACGATGAAGGCATGTGCCGGATCGTGTCGACGCGGAACGCCGCAGCGCCCTGATCAATCCATTGCAGATACGCACCGACCAGATAGTCGACGACCGCAGGATTGGTCTCATCCAGGTTGCTCAGCTGCACCAGATCCGGCTTGTCGTGATAGAACGCGTGCAAGGGATTGCCCTTGGGATCCAGTTTGGTCGGCTCCAGATTTTGCGTGTCGGCGACCAGACGGCCTTCCTTGTCGTACAGCTTGCCGAACTGATCGCGATCACTCGGTGCCGAGAACGAAGGCGATCCGTGATTGCCGACAATGTCCAACACCGTCAATAGACCCTTGTTTTTCAGGCCTTTGGTCAGACCTTGGAAATCAAGGTCCTTGCTTGGCAAGTGTTCGTCGGCCTTGTAAAAGTTGACGCCCCAATAGCCGTGAAAACCGGTCTTGCCACCATCTTGCATAAAGCCTTTCCACTGCACGGGTGTGCTGCCGGTGAAGGCTTCGTCGGGATTGTCGACAATCGGCGTGATCCATACGGCCCCAAAGCCCATACCGCGAATGTAGTCGGCCTGATCCAGCAACCCTTTAAAGTCGCCACCCAGATAACCGATGTTGGCACTCTGCCCTTTCGGCGCACCGGCAATCGGCCGATCAAAAGTGTGCAACTCCTTGCCGCCCTGATTGCGTTGGTCATTGCTCTTGTCGCCATTGACGAACCGGTCGGTCATCACGAAGTAGACCGCATCACCGGCGATAGGTTGGCGGGTGCCAATCCAATCGGCAGCGGTCAGCGGACCCGCGGCCATCAGCAAGGCCAGGCTCAGAACGGTACGAACAGGTTTCATGCATAGCTCCCGGATGCATTAGCGCGGACTCGCAGCGCGAGCAGACCTGCGATGATCATGCACACGCCGCCGATATATAGCGCATTGGCGGCAAAGTTATCGAGGTAGTGCTTGAGCACAAAACCAAGAATGCTCGCTGCAACCAGCTGCGGAATCACGATAAAGAAATTGAAGATGCCCATGTAGGTGCCCATCTTGCCGGCCGGCACACTGTCCGACAGCAAGGTGTACGGCAGAGACACAATCGAAGCCCAAGCCACACCGACGCCGACCATCGAAATCAGCAGCAGTTTGGGATCGCCGATCAGCGGAATCGAGATCAGTCCCAGTCCGCCCAGCACCAGATTGAACATGTGAGCTTTGCGCACGCCCAAAATATTGACCAACTTGGGGATGAAGATGGCCCACAGCGCCGCAAACAGGTTGTACGCAGCGAACAGAATGCCGACCCAGTTGGCGCCTTCGTTATAGGCAACGCTGGTGGTGTCGCTGCTGCCGTAATGCACGGCAGTGACGGTTTGCGTGGTGTAGATCCACATGGCGAACAAGGCAAACCACGAGAAGAACTGGACCCAGGCCAGTCGCTTCATGACCGCAGGCATGCCCTGAATGTCCGCGATGATGACATTGAGCATCGAACCGGAACGCACCGAAGTGGCGAGCAGAGACAACAAGCCGTAACCGGCGATACCACCACCCAGAATCAGCAGCTCGCGTTCCAGCCCCAGGCCGGCGACGAGAGCCATCGCCAGGACACCGACGATCAGCGCAATACTGCCCTGACGACGGGCTTTGGACTGATCCAAGGTCGAATGCGACACCTCGCGGTTCGCATCGTGCGCGGCCAAGACTTCGGGCGGGTATTCCTTGCTGCGCAACACCGTCCACAGCACCGCACCGAGCAGGACCACACCACCGCAGTAGAACGAATACTTGACGGTATCCGGAATCACACCTTGCGCCGCCGTGTTGGCGACACCAAAACGCTCAAAGATATACGGCAAGGCACTGGCGATGACCGAGCCGGCACCGATAAAGAAACTCTGCATCGCAAAGCCGCTGGAGCGCTGATCGGTCGGCAACTGATCACCGACGAACGCGCGGAACGGCTCCATGGCAATGTTGATCGATGCATCCAGCATCCACAGCATGCCGGCGGCAATCCAAAGCGCGGGAACGT
This sequence comes from uncultured Lysobacteraceae bacterium, assembly GCA_936911875.1. Taxonomy (GTDB): domain Bacteria; phylum Pseudomonadota; class Gammaproteobacteria; order Xanthomonadales; family Xanthomonadaceae; genus Aquilutibacter. The sequence goes on from CAKZGB010000019.1 coordinate 36,622, forward strand.
GCGGGAAAAACACTAACGCCAGCGAGGCCAGGATGGCGCCCACCGTAAAGTACGGGCGCCGGCGGCCGAATCGTCCCCAGGTCCGATCCGACAGATAGCCAATGATGGGTTGCACCAGCAAGCCGGTCAGCGGCGCGGCCATCCACAAGGCGGGAATGTCATCGGTCTTGGCACCGAGTGTTTCAAAGATGCGGCTCACATTGGAGTTTTGCAGCGCAAACCCGAATTGAATGCCGAGGAATCCGAAACTCATGTTCCAGATCTGCCAGAAGGACAGACGCGGCTTGTCGTTTGCAGTGGTGGCGCTTGCGTTCATGCGTTGAGCTCTGAAAATTACGGTGTGGGGACGATGGTGGCGGAGGGAACCGATGAAATCAACAACGAGCCCAGTGTGGAATCGTTGAGCGGATACTCACCGCCCTTGCCGCCGGTATAGGCGCGATTGAGTTCCAAGTCACTCATGTTGGTGCCTGCTGCCCATTCGGTATGGCAAGCCGCGGTTTGTTTGACCGTGACAATCGCAGCCGTCGAATCCTGCTCGCGCACGCTGTGCGGTAAGGTCATCGAGACCGCTTGCGTGGGTTGGCCCGCGCAGATCCACAGCAAGGTGCGGACATTGGCGGTGATGCCGGTGTTGATCGGACCGTTGCTGTTCTCGTAGCGCTGCACCAGGCGGTAAGTGCCTGCAGGCAACACCGTATTGGGTACGAAGGCTTGCTCAGGCCCGCATTGCGGCTGCGACGGCAAGGACTCGATGCCCCGCTCCACGCGCGTCGCACTCCAGCACTGCAGCTGCGTGCTCGGTTGGACCGGCGCCGTGACACGGCGGCCATTGAGATAAACGCGATAGTCGTTATTACCGATCCATTGCTGCGCGGCGCCTTGCGGTGCCGGCGGGGCCATGTCCGCACCATTGCGACGCAGGCGCAATGCGGGCGCGACAACACTTTTAAGCTGCACGATCGTACGCTTGCCGCGCTTGCGCTGCGTTGCCTTGACCCACAAATTGCCGCCGGTCGTCTTCTTGGGACGGCGCAACTCCAGCACGCGATCGCCATCGGTCAAGGTGATCGAAGATCGTGAACCAAACACGCGTCGCGCCAGTTCGGCCGGCAGCTTCGGCTCGATGCGGCCATCGAGACGCAAGCCGAAAATGCCTTCGCGCAGGGTCATGAGCATGGCACCCACCGACCAGAGTTGTCGTGGCGAGTTCACGACGGGACCACTGAGAGCGCCATCCTCGACATGCTTGGCGCGCGTCAGCAGTTCGTAGTTCTCCATGTTGGAACCGTTCTGGGCGGCGCCATCGAGAATGCTATTGATTTCAAAACGGATGCGTTCGACATCCTGAGTCTGCCGTGCGGCGCGTAGCGCATAGGCACTCACAAACGGCCACATGGCGCGGTTGTGATAGATCGGCACCTCGGGCTGTTGCGGCCACACCACCGGCGAACCCAGCGCGGCAACCGGATAACGGTTCAGAGCACGCAGTGCCTGCTTGTCCGTCAGGATGCCGGCATCAATGGCCAATGAAATGCCCAGCAGATCCATCGACGCTAACGGGATCGGATTGTAGGAAGGCCCGACCACGCTGTGCAGCACGCCACTGCCCGGCTCCCAGAACACTTGCACGATGCGTTGCTTGAGACGCACGGCGCGGCGTTGCCAATCGAGCCGCTCCATGCCGGTTTTCAGGTCGGCCATCTGACGCAGCGCCTGATAGTGCAGCACATTCGTCGACAGCGCGAAGGATTCACCGAGGAAAGTCACATCATCGCGAGTCCATTGCGGATACGTCTGCTCGCGCCAATCGAGAAACGACGTCTCGCCGCGGTACAGACCCATGCGCTCATCGAAGGCCGTCGCACGATCCAACTGCAGCGTCTGCTCCAACGCAGTGCGGTAGCGCGCATCGAAGTTCGCATCCTGACCCAATACATGGCGCGCCGCCAGGAACCAGACCACCCGATCGGTGCTAATGGGCCAGCTGCCGCCCGAACCCGTGTCCTGCGCCACAACTAGCCCACCGCGATGCGGACCGCTGCGGATATCCGACAACTTGAACGACAGACTGTTGCGCACTCGTTGCGGATCGGTGGCGGCCAACGCCAAGTCGGCCGCGTAGGACAGATCGCGCGTCCAGACAAAATTCCATTTCTCGCCGGTCTCAAAACAATCGCAGGGAATCGGCTCGTTGCTGTTGTAGGCCCAATCCCGAATTGCAGTCACGCGATTGGCATCGCGCTCGCGCAAGGCCATCTGATACATGGCATCGAGGCGAGGGTCGGCACTGTCAATGCGATCGGCGGCACGTGCGCCCAACGGCATCAGGGTCGCAACGAATACGGCAACGGTGAGCAATGAGCGCAAGCGATGATCCTGAAAACGGGCTGTGAGTCATCTTAGTGTCGCTTGCGCGCTGCAACATTGCTACATTCGTATTCAGTTCACAACGCAGGTACGCTGGGCCGAATCCCCCTGATCTTCGGTTTCGACTCGCATGCGCCATCCCGTTGCCGGCTCCGCCTTTGTTGCCCTGTCTCTGCTGCTCGCCATTGCGACACCTGCCCGAGCCGACAGCCTGACCCCGTTTAGCGCCGCCGACTGTACCGCAGCCACGAATGCCCGCATCCTGAGCCCGGACACCAACGCCACCTTGGATGCGCGCGCCTACTGGCTCGATGGCGATACGATTCGCTGGCCCGGACTGGCTGCCGGAACCGCGGCGCAGCTGGTGGTCAACGGCACGGCCTTCGCGCTCACGGCTAGCGCGCCCACGACTCCCGCTGCATTTGGATTCACCGGTGCCGGCGCGGAATTCACGGTGCAAGGTCCGGTGCGTGAGTGGTTACGCGGTGATGTTCTTATCGAAGCACTCGATGCGCAAGGCCGCGTGACGGATCGCACTCGCCTGCAAACGCCCGGCGCGTTGGACGCTTTGTATGCCGATGCCGGTTCGCTCGAGAACCTGGGCGTGAGTTGGACGTCACAAGCCTCGAAGTTTCAGGTGTGGGCTCCGACTGCGCAGCAACTGGCGCTGTGCGTGTACCAAGGCGATAAAGTGAGCCTGCATGCCATGACGCGCGATGCGCAGACCGGCGCGTGGAGTACGCAAGTCAACGGAGATCTGTGGGGGCAGCATTACCGCTATCTCGTCGATGTCTTTACGCCGGGACATGGACTGGTGCGCTCGGTTGTTACCGATCCATACTCGATCAGCTTGGACACCGACTCGCAACACAGCTGGATCGGCGATCCCGGCGATGCGCGCCTGAAACCCGACAACTGGGATGCCCACAAGGCACCGCGCACGGTGGCTCAGAACACTGACATGACGATTTACGAATTGCATGTCCGCGATTTCTCGCGCGATGACACCACGGTTCCGGGACGCGATCGCGGCAAGCTGACGGCCTTCACTCAGACCAACAGCGCGGGTATGCGCCACTTGCGTTCATTGGCGAAGGCCGGCCTGACCGATGTGCACCTGCTGCCAATTTTCGACTTCGCCACCTTGCCGGAACGTGATTGTGTACAACCGCGCATCGGCAAGTCCTCTGCCGACAGCGAGGCACCGCAAGCCGCGATTCGCGATATCCGTGATCGCGACTGCTACAACTGGGGTTACGAGCCCTTCCATTTCAATGCGGTCGAAGGCAGTTACTCCACCAACCCCGAAGACGGCGCTGTCCGTATCCGCGAATTGCGCGAGGCCGTGATGGCGTTGCATCGCATCGGTCTGCGCGTCGGCATGGACGTGGTCTACAACCACACCAACGCATCGGGACTCGATCCGCGATCGGTACTCGATCGCCTGGTACCGGGCTATTACCATCGCCTCGATGCCAAGGGCAAGATCGAACGTTCCACTTGCTGCGATAACACCGCGACCGAACATCGCATGATGGGCAAGCTGCTGGTCGACTCGGTGGCGTACTGGACGCGCGTCTATCGCATCGACAGTTTCCGTTTTGATCTCATGGCCCACCAGCCGCGCGAGGTCATGGAACAGGCGCAGGCCGCGGCACAAGTTGCTAATCGCGGTGTGCCGGTGCAATTCCTTGGCGAAGGCTGGAACTTCGGCGAAATCGCTGACGGCAAACGGTTTGTACAGGCGTCGCAGCTCAGCCTCAACGGCAGTGGTATCGGTACTTTCAGTGATCGGGCTCGCGATGCGGTGCGCGGTGGCAGTGCCGGTGACAGTGGCGCTGACCTGGTCGGCAATCCCGGCTTCATCCATCAGCGCCTGACGGCCAAGGATGCCATCGCGTGGGATTACGCGGACTGGATTCGCATTGGCATCGCCGGCAGCCTGCGTAGCTTTGCACTCGCCGATCGCAACGGCGTTGTGAAAGCAGCGCAGGAGTTCAGCTACAAAGGCGCGCCGGCAGGCTATGTCAGCCAGCCTCAGGAAGTCGTGAACTATGTGGAAAATCACGACAACCAGACTTTGTTCGATCTCAACGCCTTGCGGATGCCGGCCAATGCCACGGCAGAACAGCGCGTGCAGGCACAGTGGCTGGCCATCGCCATCAATGCAGTGAGTCAAGGCATTGCGTATTACCATGCCGGCATTGATGTTCTGCGTTCCAAGAGTCTGGATCGCAACAGTTACAACTCAGGCGACTGGTTCAATCGCATCGACTGGACCGGTCGCACGAATTACTTCGGTACCGGCCTGCCGCCCGAATGGGACAACAAGTCCAGCTGGCCGCAGATGCGTGCGGCGCTCAACAATCCGAACAATCACGTAAGTGCCGCGCAGATCGCGCAGACGCAACGCGTGTTCCGCGATTGGCTCGCGATCCGTCACAGCTCCACGCTGTTTCGCATGCAATCGGCCGATGAGATTCGTCAGCGCCTGAGTTTCCCGGCCGAATGGATTCAACGCGATCCGCGCGTCATCGTGGCGCAGTACGACGGCAAAGGTCTGCAAGGTGCAAACTTTGCCGATGCGATGGTGATCCTCAACGGCGCCACCCAAGCACAGACCGTTGCGCTAACAGGAATCGGCTGGAAACTGCATCCGGTGCTTGCAGCCAAGACGGCGGGCGACTCGCGCCTTCCTCAGGTGCGCATACAAAACGGATCGGTGACCGTGCCGGCCTACATGCCGGTGGTGCTGATCCGCGATTAATCGCGCTAGGGCAACGTCAGCGGGCCGATGCTATCCATCCACAAGGGATCATCGGCCGTTTGGCCACCGCCAAAGCTGCCGGGCGTAGCTTGCGCCGTTAAGGGGCGCAGGCCGCCATCGTAATCCCAGGTGTTGATCCACAACTTGGTGCCGCTCAATGTCGAAGGCGACCCCAACGCCGATGCCGGCCACTCGAGCGTGATGGTGTTAGCGTCCCGATCCACTTTGACGGTTGCCGTCTCCGATAGTGCCGTCGGTTGCCCCTGATCATTAGTAGCAAACAGTGCATTGCTCCAACCGTGGATCCGCAATAACCGGTTCCAGGCAAAACCGGCAGGCAACTGACCGTGTTGCTCGTATGACGTGGCAACCGACGGACCTGCGATGCCCGGCACCTGCAGATACACCTGCACGCTGACGTGATCAAAACCGTTCGCCGGATTCCATGTCGACGACAGCATGCGCATCGGCAGGATCAGACGCAAACGCGTGCCTGCAGTCTGCACCTGTGCGCCAAGCAGATCGGCAGTGCGCACCTGTTCCCAGTCGGCACCGGCCGGATAGGTGTAGCGACCCGTAGGCCCAAGATCGTCATCGCGCGGATCGGTCACCTGCAATACCGATTGCCACGGATTGCGCGCACGCAGACTCAATGGTGCCGATAACGCGCCGCTATGCTCATCGCGCGCGACAACCTGATGGACGATGTCGCCATCGGTCCATGCACGCGTATCGAGCGACGCCGTCCAACCCGCGGCGGTGCGCGTGACGGGAACCGCATCACGCACACGACCATCGGCAATCAGATGCGTTGCGGGGCCCACACCTTGCAATCGCCAGAGACCACTAACCGGCGCGGTCGGCGGTGCAGTCGTGATCTGCGGCGCCACGCCCGCATCCGCGCCAGTCAACGCATCACCCTTGGCAACAAACACCCACGCCGCTTTGCCGGGAATAACGGTTCCGCGAACCGGAGCCACGGCAGGCGTGTCACCCAACGGTTGCCATTGCGCGTCTTGCGCACCATCGGACAACAACAGCCGCGGCGTATCGGCCGTATTCATCAGCACCAGCACCGGCGGCTCACCGGCCAATTGCATGCGCCATCCCAGTAAGCCCGGACCGCTTTCGTCACCCACCCACGGCACGACTTGTCCATGCGTCAACGCGCGATGCGATTTGCGCACAGCGGCCAACTGCGCAATGTAGCGATACAAAGGTGTACTCGTGTCGAAGTGATCGCGACCGCCCGAACCGAAACCGGATGCAAACATCGAATCGCGCTGACCGGTCATGCCCTGCTCGGTGCCGTAATAAATCACCGGAATGCCGGGCACGGTGAACATCGCCAACAGGGCCTGCCGCAAGCTTGCGACATTGGATTGCGCGAGGAACCGATCGACATCGTGGTTATCGACAAACGTCGGCATCAGACCCGTGTCGCCGTAGATCTTCGGTTGCGATTGCAGACGATGCAGCATGGCAGCAGTCGGCGCACCGCGAGCAAACACATCCAGCGAAGTTCCGTAATACGTGAAGTTGATCATGCTCGGCAGTGCCTGCGGACCCAAGTACTGCGCAATGCGATGATCCTGGGAGTTCTCGTACGGCTTGTCGACCGCAAAGCCTTCGCCAAATAGCAGGAACTCCGGTTTGTTCAACGACTTGGCCACGCGAGCAATGCCGGGTGCCTGCGGATCGGTCGCGTTGAGAAAATCCTTAAAGTAGGCCGGCGGCACATAGAACGCAGTGTCCACGCGGAAGGCATCGACGCCGACCTCGCGCATCCAGTAGCCGTAAGCCTGTCGCAGCGCTTTGCGGATGGCCGGGCTCTCCGTGTTGAGATCATCCAACCCGGCCAGTTGCCCGTTCCACAGCCTGGAGGTATCGGTGAAGTCGGTGATGCTGTCTTCGAGGTGATAACTCGAGGGCGACAGGTTGTCTGCAAATGCTTTTTGTAAGGGCCGGTCCAGACCCTCGCTGTCGCGCGCCCGCACCCACTGGCCCTGCGGATTGCGATGGGTGTAGTTACCGGTGTGATTCACGACGATGTCCTGCACTAGACGCATATCGCGAGAATGCAGTGCATTGGCCAGGCCTTTGTAGTCGGCCAGCGTGCCGTAATGCGGATCCACCTGCTGAAAGTGATTGGCCCAGTAGCCGTGATACCCGCCAAAATGGCCGCCCACGTTCCACCACAGATTGCGCACGGGTGGCGTAATCCAAACGGCGGTGGCCCCTAGCCCTTGGATGTAGTCCAGTCGTTGTTGCACGCCGGCCAAGTCGCCACCGCTCCACTTGCGCCCGTCGGCGGGATTGTACTCGTCGGCACGCTGATTGTTGTTGCCCGGATTGCCGTCGGCGAACCGATCGGTCATCACGAAGTAAATAATCTGCCCGCGCCAATCCGTTTTGGCACTTGACTGGGCTGCGGAAGCAGTACCCGTTACCGCAAAACCGAATGCAGCCGACAACGCACCAATAAGTGCACTGCGGAGTAGAAATATTGACTTAAGTTCGTGATCCATATCGGTTTTTCTTGACATCTCGGTTGCACAAAACATGAATACGTTTGCACATTCATATGTGCACCTTTACAAGGTTCTAACATTCTCGCGAAGTCAGAAAGGCGGCGTTCAGTTTAGCGACACGCGGCTATTCTGCTGAACGCGACACCCGTTTCGTACCGCACATCTTTTTTTGGAGTTCCACATGAAGTTCAAGCGTAACCTCCTGAGCGTGGCGCTGGCATCGGCCACCATCATGGTCGCTGTCCCCGCATTTGCACAGGACAGCAGCACCGACGCCGCCAAGGACAAGGAAACGGCTAAGACCGCCGAAACCACCAACGTGGGTAAGGTTAAAGTCACCGGCATCCGCCGCGCGATCGAAGCCTCGATCGACACCAAGCAAACCAATACGTCGATCGTCGAAGCGATCTCGGCCGAAGATATCGGCAAGCTGCCTGACGCTTCCATTGCGGACTCCATCGCCCGCCTGCCGGGTCTGACCGCTCAACGCGAGCGCGGCCGCGCCGCCCAAGTCAACATCCGCGGCTTTAACGGCGACTTCGGTGCCACCACCCTCAATGGCCGTGAGCAGGCCAGCACCGGTGACAACCGCGGCGTCGAGTTCGACCAATACCCGTCTGAACTGCTGAGCTCGGTTGTGGTGTACAAGACCCCGAATGCCAGCCTGGTCGGCCAAGGCCTGTCCGGCACCGTCGATCTGCAAACCGTGCGTCCGCTGTCGTTCAAAGAACGCGTCGTCAGCCTCAACGCCCGTTACGACCAGAACAAGATCCGTGACCAAAAGGAATCCGGCAACCGCGTCAGCGCCACCTACATTGATCAGTTCGCCAACAACACCGTTGGCGTGATGCTGGCTCTGTCGCACATGGACAGCCCGCAGCCGGGTTACCAGAACGAAGTGTGGGGCTTCACCGGCGGTCCGAACAACACCACCGTGCTCGGCGGCGGCAAGCTGTACAAGTTCGACAACAACCACAAGCGCGACGGCCTTGCTGCAACCCTGCAGTTCAAGCCGAACGACGTGTGGGAAAGCACCCTGGACTGGTTCTACTCCAAGTTTGACAAGACCGAAATCAAGACCGGTATGGAATTCGGTACGATCTGGGGCACGGGCGTGCTGCAACCGGGTTATACGGTGAACAGCGCCGGCACCATCACCAAGGCCACCTGGACCAACGTCCACCCGGTCATCCGTATGGACAGCAACCCGATCGAAGATACCCTGAACTCGATCGGCTTCAACAACAAGTTCAAGCTGACTCCGGAATGGACCTTGAACACCGATCTGTCCGTTTCCAAGGTCAAGCGCAAGTTCCGCGTGCTCGAAACCTACGTCGGCGTGGCCACCAATGGCGGCGCCACCACCATGAACATGGAACTGGACCCGAGCGGCAAGTTCTACAACTACGTGCTGGGTGCACAGTTCAATAACCCGACCGACCTCGTGCTGACCGATGCCGGCGGCTGGGGCCAAGACGGTTACCTGAAGGACTTCGGCGTCAACGATGATCTGAAGTCGATCCGCATCAATGCCATCCGCACCCTGAACTGGGGTCCGTTCACGGGCATCGATTTCGGTGTCAACCTGACCGACCGCACCAAGGAAAAGACCTCGCTTGAAAGCAAGCTCTGCCTGACCGATTGCACCGGCGGTATGTTCGGCGTCACCGCTCCGTTCCCGGGCACCGTGCAGGACTTCAACTTCGGCGGTATCGGTCAACTCGGCATGTTCGATGCCAATCAGATTCTGGATTCGGGCGTCTATAAGCTCGTTCGCAAGTACGACAAGGACATCGCCGCCAAGAACTGGTCGGTTGACGAAAAGCTGACCACCTACTACGTCAAGGCTGACATCGACACCGATCTGGGCAGCATGCCGCTGCGCGGTAACGTCGGCGTCCAGCACGTCCGAGTCACGCAAGGTTCGGATGCCTTTAGTACTTACGATGGCAACCCGGCCGGCTCGCCGATCCGCGAAGAAGTGAAGTACAGCGAAACCCTGCCGGCACTGAACCTGTCGCTGGAATTCCTGCCGGAAACCTACGCCCGCTTCGGCGCCGCCCGTCAGATGGCCCGTCCGCGTATGGACCAACTGAAGGCCGGTATGGACGTCAGCGCTTGCGTCACCGCCTGCCCGACCTTCACCGATCCGACTACCGGTAAGACCATCAGCGGTACGTACTGGCAAGCCGGCGGCGGCAACACCGCCCTCAAGCCGTGGATGGCCAACGCCTACGACTTCTCGGTTGAAAAGTACTTCAGCACCAAGAATGGCAACCGCGGTTACATCGGCGCTGCATGGTTCTACAAGGATCTGCTGAGCTACATCTACAACCGCGACGTGGCATTTGACTTTGCAGGTCTGCCGCTGCCGACCCTGCCGCAAGGTCAACCGACTCCGACCGGCACCATCGGCAAGATCAACCAGCCGGTCAATGGCGAAGGTGGTACCATCCGCGGCCTCGAACTGACGGCCTCGCTGCCGCTGGATCTGCTGTGGTCGCCGCTGAACGGTCTCGGCCTGATCGGTACCTACTCGGATACCAGCAGCTCGATCCACCCGAACGGCCCGGGCACCAGCGAACCGCTGTCGGGTCTGTCCAAGTACGTCTCGAACCTGACGGCTTACTATGAGCGCGGCGGTTTCTCCGTACGTTGGAGCCGTCGTACGCGTTCGGCCTTCCGTGGCGAAACCCGCGGTTTCGGTGCTGACTACCAAACCATCAGCATCGCTCCGGAAGTCGTGCAAGACGCGCAGATCAACTACAGCTTCAACAGCGGTTCGCTGAAGGGTCTATCGCTGTACCTGCAAGTCAGCAACATCGGTGACGAACCGTTTGCCGCCTACAACGATGTCGACTCGGCTAACCGCCCTGAGAAGTACTTCGAATACGGCCGCACCACGCTCGCCGGCTTCAGCTACAAGTTCTAATCCTAGCGACGCAACACAAAAGACCCCGACCGATTGGTCGGGGTCTTTTTTTCTCTACGTTTTCGAAACCGCTCTAGCGCGTTACACGCGAGCGCGCCGGATGTTTAAATCTCGAGCCAGCCGCGGATCACGCCGACGGCCTCATCGACACCGACTTTGGACTCGCCGGAAAACACCTGCACCGACACGCTGTCGGCGAACATCGCATTGAGTTCCTTGCGAACGGCAAACAGGGTCTGATTGGCGGCATTGCGACCGAGCTTGTCGGCCTTGGTCAGCAGCGCGTGGGCAGGCAACCCGTTTTCGACCGCGTAGCCGAGCATCTGCAGATCGTATTCCTTGAGCGGATGCCGGATGTCCATGACCACAACCAGACCCTTGAGCGCTTCACGGGTATTGAAATAGTCCTGGATGAAGGCCTGCCAATGGGCTTGCAGATCTTTGGGTACCTTGGCGTAGCCGTAGCCCGGCAAGTCGACCAGGAACCGGTCGGTGTGCGGCGGCAAACCGAAAAACACCAGCTGCTGGGTGCGACCTGGCGTCTTGGAGACACGGGCCAACGCATTCTGGCGGCAGATGGCATTCAGGGCAGTCGATTTGCCCGCGTTAGAGCGTCCTGCGAAGGCCACCTCGTAGCCGACATCCGCAGGGAGCTGGCGCTGATTATGGGCAGCCAGCAGGTACTGGGCGCGTTCGAGGGGATTGGACATGGTCCATAGCATCGCATATCCCCGCGATTTGGCGAAATTCGGGGCCTGTTGCGCCATCGAATGCGGCTCTGTGGCGGAATTTTGGCCTGCACTCGTTGACCGCTCGCCGCGTTCCGCCGATAATTCATCAGTTAGGGTCCGCTCAGCATCGGCGCGGCCTTCCTTTTCCGTTTTTTAGTTATTGGAATTCAAACTGATGAGTCCCATTCGTATTCTCGGCCTGAGTGGTATCGGCGCCCTGGCCATTGCTGCGGCTGTTAGCTTTGCGCAGAACAACCCCGAGGGCACTGCCGCCGCCAAGCCGGCTGCTGCCGCCACGACCACCGCTGCCGCTGAAACGGCCACCTGGGGCGACCCGGCTGCCGGTGCCACCAAGGCTGCTGCCTGCGCTGCCTGCCACGGCCTCGACGGCAACCCGACCGATCCGCAATACCCGCGTCTGGCCGGTATGCCGGAGCGTTATGTCGCGCATCAGATTGAACTGTTCAAAAAGGGTCTGCGTACCGATGGCCAAGCTGCCGTCATGCTGCCCTATGCCAACGCTCTGACCGCACAAGATGCACGCGATATCGGCGCTCACTTCGCCAAGCAAAAGGCCGGCGCTGTGGTGGCCAATGCCTCGCTGATCACCACCGGCCCCAACGCCGGCAAGCGTCTGTACGAAGTCGGCCAAGATCTGTACTGGCGCGGTGACGCCAAGCGCGAAATCGCCGGCTGCTTCGGCTGCCACGGTTCCGACGGTCGCGGCAATGCCGGTCCTTCGTTCCCGCACATCGGCGGTCAGAACCCGGATTACGTCAAGCAGCGCCTGGCCTACTACCGCGCCGGCGTCACGCAAGATCCGAACAAGCACCTGTTCGCCATGATGAATGACATCGCCAAGGGCCTGACCGACGAAGAAATCGCCGGCCTGGCTGCTTACGTGTCGGGCCTGCATGACCGCTCGCTCGATGTCGGTGTCACTCTGACCCCGGCCCAAATCGAAGCCGCTAAGGCTCAGCAGGCTACGCTGGACAAGCAAGCTCCGGTTGCCGCTCCGGCTGCCCAAGCCACCGCTGCAACCCCGGCTCCGGCTGCAGAAGCGGTTACCAAGTAAGTCCTTTATCGGGCTTCTTGCTCCGTTCATCGCGCCGATTGCACAATGTGGCAGTCGGCGCTTTTTATTGCGCGACACTTAACTGATTGCTAGGCAGCAACTCCAGGAGTTTTTGGCTTTGAAGCGGTTCCCATTCCAACGCATAACCACGGTGCTCGCCGTATCCCTGCTGACCTTGAGCGTGGCATTGCCCGCGGCAGCGCAAGCCCAGTCGCAGCCCAAGCTCGGCACTCCGGCCGACGGTCTGCAACTCGGCAAGAACTACATCGTGGTCGAGGGCGGCGCCCCCTTCCAGGCCGTCAAGGGCAAGATCGAGGTGGCCGAGGCCTTCTCCTATTTGTGCTCGCATTGCGCGGCGTTTGAGCCGGCCATGACGGCCTTCGCTGCAAACCTGCCCGGCGATGTGGTGGTGCGCTACATTCCCGCACCGTTCCGGACGGAGTGGGAGCCCTATGCGCGTGCGTACGAGGTTGCGCGTTCGCTCGGTGTCGACAAGCGCACCCATACTGCGCTGTTTAAGGCCGTGCATCAGGACCGCACCTTACCCAACGACAATGCACAGCCCGAAGAATTCGCGGCCTTCTATGCGCGCTACGGCGTGGCACCGGCCAAGTTTCTGGCAACGTGGCAGAGTCCGCAGATTGATCGCGCGTTAGATGCCGATGAAAAATGGCTCACCCGTCAGAAGACCGATGGCACCCCGATGCTGTACGTCAACGGTCGTTATATGCCGCTGGGTCGTAATGCCGGTGAGATGTTGCGCAACACCGCGGCCATCATTCGCGCCGTGCGTAACGGGACGCTCAAGTAAAAATTGCTAGAATCGGACCATTGCCCTTTTAAAAATATTCGGAGTTTGAATGAACATTCGTGCTGTAGTTCTTGCCGGCCTGGTCGGCCTGCTGTCCGCCTGCAATAGCGACAAGACCGAGGCGCCTGTCGCGCCGACGACCGGCGCTGAAACTGCAACCGCGGCAACGGCTCCTGCCGCCCCGATGGCCGAAGAAGCCGAAACTCCGAACAACAACCCGATCGTCGCACCGGTGGGTCCGGCTCCGATTGCCGGCACCGACTATCAGCTCATCAGCAACGGCGCACCCTTCGAACCGGTTGATGGCAAGATCGAAGTCGCCGAAGCCTTCGGCTACATCTGCCCGGCCTGTGCGCGTTTCCAACCGCTGGTCAACAGCTGGAAGGCCAAGCTGCCCGCCGACGTGAACTTCACCTATGTGCCGGCCGTGTTCGGTCCGGAATGGGAACCGTATGCCAAGGCTTACTTTGCTGCTCAAGCTCTGGGCGTCGAAAAGCGCTCGCATGACGCCGTGATCGAAGGCATCCACGTCAAGGGCACGCTGCCGGCTGAGGGCCAAGGTCCGAACGAACAGAAGGTGGCCGCGTTCTACGAACAGTACGGCGTCAAGTCGGCTGATTTTCTGGCAGCCATGAACAGCTTTGCCACCTCGGGCAAGATCAACAAGGCCAAGCAGTTCTTTATTGCCTCGGGTATCAACGGCACCCCGACGCTGATCGTCAACGGCAAGTACCGTGTCCAAGGCAAGACCTACGAAGACAACCTGCGCATTGCCGACCATCTGATCGCGATGGAACGCGCCGCCAAGTGATTTTGTCCTGCGGCCTGCAGCGGCTCGGATTGCAATGACGGACAGTCAAAACCTTAAGGTGCTGAGCGCCAACATTCAGGCAGGTTCCAGCACACGCGGCTATCACGACTATGTCGCGCGCAGCTGGTCGCATGTGTTGCCGTTGGGTTCCAAGCAATCCCGTCTCGATGAGATTGCAACCTTGCTGCAGGACTACGATATCGTCGGACTCAACGAATCCGATCCGGGTTCGTTGCGGTCCGGCTTTCGTAATCAGACGCACTATCTGGCCGAGCGCGCCGGCTTTGAGCATTGGACGCATCAGCCCAACCGCAGTGTCGGCGGCGTGGCGTCCAGTGCCAACGGTCTGCTCAGCCGCCATGCCCCGCAGGAGATCCTGATCCATCCCCTGCCGGGACGCATCGCCGGCCGCGGTCTGCTCATCGCCAAGTTCGGTACGGGTTCCGAGGCACTGACCGTTGCGATCTGCCATTTGTCGCTGGGCGCGCAATCGCGTGCCTCGCAGCTGGCGTTTATTGCCGAGCATCTGGGCGATGCCGAGCATGCCGTGCTCATGGGCGATTTCAACTGTGTGATTGATCGGCCGGAAATGAGCCAGCTGTTCAACCGCACCAATCTGGCCCCGCCCAATGAGTCGGTGCTGACCTTTCCGAGCTGGAAGCCGCAACGCGGCATTGATCACATCCTGATCAGCGACACCCTGCGCGCCAATAACTTGCGCGCGATGCCGGCCGCATACTCGGATCACCTGGCGATTGCACTGGATCTCGAAGTGCCTGATAAGGCGCTGCGCAAGCCGTAAATCCGGCCGCAGGTGACGGCCGATTCAGTTGCCGGCGGCTATAGTGTTGGCATGAACAAGCGAACCGCCCCACTCTGTCTGGCCATTGGCCTGAGTCTGGCCAGCGCCTCGGCCTGTGCTCAAAATACCCCTTCAAATTCGGTCTTTGGGCCGCAGGCACCGAAATTGCCGCAACCCAATGTCGGTGCCGTGCGCGATGCGCAACTGGCCCAAGTCGCGGCCGCCTTGAACGGACTGGAGAACGGATCGCTGACCGCGGTTCCCGCCGATCTGAGTCATCATGCCCTCGCCGGTTGGATGGAGTACGCCGGGCTGACCCGTTCGTGGGCGGCGGTGACGCCGATGCAGGCCAATGCCTTCCTGCAGCGTTATGCGGGCCAACCGGTCGCCGAGCGGTTCCGTGAGGGCTGGCTGGCCGAGGCCGGTAAGCGCAGCGACTGGTCGGCGTTCAATGCTGCCTGGGACGACCGCGTCACCACCGAGACCCTGCGTTGCTACCGACTGTCGGCGACTATGCCGGCTGCGGGTGCTGCGGTGCCGGCCGAGTGGTCGCAAAACGCCCTGTCGAGCTGGCTGAAGGGCACCACGCCGCCGCAAGTCTGCTCGGCTCCCTTGCAGACGCTGGTGAACACCAACACGCTGACGGATTCCCTGCGCTGGGAACGCATTCGTCTGGCCGCGCTCGAAGGCAATGCCGGTGTGATCCGCGATACCGCGCGCGGACTGTCCTCGGGCGATGCGGCACTGGCGCTGCAGTACGCGGACTTTCTGAGCGCACCGTCGGCGGACAAAACGACCGGTTGGCCGCGCACGCCGCTGAGCGCCACCGTGGCCTCGGTTGGCCTGGCCACGTTGGCCAAGAACAACCCGTCGGTGGCGGACTCACAGTTGCCCGCCGTCGCTTCGGCTTTGGGCATGGACGACCTGCAACGTGGCCGTGTGCTGTACCAGGCCGCGCTGTGGGCTGCCGCCGAGAATCAGCCTGATGCTGCCCGCCGCTTTGCTGCGGTGCCCGCTCAAGCCTACGACGAGCGCCTGCACGAGGCGCGTCAACGCGAAGCCATGCAACGTCGCGACTGGCGCGGTGTGCTGCAGGCGATTGAACAGATGGGCTCCACGCAGCGTTCGGACTCGCGTTGGACCTATTTCGAAGGCCGCATGAAGGAGTTGCTCGGCGATAGCGCCGGCGCTCGTGCGGCTTACTCCCGTGCCGCGACCAAGGCCGAGTTCCATGGCTACTTGGCGGCCGACAAACTCAATCAGCCCTACAACCTGTGCCCGACCACCACCGTGGCGGATGCAGCGGACCGCACGCGCATCGGCAACATGCCGGGACTGCAACGCGCCATGATGCTGTACGGCATCCGTCGTCAGAATTGGGCGCAGGCCGAGTGGTCCGATGCGATTCGCAATCTGTCGGATACGGATCGGATCCATGCCATTGAAATGGCGCAGACCAACGGCTGGTTCGACCGCGCGGTGTTCGACCTCAACCGCACGCCGAACGAACAGACGCAGTACTGGCTGCGGTTCCCGCTGCATCACGAGGCGACGATTGTCAGCGCCGCACGTGCCCGCAACATCGACCCGGAATGGGTTGCGGCTGAGATTCGTGCCGAGAGCGTGTTCAATCCGCAGGCCCGTTCGAGTGCCAACGCGATTGGTCTGATGCAAGTGATTCCGGCGACCGGTGCCACCGTGGCGCGCAGCATCGGCGAACCGTGGAACGGCGAATCGACCCTGCTAGATCCGGATGCCAACATTCGCATCGGCACCGCGTATTTGCGTCAGCTCAAAGACCGATACGGTGAGCGTCCGTACTACACCATTGCCGGCTACAACGCCGGACCGGGAAATCTCAACCGCTGGAAGGCACAACGCCCGGGTTGGGATCCCGATCTGTGGATTGAAACCATCTCGTTCAAGGAAACACGCGAGTATGTCGCCCGCATCCTGTCGTTCGCCACGCTGTACGATTGGCGTTTTAACGGCAACGCGATTCCGGTGACGGCGCGCATGAACGGTGACCTCAACGCACCCCGCAAATCCTTTACCTGTCAGACCGCTGCAACTCCCGCCAAGTAATGAACTCCGAACGCGCACTGCCACCTGATGCCAAGGCCTATCTGGTCGGCGGTGCCGTGCGCGATGGCTTGCTTGGCTTGCCGGTGCATGACCGCGATTATGTGGTGACCGGCACCACACCCGAGGCGATGCTGGCGCACGGCTTTCGCGCAGTTGGCGCTGATTTCCCGGTGTTTTTGCATCCGCGCACCGGCGAAGAATACGCACTCGCACGAACCGAACGCAAACAAGGTCGCGGCTATACCGGCTTCATTGCGTATGCCGCACCCGATGTTACGCTGCCCGAGGATCTGGAGCGCCGTGACTTCACCATCAATGCTATCGCGCAGGATGCGGATACGGGCGAGCTGACCGATCCGTTCGGCGGTGCCCGCGACATTGAAGCGCGAGTCTTACGTCATGTGAGTCCGGCCTTTGCCGAAGATCCGTTGCGCGTGCTGCGGGCTGCACGCTTTATGGCGCGCTTTGCACCGCTGGGCTTTAGCGTCGCACCCGAGACTGTGGATCTGATACGCGAGATGGTGCGCGCCGGTGAACTGGAACATCTGGTGCCCGAGCGCGTGTTCAACGAACTGCGTCGTGCGTTGGGTTCGCGCTCACCCGCCGATTTTCTGCGAACCCTGCGCGCATGTGACGCCTTGCAGGTGCTGCTGCCGGAAGTCGATGCACTGTACGGCGTGCCGCAACGAGCGGACTATCATCCCGAAGTCGATACCGGCATCCACACCGAACTGGTGCTGACGCAATGCGCCCGGATTGCACCCGGCGATGAGCTCGTCGGCTTTTGCGGTCTCACCCACGATTTAGGCAAGGCACTGACTCCGGCGGATGTCCTGCCTAGCCATCGCGGTCATGAGCGAGCAGGGCTTACGCCGTTGCACGGTTTGTGTTCGCGCCTGAAAGTGCCGGCGGAATTTGCGCAGATGGCCGCGATTGTGTGCGCCGAGCATCTCAACATGCATCGCTTGGGCGAGATGAAGGCCGCCACCATTCACAAACTGCTGCAGCGCATGGATGCGTTCCGTAAGCCCGAACGCGTTCAACTGTTTGTGCAATCGTGCGAAGCCGATGCCCGCGGCCGCCTGGGTTTGTCAGACTGCGATTATCCCCAAGGCGATTGGTTGCGCGAAGTGTTTGCCGCCGCTGCCGCCGTGCGTGCGACCGATGTGGATCCTGCATTGCAGGGAACTGCGATTGGCGCCGCGATCGAGCGGGCGCGAATTCAGTTGATCGGCGAGCGCATGGCCTCGATGCGCGAGAGCAACGAGCCTAGCACCGTACGCTGAGCAATCAGCGCTCCAAGCACCACACCCACGCCATCGACAACAAAGTCGGCGAGCTCCGCACTGCGCGTAGCGGTCAGCATGCCCTGCGCGATTTCGACGAAGCCGCCTAGTGCGATCAGGATCAGTGCCAACGTGATGATCGTGCGGCCACGGAACAGATTGGCACCGTACAGCGCCACTACGGCGTAGCCGACCATGTGCACGACTTTGTCCATGCCAAACGCCATCGGCAGGGGCACATCTTTAGCCGGCATCATCGAGCCGACGATAATCGCCACGATCATTAGGATCCAACCCGCCAGCCAGAGCCGCGGGTAGCGCAAATCAGTACGAAAACTCACAGGCGATAACTCAAGTCACCAACGAGGAATGCGGCGCCGAAGCTCACATCCTTTTCAAAACCCATCACCTGAAAACGCTCGCCCATTTCCGAAGGCAGCGTCAGACGTTTGACCTCGTTGCGGCGACGCATCTGCAGTGCGGGATCTTCGATACGTTCGATGCGTTCCATTGCACCTTGCAGTCCGTTGCCGAGCAAGAAGCTGGCTTGCGAACAGTAGCCTGCCATATCAAAGCCGGCCTCGACACCGGCCTCGGCCAATGCCGTGAAATCGACCGATGCGGTCAGATCCTGCAGACCGGGCCACTGCAGCAAATCGTTATGCGTGCGATGCCGGTAGAAGGCGCGAACCGTGCCCTGATCGCGATCGCGCTGATAATACTCAGCGCGTGAATAACCGTAATCGACAAACAGCATCGCGCCTTGTTTCATGCCGCCGCTGATGGCTTGAATCCAGTACGGCAGCTGCGGCAACAGCTCCGACCGGAAACCTTGCGGCATCGGTTCGTGCAACGTCGATTGCACGTGATTGACGGCGCGTGCCAGAAACTCATCGGCCGCGCGGAACTCGTGCTGCATCGACTCACCATCATTGTCGGCGACGACATAGCCTTCGAGCACTTCACGCTCGTCACCGATTTCAAAACGCGAGACGGGCAGCGCATCGATCACCTCGTTGGCAAACAGCACGCCGCGCCAGTCGTAAGGCACGGGACCATCGAGCCATTCGACCAGATCGAACAGATACGACGGCAAGGCCTCGAACAGCATGGCGCGCTGACGCGCTTTGAGTTGCGCCGATGGCTCCAGAATCAGATAACGGTCGGGCAATGCATCGAGTTCCATCAGACGCATCAGTGCCACCTTGGCGAAGGCACCCGTACCGCCACCGACCTCGAGGAACTTGGCCTCAGGGCCGAGTTGCTGCAGCACCGGTGCGACGGATTCGGCCACGCACGCGGCAAAGATAGGGCCCAACTCGGGTGCGGTGACGAAATCGCCTTCGTCACCGAACTTGCTGGCACCTGCAGAGTAATAGCCAAGACCCGGCGCATACATTGCCAGTTCCATATAGCGCGAGAACGGAATGCCGTTCTGGGCGCGAGCCTCGTCTGCAATCAAAGTGTGCAGGCGTTCGCTGTGTTCCAGTGCCTCGGACGAAGGCTGCGGTAAGGAGTCGCTCATACAGTGGCCTCGGCGCGACGGGCGCTGACTTCGATGCCAACGGCACGGCAGTTTTCATAGATATCAAGCTTGCTGCTGCGGACAGTGCAAGCCACGACCGGAGGCTGGCTCATGCAGACGTCGACAATCGCTTCGACCAGTGTCTCCTGCAGATTGAAGTGCCGCGATGCGACCAGGCCATCAATTTCAGTGCGAATGAAGTCGTAGTCGACGACGGTGTTGATGTCATCGTTCTGTGCCGACCACTGATTGCCCAATTCCAGTCGCACATCGAGCGCCAGACGTTGAGGCGCTTCGAGTTCGCGCGGATAGATGCCGATGTTGGCCATCACAATGTACTGATCGAGCACGATGGCCGCGCCGGTGATCTGCCAAGCAGTAGTGGTGCTCATGATTCGGATTCAATCTCAAACATAATGTCCCGCTTGAGCGGGAACAGGTGCTGACCGCCATCGACGATCAGAGTGGTGCCGGTGACGGCTTCGGCTTGCAGTAAATACCCAACGGCCTGTGCGATGTCCAACGGCGTGCTGGAACGACCCAGCGGTGTGACGCGGTGCGCCTGATCGAAGTTGGCATCGGACTGATCACCGCTATGCAATGTAATGCCGGGTGCCACGGCACACACGCGAGTGTGCGGACCCATTTCCAGTGCCAGCATGCGGGTCACGCCTTCGAGTGCGATCTTGCTGATGGTGTACGAAAAGAAATCCGGGTTGAGGTTGTACACCTTCTGATCAATGACGTTGACGACGCAACGACGTTGAGCGGCCGGTGCTTGGGCATGCAATAAAGACGCCAGCTGCACGGGAGCGCGCAGATTGATGTCCTGATGCTGCTGCCACAACGTCCAATCGGGCTGATCGCCACGGTCGAATACGAACAATGCGGCACTGTTCACCACGGCCTGGATCGATCCCATCGCCTGCACGCATTGTGCAAAGAACGCGGCAGTGGCCTGCAGATCGGACAGATCACAACCCAATGCCAGTGCGCGCACACCCAAGCCGCGCGCGGCCTGCGCCACCTGTTCGGCCCCGTCTGCGGAACGATGGAAATGCACAATCACATCCCAACCGTTTGCGGCCAGATGCTCGACTACCGCCCGACCGATCCGTCGACCGCCACCGGTCACGATGACGCAACCCTTAGCGCTCGGTTCGGTGGTATTGATGCCGGTCATGTCAGCGATCCTGCATTCTCGGAGTGAGTCATTGTCGATAGCGAAGGCAGTGTCGCCATATCCCAGCGCGGCTGCACTGTAATTTCCGGGCCTTGCTGTTGTCCGGCCAATAATCGGAGCGCGCCGGCATAAGCAATCATGGCGCCGTTATCGGTGCAGAACGCAGGACGCGGAAAATGCACGCGCCCGTCGCGCTCGACCATCAGCTGCTGCAGACGTGCCCGCAAATTGCGATTGGCACCCACGCCACCGGCAACCACCAACGTATCGCAGCCGGTGGCATCCAAGGCGCGTTCGCACTTAATGGTCAGCGTATCGACAACCGCTTCTTCAAAACCGCGCGCAATGTCGCGTTGCGTCTGCTCGGTCTGATCGGATTGCTGCCAGGCCATCAGCACTTGCGTCTTGAGGCCACTGAAACTGAATTGCAGCCCCGGACGGTCGGTCATCGGTCTGGTGAACTTAAAGCGGCCCGCCGTGCCTTCGAGCGCTAATTGCGCCAGCAATGGACCGCCGGGATACGGCAATCCCATGAGCTTTGCAGTCTTGTCGAAGGCCTCGCCGGCCGCATCATCTAAGGTGTCGCCGCGCAGTTCGTAATCGCCGATGCCGCGCACGTGAATTAGCTGGGTGTGACCGCCGGAGACCAGCAGTGCCACAAACGGCGGTCTGAGCTGATCCCGGGCCTCGGGCTCGAGCAAGGGAGCCAGCAGGTGGCCCTCCATATGGTGGACGCCGACCGCCGGCACCCCTAGACTCCAGGCCACGGTCCGGGCCACGCCCGCCCCCACCAGCAACGCGCCGACCAGGCCGGGGCCTGCGGTATAGGCCACGCCGTCCAGATCGGCCAGTTTCAGGCCGGATTCGGCCAGGGTGTCGCGGATCAGGGGGACCAGTTTGCGCACATGATCGCGCGAGGCCAGCTCGGGGACCACCCCGCCGTAGAGGGCGTGCAGGTCGATCTGGCTGAACAAATGATGGGCCAGAAGCCCGTTTTCGGTATCGAAAACAGCTACTCCGGTCTCATCACAACTGGTTTCAATGCCTAGCACTCGCATGAGTTAAGTGTAGGGCTTGCACAGCGGGATTTAAACCCCGTATAATAGTCGGCTCACTGGCACTAGTGCCTAACCCTATTCCGAGATCAATCAGTTATGCCAAGCGTAAAAGTCCGCGAAAACGAGCCGTTTGAGTTCGCACTCCGCCGTTTCAAGCGCACTTGCGAAAAGGCCGGCGTCCTCGCCGAAACCCGCAAGCGCGAATTCTACGAAAAGCCCACGCAAGAACGCAAGCGCAAGGCGGCTGCAGCCGTTAAGCGTCAGTCGCGTCGCACCTCGCGCGATGTGACCAAGCGTCAACGCATGTACTAATCGCCTTTCGATCCTGAGTGGCGCGACGTTTTACGTTGCCGCCTTCGGATCCGCAAAGAGCCGGTCGCGGGTTTCGCAGCCGGCTTTTTGTGTTTTCTGTCCTGTACTGACCGGAGCCTCCCATGAGCCTTAAGACCCAACTAACCGATGACATGAAGACCGCCATGAAGGCGGGCGAAAAAGAACGTCTGGCCGTGATCCGCCTGATCAACGCCGATATCAAGCGTCGTGAGGTCGATGAGCGCATCGAACTCGATGACACGCAGGTCCTGGCCGTGCTCGAAAAAATGGTCAAGCAGCGCAAAGATTCCATCAGCCAGTTCGAAGCCGCCGGTCGTACCGACCTGGCCGACATCGAAAAGGCTGAAATGGCCGTGATCGAGGCTTACTTGCCGGCCAAGATGTCCGAAGCCGAGATTCAGGTCGCGGTCGATGCTGCCATCGCCGCCACCGGTGCCGCTGCACCTGCCGACATGGGCAAGGTCATGGGCATGCTCAAGCCGCAGTTGGCCGGTAAGGCCGATATGGGCCTGGTGTCGCAGCTGATCAAGAAGTCGCTGAGCGCCTGACCTACACTGTAACGATGGGACGCCTTTCCGACGCTTTCATCGATGACCTGCTGAGCCGGACCGACATTGTCGAAATTGTCGGCAACCGCATTCCGCTGAAAAAACAGGGCCGCGATTACGCGGCCCGTTGTCCTTTTCACGATGAGCGCTCGGCTTCGTTTACGGTCTCGCCGACTAAGCAGTTCTATCACTGCTTCGGTTGCGGTGCGCACGGTTCGGCCATCAGCTTTCTGATGCAATACGATCGGCTCGAGTTTCTCGATGCCATCGAAGAACTCGCACAGCGCGCCGGCATGGAAATTCCGCGCGACGACAAACAGTTCAAGCGCAATCCCGACTCCGAGGACTTGTATAGCGTCATGCAAGCCTGCTCGGCGTTCTACCGTCGTCAGCTCGAAACCAATCCGCAAGCGCAGGCCTATCTGCAGCAGCGCGGTCTTGATGATGCAACCGTCGCCCACTTCCACATCGGTTTTGCGCCCGAGGGATTTGACGGCGTCCGCAGTGCCATCGGCACCACTCCGCAAAAGCAGCAGCTGCTGCAACGTACGGGCATGCTGTCGAACAATGATCGCGGCCATGTCTACGACAAGTTCCGCAAGCGCATCATGTTTCCGATTGCGGATCGCCGCGGTCGCACGATTGCGTTTGGCGGACGCGTCATCGACAAAGACGATGCGCCCAAATATCTGAACTCGCCCGAGACTGAACTGTTTCACAAAGGCCGCGAGTTGTATGGCCTGTGGCAAGTGCGCCAGGCTCACAGCAAGATTCCGTATCTGCTAGTTGTCGAAGGCTACATGGACGTCGTCGCGCTGTATCAGTACGGCATCAATACCGCGGTCGCCACGTTAGGCACGGCCACGACGCCGGAGCATGCCGACTTGCTGTTCCGTAATGCGGACACGGTGGTGTTTGCGTTTGACGGCGACAATGCCGGTCGTAAAGCCGCGTGGAAAGCCGCAGAATCCGTGCTGCCGCGCATGAAGGAAGGCCTGCAGGCGTTCTTTATGTTCCTGCCCGATGGCGAAGATCCCGACAGCCTGATTCGCAAGGAAGGCAAGGCCGGCTTCGATTTACTGCGCGAGCAAGCGACACCCCTGTCGGATTTCTTTGTCGATCATTTGTCCGAAGGCCTGAATCTCACCACGCTCGAGGGCCGCAGCCGTTTTGCGGCGCTGGCCAAACCGTGGCTGGCACAATTGCCCGATGGCACCTTCGCCGATCTGATGAAGCAGCGCATCCGTCAGCTCGCCCGCTTTGATGACAGCAATGACAGTGCCTCGTCCGGACAAGGTGCCGGCATGGCCATCGCGCGACGTAGCCGGGCTGCCGTACCGGTCGCCAAGCGTTCATTGGTTCGCAGCGTGATCTCGCTGTTGCTGCAACAGCCGGCATTGGGTCTCGAGCTGCAACCGCCCTACTCGTTTGCACAGCTGCGGTTGCCGGGTATCGCCTTGCTGGTCGATCTGCTCGAACGCATCGAGGCACGCCCGGAAATCAACACGGCGTCCTTGCTCGATACGTACGACGGCACCGAACACGAAGCGGCGCTACGCAAGCTAGCCGCAGTCTCAGTACCGGCTGAAGCAGAAATGCTGGCGCAGGAATTCAACGATGCCGTGGATCAGCTTGAACAGCGCATGCTCGAACAGCGCCTGGGTGAACTGCAGGAACTGCAACGTCGCGATGCGATGTCGACGGACGATGTGCGCGAACTGCTGGAACTGCTGCAGCAACGCGCATCACGCTAAATCTGCAAGTTAACGCAACGCGTCAGGAATCGATCGTCTCAAAGCTGATCTTGCCGTTGGTCTCGAGCAGCGCCACCCGAATGCTATCGACTTCATCGATATTGTTCTCGCGCATGGCCTCGCGAAAATCGGCTTTGCTGACCAGCTCACGACGCAATACGTCGGGCAGCAGACGGCCATCGCGTGCCAACACTACCGCTTGACCCTCAATGATGCGTTCGGCCGTTTTACTGCGCGAGGTGGCCAACGCCGTAATCCAGTTCAGAGCTACCAGCGTGACGCTCAAAATCAGCGCAGCCGTCAGTGAGTTATCGCCGCCATTCATGCCGTTCTGTACGGCATTGCCGATCAGAATCAGCATCACCAGATCAAACGGCGTGAACTGACCTACTGCCCGCTTGCCGGACAGCCGGATCAGCACCATCACACCCAGAAATACCAGCGCCGCGCGCAGGACGAAAACCCACCACGGGGCCGATAACGCGATCAGATCGTTCACAGTGAAGTCCGTCCGGGAAACTTGTATTACAGTAATCCAATCCCAGTTATAAAATGGACATGGCGCATGCTGGCACTAACTCTTACACTGGCTTTAGCTTTGGATCCCACCACGCCACCGGAACTGCCAAGGCGAGTCGAACAGGGCAACAAAGTGCTGGAAAATGTCGATCCCGTCTCGCCGGAGCTGCGCGAGCAACTGCGCCGCTACCAGAGTACTCGCGGCGCCGGCCTGGCCGGCTGGATCGATCAGGGCTGCCTGCTGATCACCACGCGCTTTGCCGAAACCTCGCAGCTGCATCGGGTATGTGCGCCCAACGGTGCCCGCGAGCAACTGACGTTTTACGATGAGCCCATCGGCGCCGCCATTCCGTTTGCGCGTGGCGGCAATCGCTATGTGATTTTCAGTAAGGACATCGGCGGCAACGAGAACGCGCAGCTGTATGAAATGAATCTGCAGACGCGTGGTGTGCGCATGCTCACCGACGGCAAGTCACGCAATGGCTCGCCCACGCTAAGCAAATACGGCCGCAAACTCGCATTCTCCGGTAATCGCCGCAACGGCAAAGACACCGACATCTACCTGCTCGACCTCACAGCAGACAACGCGCAACCGCGCCTGCTGGTGAGCGAAGGCGGCAGCTGGTCCGCGCAGGACATCTCGTTCGACGGCAAGTCACTCGCGGTCTCTCGCTATCACTCGATCGATCACTCTGAGCCTGCAATTGTCGATCTGACCACCGGCAAGCTGCAGATGCTTCCGGTTGAAGGCAAGGCCAGCATGGGCGGATTTGCCTTCGACCGGACGAATCACGGCGCGTATTACATCACCGACGAGGCCATCAACGGTAAGCCCAGTGAGTTCCGTACGCTGCGTCATCACAATGAAAAGACCAACAAAGTTACCGCCATCAGCCAGTCGATTCCGTGGGATGCGCAGGGCCTGACGCTGTCTGATGACGGCAAGCTGCTGGCTTATCAAACCAACGAAGGCGGTGTCGACCGCCTGCATCTGCTGGACACAGTGACCGGTCGTGCCATCAAGTCACCGAAACTGCCCACCGGTCTGATCGGCGGCACGGCGTTCTCGCCCGATGGTCGCAAGCTCGCGATTGCAGTGGGCGGTTCGGCGACGCCTTCGGATGTGTATGTGGCCGATGTGCGCAGCGGCCAACTGACCCGCTGGACCCGCAGCGAAGTCGGTGGACTGGATACATCCAAGTTCATTACGCCCACGCTGATTCAATATCCGACGTTTGATACGGTCAACGGCAAACCGCGCACGATTCCGGCCTGGTATTACCGACCGAACTGCGCCGGTGCCTCGGCCAAGGCCCCGGTGCTGATCAACATCCACGGCGGTCCCGAATCACAATCGCGACCCGGCTTTTCATCGTTGGCGCAATTCCTGGCGGCTGAGCGTTGCGTCGCCATGATCCTGCCGAATGTGCGCGGCTCCAGCGGTTACGGTCGCACGTATCTGAGTCTGGACAACGGCGCGCTGCGCGAGGATTCCGTCAAGGACATCGGTGCCCTGCTCGATTGGGTTGCCAAACAACCCGAACTCGATTCCAAGCGCGTCGGCGTGATGGGTGGCAGCTACGGCGGCTACATGGTGCTGGCCTCGCTGGTGCATTACGGTGACCGTATTCGCGCTGCCTATGACGCCGTAGGCATCTCCAACTTCAAGACCTTCCTGGAGAGCACCGAGAGCTATCGCCGCGATCAGCGTCGTGCCGAGTATGGCGACGAGCGCGATCCGGAAATGGCCAAAGTGTTTGAACGGATTTCGCCGCTGAATAATGCCGACCGGATCCGGACACCGCTGTTTGTTTCGCAAGGCTTCAACGATCCGCGCGTGCCGTATACCGAGGCCGAGCAGATCGTCAAAGCGGTGCGCGACAACGGTATCCCGGTTTCGTACGCCCTGTACAAAGACGAGGGCCACGGCAACCGCAAGAAGGGCAACATCGATTTCAATACCGAAGCGATGATCACCTTCTTTGACCGCTACCTGTTCACCCCATGACCGTCACGCTCCGCGATGCCACACCGGAAGATGGCGCTGCGTTAGCGGCCATCTACAATCCGTACGTCGCGGATACCATCATCACCTTTGAGACTGAACCCGTCAGTGCAGAGGACATGGCGGCGCGCGTCAGCGAGGCCCTCGAATCCAAATTGCCGTATCTGGTCGCCATCGACCCTGTGACCGGTACGGTCACAGGTTACGCCTACGCTTCGAAATGGAAAGGACGCTGCGCGTATCGCCACTCGGTCGAGACATCGGTCTACCTGGACCGCAATGCTTGCAGCCAAGGCATCGGCACCTTGCTGAT
This sequence comes from uncultured Lysobacteraceae bacterium, assembly GCA_936911875.1. Lineage (GTDB taxonomy): Bacteria > Pseudomonadota > Gammaproteobacteria > Xanthomonadales > Xanthomonadaceae > Aquilutibacter. The sequence goes on from CAKZGB010000019.1 coordinate 64,061, forward strand.
GAAGGCACTGATTGAGCGCCTGCGCGCCGCCAACATGCATGCGCTGATTGGCGGCATCGCTCTACCCAACGAGCCGAGCATTCGTTTACACGAGCGTTTCGGCTTTAAGCAGGTGGCGCAGTTTGAACAGGTCGGACACAAGTTCGATCAATGGATCGATGTGGGTTATTGGCAGCTGATATTGCCCGCGAACTAAGGGCTTAGTGCTTAAGCGGCAGACTTAGCAGCCCGCACGCGAATCCACCAGTACACGGCGGCGGCCGCCAGACTGATACCGGCCGGCACGTACATCGCACGATTCCGCATGCTCGAGTACAGCAGTGCACCCGCAATGCCACCGCAGAGAAAACCGCTGATCACGGACAGGCTGATGCGGATACGGCGCGCATCCACCGCCAGTCCGCGCAGACGGTGTCCGATAAAAATACCCAAATCGGTGAACATGCCGGTCAAATGGGCGGTGCGGATGGTGGCACCGCTGTAGGTCGTAACCATGGCATTTTGCAGACCGCAGGCGGCTGCAGCTGCATACATGCCGACCTGTGCTTGCGCATCGAGTAGCGGCACGGCGCTGACCAGCAAGATGGCAATCAGCACCAGGACCACGCTGTAGCGACGCCCCAGCAGCAGCTCGCTGTCGCGAATGATCATGCCACTGACGACGGCACCCGCGAAAAACGACAGGATCACCAGCAAATAATGCAGTGCGCCGGACACCGAGCCCTTGGCGATCTCTTCGGCCAATAGCGAGGTGTTGCCGGTAAGATGGCTGACGGTTTCACGACCGAATCCGATCAGACCGACGACATTGATGATGCCCGCGCTGAAGGCCATGATGAATGCTGCGATCAGCACCCATTTTGGCAAGCGCGAAACCATGGCTACGGCAGACCCGGCAAGGTGATCCAGTGATCGATCAGCAGGAAGGCGAACAGCAGGATCAGATAAGTAATGGAATAGCCGAACACGCGCATCGAGTACAACTCATCGGGCGGGTTGAGCAGACGGCAGGCGTAATACAGAAAACCGGCGCCCAGCAGCACCGCGCCAATCAGATACAAACTGCCGCTCATGCCTGCAACCCACGGCAGCAAGGACACTACGAACAGCAGCACGGTATAGAACAGAATCTGCCAGCGCGTGTAAGTCACGCCGTGCGTCACGGGCAACATCGGCACCATGGCCTTGGCGTAATCGGCACGACGGAAAATCGCCAGCGCCCAGAAATGCGGCGGCGTCCAGACAAAGATGATCAGAACGAGCAGCAGCGCGTGCTCCCAATCCCACTCGTTCGCCATACCGGTGATGGCCGACCAGCCAAGCAACGGCGGCGCGGCCCCGGCGAGTCCGCCGATGACAATGTTCTGCGGCGTCGCGCGCTTGAGATACACCGTGTAGATCACGGCATAACCGATCAGCGACAGGAACGTCAGCACAGCCGTCATGACATTGACGAATAGCGCCAGCAGCAACATCGACGCAGCGGCTAGCAGCAGTGCAAACGCCAGTGCCTGTTTTGTGGTGACGCCACCAACAACCAACGGACGCCACGAGGTGCGCGCCATCTTGGCATCGATGCGCTGATCAAGAATCTGATTGATGGCCGCAGCGGATGAGGCCGCCAGCCAGATGCCGATAAATCCGAGCAGACCCTGTCGCGCCTCGGCGGCAGTCGGCAAGCCGTCGATGGCCAGCAACGAACCGACCAGTGCAGTGAACACAATCAGTGCCACCACGCGTGGTTTGGTCAGCGACCAGTAGGCTTTGAGATTCATGGGCGCACGCAGTCCGATCAGAGCTTCGGCTCGCGCACACGCGCCAGCAACGTCACCAGTACGAACAGCAGGATTGCGGCGCCGGCGTTATGCATCACCGCCATCCACAACGGCAGACCCATTTGCACGTTGCCGATACCCAGGCTGATCTGTACCAGCACCATAATCATCAGGAAGGCACCACGGCCACGCAGACCCGGCGTGCGCCACAGACGCATCCCCAGGAACAGCAGATACAGACCGGCAATCACGGCCATGATGCGGTGACTGATTTGAATGGCAGCGCGCGATGCCTGATCGAGGACACCGCCTTCGTAATCGACACCGACGCCACGCCACAGCACAAAGCCATCCTTGAAATTGGTGGCAGGCCACCATTGACCGGCACACTTGGGGAAATCCGTACCGCAAGCCAGCGCTGCGTAGTTTGACGACGTCCAACCGCCTAGAGCGATTTGAATGCCCAGCAGCACCAGGCCAATCAAAATGTAATTGCGCACGCGGGCCAGATGGGCGACCTGCAGCGGACGATCGGTCGCTTGCCATGCAATCCAGGCCAGCAAGGCAAACGTGGTCAGACCACCGAGCAAGTGACCCATCACGACAATCGGCTTGAGCAGCCACGTCACCGTCCACATGCCGAGAATGGCCTGGAAGATGATGACTGCAAACACCAGTGCCGAAGCGCGGGCCAGATCCGAATTGTCCCAGCGCCATGCCGCATGCAGCAAGATCAGTTCGGCCAGCACGACCAGCGCGGTGGATGCGGTGTAATAACCGTGCATCTGCAACGGGATGGCCGCCGCCGTAATGAGAGCAGCACCGACAATGCGTTGCCAGCCCAGCGGACGACGCCACGCTGTCAGCAATGCAATCGCAAACACCAGCAAACCGAGCACCGAAGCCAGATGACGATGCAACTGTTCGCGCCACGCTTTGGTCGGATCCACAGTGCGGATGGCATTGGCCGCATGATCGGCCAACTCACCGGCAGACTTTGCGGTCGGCCAAGCCGCCTTGCCGTAGCAGGTCGGCCAATCGGGGCAGCTCAGACCGGCATCGGACAGACGCACGAACGAACCGAACACGATGACAGCAAACGCCAGTAAAGCGGCCAGCCACGCCAGACGGGTGACATTACGATGAGCCATCGTTTTCTTGAGGATTTGCGGGGTATTCATGGGTTATTGCAACTTCAGAACTTTAGACAGATCGGTGCGGACATCACCGATATCGACGCCGGGTTTGTATTCCATCATCACGAAACCGTTGGGATCGATGATGTAGATCGGCAAGCCGGCGGGAGTGGCGACACGATTGGTCGAAGGCAATACCGAGCGCAGACGATCATTAGCCGCGATAGCATGGATCTGATGCACCGGCGTTTTGGAAGGCACTGCACCCGACCAAAGTACATCGACGCGCGTTGCATCCTTGCCCATGATTTGCCAGACCTTGTCGACATCAACGGCGACCTGTTCACAACGCTCGTTACAGGTGTCCGCAGGTGCCAACACCAGCAAACGCCAACGGCGCTCGACAGGATTCCAGACATACGGCTTGCCATCGGTGCTGACCGGAGCCAAGGCACGTGCATCAATTGCCGGCGTCAGCAGATTGCCTTTGGCTTTCAGGCCCGCAGGTTTCCAGCCGGCAAAACGCAAAACACCGGCCAGTGCTAAGGAGCCGAAGAAGATCGCAAACAGCAGGATCAGCATGCCCCGATTGCGCTTGGCAACGGGAGGGTTGGGAGTCAGAGGTGAATTCATTCCGGGGGATGGCAGAGCCGATCAGGGGAACCTGATATTTTAACCCGCCACCTGCCGTTTGCGGGCCCGCCAGCTCAGTACCAGCGCCGTCAGCAGCACTGTTAACGACAATCCCCACCACTGGACGGCATAGCCGACATGGCGTTCGGGTGGGAGACTGTTGGCATGCAGTACCAGATCGCGGGTGTAGCCCATCGGCAGTTTCGGGTCCAGACGCAGCACCTGCCGCACCAGCCGCCCCTGCGCGCCCAGCTGGGGCTCCATCTCCGCCAAGTCGAGATAGGTCACCAGCCAGCGCTCACCGCGTTTTTGCAGCGCACCCGCGCCCGCCCCGACACGAATACCGATCGCCGGCGGCGCGCTGCGCAACCCGCTCACCTGCACCGTGCCCTGCGGCAGCTGCACGGTCGGCCAGTCCCGCTGCCCGTCCATCGGCAACCAGCCCAGATCGACCAGCATGCGCTGCTCAGGCGCCGACTCGGGCACGAACACGCCGTAGACCTGGACGCCGACCCGGCCTTCGCGCTGCTGATTGTCGAGCAGGATCACCGGCGAGGACTCAAACCGGCCGCGACCCTGCGCCCACGAGTAGTCACCGCTCAAGGGGGCCGTGAGTTCGACCGGCCGCGGATCCGCCATTACCGTCGCGACCTCGGCAAGTTGAACGCGCTTCTCCTCAGCGCGGCTCCACTGCCAGAAACCTAGACGCGCAAACACTGCGGCCAACAGCAATGCTGCGACCCACCAGAAGACCACGGATGATTTGCTATTCATGGTGGGAACGGAATACGGACATGGGCGAACCTGCGATAATAGGAGAATACGGACGCACCGACGCGGCCGTCGGAGAATTCATGAAGACTTTAGTTATTGTCGCAATTTTTCTGCTCATTCTTTGGCAATTGGGCGCCGGCCTGTATTACCTGATGGTCGATAAGGGCGAAACCAACCGCACCGCCAAGGCACTGACGCGCCGTATCGCGCTTTCCTTTGGCCTGATCATTCTGGTGGTTGTCGCCAATCAGCTGGGCTGGATTGACTTCCACGGGGTGGGACGCGCACCCGGTTGATACGCGGCGCTGCGCGCGCGATATCAACCGTGCAAATCAAAAATCAAAAATCAAAAAACGGGGCTCATCGCTCCGTTTTTTATGCCGCGAGTCTTTAAGGACAACGCCGGTGGATCGCGGCGCTGCGCGCGCGAGATCAACGCGGAAATCAAAAATCAAAAAACGGGGCTCATCGCTCCGCTTTTTTATCTCGCGAGCCTTTCAGGACAGCGGCCGCTGAGCTCGTTGCTCCGTTTACATGTGGCGCGAGACGTTAATGACAACGCACGCGGCACTCTTGCCCGCTTTTTCCCTCGCCCTTCTTAAAACCAAAAAAAACCGCGGACTCAATGCCGCGGCTTTTTTGATTTTTGATTTTTGATTTTTGATTTCGCGCGAAGCGCTTACAGTACGTACACGAACAGGAACAGCCCCAACCAGACCACGTCCACAAAGTGCCAGTACCATGCGACGGCTTCGAAGGCGAAGTGGTTCTTCGGAGTGAAGTGACCCTTCAGGACGCGCAGCCAGATGATGAACAGCATCAGCGTGCCCAGGAACACGTGCATGCCGTGGAAACCGGTGAGCATGAAGAACGTGGAGCCGTAGATGCCCGAACCCATCGTCAGGTTCAGTTCCTTATAGGCGTGGATGTATTCCTCGGCCTGGAAGTACAAGAAGGTGCAGCCCAGCAGCACGGTCAGACCCAGGAAGATGATCAGTTGCTTGCGGTTGTTGGCCTTGATGGCGTGGTGGGCAATGGTCACCGTGACGCCCGAGGTCAACAGGATCAGCGTGTTGAGCAGCGGTAGGCCCCAAGCCGGGATGGTCTGGTATTGACCCCCGACGCCGCCCGGACCGGCGCTTGGCCAACCGCCCGAAAAGCCTTGCCACAGCAGATCGTTGGTCAGAACGCCCTTGCCTTCGCCACCCAGCCACGGCAGCGCGTACTGACGGGTGTAGAACAGCGCACCGAAGAACGCGGCAAAGAACATGACTTCGGAGAAGATGAACCACATCATGCCCATGCGGAAGGACACGTCGACTTGCTTGTTGTACTTGCCCGAGACCGATTCACGGATGACGTCGCCGAACCAGCCGAACAGAACGCCGGCCAGCGAGGCCAGACCGATCAGGAATACCGACTTGCCCCAGGACACTTCATCGAGCATGGAGCCGAAGCCGACCATGGTGATGAACAGCGCGATCGAACCTAGGAAGGGCCAGCGGCTCTTGGCAGGAACGAAGTAGCGATTAGGGTTTGCGTCGGGCGAATGTGCTTGGGCCATGGCGAGCAAGTCCGGTTAAGTGTTGAAGCGGTTAAAAGGAGCGTTTTCGCACCGGTTAGGGTGCAGTTTTGACTTGCGGACCGGCGACGTGCGGGCTCTTGGCCTTGAGTTCGTCAGTCAGCAGATCATTTTTGAAAAACGTGTACGACAAGGTAATGGTCTTAATGTCTTTCGGCAACGCCGGATCGATGATGAAGCGGACAGGCATGTCCTTTTTCTCACCGGCCTGCAGCGTTTGCGCCGTAAAACAAAAGCACTCCGTCTTATTGAAATATGACGAAGCGCGTGCGGGCGCTACCGACGGCGTCGCACTACCCACCACCGCAGTGCGCCATTGGTTCTGCGCAAAGTACGTGGTTTCGTAGGGCTTGCCGACTTCGACTTCCATGCGATGAACATTGGGGCGGAAGGCCCACGGCAGATGCGAGTTCACCGTGCCGTCAAACTCGACGGTCACGACGCGACGCTCAGCCGCCTGACCGGAGCCGGCTGCACCGCCCGAGCCCGATTCAATCTCGGCGGCTTTGACGATGTTGGCCTCGCGCTCCATGCGCACGCCCAGCAATTTCTCGCAGGCGATACGATACAGCGGCACCAGGCTAAACGTAAACGCGAAGGCAATGGCCAGCACACCCAGCATCTTGCCGAGACCGGCAGTGCGCTGCGGTTGTGAAGTGGCCTTGCCTTGCTCGCGCGGATCAGCCATGGCGGTTGAGCACCAGCAGCATGAAGCCGACGTACACCAGCACCGCCAACACCGCGACGGTGATAGCCGTCTTGCGCGCAGCCTTGCGGCGGCGGTCAAGATCTTCGGGCTGGTTGGTCGGACGGTTCATAGTCTTATCTCTATGCAGTGACGCTTGGTCTTAGTGCGTGATATCGCCGTGAGCGAGGTCACCCGGCTTGATCACCGGCGGCACTTCGAACGTGTGATGCGGAGCCGGCGACGGCACGGTCCATTCCAGACCGTAAGCACCTTCCCATGGCTTGGCCGGAGCCGGAGCGCCGAACTTTTTGGAGTGGTACAGCACGGCGAACATGATGAACGGCGTAGCAAACATACCGAAGGCACCGATCGACGAGACCAGGTTCCAGTCTGCGAACACAACCGAGTAGTCGGGGATACGACGCGGCATACCGGCCAGACCCAGGAAGTGTTGCGGGAAGAACAGCAGGTTCACGAACACGATCGACCACCAGAAATGGAACTTGGCGCCCTTTTCGGAGTACATGCGACCCGTCCACTTCGGCCACCAGTAGTACACAGCGGCGATGATGCCGAACAGTGCACCGGTCACCAGCACGTAGTGGAAGTGAGCGACAACGAAGTAGGTGTCGTGGTACTGGAAGTCCGCCGGAACGATAGCAAGCATCAGACCCGAGAAACCGCCGATGGTGAACAGGATCACGAATGCGATCGACCACAGCATGGGGGCTTCGAAGGTGATGGAGCCGCGCCACATGGTGGTGACCCAGTTGAACACCTTGACGCCGGTCGGGATCGAAATCAGCATCGTGGCGAACATGAAGTAGATTTCACCACCCAGCGGCATACCGACCGTAAACATGTGGTGAGCCCACACGATGAACGACAGGAAGGCGATCGCAGCAGTTGCGTACACCATGGCCTGATACCCGAACAGCGGCTTGCGCGAGAAGGTCGGGATGATTTCAGAGACCACGCCGAAGGCCGGCAGGATCATGATGTAAACCTCGGGGTGACCGAAGAACCAGAAGATGTGCTGGTACATGACCGGGTCACCGCCACCGGCGGCGTTAAAGAACGAGGTGCCGAAGTACTTGTCGGTCAGCAGCATGGTGACTGCGCCGGCCAGAACCGGCATGACGGCGATCAGCAGGAATGCGGTGATCAGCCAAGTCCAGCAGAAGATCGGCATTTTCAGCAGATCGACGCCCGGAGCGCGCATGTTGAGCACGGTTGCAATCACGTTGATGGCGCCCATGATCGACGAGATACCCATCATGTGGATCGCGAAGATCGAGAACGAAACGTTGTGACCGCCTTCGAGCGACAGCGGAGCGTACATGGTCCAACCGGCTGCAGGTCCACCGCCCGGCAGGAACAGGGTCAGCAACAGCAGCGAGAAGGCGAACGGCATGATCCAGAAGGACCAGTTGTTCATACGCGGCAGCGCCATATCGGGCGCACCGATTTGCAGCGGGATCATCCAGTTGGCGAGACCGACGAAGGCCGGCATGACACCACCGAAGATCATGACCAGCGCGTGCATGGCCATCATCTGGTTAAAGAACGACGGCGACAGATGCTGCAGGCCCGGCGTCATCAGCTCCCAACGCAGCATGACGGACATGCCGGCGCCGATGATGAACATGATGAAGCTGAAGACCAGGTACAACGTACCGATGTCTTTATGGTTAGTGGAGTAGAACCAGCGTTCGAAGAAGCTCTGCTGGTGATGGTGATCGTCGTGGTGATCGGTCAGGTGATCGCCGTGGTGCGTAACAGCCATGGGTCGTTCTCTCTACTCTGATTCTTACTTAGCCGCCGGAGCGACGGTGGCAGTGGCGGCGCCGGCTGCAGGTGCAGCGGCAGGCTCAGCCGGCTTAGCGGTCTTGGAGGCCACCCACCGGGCGTACTCTTCCTTGCTGACAACGCGGACAACGATTGGCATGAAGCCATGGTCCTTGCCGCACAGTTCAGCACATTGGCCGCGGTAAACGCCCGGCTGCTCAACATAGGTCCAAGCCTCGTTGATGATGCCCGGGACGGCGTCCTGCTTCCAGCCCAGAGCCGGCACCCACCACGCGTGGATGACGTCATCGGCAGTCAGCACGAAACGGATCTTGGTCTTGGCCGGCAGCACGAGTTCGTTGTCGACGTTGAGCAGGTAATGCTCGTTGCCGGCAACCGTACGCGGATCTTTACCGGACTGGCGCAGCACGTCGTCAGCGGCGGTGATACGACTGGTGAACGAGATGCCGTTATCCAGGTAGTCGTACTTCCACAACCATTGGTAGCCGGTGATCTTGACCGTCATTTCCGACTTGCGGTAGTCGTACATCTTGATCAGCTTGTCAGTGGCCGGGAAAGCCATCACCAGCAGCAACAGGACCGGGACGACAGTCCAGATGGCCTCTAGCTTGGTGCTGTGAGTCAGCGAGGTGTCCGGCACGGCACCCTTGGACTTACGGAACTTGAACATGGCGTAGAACATGGCGCTAAACACCACGACGCCAATGACCACGCAAATCCACAGGGCCAGCATGTGCGCCTCGTAGGCGTTGACGGAAGACGGTGTGACACCGCGCCCCATATTGAGCTGCCAACGCTTAGGGTCGGCGGCTTGTGCAAATGCCACCGCCGGTGCGGACAGGGCCAGCAAAGCGCCCGTCAAATGCTTGATACGTCGTGGAATCATCAGATGAAGTCCCGAGAAAACTGGAGTTGGTAGATAAAGTTTAAAGACAGCCATGCGCTCCGCAAGCGGAGGCATTAACCGACAGATTTTACCGCCTTAACGGATGCCTAATCAAGCCGACGAGAGTAGTAAACTATTCCGACCGCGTTTTTACCCGCTTCCCCGTAAGGTTTCGATGCACGTCCAACCCCTACTCGCGCCGGAATTGCCGGTGCGTGCGGCCGGCGCTCGCCAGGCCCTAACCGACCACTGGAGCCGCGATGAGGCCACCCTCATCCGTGAGCTGCTGCCCCTGGCCGAATTGCCCGCCGAATCGGCCGCCGCCGCCCAAGCCACGGCCCACGACCTGGTTTCCCGCGTCCGCCGCATGGCCAAGGACCAGGGCGCCATCGAGGCCTTCATGCGTCAGTACGACCTCGGCTCCGAGGAAGGCATCCTGCTGATGTGTGTGGCCGAGGCCCTGCTCCGCATTCCCGATGCCGAGACCGCCGACAAGCTGATCCGCGACAAATTGGGCGATGCCGACTGGCGCCGTCACATGGGCGCGAGCGATTCGCTGCTGGTCAACGCTTCGACCTGGGGTCTGATGCTGACGGGCAAGTTGGTCAATCTGGCCGATGACACCAAGCGCGATGCGCACGGTGCGTTCAAGCGTCTGGTCGGCAAAATGGGCGAGCCGGTGATCCGTCTGGCCACTTATCAGGCCATGAAAATCATGGGCCACCAGTTCGTCATGGGCCGTAGCATTGACGAAGGCCTGGCCCGCAGCCGCAAAGGCGATGCCGCCAATTACCGCTACAGCTTTGACATGCTGGGTGAGTCGGCGCTGACTTCGAAAGATGCGGCACGTTATTTGCAGGCCTACCGCGATGCCATCCACGCGATCGGCAAGACCGGACCTGATGGCAATTTTGTCGGCACTGATGTGTTTGCCGCGCCGTCGATTTCGGTCAAGTTATCGGCGCTGCATCCGCGCTACGAGCACGCCAAGCGCGCCCGCGTCATGGCCGAGCTGGTGCCCAACATTGTTGAGTTGGCCCAACTGGCCAAGTCGTATGGCATCGGCCTGACTATCGACGCCGAGGAAAGCGAACGTCTCGAACTCTCCCTCGATGCGATTGCTGCCGCCTACCGCGATCCGTCCCTGCAGGGATGGGAGGGCTACGGTCTGGCCATCCAGGCGTATCAGAAGCGTGCAGGCGATGCGATTGCCTTCATTGCGGGACTGGCACGCGAAGTCGGTCGCCGCATTCCGGTACGCCTGGTCAAGGGTGCGTACTGGGATTCGGAAATTAAAAAGGCACAAGTCGATGGCCTCGATGGCTATCCGGTGTTTACGCGCAAAGCCAACACCGACGTGTCGTATCTGGCTAACGCGCATCGCATGCTGCAAGCCGGTGATGCCATCTACCCGATGTTCGCCACGCACAATGCGCAAACGGTTGCCGCGGTGTATGAGCGCGCCAAACTGCTGGGACGTCTCAATCAGTTTGAGTTCCAGAAACTGCATGGCATGGGCGATGACCTGTATTCGCAGGTGATTCCGGCCGATCGTCTCAATGTGCCGTGCCGTGTGTATGCGCCGGTCGGTTCGCACGAGGATCTGCTGCCCTACCTCGTACGCCGCCTGCTCGAAAACGGTGCGAACTCGAGCTTCGTCAATCGCATCACCGATGACAACGTCCCGGTCGAATCGCTGATTGAGGACCCGATCCGTCACGTGCAAGCCCGCAAATCCATCGCACATACCAAAATTCCGCTGCCGGTCGATCTGTACCGCAGCTTCGGCATCAACAGGAGCAACTCCATGGGCGTGAATCTCGCCAACGACAATAAACTGCGTGAACTGGCCGAAGGCCTGGCCGCCGCCGAGAGCAAACAATGGACCGCCGCACCGCTGGTTCCCGGCGCTCAACTCACGGGCGAAACCGTCACTGTGACCAACCCTGCCCTGCGCTCGCAAGTCGTGGGCCATTGGCAAGCCGCCGATAGCGCCACCGTTGAACTGGCGCTGCGCAACGCCACCGAAGCGTTTGAATCCTGGAATGCCACGCCGGCTGCCGGTCGCGCCGCCATTCTTGAACATGCAGCCGACCTGATGGAATCGCGCATGGCCGAGTACATCCACCTGTGCACGCGCGAAGCCGGCAAGACCATTGCCGACGGCATCGCCGAAGTGCGCGAAGCCGTGGATTTCCTGCGTTATTACGCGGCGCAAGCACGCGAACTGTTCGTCACCGAACAGCTGCCCGGCCCCACCGGCGAATCCAACACGCTGCAACTTTCGGGTCGCGGTGTGTTTGTGGCGATCTCGCCCTGGAACTTCCCGCTGGCTATTTTTACGGGCCAAATCGTCGCGGCGCTGGTCGCAGGCAACACCGTAATCGCCAAGCCTGCCGAGCAAACCAACCTGATCGGTTACGCAGCGATTCGTCTGCTGCACGAGGCCGGCGTTCCTGCCGCCGCTTTGCAATATCTGCCGGGCGATGGCGCTACGGTCGGCGCCGCGCTGACCAAAGATCCGCGCGTGGCCGGCGTCGTGTTTACGGGCTCTACAGAAACCGCCCGCGCCATCAACCGTGCCCTGGCTGCACGTGATGCCGCCATCGGTGTGCTGATTGCTGAGACCGGCGGTCAGAATGCACTGATTGCCGACTCGTCCTCGCTGCCGGAACAGGTCGTCAAGGATGCCATCGGCTCGGCCTTTACCTCGGCCGGTCAGCGTTGTTCCGCTGCGCGCGTGCTGTACGTGCAGGACGACATCGCCGACAAGGTGGTCGGCATGCTCGCCGGCGCCATGAAGGAACTGGTCGTGGGCAACCCTGCATTGCTTTCGACCGACGTTGGCCCGGTGATCGACGCCGATGCACTGGAACAGCTGCAGGAACACGCCGCACGCATGGATCGCGAAGCCACGCTGGTCGCCTCGGCACCGGTTAGCGATGCTGTGAACGAAGGCTCGTTCTTTGTGCCGCGCGCTTACGAGCTGCAATCGCTCTCGCAACTCACGCGTGAAAACTTCGGTCCGATCCTGCACGTACTGCGCTGGAAGTCGGACGAACTCGACGCCGTCATCGACGACATCAACCGCACGGGTTACGGTCTGACGCTGGGCGTGCATTCGCGCATTGACGAAACGGTTCACCGCATCACCTCACGCGTGCGCGTCGGCAACTGCTACGTCAACCGCAATCAGATTGGTGCCGTGGTCGGCGTGCAGCCGTTCGGTGGCCAGAATCTGTCCGGTACCGGTCCCAAGGCCGGCGGCCCGCATTACCTGCCGCGTTTCACCACGGAAAAGACCATCACCGTCAACACGACGGCTGCAGGCGGCAACGCTTCTCTGCTGACGTTGTCGGACTGATCGTTACGCGCAACGCCCCTGCACTTCCAGAGGCAAATAAAAAAAACGGCGGCCAATTGGCCGCCGTTTTTTGTTGTTGCAATGTAGCGATTAGAACTTGTACTGACCGCCGACTGCAATGACGTTGGCGCCGCCGGTGGCTTCGCCCGTGATGAGCGTACCGGTGGAGGAAACACTGCGGATCGGCGAATCCTTGACGTTGACGCGCATGAAGGCCGCATCGAAGCTCAGCTTGTCCGACATGCGGTAGGTACCGCCGATCGACAGCAAGGTGCGATCGTTGTCGGGCAGACGCGGGGTGCGGTTGGCATCGTGGGTCGGCGTTTCGTCACGGCCGATACCGGCGCGCAGGGTCAGAGCCGGGCTCAGATCCAGTTCACCGCCCAGCGAGTACATGTTCGAAGCGGACCAACCGTAGTCTTCGGTACCGATCACCGTACCGTCGTCACGCTTGATGATCACGTTCTCCAGCGTGGTCCAGTCGGTACGCTGGTATTCACCCATCACGCGGGCCGACGGGGTCACATCGTACGATGCGGAGAAGGTGTGCGTGCTCGGGGTAGTCAGCTCGGCGCCACCCTTGCCCGAAGCAAAGCGAGTCGACATACCCGGCAAAGCCAGAACATTGGCCGGCACGGTGAACTCGATGTCACCCTTTAGCTCGTGGGCGATTTCGGACTTGTAGTTGTAGCCAATGGCCAGCTTGTCAGTCGGACGCCATTGGAAACCGGCCGTCCAGCCGATGGCACTGTCTTTGCCGCTGACCGAGAAGAAGCCATCGTTCTTGCCCGGGCCGTAGGGCGCGGTCGGGGTCAGACACATCGGGGCCAGTTGCGAGGCAATGGCGGCCGGACGCAGTGCTACCGGCAGCGCACCGATTTGCTGGACGATACCACCGCAAACGGCAGTGCCCAGATCCAGAGCGTTGGTCAGTGTCACATCAGCGTGCTGCAGCACCAGGCCGACGCCGACGGAGAACTGATCGGAGGTCTTCCAGGCGGCCGACAGCGTGGCATCAATGACTTTCACGTCGGAAGTGACGGCGTTGTAACGACCAACCCAATCCTTGTCCCATTCGGTCTTGAGGCCATACGGTGCGTTCACACCAAAACCAACCCAGAGATTTTCCAGGTTGCCGTGCAGCGGCATGACGGCGGCAAACGAAGGCACTGCGGTCGGGTCACCCGGATCACCGCCGTTACCGCCGCTGACCGACTTGGCCAGGCTGTTGACCGGAGCCGGTTGCGAAGCCAGGGTCGGCGCGGCAAGGGCGGTACCGGTGAATTCGCCGCTCAGGTCAATCACGCTGACGTTGTTGGCAACGGTGGTGCGATCCAAATTGACCATTGCAGCCGGATTGGTGATGGCGACAGTGGCGTCATCTTTAGCAACGGTGGTGCCGGTGAAAGCACGGCCCAGAGCCTTGGTGCTGTTTTCGCGGATCTGGAAGCCCGATGCCTGAGCAACCGAGACCACGCTCAGCACGCCGATAGCCAGCGCGCTCAGTCGCAGAGTGTTCTTGTTCTTCATAACGATGACGCTCTCAAAATTGGGGGGAACGAATGGAAAACGACGGCTTGTGTCGGCACAATGGGTAAGGCGAACTTCAAAACCTACGCCACCGAATCTCACCGCTACGTCTTTTTAACGTTTAATTTGCATGCGCGCAACCGAAACTGATGAGTTTATTTATTGCACTGCCGCAAAAACCTACGCGTAATTGGACGTGGGCCACGCCGTTGTTGCTCCTCCTCATCATCGGTTTGCATGCACTGCAATGGTGGTTGGGCGCAGCTGTGCAGCGGCAATGGCAACTGCAATGGGGAATGCTTAGCGGACATCTGCAAACGCTGCAGGACTGGCAACAGGCGTTGCAGGGCGGTCGTCTGTTGCGCCTGTATACCGCAACGTTTTTGCACATCAACTGGTCGCATGTCCTCGGCAACTTGGTGTTTCTGCTAATCTTCGGTCCTGCTGCCGAACGCGTGCTGGGCAGCTTGCGTTTTCTACTGCTATTTTTAGTGGCCGGTGCGGTATCTAACCTTGCAACAGTGGCTGCATATCCCGGCGATGCGCATTACGTCATCGGCGCCAGCGGTGCCATCTCCGCGGTGATGGGCGCGTATATCAGTCTGCTACCGCGCGCGCAGCTCGGTATTTTTCTGCCGCTCGGATTTTTTGTGCAGGTCATCAAGGTGCCTGCAATTGCACTCGTCAGCCTGTGGTTTGCGATGCAAGTGATCTTTGTCGTGGTCGGCGCGCTCAACGGCTCGGTCACATGGATCGGCCACATTGTCGGCTTTGTCTTTGGTGTGCTGTTTGCGATGGCATCACGACGTGCCATTACGAAGGCACTGCGCAAGCAGCAAGGCTACTGAGCGCAACACACCTCAATGCATGCGCAGCATGCGTACGCGCTGCCAACTTATTTGGACTTCAGGACCTTGAGTGCCTGATCGATGTACGTATCGCCTTCGAGCAGATCACCCGGGCGGATGTCGACTGCATCTTCGGACGCACGACCGCTTGCGCCGATATGGCCGGGCAAACTGACCTCGCTATAGCCGGGTTCACCGGACACCGCGGTGCCGGGTTTGGGCGAAAACGTCACTTGCGGTGCGATACCGATGGCCTGGATCGACTGACCTGAGGGCGTGAAATAACGCGCTGTCGTGAGCTTGACGCTATCGCCGTTATCGAGCGGCAACAGGGTTTGCACACTGCCCTTGCCGAAGGTGCGACTGCCGACTATCGTTGCGCGCTTGTGATCGCGCAGTGCGCCGGCCAACACTTCGCTGGCGCTGGCCGAACCGACGTCAACCAGCACGACGACCTTGGCGCCATTGAGCAAGTCACCGGGCGTGGCATCAAACGTGATGTCATTGCGTTGCAGTCGGCCACGTGTGCTGACAATACGACCCGATGGCAACAGGTCATCGGCAATCTGCACGGCACCATTGAGCAGTCCACCGGGATTGCTGCGCAGATCAATCACAACGCCGCGCAAGGCACCGCTCTTTTGCAGTGACTGCACCGCCGACTCAAAGTCGTTGGCGGTATCGGCCTGGAACGAAGCAATGCGCACATAGCCGTAACCGGGCTCGAGCACACGCGAGCGCACACTGGCTACTTTGATCGTCTGCCGTTTGACCTTAATTTTCAGGGGCTTTTCGACGCCCTTGCGAATGATGGTCAGTTCGACCTCGGTGCCTTCGGGGCCGCGCATGTCGACTTCGGCATCGTCCTTGTGATCGGTCAGCATCTGACCGTCGATCGCCACCACCAAGTCTCCGGCTTTAATGCCCGCCGCTTTTGCAGGCGATCCGTCGATGGGCGAAATGATGCGCAAGGTACCGTCTTCCTGCGTTTGCACCTCGACACCGATGCCCTGGTAATTGCCGCGCGAGCGCTCGTCAAATTCGTTAGCGTCATCGCCTTCGAAATAAACGCTATGCGGATCGAGACTGCGGACCAGCCCACGCACGGCCGACTGCATCAGTTCGTGATCATCAACGGGCTCGACGTAGGCTTGCTTGACCGCCTGATACACCTGCACAAAACGGCGGATCTCCTCGAGCGGAACCGGCGACTCGGCAGCTGCTGACTTGGCCACTTTCTCTTTCGAAGGCTTGGCCGCAGTCTGCGCCTGTGCAGTGGTAAACGTCAGCGCCATGCTCAGAGCAACGGCGAGAGTGGCAAGTCGGCATGGGGTACGCAATGTCATGCCAACCAGTTTAGGCCATCACTGCATCATTGAACGCGGGTTGATCGGCGAGCC
Organism: uncultured Lysobacteraceae bacterium; assembly: GCA_936911875.1. Taxonomy (GTDB): domain Bacteria; phylum Pseudomonadota; class Gammaproteobacteria; order Xanthomonadales; family Xanthomonadaceae; genus Aquilutibacter. The sequence goes on from CAKZGB010000019.1 coordinate 80,486, forward strand.
GTTACTGCGCAATTCAAAATACAGTGCCGGTCGGCCCTGCCCGCCCGAGGCGCCAACGGTAGCGATGGTGTCACCGCGACCGACGCGATCGCCGACGTTCTTGAGCAAGGCCTCGTTATAGGCATACAGGCTCATGCGTCCGCCGCCATGATCAATGATCAGCAGTTGGCCGTAACCCGTCATCCATTGCGCGTAGACCACCTCACCGGCAGCGACGGCACGCACGGGCGCACCCCGGGAGGCGCCAATCAGCAATCCCTGGCTGCGACGTCCATCGGGCATGGTGCCGCCAAAACCGGCCAGCAGCGCACCGGTGGCAGGCCAACCCACGCCACCCACCGCAGGCCCCGTGCTGGCGACCGTCGGTTTGGGTGTATCGATACGTTGCGGAGCGCGGACGGGTTCATTGCTCTCGGTACGCGTCGGCGTCGACACGGCCTTCGTAGTACTCGCGACGGACTTGGTTCCGGCAGCCTTGCTATTGGAGCTATTCGCTTTCGCTATCCGTTGCTGCTCGGCCTGCTCCAGACGCCGCTGTTCGCGCGCCGCCTCTGCAGCCCGCTTCTTGGCGATGGCCACTCGCTCACGCTCAGCTCGTGCCGCCGCTGCACGCAATTGGCCCAGCAGTCGGTTGAGACCGGCCACGTCCTTGCCCAGTGCCTTCTCACGCGACGCCGTGGAGGCGTACTTGGCGTTGAGTCCCTGCAGCAGTTTGGCGCGATCGGCCCGGTCTTTTTCGAGCTGCTGCACCTGAGAACGCTGCGCCATCTGACTGCGCGTAAGTTCGCGCTGACGTCCGTTGATTTCGCGCTGCACGGCATCGAGACTGCTGAGCTGCTGATTCAACCCTTGAATGCGTTGCTGGCGATCTTTCTGCAGATAGCGGTGATAGGTCAAGGTGCGTTGCGATTTGGCCACACTGTCCTGCGACAGCAAGGCCTTAAGCGGGCCCTGTCGGTTCTGCCGATACGCCGCGCGCAAAAGACGTTCGCGCTCACTGACTTGCGCGCCCAGATCGCCGGAAAGCACTTGTTTTTGCGAGTTCAAACGCTGCAGATTGGTCTGCTCGACCGTGATGCGCTGTTGCGTCATCGCTAGAGCACGTGCCGATGCGCCGACCTTCTCTTCGACTGTACGCAGATCTTTAGCGGCACTGCCGCGTTTGGAATCCAACTGGCGCCGATCGGCCGCGACCGCCTTCAGCTCTTTGCGTTTGGCCGCGAGCTGCTTTTCTAACGTCTTGGCATCGGTCGGTTTTTTCTTGGTGTTCTGTGCGAAGGCATCGCCGCCGCCGACCAGCACGGACAGAATCAGCAGACCGACAACCGCGATGCGTTTCATACCAGCAGACTCGCGCCGGTCATTTCAACGGGCTTGGGAACACCGAGCAAATCCAGTACCGTGGGCGCGACATCACGCAGTGCACCTTCTCCGCGCAGCTGCGCCGAACGCGGACCGACATAGACCAAGGGCACCGGACCCACCGTGTGCGCCGTGTGCGGTTGACCCGTCACCTGGTCGCGCATCAGTTCCAGATTGCCGTGATCGGCAGTGATCAGTAAGGAACCGCCGACAGACTCAACGGCCTCAACAACGGCACCGATCGCGACATCGACCGCCTCCGCCGCTAGAATCGCGGCGTTCAACATGCCGGTATGGCCGACCATGTCGGGATTGGCGATATTGCAGATGCAGACATCAAACTCGCCACTGCGAATGGCAGCGGTCAGCTTGGATGTCACCTCGGGGCAGGACATTTCGGGCTGCAGATCGTAGGTCGCCACTTTAGGGCTCGGAATCAGCACGCGCTCTTCGCCGGCATAGGGCGTTTCGCGGCCACCGCTGAAAAAGAACGTCACGTGTGCATACTTTTCGGTTTCGGCGATGCGCAACTGCGTCATGCCGCGATCGGACAGCACTTGACCCAAGGTGTTGGGCAAGTCATCGGCACCAAAGGCAACCGCGGCCGGCAGATCGGCGCTGTATTCGGCCAGACCGGTGAAATTGACCAGTTGCGGACGGCGTGCGGCAAAGCCATCGAACGTGGGCACGGTGAATGATGCGGCCAACTGCCGCGCACGGTCCGCACGGAAATTGAAAAAGATCACGGCATCGCCATCGCGCATCGGTTCCGCACCGGCAATGACGGTGGGCGCGACGAACTCATCGTTCTCATCGCGCTGATAGGCAGCGGCCAACGCCTCGATGCCCGTAGCGGAGGTGAACTCGGCTTCCGCTTCGACCATGGCGCGATAGGCGCGCTCGACACGATCCCAACGCTGATCGCGATCCATGGCGTAGTAACGGCCACTGACCGAGGCCAGGCGGGCGTTACCGACTTCGGCTAACACTTCGTCTAGGCGCTTGAGGCTAGCCAGCGCCGAACGCGGCGGCGTATCCCGTCCATCAAGGAAGGCATGCACTGCCACCTGCGGCACGCCCTGCGCACGCGCCAAACGCAAGAGCGCGAACAGATGGCGCTCATGCGAGTGCACACCACCCGGCGAAAGCAGGCCCATTAAATGCAGGCAACCGCCCGATGCGCTCACGGCGCTCATGGCCTGCAGCAGCGCGGGATTGGCGTCCATCGTGCCGTCTTCGATGGCGGCATCGACGCGGGTCAGATCCTGGTAAACGATGCGACCGGCGCCGAGATTCATGTGACCGACCTCGGAATTGCCCATTTGCCCGTCGGGCAGACCGACCCACTTGCCCTCGGTATGGATCAGGGTGTGCGGCCTCGTTGCCAGCAAATGACGCCAATTGGGCACGTTGGCCAGCGCGACGGCGTTGTCGGCGGTTTCCTCGCGGTGACCCCAACCATCCAGGATCAGCAATACGACCGGTTTTTTGCTCACAATGCGGTTCAATCCGAAATCTGTATGAATGGCCGGAAGTCAGTGTGACTTTGGTCAGTAGCCAACGGCCGGTTCCTATGGGATTGTAACCAAGACCGCCGTTTTACTGGAGATTCCTACATGAACCGCACCGCTCTTCTGCTTGCTGCCGCGTTATTGGCCGGCTTGCCCCTTTCTGCAACTGCGCAGTCCATCAGCAAGGTCAACGGCACTGTCGAAGTCGCTGCGGGCCAGACCATCGATGACATCAGCACCGTCAATGGCGCCGTCAACGTGGCCGCCAACGCGGTAGTCAAAGGCGATGTCACGGTCGTCAACGGTGCCATTAGCATTCAGGACGGCGCACGCGTCGGTGATGTCAGCGCGGTCAACGGCGGTGTCGAAGCCGGCGCCCGTCTGACCGCTAACGATGTTTCCACCGTCAACGGCGCCATCCATCTCGGCACCGGCGCCCGCATTAACAAAGATGTGTCCTCTGTCAACGGCGAGATCCTGCTCAAATCGGGCAGCAGCGTGGGTGGCGATGTCAGCACCGTCAACGGCGCGATCGGCCTGATCGGCACGCAAGTCAACGGCGATGTCGAAAGCATCAACGGCAACACCACCGTGGGCGTCAACAGCGTCGTCAACGGCGGCATAACGTATCAGGCCCCCAAGGGCATCTCGTTCTCGTTCAATAAAAAGCGCCGCGTTCCCACGGTGATTGTCGGACCGCATGCCCAAGTTAAGGGCGATCTGCGCTTTGAACGCGAAGTGAAACTCTACGTGCACAGCACCGCCAAGGTCGGCAAGATCACCGGCGCCACTGCCGTGGCGTACAGCACCGATCGCGCTCCGACTCCGTAACGCAGACGGCAACCGGCGCACGGACGTCGCGGATTCCTGAGCGACAGCCCGAGCGATCGTGTTTAAATGAAAGGCCACCTCACGGGTGGCCTTTTGCTGTCATGTCCAAGCAGTAACAAAACAGGAATCCGAACCGATGCTCATACGTCGCACACTCGTTGCCCTTGCCCTGGTTGCCGCCGGCACCTCCGGCTGCCAAACTCCCGCCGCTTCCGGCATCGCCCAGCAAGTGGCGTCGAACCAGCCGGCCAGCGATGCCATCCTGCCGCCCACGCCCTTTACCGCGCAGGATTTTTCCGCACGACTGCAAGCGCTGGCCTCTGACGAATTTGGTGGCCGCGCACCCGGCAGTACCGGTGAAACGCTCACACTGGATTACCTGATCGCCCAAGCCAAAGAACTGGGCTTGCAGCCGGGTAACGGCGATTCGTATACGCAAACCGTCCCCATGGTCACCAGCCTGACCAGCCCCGACACCACCATGCAGCTCAAAACCCCCAAGGGCAGCACCACGCTGAAATTCCCGCAGGACATGGTGCTCGGTACCACTACCGGCAACCCGCTCGTCCAACTGCGCAATAGCGAGATGGTCTTTGTCGGTTACGGCGTCAATGCACCGGAGCTCGGCTGGAACGATTACGAAGGCCTGGACGTGCGCGGCAAGACCGTCGTGATGCTGGTCAATGATCCTGGCTTTCAGACCGGCGATACCAGCCTGTTCGAAGGCCGCCGCATGACCTATTACGGCCGCTGGACTTACAAGTTCGAAGAGGCGGCACGCCAAGGCGCGTCGGCCGCACTGATCGTGCACGACAACGAAGGCGCCGCCTACGGCTGGGAAGTGGTGCGTAACGGTTGGACCGGCAAGCAGTTCGATCTGCCTGCCGCGGATGATCCCGCACCGCGCCTGCCGGTTCGCGGCTGGCTGACGCAGGAATCGGCACGGGCCCTGTTCGCGGCCGCCGGTCTGGATTTGGCCGCGCAATACAAAGCCGCCAGCACCAAGGGCTTCAAGCCGATCCCCCTGAAAGCTACCGCCACGACCACGCTCAAGACCACGGTATCGCAGTCGTCGTCCAAGAACTTCGTTGCCAAGATTGTCGGTACCGAGCGCCCGGATGAAGCCGTGATCTATCAGGCGCACTGGGATCATCTGGGCACGCACCAAGGTGACGATGCGCACGATCACAACACCGCCGCACCCAAAGAAGACCACGTCTGGAACGGCGCTGTCGACAATGCAACCGGCGTGGCCGGCATCATGACGATTGCGCAAGGTTTTGCGCGCGCCGGCGCCGCTCCCAAGCGTTCGGTGTACTTCTTTGCACCCACGCTCGAAGAATCGGGCCTGCTCGGTTCGGCGTACTTTGTTGCGCATCCCAGCGTAGCGCTCAACAAGATCGCTGCCGTGATCAACATCGATGCGCTGATTCCCACCGGCAAGGCACGCAACTTGGTGCTGATCGGTAACGGCGCCTCGGAGCTCGAAGATATTCTGAAGCCGTATGCTGCCGCACAAGGTCGCGAACTGGCTCCGGAGAACACACCGCAGGACGGCTTCTACTTCCGCTCCGATCACTTCAACTTTGCCAAGGCCGGTGTGCCCGCGCTGTACATCAAGGGCGGCGATGATCTGACCGAAGGCGGTCTCGAACGCGGTCGCGCGATCCAGGAAGACTATCGTCGCAACCGTTATCACAAGCCGACCGATGCCTTCGATCCGAGCTGGAATCTCGAAGGCGTACAACAGGATCTGCAGGCACTGTACGCCGTCGGTCGCGAAGTGGCCAACAGCACGACCTGGCCGCGCTGGTATCCGGGCAATGCCTTCCGCAAACAGCAAGATGCCTTGCGCGCCACCCCTTAATTTAACGGAGATTTGAAATGACGATTGCAACTGCTTATTGGTGCATCCTGCTGGTGGCCGTGCTGCCTTACATCTGGACTACGGTGGCCAAGGCCAGCGGCACGAAAGGACGCTACGACAACCGCGATCCGCGCGAGTGGATGGCCAAGCAGGACAACCCGCGCACGCGCTGGGCCAACGGCGCTCAGCTCAACAGCTTTGAAACCAATCCGCTGTTCTACGCATCGGTGCTGATGGCGCAGTTTGCTGAAGTGCCCGGCGCCACCATCGGCCTGATGGCAGTGATCTATGCCGCGGCGCGCGTTGCCCATGGCCTGCTGTATGTGTCGGGGCTGCATCGCTTCCGCAGCTTGGCCTGGTTTATCGGTATGGCCTCGGTGTTTTATCTCGTGGTCCTGGCGGCCAAGACCATCGCGTAATCCATGAATCTGATGGACCAGGCGTTGCAGCTCGATGGCTATGCCATCCTCGGCGCACACGCCATGCGCGACCAGCTCGGTCGTCTTGAAAGTAATTTCGATTCCGAATGGGAGGCGTTCTGCGCCTCCTGGAATCGTCTCGCGCCGGATCCGTACCTGGCACAAGTCGGCTTGAACCGACGCCGTCGGCACGCGGTGGCCGAGTTGACCATGGCCGACGGCGTTCTGCGGTTCGGGCCGCATCAGCCGCACTACCAGAGCCGCGTTTATAACGCGCTGCAGGGCGGCATTGAACGCTGGTTCGAGCCGATTGAGCCCGAACTAAAGGCCAATCCCTGCATGCAGGCGCTGATGCAGTTCGCAGCCATGCACTTTACATGGCTGCAGCCAGAGGTGCCGCGCTGGCATCTCGAGGTGCATCAGTTCCGCATCGAGGCCACCGCGTCCGAGAGCGGTCAGCCCACGCCCGAAGGCACGCACCGCGACGGTGTGGACTACGTGTTGGTCTCGCTGATTGAACGCCACAACATCCGCAGTGGCACGACGAGCGTGCATGCACTCGACGATGGCCACGAACTCGCGCACTTCACGCTGACGCGTCCGCTTGATACGGTGCTGATTGACGATCGGCGTCTCGCGCATGGCGTGACACCGGTAGAGCCGGACGATGCCACGCAACCCGCATGGCGCGATGTCTTAGTGATTACGCTGCGGGCGGACGCTTCGCCGAGCCCGACTGCGTCTTAAGCGGCGACGGCAAATCCGCCTCCACCAGTTGCAGATAGCGCTGCAACGCTCCACGTCCGCGCTCGATCAGTTCCAGACCACCGGCGCGCATCTGCGCCGCCTGCTCGGGATCGCGCAGCAACGTGATGGTGGCGGCTGCCACTTCCTCAGCATTGGGCGCAATGATTAGCGCACCGGCCTCACGCAGGCGCTTGGCGATGTCCGCAAAGTTATGCAAATTGGGACCGGTCACGATCGGCACGCCGGCCGCCGCGGGCTCCAACAGGTTGTGTCCGCCAATCGGTTGCAGACTGCCACCGATAAAGGCCACGTCGGCCACCGCAAAGAACTTGGCCAGCTCGCCTAAGGTGTCGAGCAGGAACAGATCATCATCGGGACCCGGCCATGTCGCGACCGAACGCGCGGACCAGCGCAGACCCAAGTTGCCGGCACTGATCGAGACCGGACGGAAACGTTCGGGATGTCGCGGCGCCCACACCATCAGCAAATCCGGCACCTGCTCACGCACCGCGCGGAACATGGAGAACACCGGGCCCTCTTCTTCCTCGTGCGTACTGGCGACAATCCAAACGGGACGACGACCCGCATGTGCGCGAAACGCATCGCGGAACAGACTGCCTTCGGCGGCGGCCTGCACATCGAACTTGAGATTGCCCAATGCATTCACCTGCGCAGGCAACGCACCGAGACGCACGAAGCGTTCGGCATCCTCCTGACTTTGTGCCGCCACGGACCGAACTGTGCGTAAAGCACGCGACACCAAGGGCGCCAGCACGCGATAGCCACGCAGGGAGCGCGCACTCAAACGCGCATTGAGAATGTGCAGCGGCACGTTCTGCTCGCGCGCCGTGAACAGCAGGTTCGGCCAGATCTCGGTTTCCATGATCAGACCGAGCACCGGTCGGTAATGCGCAAAGAAGCGCCGCGTCGCGCCCGGCAAGTCATAAGGCAGATACACATGCTCCACCTGATGCCCCCACAAGTCGCGAACGCGCGCGGAACCCGTTGGTGTGATGGTGGTGATCAGCAGTCGCAGATCGGGGCGGCGTTTGCGCAGCGCATCGATCAATGGGGCGGCGGCATTCACTTCGCCCAGAGAAACCGCGTGGATCCAGAGCACGCCGTTGGTGCGGGCGGCATGCGGATACAGGCCATAACGCTCGGCCCAGCGATGGAAATACGCGTTATGCCGAAAGCCGCGCCAGACCAGGTGATAGACCGTGATCGGCAATAGCAGATACAGCACGATCGTGTAGATCGCGCGCAAAATCCGTCCGATCCAATCCGCTCGCATCCGCAAATCATAACCTTGCGGCGATAAAATCAGACAATGTCGAATCCAACACCCACTCCAACCGACCCCGGCAAGCTCCCGTGGCAGCCCCAATTCTGGCCGGTCTGGGTGGGCATCGGCACGCTCGCCTTGCTGGCGCGCCTGCCCTGGTCGCTGCAGCAGGTGCTGGGTCGCGGCATCGGTAATGTGCTGCGCGTGCTGATGGGCTCGCGGGCCAAGGTCGCCCGTCGCAACATCGAACTGACCATGCCTTCGTTGAGTGTGGCGCAACGTGAGGCCTTAGTGCGCGATCACTTTCGGGCACTGGGTATCTCGCTGTTTGAATTCGCGCGCGCGTGGTGGGGCTCGATTGCGCCCTTGCGCAGGAATCTGCAGATCGAAGGCGCTGACGTTCTGCGTTTAGCGCTGGCTCGCGGCAAGGGCGTGATTCTGGTCAGCGGACACTTTACGACGCTGGAGGTTTGCGGTCGTTTGCTGTGCGATGTGACGGCCGTCGCCGGCATGTATCGTCCTTACGGCAACGCGGCGATGGAATATGCCGTAAAAAAAGGCCGCTTGCATTACGCCACTGCGATGTTCACCAAGACCGAGATGCGTCCTGCGGTGAAACATCTCAAACAAGGGGGCGTGCTGTGGTACGCGCCCGATCAGGATCCGTCACGCGGCGATAGTGTGTTTGTTGATTTCTTCGGCGTGCCTGCAAACTCGCTGGCGTCCACGCATCAGTTGGCGCGACTGTCAGGTGCCGAGGTGATCTTCTTCGGGCACTATCGCACCGAGCAAGGCGAATACCGCATGAAGCTGTGGACGCCCGAGCCCGAGCAAGCCATCCCGAGCAAGGATGCGACGGCGGATACGGCCGTTGTGATGCAAGCCATTGAATCGATGGCCCGACAGGCACCCGCGCAATATCTGTGGATTCACCGACGTTTCAAACGGCAGCCGGACAGCCGCAATCTTTACGCCGATTCGTGATCGTCGTGTGCGAGTAGCGAACCGACGAACAACGCACTCAGCAGCAACGTAATCGAACCCCAGAACGCCGAGTAATACGCCAGGCTGGTATTGAGCGGGAACACCGCGGCAATCAGCGCCCACGTGGCCGGTTGCGCGCGTTGGCGGGCGGCGGCCGGAGCGTATCTCCATGCGCGCCATGCGGTCAGCGCGCCCAAGATCCAAAACAGCAGACCGATCACACCGGTCTCGGCCAACACTTCGAGCACCAGCTGATGGGCGTGCAAGGCCGGGCCATCACCCCACTCCACGGTGGAGCCGGGTTCGGGATCGCACGCAGGGAAGGCATCACGGAAGCCGCGTGTGCCCACACCATTGACCGGATGCTGGCGGATCATGCAGCCGGCCGCCGTCCAGATGCGACCGCGACCGGACAGGGCGTTATCAACGCCATCGTCTTTCATGGTGACGGCGGTTAGTGTGCGATCCACGCGCTGCTTGAGTTGCGGCACGGCGAAATAACCGGCGGCCAAGCCAACCATGCCGACCAGCGCCATCGCCAGCAGTCCGCGATAGCCGACCACTTTCCAGCCCGACAGGACCAGCACCAGCGCATAGGTCACCCAGGCGCCACGCGAGCCCGACAGTAACACCACGAGACCCACGGCCACAGCGGCGACCAGCCAACCTTTGACGCCCATGCGTTGCGCAGCAACCCACAGTAGGAACGGGGCCAGGGTCGCCAGCACCGGTCCGAGCTTGAGATTGCACGGACCAAAGAACCCGCTGAGACGGTCGAGTGCCGCGATTTCTTCGGCGGTGCACATGCGATGGCCATCGATCAGGAGTTTGAGTCCGTCGATGCCGGCAAAAATCAGACTGGTACCGGTGACGGCCTGGATCAGCGCATCAATGACCCAGATGCCGACAATGATGGCCAGCCCGTTGAACGTCACACGGCGATTGCGCGCGGTGGCCACAGCAGAGGCGACCAACCACAGGAACGGCAAATAGCGCAATGAGGCCAGAGATTTCTCCACGGCCTTCGCGCCGGTTACGGAATCGAACGACGAGATCAGCGCCGGTAGCCAGTAGGCGCAAAACAGGACCGTGGTCAGAGCCCAAGCCGGGCCGCTGAGCAAGCGGGCGCCGCCGCGAAACCGTGTCAGCAACAGATGAAGCAGCGCCGCCAGAGAGCCCAGCACCAGCACACCCTCGGCGTATCCGGGCGCCGGAAACAGCGCCACAAAAGCCAGTACAAATGCGGGTGCCCAGTGCCAGCCGGCGCGCGAGTTTGCAGTCGAGTCCGTGATCGATGTCGAAGTCATGGGGTGTTGTGCATCAAGTCCTGATAGAGCGACAGCGAACGCTGCTGCATACGTTCCAAAGTGTACGGCACGGTTAACGGCGTTGCAGGCGGATCTTTCAGCAGCTGTGTTGCTTGCGCCGCCAGTGCCGTTTCGTCGAAGGCCGGTGCCGCGCCGTTGGGATACAGTTCGCGCAGGAGTGCGCCGACGCCGCCGTGATCCCAGCCCAGCACCGGCGTGCCGGTCTGCAGGGACTCGATCACAGTGCGGCCGAAGGCTTCGGGCTTGCGGGAGAGTTGCAGGACGAGGTCGGCCGCGGCCATGGCGGAGGCGATGGCGCGATCGGGTGGGCTGATGACCACGCGATCGTGCACGCCGAGGTCGGCCGCTAGGGCGCGCAGTTCGGTCAGGTAGTCGTGGCGGTCGGGGTCGTCCGCGCCGAGAAGCCACAGCACGGCGTCCGGGTGCTCTTGCCGCAGCGCGGCGAGCAGGCGGATGCCGTCGGCGTGGCCTTTGAGGCGCGTGCCGCGGCCGGGCAGCAACAGCAAGGGGCCCGCGCCGGCCGTCAGGGCCGGCTCTTTTTGGGCCCATTGCGCCCGTTGCCTGGCCCGTGCGTCGCGATCCGTGCGCGGGAACTGCAGCGGGTCGATGCCGGGTTCAATGATGCGCAGGTTCTGTTCGTTGACTTGGGGGTAGTTCGCGCGCACGTAATCGCGCACGGTCGTCGACACGCAGATGACGCGCTCACCCGTGGTCAGCACGCGCGAATACGCCGACGGCGAATTCAGGCCGTGCACCGTGGTGAGCCAATGCGGTCGCGACGCCGCGGGCAGCCCCTTCAGCGCAAACCGCGCCACCCACGCCGGCAAACGCGAACGCGCATGCACAATGTCGGGCCGCTGCGTGCGAATCAGTGTCCGCAGCGCCTTCACCTGTAACAAGGTGCGCAAGGATTTGCGGCCAATATCCAGCTCGAAGTGCTCCCCGCCCGCCGCCTCAATCTGCGGCACCATGCGTCCGCCCGCGGACACGACCAAAGCGCGATGGCCCGCTTGGACCAACGCTTGCGTGACTTCTAGAGTGGTTTGTTCAACCCCACCGGCTTGCAGAGCCGGCAGCAGTTGCATGACCGTCAGGCGCTTTGGAGCGACCATGCCGGCGCGCCTAAGGGCTTAATCGACCAGGACGTAATGCGCGCCGCAGTACGGGCAATCAGCACTGCCCTCGGCCTCGATCGGCAGGTACACGCGCGGATGCGAATTCCACAGCGCCATTTCTGCAGTCGGGCAGCTCAACGGCAAATCCGCACGGCGCACCTCGTAGTGGCGTTCGGTATTGGCTTGATGCGAAGTGGTCGAGCTGCTGCTGGTGGTCATAAAAAAGGCCGGAAATCACTGTGGACTTCCGGCCATTTTACCTGCTTGCGGCGTCAATTACCGTGGCAGATCAAACCACAGCAGTTGGACATCGTCCTCTGCGTGCTGACGCAAGGCCAACTCGCCTTCTTCATCGACGAAACCGAGGGCGTCGCCGGCCTGCAGCACCCGCACAGCGCCACCGCCGAGTTCGACCTCGAGTTCACCGCTCAGAATCTGCAGCCAGTAACGGCGTGTCGGATCCAACTGACGCGTGGTGGCATCGGACTTGCGCAAACCGCGGCCGAACAGCACCGCGTCCTGACGCCAAGGCAGACCGCCGTCACGGCCTTCCGGCGCGGCCAGCGTCACCCACTGATCGAGACGCGACTCAAACGAATACTGTTCCTGACCGTACTGCGGCGTGGCATTGACCTGATTGGGCTGCACCCAGATCTGCAGAAAATGCACGGGATCGGTGGCGCCGCCATTCATTTCCGAATGCTCGACGCCATGACCGGCGCTCATCCACTGCACATCACCGGAGCGAATCACACCGGCATTGCCGTGACTGTCGCGATGCGCCAACTCGCCGCTGAGCACGACCGACACGATTTCCATGTTGGCGTGACCGTGCGGCGCGAAACCGCCACCGCCGGCGACTCGGTCTTCGTTGATGACGCGCAGCGGACCAAAACCCATCCACTGCGGATCGTAATAGCTCGCAAAGGAAAAAGTATGGGCCGAACGCAGCCAGCCATGATCGGCCTGGCCACGCTCTGCCGCGCGTCGTTCGATGATCACGGCGTGGTGCCTTCCGCAGTAATACGCAGATCGACTTTGTCCGACACGGCCGGTGCAAACGCGCCGACACCGAAATCACTACGCTTGATGGTGGTCACGGCGTTGAAACCGATCGCCTGCTTCTTCAGCATCGGATGTTCACCGGCACCGTTGAGCGTCACATCCAGCACTACCGGCTTGGTGATGTTTTTGATGGTGAGGTTACCCGTCACTTTCAACTTGTTTTTACCGACCGAAGTGACCTTGGTGCTCTTGAACGTCGCATTCGGGTAAGTCGCCGCATCGAAAAAGTCCTTACCGCTCAGGTGCTTGTCGAGATCCGGCACAAACGTGTCGATCAGGCTCAGCGGCAACGTCACTTCAACGCTGGAACGTTGCGGGGCCTTGGCGTCATACACCAGCACACCCTTGTCAATGCCGAAATTAGCGGACGGGCGAGAGAAACCCATGTGGTTCCAGGTGACCAGCACTTGCGTGTGCGTCGGATCCAGGTTGTAAGTGACCGGAGCGGCCACGGCAGGAACAGCGGCGGCCAACAGCAGGCCGGCGAGCATCGTTTTCATCGTACGCATGGAACAGTCTCCAAAAGGAAAGGACTTACAGAATTTGTGCAGCTTCGTCGAACGGCAGACGCGGCGAGCGGGGGAACAGAGCGGCGGGATCGCCTTCGCCCAAGTTGATCAGGAAATTCGACTTGATGGCAGTGCCGGCGAAGAATTCGCCATCGACACCGGCGTTATCAAAGCCCGACATCGGACCCGTATCCAGACCCAGAGCGCGGGCGGCCATGATCAGGTAGGCACCTTGCAGCGAACCGTTACGGAACGCGCTGGTTTCGATCAGGGACTGGTTGCCTTCGAACCAGGGGCGCGCATCCACGTGCGGGAACAGGTACGGCAGCTTTTCGTAGAAGGCTTCGTCGTGGGCGACGATCACGGTCACCGGAGCGGCCATCGTCTTTTCGAGATTGCCCGCGTCCAGGAACGGTTCGAGGCGCTTTTTGGCCTCCGCCGAGCGGATGAAGACAAAACGGGCCGGCGTGGCGTTGACCGCGGTCGGACCGAACTTGGTCAGGTCGTACAGTTTGTGCAGGGTTTCATCGCTGATTTCGCCGCCGAGCACGTTGTGGGTGCGGGCGTGGGTGAACAGCTGTTCTAGTGCAGAAGCATGAAGCGCGTCAGCCATGACGGATTTTCCTTAGTGGAATGAGATTGGATGCGACCATTGTATGATTCTCAAAATAGCCAGCAAACACGACCGCTGGAACACAGTCATCCCAAAAATGCAACAATCAGCTCCCCTAGCCCCCAGCACCGATGCCCGCGCCACGTGGGTCCTGAGCGATGGCCGGGCCGGGAACCACCGCCAGGCGCAAGCCCTAGCTGCTGCCCTAGGTCGCGCCTACACGGACCGACTTATCCACCCCACGGCTCCCTGGCGCTGGGCGGCACCCCGCGTCTTGCCATTCAGCACGAAGGCCTTTGCCGGCCCGGTCCGTAACGTGCTCGATGGTCGCGAACCGGCGCCCCAACTGGTGATCGGCTGCGGCCGCCAGGCGGCGCTGGCCACGCGCCTGCTGCGTTCACGCGGCTCGCGGGTGATTCAGATCCTGGATCCGCGTGTCGACCTGTCGGCTTGGGACGCGGTGATCCTGCCCCATCACGACCGCCGCGATGGCGCCAACGTCGTGCGCATCCACGGTGCCCTGCATGGCATGACGCCTGGCGCGTTGGCCGCGGCGCGCGACACGTTTGCGACGACCTTGGGCGGGCTGTCGGCGCCGCGCATTGCCGTCCTGCTCGGCGGCGATACCCACAAGCGCCCGTTCGATGCCGAGCTCGCTTTGCAGGCGGTGCAATCGCTGGCCGCGCAGGGATCGCTGATGGTCTCGACCTCGCGCCGCACCCCTGCCGAGGTAGCTGCCAAACTGCGCACCCTGCCCGTCCTGCGCGATCACCTGCTGTGGACCGGCGAGGCCGACGCGCAGCACGCCGTCGCGCACTTCACCAATCCGTATGCGGGCTATCTGGCCTGGGCCGATGCAATTGTCTGCAGCGCCGACTCGGTCTCGATGCTTAGCGAAGCCGCCGCCACGACCGCCCCGCTCTACTTACTCGGCACGCCAGGCGACGATGCGCCTTCGCGCTTTGCAGCTGAGCTGGTGGCACGCGGTCGCGCGCAATGGTGGTCGCCCACCGCACCCGACATTGCGTTTGCGCCGGTGGCGCCGTTTAACGGTCTGGAGACGTTGCTGACGGATCTGCGCCAAATTCCGGCGTTCGCGCGCTAATTACAGCCGCACCGGCTTCCAGTGCCGGCGTGCGCAGCACCAGTCGTGGTCGGCGATCGAGACCGCAACGCATGCCCTGATCGAGCAAGGCCAGATAGGCCGAACGCAACGTGTCCGTATCGCCTTCGAGGCGTTGGAGTAATTCCAAGGTACCGGTGTCGTCTAGCCACTGCGGTTCGGCGGCCGCATGCTGCAACACCTGCTGCTGCAGATGGAACTCGAGATCGACCAGCGCACCGCGACCTTGCTTGAGGTCCAACAGCGTGTCACTACTGCGATCCAGCTCCTTGCGCATGCGCGCCCGCATCTGCGCGATCTTGTAGTGCAAAGTCTGCACATCGCGCGGACGACTTAATATCTCCGCACGCAATTGCGCAAAGCGATTGCACAACTCGGTGTCACCGGCCATCGGTCGCGATCGCACCAGCGCCTGATGCTCCCACGTCCATGCCCGCTCGCGCTGATACTGCGCGTAGGCATTAAAACTCGACACCAGCAGACCCTTCGCGCCGTCGGGTCGCAAACGCATATCCACTTCGAAGAGACGACCGGCCGCCGTCTGCGCCGCGAGATACGCCACTAACTTTTGTGCCAACCGTGCGAAGTAGCGTGCGGCATCCAACGGCCGCGGGCCTTCGGAGACCGAATCCGCCGGTGCATCGTAGAGAAAGACCAGATCGAGATCGGAACCGAAGTTCAACTCTCTTGCACCCAAACTGCCGTAACCGATCGCGGCAAACTCGGCGCCGGGCAGTGCGCCGTGGGCGTCCCGCATTTCTGCGCGCACCCATCGCAGCACCGCCATCAGACACAGTTGCGCCAAGTCAGCCAACTGTTGTGCGGCGGTATGCGCATCGATACGGCCATCGCGAAATGCCATGGCCGTGCGGAAACTTGCGGTCTGTCGGATCTCATTGAGCTGACGCAACGGCAGATCGGGATCGCCATCAAACACGATCTCATCAATCGCCAACTCCACCGCCTGCAACTGCACACCCGTGCCGGATGCGCGCGTGTCGAGTAATTCATCAAGCAACAACGGATGCAAGCTCACGCGCTCGGCCATCAGTGCGGACTCACCAACCACCTGCACCAGACGCTTTAATGCGGCGGGTTGCTCATCGAGCAAGGCGATGTAGGCACTGCGACGCAAGATCGCCTGCAGCAGACTGATCAGACGCTTGAGCGTAACCAAGGGCGCATCGGTGCGGCCGGCATCTTCGACCATCACCTGCATTACGCGATCAAAACGCGCACGTGCAGTTGGCGACAGTTGTCTTACGCCCGGGCCACGCAACAAATCCCGCAAGGCCGTATCGGCGGCGAGCGCATCGGCATAGCCCAGCGATTGCAGCACGGCGCCATCGCCTTCGTCCGGCAAAGCGCGCCAGTAATCCTGCAAGCTGCCGGTGATGGCCTGCGCCTTGCGTGGTGCTAATAGCGCATTGAATTCCTGCTGGACTGCGCTGCGCACCACATCCAGATCGGCTTGCAGTGCATCCCAGTTCGGATAACCCAAACCGACCGCAACCCGCTCCCGATCTGCAGCGGCTGCGGGCACATCATGCGTCTGCTCATCGCGCAGCATCTGAATGCGATTTTCAAGAACGCGCAGAAAACGATACAACTCGCGCAACTGCTCGGCGTTCTCGGCCGTCAGTTCACCCGCCGCAACCAGAGCATCTAAAGCCTTTAATAACGAAGGCGTGCGTAGACTCGCGTCACGTCCGCCACGAATCAGCTGCAACGCCTGCACCAGAAATTCGATCTCGCGAATGCCGCCCGGCCCGCGCTTGATATCGCTTTGCCGATCCTTGCGCGCCACCTCGGCCTGGATGCTGGCCTTCATCTCGCGCACGCCATCAAGCGCGGTGTAATCGAGATAGCGGCGATACACGAACGGCCGCAAGGTATTCAAGAAGCGCGCACCTGCTGCAGCATCCCCCGCGACAACACGCGCTTTCTGCCACGCGTAGCGTTCCCAGTCACGGCCTTCGCTCTGAAAATACAGTTCCATCGCGGCGAACGACCACACCAGACGACCGCTGTTGCCGTACGGCCGCAAGCGCATATCGACGCGATGACAGAAGCCATCGACCGTGACCTCATCGAGCAGCTTGATCCACTGCTGACACAAACGCGTGAAATAGGTTTCAGCGGCTAACGGTCGCGGACCGTCGGATTCGCCATGTTCCTCAAAGCCGATGACCAGATCGACATCGGACGAGAAGTTCAGTTCACCGCCACCGAGTTTGCCCAGGCCGAAGATGACGGGATCGATGCGCTCGCCTTGCGCATCCCGCACCACGCCGTGGCGCGTTTCGAAATCCGACTGCACGGCGGCCAACGCAACTTGCATACAGTCATCGGCCAGATCGGAGATGCGCTGCATGGTGTCGGGCAGGGTATCCATGCCCAACACATCGCGCCAGATGATGCGCGCGGATTGCTGCTTACGATACTGACGCAGCAATCGCGGCCACGCCTTGATATCGTCCGAAGGCAACACCGGCACCGGCCAGTCACTGCCATCGTCGGTGCGCAGGCGCTCGAGAAATTCCGGTTCGCGATCGACTACCGAACCGAACAGATCACTCGCAGCCCGTACGCGCTGTACGTCAGTGTCGAAATCAGTCGTGGTGCCGGCAGCGGAGCTCATCAGCTCATGCTAGCCGCTCAGGCGCACTTTGGGCAGCTCTGATGCTTGTTTTGCGCCACACACGATGGACACACCAGCCGCAGCGAGCGACACGACACGTTGCCGCAATCCACATAGTCATTGGTGGGCGCACCGCATTCGGAGCACTCGCCGATCGTCACCGCATCGTCAGAGAACTCCAGATGCATGCGCTTATCAAAGACGTACAGCGAACCTTCCCACAGGCCCTTGTCGCCAAAGGTCTCGCCGTAACGGACGATCCCGCCATCCATCTGATAGACCTCATTAAAGCCACGACGGCGCATCATGCCCGACAGCACTTCGCAACGGATACCGCCGGTGCAATACGTGACGATGGGTTTGTCTTTGAGGTGATCGTACTTGCCCGAGTCAAGCTCGCGGCGGAAATCATGCGTGGTCGCGACATCCGGAACGATGGCACCTTTCATGCGACCAATCGCCGCTTCCATGGCATTGCGGCCGTCAAAGAACACCACGTCTTCGCCTGCTTCTTTTTTGGCCTCGATCAGTTCGTGCAGTTCGCGCGGCGCCAGATGCACGCCACCTCCAATCACACCGGACTCATCGACTTCAAGTTCTTCGGGCGCACCAAACGACACGATCTCTTTGCGCACCTTGATCGACATGCGCGGAAAATCTTCGGCGCCGCCTTGCGACCATTTGAATTCCATCGGCTTGAACGGCGCGTACTCACGCATCGCCCGCACATACTTTTTAGCCGCCTCCATCGAACCGCCGACCGTGCCATTGATACCTTGCGTCGAAATCAGAATACGACCGCGCAGACCCAGCGATTCGCACAAGGCTTTTTGCCACAGGCGTACCGCCTCGGGATCGGCAATTGGAGTGAACAGGTAGTAGAGCAAAATGCGATTGGTTTCCATTCGTAAATTGTAAAACGTTTGGAGGAAACGCAAAGAATCAATGAAGGCGGTGTTATCATTTCATTAGAGACGCAGGCGCAAATAAATGCCTGCGCCGGAGTCCGATGGATATGAAATTCAACGTTCCGAACCTGCCCATAGAAAACCGGCTGCTACGTCATTTGGTTTGGGTCGGTATTTTCAAGATCATTCTGCTGTTTATTATCTGGTTCGCTTTTTTCCGTGACCACAAGGTTCACGTCGATCCGCAAAGCGCCGCGCAGCGAATTCTTCAACCCACTTCCAATTCCCAACCTTGAGGACAAGCAACCATGATCTCTGAAGAGCTGGTGATGCTATCGAGGGTGCAGTTCGCTGTCACCATCATGTATCACTTTATTTTCGTCCCGCTGACACTGGGCCTGTGCTGGCTCATGGTCATCATGGAGTCGGTGTATGTCATGACCGGCCGCGTGATCTGGAAAGACATGACCCGTTTCTGGGGCAAGCTGTTCGGCATTAACTTTGCCCTGGGCGTCACCACCGGCATCACCATGGAATTCCAGTTCGGTACCAACTGGGCGTATTACTCACACTACGTGGGCGATATTTTCGGCGCTCCACTGGCCCTTGAGGGCCTGATGGCCTTCTTCCTCGAGTCGACCTTCGTCGGTCTGTTCTTCTTCGGTTGGGATCGACTGAGTAAGGTGCAGCACCTTATGGCCACCACCTTGCTGGCCTTGGGTACGAACCTTTCCGCGCTGTGGATTCTGATCGCCAACGGCTGGATGCAGAACCCGGTCGGTTCCGAGTTCAACTGGCAAACCATGCGCATGGAAATGACCAGCTTTGCTGAGATCATCTTCAACCCCATCGCGCAGGCTAAGTTTGTGCATATGGTGTCGGCCGGTTATGTGACCGGTGCGATGTTCGTGCTGTCCATTTCGGCTCTGTACCTGCTGCGTAAAAAGAACGTCGAGTTCGCACGTCGCTCGTTCCAGGTTGCCGCGGCATTCGGTCTGGCCTCGATCCTGTGTGTGCTGGTGCTGGGCGATGAATCCGGCTACACCACCGGTGAAGCGCAGCAAACCAAGCTCGCCGCAATGGAAGGCATGTGGGAAACCAAGCCTGCTCCCGCCGGCCTGACACTCATTGCCGACATCAACGAAAAAGAAAAGAAGAACAACTGGGAAATTGAAATCCCCTATGTTCTGGGCCTGATTGGTACACGCTCGGTCGATGAAACGATTCCGGGCCTGCACGAGATCGAAGCCAAGAATCGCGAACGCATCCAGAACGGCATTCCTGCCGTGGTCGCACTGGAAACTTTGCGCAACGGCAACCCGAACGACGCCGCGGCCCGCGCCACGCTGGAGTCCAAGATCGATGACCTTGGCTTTGGCCTGCTGCTGAAGCGTCACACCAACGATGTGGCCAACGCCACGCCGGAAATGATCGAAAAGGCCGTCGACGATTCGATCCCCAAGGTCACACCGCTGTTCTGGTCGTTCCGCATCATGGTCGGCTTGGGCATTCTGATGCTTGCCCTGTTCGTGGCCGCCTTCTATCACACGCTGCGCGGCACGTTTGAAAACCGTCCGTGGCTGCTGCGTTGGGCTCTGTATAGCTTGCCGTTCCCGTGGATCGCGATTCACGTCGGCTGGTTCCTGGCCGAGTACGGTCGCCAACCGTGGACCATCTACGGCATTCTGCCCACGCACCTGTCGGCCTCGAACATTGCAGTCAGCAATGTGTGGGGCTCGCTGGCGGGCTTCGTGATCTTCTACACCTTCCTGCTGATCGTTGAAATGTACCTGATGCTCAAGTACATCAAGCAAGGCCCCGGCGCCCTGGGCACCGGCCGCTACGCGCAAGACGATGCTGCCGGCAAGGCCGTCAACTAAGGAGCACGAAATGGATTACGCAACTCTCAAGTTTCTCTGGTGGGTGCTGGTCGGCGTGCTGCTGATCGGTTTTGCCATCATGGACGGTCACGACATGGGCGTCGGCACCCTGCTTCCGTTTGTCGGCAAGAACGACAACGAGCGTCGGGTGGCCATCAACTCGGTCGCCCCGCACTGGGACGGCAATCAGGTGTGGTTTATCACCGGTGGCGGCGCGCTGTTTGCCGCCTGGCCGCTGATCTACGCAGCTGCCTTCTCCGGCTTCTACTGGGCCATGCTGCTGGTGCTGTTCGCGCTGTTCTTCCGACCCGTCGGTTTTGAATACCGCAGCAAGGTCAAGGATCCGCGCTGGCGCAGCTTCTGGGACTGGGCCCTGTTCGTGGGTGGCTTTGTGCCGCCGGTGATCTTCGGCGTGGCCTTCGGCAATCTGCTGCAAGGTGTCGCATTCCAGTTCGACCGCGACATGATCCTGCACTTCCAGGACAGCTTCTTCCATCTGCTCAACCCGTTCGGTCTGCTGTGCGGTCTCGTTGCCAGCGCGATGGTGACCATGCAAGGCGGCACCTACCTGGCACACCGCTCAGTGGGCGATGTGCAGGCTCGCTCCATCCGTTATGCACGTCTGGCCGCGCTAGTCTTTGTGGTGCTGTTCGTCATGGCCGGCGCATGGCTCAAGTTCGGCGGTATCGAAGGCTTTGTCATCACCGCCGGATCCGATCCGAACGGTGTGGCCAACCCGTTGCTGAAAACTGTCGAACGCTCAGCAGATGCCTGGTGGCTCAACTACCGCAACATGCCGTGGCTGTGGATCTTCCCGCTGCTCGCCGTGGGCGGTGCATTGCTGGCAGCCTGGCTGGTGAGCAAGGGCAAGACGCTGTCCTCGTTCGTGGCATCGTCGCTGGCGATCGTCGGCACCATCGTGACGCCGGCCGCAGCCATGTTCCCCTTCATGATGCCTTCGTACAATCACCCCGCATCGAGCCTGACTGCATGGGACGCCAGCAGCTCGCACCTGACGCTTGGCGTCATGCTGGCCGGTGTGATCGTGTTTGTGCCGATCGTGTTGGCCTACACCTCGTGGGCGTATCGCATGATGCGCGGCAAGATCACCGAGGCGCAGATCGAAGCAAAGGACAAGTATTTGTACTAGTAAATGGATATTGGGAATTGGTAAATGGTGAGTGGGAAATGGTAAATGGTGAGTGGTGGCGGCGACCTGTAAGAGTCACAGGCCCAGAAACCAACCCGCCGCCACTCTTGCTTTTGCTGTTGCTCTTACCAATTTCCAACTCCCATTTTCCAGTTTCCAATCTGCTTCTACCATTTTCCAACTCCCATTTTCCATTTACCCTCCTGCAACATCCCAATTACTAAAAACTATCAATAAACTTTGGAGAAACATCATGTGGTACTTCGCATGGGTTCTAGGCTTGGGCTTCGCTGTCCTGTTGGGCATTCTCAATGCCATCTGGATGGAAAGCCGTCAGTTCCGTGACAACCCGGACGTTGAGTAAGTTCAATGTCCGAACTTGAGCAAGGTGGCACTCCCGCCGAAGCGAACCGGACGCCGTATCAGCCGGCAGGGCTTCATTGGCCCTGCCTGCTGTTGGGCCTGACCTGTATGGTGTTGGGTTCGTTCGTTCCGACTGTGTTTGCAGATGCTAAGGGCGAGGCCGATCACGGCATTGCTACATTGGTGTTCTGGTCGATGTCGGCAGGTTTTATCCGCGGTCTAGGTTTTATTCCGCGCAATCGGTTCTTCCGCTACATTTTTGGCGGCTGGGCTGCGCTTCTCACGTTTGCGGGCGCTGCCCTGCTGTGGGCTCGCAGTCACGGGTTCTTTTAAACCCCAACACAAGCTCCGCACATTGCCCGGGTTTCACGGTTCCTTACCGGCCCGGGTTTAATGTGAAGGGACCCCTATCTCAACAGGAGTTCCGGACATGAGAGCGATACTTGCGGCCGCAGCCGCAGCAACCCTGATCAGCGGTTGCGCAACAACTGACATCATTTCCTCCGAGCGTGTCGTCGTGCCGATGAACATGGTCGCTGCCGATGGCACTTCGCATGCTGCCGGCATGGTTACCCTCAATGACAGCATCGCCGGCCTCGTTCTGTTGCCTGCATTGGTCCAAATTCCCGAAGGCAGTCACGGCTTCCACGTGCATGCCAACGGCAGTTGTGCGCCCGGACCCGATGCACAAGGCAAGACCATTGCAGCGGGAGCGGCCGGCGGACACTTCGATCCGCAAAACACCGGCATGCACGGACCACCGCAAGGCCCGGGGCATTTGGGTGACTTGCCGCCGATCACTGCCGACAGTGTTGGCAACGTCTCGCAACCGGTGGTGGCTCCGCGCCTGAAGCTGGCGGATGTGCGTGGCAAGGCGCTGATGGTTCACGTCGGTGGTGACAATCATTCGGATCAGCCGGCACCGCTTGGCGGTGGTGGTGCTCGCATGGCATGTGGTGTAATTCCGTAATGAAACAAATCAGGAATCCGCTTTTTATCAGCGCCTTTGTGGCGATGGCACTGTCGGGCTGTGCGCACTTGCAAGGCGGCTCGGCACATGATCAGTTCATGGCGTCGATTGCACAGCATTGCGGCAAGGCCTATACCGGCCGCATTGTGGCCGACACGCCCAAGTCGACAACGCCCGATCCGTTTGAAGGCAAGGCGCTGATCATGCACGTGCGCGGTTGCGAGAATCCCACGCAACGACTGGACATTCCGTTCCACGTTGGCGATGACCACTCGCGCACTTGGGTTGTAACGCGCACCGCAACCGGACTGCGACTCAAGCACGATCATCGGCACCAGGACGGCTCGCCCGATGCCGTCACCATGTATGGCGGTGAGACGGCAACTGCGGGCAGCGCAAATCGGCAGGAATTTCCGGTCGATGCCGAATCCATCGCAAACTTTAAGCAGAACGGTCTGAGCGGCTCAGTCAACAACACGTGGGCAATGGAAATTGATGACAACACGTTTGTTTACGAGATGGCGCGTCCGAACGGTCGTCTGTTCCGCGTCGCCTTTGATCTGACCCAACCGCTAGCTGAACTGCCGCCCACACCGTGGGGTCACTGATCACACAATTGCCGCCAAAATCAGCACTTGTCGTTAAACCCTAATGCGCATGGCATAGAATCTAGCCATGCGCATTTTTCTTCAAATCACTCTCGCCGCTGCGATTGCAGTGAACCTGACCGGCTGTCTGACCTCGGTTGTGACCTTGCCGGTCAAGGTCGCCTATGGCACCGGCAAGCTGGCCGTTAAGGGCACCGCTGCCGCCGTGCGCGCCGTGATCCCGAACGATGAGTACGAGGATTGCCTGAAGGCGCAAAAAAAGAACCCGGTCATTCAGTGCATTAAGCCGGAAGAAGAGCAGGACGACTAAGTTCGACCGCCGGGGCTGCCACTGCATCTTGCGTTGGGTGTATGCTGTGTCCCGCTGATGAAAAGCTTTCACGCCACCGATCGCCGTCACGTCATGCACCGCCCGCTGGCGGTGTTGGCGCTTTTGGCGACCCTGATTCTGTGCCTGGCACCCGGTATCAGCATGGCGATGGCCGCGCAGTCGCCGAACACTCTTTCGCACGACGATCACAGCGTCGAAAGCGCCTACTGTACGAGTCAGGACCGCGCATCGACGCAAACGCTGACTTTGCGACAGGGTGAGCGGTTTATCAGCACGCACAGCGCGGATACCAACAGCAAGAGCGAACCCGCGCACGACATGGGCCTGCCCCATTGCGATCACTGTCTGCTGGCCGCCCAACTGGTGCCGCCAGCGCCCTCGCCGTTTGCGGTGCTGGCCTGTGCATTGCGCCCCGTCACCGCACCTACGCCGACGGCAGTGTTGCCGCTGGCACCGCGCTTTGAACGTTACTTACTGCGGGATCCTCCGGGCCGGGTCTAAGCCCCCAGCCCCAACACGCACGCCACTGATGCCGGCCGACACATAGGCCGGCGCACGTGCGTTGTCACCCAATTTTTAGGATCCCAACATGCAACTCATTCCAACGGTGCGTCACTCGCACCTCGCAAGCGCCTGCGCGCTCGCCCTCACACTCACCGCTACCGCAACTGCCTTCGCTGCGGATCACGACGTGACCGAACTCGGCACCGTCACCGTCACCGGCCAAATGCCGCGAAGCTCACTGACCTGGGAGACCGATCCGAGCACTGCCGATGCGTTTAGTGGCACCGACGCGGCTGACTTTCTGCAGACCGTGCCGGGCGTGAACCGCCTTCGCAATGGGGGCACCAACAGCGACCCGGTGTTGCGCGGCCAGTTCGGATCGCGCCTCAACCTGATCACCAATGACGCCCACATGAGCGGCGCCTGCCCTGCGCGCATGGACAACGCCCTGTCGTACATCACTCCCGAATCGTTCGACACCTTGCGCGTGATCAAGGGACCGCAGTCTGTGATTTGGGGTCCCGGTGGCTCGGCCGGCACCGTGATTTTTCGTCGTGAGTTGCGCCCGCTCGAAGGCAACACGACCACCGCAAATCTATCGGCACTGGTCGGTTCCAACGACCGTCACGATGTCGCCGCCCACGCGCTACTGGGCAATCGCAAGTTCTACGTGCGCGCCGACGCCCAGCAATCGCGTTCTGATGATTACCGCGATGGTGACGGTGCGATCGTGCCTTCGCGATGGGACAAATACGGAGCGGATGTCGCATTGGGGTGGACGCCAAGCGAGCAGACGCAGATCGAACTGCAAGCCGGCACCGGCGATGGCCTGGCACGCTACGCCGGTCGCGGCATGGACGGAACGCAATTCCGTCGCGAGTCACATGGCTTGCGTGCACGCCATGCATTTACTGACGGCGCATTGAAAACGATTGAATTCGAGTGGGCGCGCAACGGTGCGGATCACATCATGGACAACCACACGCTGCGTACACCGAATCCCAACAGCAGCATGCCGATGCCAATGACATCGAACGTGCGCAGCATCAGCAACAGTGCGCGACTGCTCACCACCTGGCAATGGCAACACAGTGAATTGCAAATCGGCGCCGATGCCTCGCGCATGGATCACGATCAGCGCAATTCCATGGGCTCGATGGATGTGCGCAGCTTGCCCTATGAGCAAGATGCGCAGTTCGCCAACACCGGCGTGTTCGCCGAGTGGAGTCGAACCCAAGACAAGAACCGATGGATCGCCGGTGCACGTGTCGATCGTGCACAAGTCACGGATCGCCGCCTCACCACCGGCAGCATGATGCCGATGCCCAACCCGACTGCGAACGTGACGCGACGCGAAACACTTCCTGCAGGATTTTTGCGACTTGAGCACAAGCTCAGCGCCACCACCACAACGTATGCCGGCATCGGTCACACCGCACGCATGCCCGACTACTGGGAACTGATCTCGCCCGCGATGGGACCTGCTGGCAGCAAGAATGCATTTGCTGGTGTGCAACCCGAGCGCACCACGCAACTCGATATCGGCGCACAACGTCGCACGCGCAACGGTCAGCAATGGATCAGCGCCTATGCAGGCACGCAACACGACTACATCCTGACCGATTACCTGCAGGGCGGCATGATGGGCACCACGACGCGCACGCGTAATGTCAACACGCGCATTGCCGGTGCGGAGCTAGGGTTCCGCCAACAGGTCCACGCTACAGTGCGACTTACCGGCAGTCTCGCCACCGCTTACGGTCATAACCGCACCGACAACACCCCGCTGCCGCAGATGCCTCCGCTTGATGCACGCTTCGGCCTAGACTGGACGCCCAACGCACGCACCACGCTGGGACTGCAACTGCGCGGCGTCGCTGCACAACATCGCATCGCCCTAAACGAAGGCAACATCGTCGGCCGCGATCTCGGCCCCAGCAACGGATTCGGAACAGTGGCGATCAACACCACGCATCGCCTGACCGATCGAGTGCAACTCAGTGCCGGCATCGACAACCTGTTCGACCGAAGCTACTCGGAGCATCTGAATCTGGCGGGTAGCGCCGACTTCGGATTCCCTGCTGACCCGGTTCGCATCAACGAACCCGGCCGCACGTGGTGGCTGCGCCTGCGCATCGGCGGGTAAATTACATTGAAATAACCGACTCTTTATCGGCTCATTACGTCAAATGCCTATGCTGTTAAAAAGCATCGGAGTTGATGAAATGAAACTTGCATTGCCGTTTGTTCTAAGTCTTGGCCTGATGGCCTGCTCGGCCGAACCGTCGCAACCCGCGGCGAACGAACCCGAGCAGGCCGCCCCAACACCCGCGCCTGAGGCAACAGACACACCGGCACCCGCGCCGGCGGCGGATATCGCCGACACGACAACGCCCACCGAACTGAAATCCATCCCGACGGCATTTCAAGGGACGTGGGCCTCTACTCTCAAGGACTGCGCACCGGGCATGGAATCCCGCCTAACCATCAGCGCCAACGAACTGCAGTTCCTCGAATCGCATGCCGACATCACCAACGTCAAAGTGATCTCGCCGACGCACATTCAGGCCTTCGGAAAATTTGAAGGCGAAGGCGAGCAGTGGGAAGGCAAGCCCGAGTTCGAGCTAGTCAACGGCAACAAGCTCGGCATGACGGTCGATGGCACCTCGACCGGCGCACCCCGCATCAAGTGCCCATAAACAAGCGGTTCGACACCCTTAAAGCGACGGTATGCTAGTTTTGCGTCTCTAAATCACGTCTTAGATTTTAGGATGCTCCAGTGACATTGGATGCCGGCAGCAACTTCGCATGGCCTGCAAACCGCAGCCTGCGTTCGACGATCGTTGCGCAATTTGGCATTGATCCAAGACTGATCGAAGGCATTACGGACCTCGACCAGGCCGCGCGCGTAGATGCGTTGTTCCAGGCCGTGACCGATGATCTGCTTATTCCGCCTGCCCCGATCACCGATCCGATCGTCAGTGGCGCCATCGAACTGATCCAACGCTCGCGCTCTAAAACTCGAAAACACCCTGAAAAATGGGATCAGATGATCGAAAAGAACATGGTGGCGCTCGAGGAGCAACTGGCGAGCCTGTCAGCCCAAGCGGAATACGAGCAAGGAAACGGCGGGTGATGATCGCCTGCGCGCGGAGCCGGTCAGTGAGCGGAGCTGGCCACCGGCCGTGTTAGACCCTGATATAGATCCTCACCAAGGCGCTGATACCCTTCAGCGGTGAAGTGCACGCCATCCGGGTTCCCCAGACCGTTTCGAATCCACTGCGTCATCGCACACCGACCGCCCATGGCTCTCTGCCAGTCCCAGTACAACGTGCGTTGCGCGGACGCCACTTCACGCTGAATTGTCTGGATCGCATCCAGCGGCTCGGGCCGAATACCGCAATCGCCCGCTTTTGATTTCAGCGTTTCCGGCGCTCCCACAATCAGGATCGCGGTGTTCGGAAAGCGAGTGCGCAAGCCTTCGACAGCGTGCGTCAGTTCCTGTCGGAAGGCATCACCGTCGAACGTGGCCGAAAATGCTTCGTTGGTTCCGTAAGCCAGAGCAATGACATCGGGCTGAGCTGCAGACAGGTCTTCCATCCAACCGGCGCGCCATCGGCTCCACTGAGACAAGGTGGAACCGTTGATGCCGAGGGCCGATACATGCGCACCGTTCTTGCTGCTGAGCCACCAGCCACCGACATCGGTGCGGGCACCCCTACTGCGCAAAGTGAAAGGCAGTTGCGCCCTGAATCGCACTGTATGCCAAGCGCCGTCGCGAATGCTTTTGCTCAACTGCTGCTTAGTTCCGTCGGCACCTTCAATCACCACCGGCCGATCACCGGGCGGCTGCCTGAGCAGAACGTCTACGGTCTGTACAGGACTACCTGTCCATGCCGCAACGGTGATGGCGGCACCAGGGGTTGATGCGGTTGCGTACATTCCGCCCAGCGGATAGTCGTCCGAACCTGCGTCCCGACTGTTGACTAGCCGAAAATCGGTGCCGGTAACCGTGACGCGAGCGATGCGCTGTCCCGGCACATTGACCGGCGTAGCCCAGCCAAGCCCGCCCCTGCCCGAATCGGCAAACATCCGAGTGCGGATTGCATCGGTCATGAAGTCGGCCGCCGTATGCGAATCACCCAACTGCACGTAGCGAATCCCACCACCCCCGGCAAGTTTCGAGACCATCCGGACCGCGTTCCGCTCACCGAAGTTCTCCACCCGGCCGATCAGACCGGTCAGCGGGGGCGCGGCGGAACCCAAGTCCACCGGAGTTGCCGGCGTTGGACGCGGCGGATTGGCAGCCACATCAGATCCGCCGAACAGGAGCGCGGCCGCGACGATGGCAGCACTAGCCGTACGCATCGCACTCATGCGCAAAAAACGCCCGGCGTCATCCGCATCGGACTGCTGATTTGAAACCGCAATGTCATACGGCACATCGAATCCCTAACCATAGCCCCCAATTATCGGTGATTCTCCGGAGCATCTCGCCAGGCGAACGGGCGATACGAAAGGGAGGGTTCAGGTGTACTGCGTCTCAGAGTTTCGGACTACGCGGCGCCTGACGCCTGCGAGAAAGTCGCCCCTTCGGCGCCTCCCCCGTTCCCGTTCGGTCCTGTCATATAATCGTCACATTCCAGCTCAACGGGCGCGCTCATGTTTTCCCTGCAGACGATTTTCGGTTCCGGCAAACAATTCTTTGATTTGTTGGATGAAGCAGCGGATGCCGCGCACGAAAGCACCAAGGCCCTGGTCGCCTTGCTGAAGGATCCGAGCGCAGTGCCGGCACTGGACGCCTTCAAACTGGCGCGTCAACGCGAGCGCATCGCGTCCGACAAAATCAATCACGCCTTGGTCGATAGCTTTATCACTCCGATCGAGCGCGAAGACATTGAGTCGCTGGGCTCGGCGCTGTACAAAATCCCCAAGCAAGTCGAACGCTTCGCAGACCGCTACGACCTTGCCCGTCATCATCTGACCGATATCGACTTTGCACCGCGTGGCGTGATGCTCGAGCAAGCGGCCGGTGTCGTAGTAGAGATGGTGAAAGAGCTGCGTTCCATGCGCATCGAAGAGATGAGCAAGTTGAACGAGCGTCTGCGCGTGCTCGAGGCCGAGGCCGATCGCCTTCTGCTGGAAATGCATCGCGAACTCTATTCCGGCAAGCTCGACGCCGCCGATATGTTCCTGCTCAACGGGTTCTTCGAGATTCTGGAAAAGGCCATCGACCGCTGCCGCGAGGCCGGCGTTGTTGCGTATCAAATCGTCCTAAAGAACTCCTGAGGTCACATCCATGTTGACCCTCCTGTTGCTGGTGATCTTCGCCGCGCTGGCGTTCGAGTTCATCAACGGCTTTCACGATACCGCCAACTCGATCGCAACCGTTGTTGCCACCAAGGTGCTGAGCCCGGGCAAGGCGGTGATGCTCGCAGCCACGATGAACCTGTTCGGCGCCTTCTTCGGCACGGCAGTGGCCAAAACAATTTCGTCCGGCCTGATCGACACCGAAGTCGTTCAAGTCACCTCGCAAGTCATCCTCTGCGCGCTGATGGGCGGCATCACCTGGAACCTGATCACCTGGTGGTTGGGTCTGCCCTCTTCCTCATCGCACGCACTGATCGGCGGTCTGTGTGGCGCCGCTCTGTCGGCCTCTAACTTCAATTGGCACGCCCTAATTTGGGCACAATCCAGTGGCGAAGGCTGGACCCACAACAAGGGCCTTCTCTGGAAAGTAGTCGTCCCGATGGTCTCATCACCCATTGCCGGATTCCTGCTCGGCATCCTGATTCTCGGATTGCTGTACGCGCTCATTGCAGGCCTTAGCAAACTGGGTGGCCCCATCAGTCGCCTGGCCCGCCCCCGCTGGGTCAACGCCATCTTCGGGAAGGCGCAGCTGGCCTCCGCCGCCTACATGGGTTTCGCGCATGGCAGCAATGACGCACAAAAAACCATGGGCATCATTGCACTGGCCCTGTTCGGCGCCCAATCCGCCGGCACCTTGAACGACCTGCCCGCATGGCTCTCGTTCCTGCATCCGAGCAGCACCAGCGGCGAACACATCGACGCGTGGATCATCACCACTTGCGCCCTCGTCATGGCCGCAGGCACCGCCACCGGCGGCTGGCGCATCATCAAGACCTTGGGCCACAAGATGGTCAAGCTGCAGCCCATCGACGGCTTCGCCGCAGAAACCGCTTCGGCCACCATCCTGGTCACCGCCGCACATTTCGGCATGCCGGTCTCCACCACCCATAGCATCTCCACCGCCATCATGGGCGTGGGCTTCGGCAAGAACCCGCGCGCACTCAAGATCACGGTGATTGAGCGCATCATCTGGGCATGGATTTTGACCATCCCTGCAGCGGCAGGTGTGGCCTACGTGCTCTACAAGATCGTTGCCAACTTAGGCTGGGCGTAAACCATTCCTACGTTTTCGGGGCGCTAGAGATTCTGCGCCATGGCCCGGCGCGCCGACTCCAGCAAAAAGCCCGAGCGCGTCTTACCCCGTGCGGACGCGTAGGCATCGATCTCTTCCAACGCTTTGACCGGCAAGGTGATATTGATCTTTTTCGAGGGCCCCAACAGCCGCTCGACATTGACATCAATGACGGTCCACAACGTGACGTCGGAATAGTCAGGATCGACACGATACTCGCCGATGCTCAGTTGAGTCGGCAGCGATCCCTGCTCATTAACCAGATCCTCTACCGAGAGGTCAATTGCCGTCTTGGCGTTCTCAATGGCGTCTTCGATGGAATCCCCCGCACTGAAGCACCCCGGCAAGCCCGGAACCGTGACCCCAAAGGTCTGGCCGTCGTCACTATCCAAAGCCGCTACAAATTTCATATCAAGGTCTCCAAATCAGGCCGGCCTGCCGACCAATCGCCCGAACTGTGCCTAGGGGCAAATCCTTGCGGGGATGAGGAACGATCACATGCCCCGCTCGGCCAGGGTGTTTGAACTTTACGTGTGAGCCATTGACGCTCACGCCTCGCCAGCCATCCAGTTCAAGTAACCGTATTAAGTCCCGGCTATTGGTAGGTATAGTACCCACTGCTATCAGCTCCAGTCAAGAAGCCCGATCATGCGTGGGGTGTGGATATTCAGGCCGGTAATCTACGGCCTTCGCTGACGAGGTGAGCCGTAATGGCGCCCTCTGGCACGCGAATTGGTTCAGCGCTTCGGCAATTCAGAATAGACCGCTCTTGTACCGAGTGCGAATCAGCTGATCGGTTGTCATATCAGGTCCTACTGGACTTGCACCTTAAGCTGAAAATGGCCGCAGACAGTCTTGAAATGTGTCTCCCCTTTGGAGATGCTGGGGTAATGCCCCCTAAAAACCAGTGACGCCAGAAGTGGAATTTTCTAATACCCTTACGTTAGGAGATTCCCATGAAAAAATCGCGATTCACCGACAGCCAGATCCTTGGCTTTCTCAAGCAAAACGAGTCCGGCGTGCCGGTTCCCGAGCTCTGCCGCCAACACGGCTTCAGCTCGGCCATGTTCTACAAGTGGCGTAGTAAGTTCGGAGGTATGGACGCGTCCATGATGGGGCGTCTGAAGGAGCTCGAAGATGAAAATCGCCGGCTCAAGAAGATGTATGCCGAGGCCCAGATGAGCGCCGATGTGCTGAAGGAAGCGCTCGCAAAAAAATGGTAAGGCCATCTCAACGCCGTGAGATGGCCAAATGGGCAGTCACCGAGCGCCGCATGTCCGTATCAAGTGCCTGCTCGGCATTTGGAATCAGCGAGACCTGCTACCGCTACATCGCAAAGCAAAGCGACGAGAACGTCTTGATTGCGGATTGGCTGGAGCGACTAACCACCGCGTATCGAACATGGGGCTTCAAGCTTTGTTACCTGCATCTGCGCAATGTGAAGGGGTTTCCATGGAACCACAAGCGGGTGTGACGTTACCCCAATCTGAGTAGCGCTTGTTCTAGAGTCCAACTGAGAATGTATC
>CAKZGB010000020.1 GCA_936911875.1 uncultured Lysobacteraceae bacterium
ACTAATTGGGATTGAACTCTAAATCGCTGTGCTACTCAAATGTGGGGTAACGTCATGCCCGCGGCAGCGCGGTAGAAGCGGACTACCAATATCGGCTGTATAGGCAAAGTGTGCCTAAATAGGTTCATGCGTCAATAAGATGCGAAAGCCGGGCAAGGGCCCTCGCACAACGTTTGGGTTAGACCATGGATCTTTGTACCGTCGCTCTCCGGCTGTAGTGTTCTGCCCTAAGTCGGGACCTCGTGACCTCCATAAGCGTTGGCATGACGAGCTCGTAAGAATTGCGTTAAATAACACATGGTCCCTAAGCGCGGCGTCGGAAAATATCAGCAAATGACGGAAGAAAGGGTCGGTTAACCGGTATTTGTCTTCTCGGAAAACCCGCTTAATCTCCAAAGATTCCTGATAACATCGGGAATAAATATCTGGTGCTGATTGTGAGAATCAATGCAGTCGGTAAATTCAATGTTTTCAAATACTTGTGCGGGGGTAATTATGGCGATCACGGGTGGCCTCACTGTTATTTCCCCGCATTTGAAACCTAAATGTAGTTAAGCGGCTATGAAGTACTCTTTAAATCCAATCCGTCCCGAAGAATCACACGATTGGCTGCGCCTTCGAGATCTGCTTTGGGAAGCTGATGACCATGCGATAGAAATTGCGAGATTCTTTACTGGCGAGCTAGAGGAACCGGTTGAAGTACTGATCGCACGCGACCTCGAAGGACGTGCGGTAGGGCACGTTGAGCTTTCCATCCGTGAAGACATAGATGGTCTGAATGGCGTCAAGACCGGATACATCGAGGGGTTGTACGTTGATGTATTGCATCGCTCAAGCGGTCTGGTCAGTCAGTTTCTGAGAGCATCGGAACAATGGGCAAAAGATCAAGGCTGTAGCGCATTCGCATCTGATCGGCAAGACCGAGTAATCATCCACAGGCGGTTCTCCGGTGGCTCCGCCTAACAATTCATTCAAGCCGACGCCGCTTCGCGGCGCGGCTTAATTCACGCGTTAGATGCCAGATTTGGCGTTGCGTATGCTCACAGAAAATCGACAGCCGCAAGACTGTTTTTGGCAACTCATAGCCACCACTATTTATCCTTCATACCGTAGAGGAGATTGCACGTGAAGAACTGGCTCTTTCTGGCTATTGCAATATTTGGTGAGGTCGTCGCAACTTCCGCACTGAAGTCCAGCCATGGATTCACCAAGTTAGTTCCTTCTGTTGTAGTTGTGGCTGGCTACGGGCTTGCGTTCTATTTCCTCTCTCTCGCAATCAAGTCCATCCCGGTCGGCATTGCTTATGCTGTTTGGGCTGGCCTCGGCATCGTACTTGTGGCAGCTATCGCTTGGATCTTCCATGGCCAGAAACTAGACTTCTGGGCGTTCATTGGCATGGGACTTATCGTCAGTGGCGTCGCCGTTCTAAACCTGCTATCCAAGGTCAGCGCACATTGACCGGGTTGGCATCTAACAATTCATTCAAGCCGACGCCGCTTCGCGGCGCGGCTTAATTCAGGCGTTAGATGCCAGATTTGGCGTTGCGTATGCTCACAGAAAATCGATAGCCGCAAGACTGTTTTTGGCAACTCATAGCCACTACTATTTCTCCTTCATACCGTAGAGGAGATTGCGCGTGAAGAACTGGATATTTCTGGCTGTTGCAATCTTTGGCGAGGTCATCGCAACTTCCGCACTGAAGTCTAGCCATGGATTCACTAGGTTAGTTCCTTCCGTTGTAGTTGTGGCTGGCTACGGGCTTGCGTTCTATTTCTTGTCTCTCGCGCTCAAGTCCATTCCGGTCGGTATTGCTTACGCTGTATGGGCTGGGCTTGGCATCGTGCTTGTGGCAGCTATTGCTTGGATTTTCCATGGCCAAAAACTAGACTTCTGGGCGTTCATTGGCATGGGACTTATCGTCAGTGGCGTCGCCGTTCTAAACCTGCTATCCAAGGTCAGCGCACATTGACCGGGTTGGCATCTAACAATTCATTCAAGCCGACGCCGCTTCGCGGCGCGGCTTAATTCAGGCGTTAGGCGTCACTTGGAGGTGTCATGAATGTTGGAACAAACCCCATGTCAGCTGTCGCCAAAGGCACTTTCACCGTTGAAATGAAGCCTCAGTCCGAACCGGAAAACAGCGGCGGAGTGAGCTTGGGGCGGCTGTCGCTTCAAAAGAAGTTTGAGGGCGACCTTGTTGCCACCAGCCACGGTGAAATGCTGACTGCGCTGACGCCGGTTAAAGGCTCTGCAGGATACGTTGCGATTGAACGTGTGACCGGCACATTGAATGGACGCAGTGGCGCCTTTGTTTTTCAGCACACGGGCACCATGGCTCAAGGCGCGCAGCAACTGTCCATCACGGTGGTGCCGGACTCCGGCACGGAAGAGCTGAGCGGAATCTCCGGCGACCTCAAGATCAATATCGTGGAAGGCCAGCACTTCTACGAGTTTGAGTATTCCTTACCTCAAAGCAGCTAGGCCGGATAAGACAAGGCCCACAACGTGTGTGGGCCCTGATGGCGTAACTGATCGAGTACTAAACCCGCGACAACGCGGCGTCCTGATTATTTCTGGTTCAAATAATCCAGCGAGACCTGCAGCATCGATCGCACGCCGACGTCGAGTGAGCGCTCGTCGAGCATGAAAAACGGCGAGTGGTTCGATGGCGCGTTGACGACATCAACGGTCGGGTCGGTGGCGCCGACAAAGAAGAACAATGACGGAACCTGCAGCGCATAGACGCCGAAATCTTCGGCACCCATCTGCAACGGCGGCTCGGTCACGTTGGCAGCACCGACCGCTGCACGCAGGCTGGGCAGCATCTTAGCGGTCAGGTCGGGGTTGTTGACCGTTGCGGGCGTTTGCGGCTCCGCCGGGATGTTGAGCTTGGCGGTGGCACCGATGGCTTGGGCGCTGTGGGTCACGACATCGTTCATATCCTTGATGATCTGACGGCGCATCGCCGGATCAAAGGTGCGCAGCGTGCCGAGCATTTTGACCTTGTCGGGAATGATGTTGTTGCGGATGCCGCCGTTGAACGCGCCGATGGTCAACACCGCCGGCAGTTTGGCGATGTCGGTGCGACGGCTGACAATGGTCTGCAGATTGGTCACGATGGCAGCGCCGGCCACAATGGGATCCACGCCGCCCCACGGACGAGCGCCATGGGTCTGACGTCCGGTCACTTCGATGTCGAAGAAGTCGCTGGCCGCCATTTCCGGCCCGCTGCGGACAGCGATCGTTCCGGCCGGAACATTGGCAAAAACGTGCAGCCCGAATACCGCCTCCGGCTTGAAGTCCTTGAACAGGCCTTCCTTGATCATCAGTGAGGCACCGCCTTCCTCGCCGGCGGGGGCGCCTTCTTCGGAGGGTTGGAAAATCAGCATGATCTGACCGGGCAGATCCTTGCGCATAGCCGCCAGCGACTTGGCCACACCGAGCAAGATGGCGGTGTGGGCATCGTGGCCGCAGGCATGCATCACGCCGGTGGACTGACCGTTGAACGTGGTCGTGACCTTGGAGGCAAACGGCAAGTCATTGTTTTCGGTGACCGGCAGAGCATCCATGTCCGCGCGAAGCGCGATCCGCGGCCCGGGGCGACCGCCTTCGATAATGGCCACCACGCCGTGATGCGCGATGCCGGTGCGCGGCTTGAGCCCAAGCTTGGTCAGTTCCGCGGCGACCACCTTTGCAGTGCGCTCTTCGCGATTGGACAGTTCAGGGTGCGCGTGGAAGTCGCGGCGCCAGTTCACGACCTCATTGTGGACGGACTTGACGGCGGCCTCGACCTCGGGGCGCAGGGTGGCGGACTGAGCAAACGCAGCGCTCGGTGCGAGCAATGCCAGGGCGAGAAGATGTTTAAGCGAGGCCATGAACAAGATCCGGAGGTGTAGATCCCTTTACGCTAAACCATCTGTCAGCGCTTGACCATGCATGGTGCTGCTAAGGGCACTCAGGTGCAGCAGCAGGCGCGATAACGACACCACGTCCTGGTGATTGTGCTCGCCCACGCGGCGCAAGTTGGCGGCGCTGCCGCCGTGCAGGTAGCTCAGCCAGGCGGCGGGTGCCTCGCTGCCGGGGAGATCATCCTCGCGGACTACGCGCAGGACCTCGCGCTCGATCGTGCCGAGGCGACAGTTCTCGTACACGCCCTTATATTGACGGCGAGTGGGGTAGAGCAAATCTACATGGCGTAAGTCCTGCAGCGGATTGCCCAGGCGCCCAAGGCGGAATCGCGTTTTGAGCAGCGGTGCATCGTAGGATTTGCCGTTGTACGAGCACAGCACCGTCTGCGGCTGCAGCCACTGCGCAAACTCGCGCAACATGGCGGACTCCGCGCCGAGCGTGGTGGTTAGCAGTTGTCGCACACGCAGGTTGTAACGGGCGGAATCGTTGGGCACAAACTGCGCCACGCCAATCATGAAAGCCCGCGTGCCCGTGCCGCCGGAAAGTCCGGTGGTCTCGGTGTCGAAAAACAACACGGATTCCAGATCAATAGCATCGCCCCGGTCAAATGCGCCGCACAGTTCACGGCCGGAGCGCAAGTCCAGTGGAACGAGCGCCTCGTGCAGGTGCAGGCCGGGCGCGATTTCGGATCCCGGCACCGAGCGGTCGCGATGAGGCTTGGACGCCGTCTTAGTGGCTCGCGAACGCAGCTCGACCATGCGGCGCAACGTTTCGATCTGGTTATTCGGTGAAGGGCTGGCAGGCGCGGATGGCACCGCCGGCGTGCTCCGGCTTCCGGCTTGCTGCTTCAGTGCCAATAGGCGGGCAATCGAAAGTGTCATTCGGCCTCGGCGGACAACAGCAAGCCCAACACGCGCAGCGCGGTCTGCCGCGGCGACAGACCATCGGCAAACTCATCGGCCGCATTCGGAATGGGGCCAACACAACTGGGACAACCGGCAGCGCATGCGCAATTGCGGACCAGTTGTTCGGCCTGAGCCACCAGCATGCCCTGGCGTTGCCACAACGGCTCGGACAGCCCGACACCGCCGGGATAGTTATCGTACAGATAGACGGTAGGGGCAAAGCCCTGCAAGGCCGCCGGAGCGCAATCATCGCCATCGAGACTGCGGATTTGGCCCCGACCGTTCGAAGCCGTAACCGCCGACCAGGAGCCATCGCCCGAGCCAACCGCCCGCTGCAGATCTCGCCCCTCAGCCATGACTGCGACCCGCGCCACGACATGCAGCGCATGCGCCGCGCCGAGGAAACCGTCGAGCGCATCCTGTCGCGACTCAAACGCCGTCTCCAGCACCCCTTGCGGCAACTGCCACCAGACCGCCGAAGTCTGCAACTCCTGATCAGGGAGATTGACCGGACCATAGCCGATATTTTCGTGCGTGTAGTAACGGATCTTCTTGTAGCCCGCAACGCGTCGCACCACATGCACCTCACCGTGGTGTGAGGCCCCCGAACCGCAATCGGTGACATCGAACGAGTCGAGTACTTTTAATCGCGTGTAATCAATGGCGTCGGTGTAGTAATCAACATGTGTCCGCGTGACGAAGGCTTTGCGGCCCTCCCAATCCAAGCGCTCGACCTGATAGGGCACGGACTGAATCATGTGAATCGCACCCTCGTACAGCATCAGCGGTGCCGAAGCGTAATCGACCTCGGCAATGATGGTCTGTCGGCCTTGGGTACGATCTACAACGACGAAGTTGCCATCGGCCACGGATCGCAGACTGACGGCATTGGCAGGGTAGCTGTCGGCAATCCATTCGAAACGATCGCCCTCGCGATGGATGACGCCATCTTGCTCCAGCAGTTCCAGATACAAGGTAGGGTCCACATGACCAAATGACTCGCCGGTCACGAACGGCAGTTCAAACGCAGCGCAGCGAATGTGATCGAGCAGGATTACCGGTTGATCGGCCGCGATGCGCGCATGCTCCGGCGGCGAGTCGGTAAAGAACTGCGGCTGCTGCACGATGTACTGATCGAGCGGATCGGAGCTGGCGACCATGACCCCGACGGCACTTTGCTGACGCCGACCGGCGCGTCCGAACCGTTGCCAGGTGGCGGCAATGGAGCCCGGATATCCGTTGAGCACCACCACGTCCAGGGCGCCGATATCGACCCCCAGCTCCAACGCCGACGTGGAGACAATGCCATCGATCTCACCGCTGCGCATGGCCCGCTCGGCAGCGCGACGTTCGGTCGGTAGATAGCCACCGCGATACGCACGAATACGCGCCGGCACCCGCGGGTCGTGATCAAACACATCTTTCAGATACTTAGTCAGCACCTCGACCATGGTGCGTGACTGCGCAAAGATCAGGGTCTTGAGGCCGGCCTGGATGGCCGTGCGGGCAATGCGGGTGGACTGTGATCTGGCCGACGCTCGTAAACCCAAATCGGGATTGACGATGGGCGGGTTCCACAAAAAGAAATGGCGTTCACCGCTAGGCGCGCCGGATTCCGTGATGG
Source organism: uncultured Lysobacteraceae bacterium (assembly GCA_936911875.1). Lineage (GTDB taxonomy): Bacteria > Pseudomonadota > Gammaproteobacteria > Xanthomonadales > Xanthomonadaceae > Aquilutibacter. Next base: position 6,439 of record CAKZGB010000020.1, read on the forward strand.
CGTGCACGGGGCGCCCAATTAGCGCCTGCGCGTGTTCGGCCGGATTGCCGATGGTTGCCGAACACAAAATATATTGGGGTCGTACCCCATAAAAATCGCAGATGCGCTGCAGCCGTCGCAGCACGTTGGCCAGATGCGAACCCAGCACGCCGCGATAGGTGTGAATCTCATCGATCACAATGAACTGCAGGTTCTCAAAGAACTGCGCCCACTTGGTGTGATGCGGCAAGATGGCCTGATGCAGCATGTCGGGATTGGACACGACGATGTCGCCCTGCAGCCGAATGGCCTGGCGCTGATCACCTGGCGTATCGCCATCGAAGGTGGCAGCGCGCACACCCAACTCACCCGCAGCGTTGATATCGAGCAGCTCCGCGACCTGATCTTGCGCCAAAGCCTTGGTCGGAAACAGGAACAGGGATTTCTTGCCCGCGGTCATGGCCGCGCTCAGTACCGGTACGGTGTAGCACAAGGACTTGCCCGAGGCGGTGGGGGTCACCACGCACACATCTTGCCCTTGCATTGCCGCTGTAATCGCTTGCGCCTGATGCGAGTAGGGCCGCTCGATGCCCCTTGAACGCAATGCACTCAATAACGAAGGCGGCACCGACGCCGGAAACTCTCCGTAGGCGCCTGTGCGTGCCGGCTGCACCCAGTGCGCCGTAATGCGGTCTTTGTATTTACGGGCCAGACGCTGCGGCCAATGCGCGGCCGAAACCGGCTGCGGCGCCGTGAGATCGAAAATGGAGTTGGGCAAAGGCAAGGACATAACGGCAACCCGCAGTGAAACTGCCATCAGCTTGCTCCGATCGGGTCTCAGGGCGTGAGACCACTTCAAACGAATGCAGATGGCATGCGGGTTAGGGCTGACTACAATGGGCCGATGACTAATCGAACCGCGCCCTTTGCGCCAATGGCCCTGTTTTCGATGGCGGTCGGCGGCTTCGCCATCGGTACTACCGAATTCGCCACGATGGGCGTACTGCCCGAAATTGCGAAAGGTATGCAGGTCAGCATCCCGCAGGCGGGTCACTTCATCAGTGCGTATGCGATCGGCGTCGTAGTCGGGGCGCCGGTGCTGGCCGTGCTGTTCGCCCGCACACCGCGTAAAGTGCTGCTGCTTGGACTCATGGTGGCGTTCGCAATCGGCAATGCCTTTAGCGCCTTGGCCACGACCTCCACACAGCTGTGGTGGGCGCGATTCATTGCAGGCCTTCCGCATGGCGCCTTTTTTGGTGTGGCGTCGCTGGTGGGCGCGCAGCTGGTAGGACACAAGCATCGGGCCAAAGCCGTGGCCGCCATCATGATGGGACTCAATGTCGCCACCCTGGCGGGAGTTCCTCTCGCTACATGGATTGGTCGAAGACTGGACTGGCCCGCCGTTTACTGGCTCGTGGCCGGGCTTGCTGCCGCCTGCCTCCTGCTAATGATGCGTTTCGTGCCGAAGGGAATGGCCGGCACCGAAGTGCATCCCATGGATGAACTGAAATCTCTGACGCGCCAGCCCGTGGTGATTGCGTTGCTGACGGGTGCGATTGGCGGGTGCGGATTATTCAGTGCCTTCAGCTACATCGTGCCGACGCTCGAACAACATGCCGGAGTGCCTTCGCAAACCGTTCCGTGGATTCTTGCGATGTTCGGTGTGGGTCAAATCATCGGTAGCCTCACCGCCGCGCATTTTGCCGACCGCGCGCTGCTGCCGGCGATCAAAGGCTGTTTGCTGTGGAGTGCGTTGTGCCTCGTCATCTTTGCACTGCTGTGTGGCGTGCAGGTGCTGGCAGCGCCCCTGGTATTCCTGATCGGTACGATGGTGACCCTGGCCAATCCCTTGCAGATCCGTCTAATGGACGTGTCGGGCGAGGCGCAGACGTTGGCAGCGGCCGGGAATCACGCCTCCTTTAATTTGGCCAATGCCATGGGTGCATGGCTGGGTGGTCTGGTGCTGACTTGGGGCTGGGGTTACCCCGCCACCGGCTGGGTTGGGGCGGTGCTGGCACTGCTCGGATTGGCCCTCTTTGTCGGTAGCCGGCAGCGACCGGTGCCGCATCGCGAGGCCTGAAAGGCGGGCAGGGCCCGGATGTCGGTGAGCTGAACAATACTTCGACGGGATACTATTGCGGTAGCAATAGTTGCCTTGACAAGTAAATATTGCGGATGCACAATATCCGCCATGACCTCACTAGATGCCTCCAGCAGTTCCAATCTTGGCCGCTTGCTGCGCCAGACTCGCGAAGAGTTGTGGCGTCACATGTCTGCTGAGCTGGCTGCCGTTGGCATCGAAATGAACTTCAGTCAGTACATCGTCATGAAGAATCTGCGTAACGGTCCGGCAATGTCGTCCTCGCTGGCCGACTGTGCTGCCATTAACGCCGGTGCCATGACGCGCGTCATTGATTCCCTGATTGAGCAGGGTCTGGTTACTCGCACACCATCCGAACAGGATCGGCGCGTGATGCACGTGGACCTGACTGCGCAAGGCAGGAAGATCGCTAAACAAATGGAAGTCTGCGGCTTGCGCACGCTCGAGTGTGCGTTGGCCGACATTTCCGACCGCCGTCTTTCCGAGCTGTTTCATACGCTCGAAACCATCGTCGGTAATCTGCAGTCGTCTAACGAACCTCAATAAGAACAGTACACAATGAGCAAGAGTCAATCATTCCGCCCACGCGGTCTGACGGCCGCCGCATTGGCAATGGCCCTGTCGGCCTGCGCCAGCACGGGCGGTCTGCAACCCAAGGGTCAAATACACGATGCCAATGCCACATTGGCTACGCAAGAATCGTTGGGTCAATACGTCCGTTCCGGTGCAGAGTTTCCCGCCGCCAACTGGTGGACTGCATTCGGCGATGCGCAGCTCGACACACTGATTCGCGAGGCATTGTCCGCACAGCCATCGCTTGATGCTGCCAATGCCCGCGTCGATCTGGCCAATGCGCAACTGGGACTGGTTACTCAGGAAGACAAATGGCAAGGTCAGGCTGTCGGCCAGGTCAGTGGCGTGCAGTTGCCCGAGACGATTATTCCTGAGCCGATCGGCGGTGAGTTCAAGGCCACAACCATTGGTCGCGTCCAGTTCTCCAAGACCTTTGACGTGTGGGGCAGCAACAAGGCCAAGCAGGCACAATCTCTGGATGCAGTGCATGCCGCTCAAGTTGATGTGCAAGCTGCGCGTCTTTCGATTGCCGCCAACATCGCCCGCGCTTATGTCGGTCTGGATCAGGCTTACCGTGCCAAGGACGTCGCTGCTGACGAACGGCAGCGCAACGAGGCCCTGTTAAAGCTGGCTTCGGCACGCGTTAAGAAGGGTCTGGATAACGAGCTGCAAGTGCGCAATTCGCAAATGGCGATTGCTTCCGCACAGCAACTTTCGTTCGCTGCCGATCAGCAGATTGCCTTGCTCAAGCATGCCATTGCGGCGCTGATGGGGCAGGGACCGGATCGAGGCAATGCCATTACGCGTCCTGCGATGAAGCAGGCGGGTCGTCTGAATGTCCCTTCGGTCCTGCCTAGTGAACTGCTGGGACATCGTCCGGATCTGGTCGCTGCACGTTGGCGCGTAGAGGCTGCTGCTAAGGGCATTGATGTAGCCAAGGCGGCGTTCTATCCCACCATTAATCTCAGTGGCATGGCCGGCCTTGCCGCTGCCGATGTCATGGATCTGTTTAGCGCCAAGGCATTGCTGCTGCAGGTCGGGCCTTCGATCAGTCTGCCGCTGTTCGCACAGGGCCGACTGCAAGGTCAGCTGGCCGTCAACGATGCGCAATACGATCTGGCCGTGGCTCAATACAACGGCCTGCTGGCCGGTGCGTTACGTGAGGTGGCGGATGCCCTGACCTCGAACCGCACGCTGGATGCGCAAATCGGCTCGCTGCAAATGGCGGTAGATGCCGCGCGCAAGGCCGAAGCCATTGCGGTGGCCCGGTACCGTGCGGGCCTCGGTACGCAGATTGATGTGCTCAACGCACAGCGTCCTCTGCTGCAAATGAATCAACAACTGGTCGCGCTCAAGGCGCAAAAAAATCAAACTCTCGTCGATCTCAATACTGCCCTCGGTGGCGGTGTGCTGATGGAAGGCAACTGAAATGACACAAGAACTGATTCCCTCGGCCAATGCGGCCAATCCGCAGGCAACTGCTCCGAACGGCAAGCGCAAGCGCGCCTTGCTCATCCTCGTTGCAGTGCTGGTGCTCGCTGCCATCGCAACGCTGTTGCTGTACCTGTTTGACTGGCGCTGGAAGGAGACCACCGACGACGCCTACGTGCAAGGCAACATGGTGACCATTACGCCGCAAACCGCCGGTACCGTCACTGCAATTCACGCCGAAAACGGCATGAAGGTGGAGCAGGGCGCTACGCTGGTGGAGCTCGATCCGCTCGATGCAGTCGTCGGCCTGGAAAGCGCCAAGGCCAATCTGGCCAACGCGGTGCGGCAGGCTCGCGGTCTGTATTCGCAGGTCGCAACCGGTGCTGCTGAAATTCGCGCCAAGCAAATTGCTCTGGCCAATGCCCAGCAGGATCTGGCACGTCGCCAGGGTCTGGTCGGTATGGGTGCTGTTTCGGCTGAGGAACTGGCGCATGCCCGTGAACAGGTCGCGATGGCTGAAGCGGCGTTGAGTGCTTCGAACAGCACGCAAGCTCGCGCTCGTGCCCTGGTCGATGCCACCGGTATCGCTACGCAACCGCAAGTCGAAGCGGCTGCAGCGCAAGTGCGGCAGGCGTATCTGGCCGTTGCGCGCAATCGCATCGTGGCGCCTGTCGGCGGCTATCTGGCACAACGCACCATTCAAGTGGGTCAACGCGTGCAGCCCGGTACTTCGCTGATGACCGTGGTCCCGCTGGATCAGGTCTGGGTCGAAGCCAACTTTAAAGAAACGCAGCTCAAGAAGATGCGCATTGGCCAGCCGGTCAAGGTCACTGCCGATCTGTACGGCGACAAGGTCGAGTACAAGGGCAAGCTGGTGAGCATGGGTCTTGGAACGGGTAGTGCCTTCAGCGTGCTGCCGGCGCAAAACGCCAGCGGCAACTGGATCAAGATCGTGCAACGCGTGCCGGTCCGCATCGAACTGGATCCGGCGCAAGTCGCCAAATATCCGCTGCGTATCGGTCTGAGCATGAGCGTCGATGTCGATGTACACGATCAGAACGGTCCGGTGCTGGCTGCTGCCGCTCCGAGTAAAGCGGTGTACACCACGAACGCATACGACCGTCAGCTGCACGAAGCCAATGACCTGATCGCCGGCATCATTGCCCGCAATTCCGGTCGCTAATCCAGGAAGGCATCGCCGTGTCATCTGACAGCGCCGCAAGCAATCCGCCTGCCGCCGCCGCATCCGCGCCGGCCGCAGCGGGCTTCGCTCCACCCAACCGTGCGTTGACGACTCTCGGTCTGACGCTTGCATCCTTTATGCAAGTGCTGGACATGACGATTGCCAACGTCTCCCTGCCGACCATTGCCGGCAACCTGGGAGGCAGCTCCAATCAGGCCACGTGGGTGATTACCTCCTTCGCGGTCAGCAATGCCATCGCACTGCCGTTGACGGGTTATTTCACGCGTCGTTTCGGCGAGCGCAAATTATTTGTGTGGGCCACCTTGGCCTTCGTCATTGCGTCGCTGCTGTGCGGTCTGGCCACCAGCATGAATTTGCTGGTGGGTGCGCGTGCCTTGCAGGGCTTTGTTGCCGGACCGATGTATCCGGTCACGCAAGCACTGCTGCTGAGTGTTTATCCACCCAATAAACGAGGGCAGGCGCTAGCGCTGTTAGCCATGGTGACGGTGGTTGCGCCCATTGCCGGTCCGATTCTCGGTGGTTGGATTACCGACAATTACAGTTGGGAATGGATCTTCTTCATCAACGTGCCGATCGGTGTGTTTTCCGCCTTAGTCGTGGGTGCGCAGCTCAAGGGTCGACCGGAACGCACTGACAAGCCGCGTATGGATTACGTCGGTCTGATCACGCTGGTGCTCGGCGTTGGCGCACTGCAAACACTGCTCGACCTGGGTAACGAACAGGACTGGTTCCACTCGACTGAGATTGTCGTGCTGGCGGTGATCAGTGCCATTGCACTGGCAGTGTTTGTGATCTGGGAACTGACCGATAAAGATCCGATTGTGGATCTGCGGCTGTTCCGTCACCGTAATTTCCGCGCCGGCACGATTGCCATGGTGGCTGCGTATTCCGCATTCTTCAGCGTCGGTCTGATGGTGCCGCTGTGGCTGCAGCGCAATTTGGGCTACACACCGATCTGGGCAGGTTTTGCCACGGCACCGATCGGTATTCTGCCGGTGATTCTGACGCCGTTCGTGGGCCTGTATGCGCAACGTTTTGACTTGCGATGGGTCGCCAGTCTGGCCTTCGTCTTTATGGCGGCGACGTGTTTCATGCGCTCGGAATTCAACACGCTGGTGGATTTCCGGGACATTGCACTGGTGCAGCTGTTCCAGGGTTTCGGTGTGGCGCTGTTCTTTATGCCGGTGCTGACGATTCTGCTCAGCGATCTGGAGCCGCATGAAATTGCGGGCGGTTCGGGCTTGGCGACGTTTGTGCGGACGCTGGGCGGTTCCTTTGCCGCATCGATCACCACGTGGTACTGGAACGAACGCACCACCGTGCATTACGCGCATCTCACTGAGGCCGTGCAGAACACGCAGCCGGCCGATGTGGCCCTGGTCGGTCAGATGGGGGGCGGCAACTTTACGGCCGGTGTGACGCGTCTGTCGCAAATGATCTCGCAGCAGGCCAATCAGATCGGGTTCAACGAGATCTTCCACATCCTCGGCTGGCTGTTCATTCTGGTCATTGGCGTGGTGTGGTTTGCCAAGCCGCCGTTTACGGCCAAGGGCGGTCCGGACGCGGCTGCGGGTGGTCACTAGTCGGGGTGGAAACACCCCGGCCGGGCCTCGGTTTGCTGGTATAATCGGGGCAACGTTACAAGATGGGATTTGCAGGTCTCCGGCGCGGCAACGTCCCGGATTCGCGTGCGACATGAGGACTACCTTCCGCCACCGTTGATCCATGGCCCTAGATGCACAATGCATCTCGGACAGGCGCCATGTGGCGCCTTTCTTGTTTCTGTTCCCCTCATTACCGACTGCATATGATCTCGATTACGCTTCCTGACGGCTCGCAACGCCAATTCGAAAATCCCGTTTCCGTATACGATGTGGCCGCCAGCATTGGCGCCGGTCTGGCCAAGGCCACATTGGCCGGCAAGGTCGACGGACAACTGGTCGATGCCGGTACGGTCATCGCCAACGATGCCAGCCTCGAAATCGTGACAGAAAAGTCGCCGGAAGCGCTGGACATTCTGCGTCACTCCACCGCGCATTTGCTGGCACAAGCCGTGCAACGTCTGTTCCCGGGCGCGCAAGTCACTATCGGTCCGGTCATCGACAACGGTTTCTATTACGACTTTGCCTACGAGCGTCCTTTTACGCCTGAGGACTTGCCGCTGATCGAAGACGAGATGCGCAAGATCGTCAAGGAATCGCAACCCGTTAGCCGCAGCGTCAAGTCGCGCGATGAGGCCGTGAATTTCTTCCGCGGTCTGGGCGAAAATTACAAAGCCGAAATCATTGAAAGCATTCCGGCCAACGAAGAACTGTCGCTGTACACGCAAGGTGAGTTCACCGATCTGTGCCGCGGTCCGCACGTTCCCAACACCGACAAGCTGCGCGCCTTCAAGCTGATGAAAGTCGCGGGTGCCTACTGGCGCGGTGACAGCAACAACGCGATGCTCTCGCGCATCTACGGTACCGCCTGGCTCAACGACAAAGATCTCAAGGCCTATCTGACGCAGCTCGAAGAAGCGGAAAAGCGCGATCACCGAAAGATTGCCAAGGCTCAGGATCTCTTCCACATTCAGGAGGAAGGCCCGGGTCTGGTGTTCTGGCATCCCAAGGGCTGGTCGATCTGGCAAGTGGTCGAGCAGCACATGCGCGGCGTGTATCGCAAGAGCGGCTATCAGGAAGTGCGTTGCCCGCAGATTCTCGATGTCTCGCTGTGGAAGCGTTCGGGTCACTGGGATAACTACCAGGACAACATGTTCTTTACCGAATCCGAAAAGCGCACTTACGCCGTCAAGCCCATGAATTGCCCGGGCCACGTGCAGGTGTTCAACTCGGGTCTGCATTCGTACCGTGATTTGCCGATCCGTTACGGCGAGTTCGGCGCGTGTCATCGCAATGAACCGTCGGGTGCGTTGCACGGCATCTTGCGCGTGCGCGGTTTTACGCAGGACGATGGCCATATCTTCTGCACCGAGGCGCAGGTTGAAGACGAGGTTCGTGCCTTCCACAAGCAAGCGTTGGATGTGTACAAGACGTTTGGTTTCAGCGATATCCAGATCAAGATTGCCTTGCGTCCGGATTCGCGCCTTGGCGATGACGCCACCTGGGATCGTGCCGAAGATGCATTGCGTGATGCGTTGCGTTCGGCCGGTGTCGAGTGGGAAGAGTTGCCGGGCGAGGGTGCCTTCTACGGTCCTAAGATTGAGTACCACCTGAAGGATGCGATCGGTCGCACCTGGCAGTTGGGCACGATGCAGGTCGACTTTATGATGCCGGCGCGTCTGGGTGCCGAGTACATCAACGAGCAGAGCCAGCGCGTGCATCCGGTCATGTTGCACCGGGCCATCGTCGGTTCTATGGAACGCTTCATCGGCATCCTGATTGAGCATCATGCCGGCGTGTTCCCGACCTGGCTGGCGCCGATTCAAGCCGTCGCGCTCAATATCACCGATGCGCAGGGAGAATTCGTCCGCGATGTGGCCGCGCGCCTGGGAGATTTGGGCATCCGCGCCGACGTCGATGACCGTAACGAGAAAATTGGCTTTAAAATCCGTGAACATACGCTGCAGCGGGTCCCGTACCTGCTGGTAGCCGGTGACCGGGAGCGTGAGCAGGGCCTGATTTCGGTCCGCACCCGCTCGGGCGAGGATTTGGGTACCATGACGCCTGAGGCCTTTGCTGAACGGGTCAAGGCCGAATACGGCGTCTGATTTGGGTTTACCATTTACAATATGAATCCGTGCACCCCGCTGGGCGGGGCGCCGGCAACTGATCACTTTGGAGATTGATTTATCAGCACTACGGAAAAACAGAACCGCAGGAATTCCGAGATTCGCGTACCCCGAGTCCGCGTTATCGGCAGCGATGGCGAGCAACTTGGCATCCTGAGCCGCGACGAGGCCCTGCGGGCCGCTGAGGAGTTGGGACTTGATCTGGTTGAAATCCAGCCCAACGTCGATCCGCCCGTTTGCAAAATTATGGACTTCGGCAAGTTCCGCTTTGAACAGCAAAAGCGCGCGTCCGAAGCCAAGAAGAAGCAAAAGCAGGTTGAAATCAAGGAACTGAAGTTCCGTCCGGTTACGGACGAGGGCGACTATCAGATCAAGCTGCGCAACATGCGCCGTTTCCTTGAGGAAGGCGATAAGGTCAAGGTCAACATCCGTTTCCGCGGTCGCGAAATGTCGCACATGGAACTGGGTCGTCAAATGGCCGAACGCATCGAAGCCGACCTGGGTGAGGACATCGTCATTGAATCGCGCCCGCGCCTTGAAGGCCGGCAGATGGTCATGATGATCGCCCCCAAGAAGAAGTAAGTCTTTTTTACCGGTGCGCGGCGGCTACTGCAGTTGGCCTGCGCACCGGAACTGACGATTCTCCAATTGCCCCGCATCTGCGGGGCAATTGCGTATGGGACGCGTTCGGCTTTGTTATAGTGTTCGGATGTCTTCACGAGTCCTAGCCGACATCCGGCACTATCAGGATGCAGCGGGCCAAGGCGCCGTTGTTACAGCGCATAGCCGATCCAACCTGATCACGCCGGAGTGGTTCGATCCCCGACATTGGGGCGAATCGGCCGAGCGCATTCGCACGGGCGGCCGCGGCGGCGCGTATGTCGTGCACACACCCATCGGCCCCTTGCTGCTGCGCCGCTATTTGCGCGGCGGCATGGTCGGCCCGGTCCTGAAAGACCGCTACTTTTTTCAAGGCGGCAATCGCACTCGCAGCTTTGCCGAGTACTTTTTAACCGCCGATCTGTTTGAGAAAGGGGCCCCGGTCCCCGAACCCATCGCCGCAACCTACTGGCGCAGCGGCAAGTTCTATCGCGCCGCCATTTTGCTACAGTTCCTGCGCGACATCCGCACCTTCGGCAGTCTCATGCTCGATCAAGGCGCGAAGGCCCCCTGGGCCGCCACCGGCCGTCTGGTTGCCAAGGCCCATCGCCACGGTCTCGATCACGCCGATCTCAACGCGCATAACATTGTCTTCAACGCACGAGGGCAGGGCTGGCTGATTGATTTCGATCGCTCGCATGTGCGCATCCCGGAGACGGCATGGCGCGAGAACAATCTGCAGCGTCTCAAACGTTCCGTCCTGAAAATTCAGGGCGAACATTCGCGTCAGCTGGACACGCAAGCAGTCCTGCAAGGTTTCGCGGAGCTCGAGGATGCTTACCGTCAGGCCTGGGCCCGCGGCGTCTAGCGCGGTCGCGCAAGGCGCGACGCGCGACGCCGGGTGGTAAATGGTATTTGGGAAATGGAAACTGGTATTGGCAAATGGTGTGCGGCGTTTCCGGTATCGGTAAATAGCGCGCAGCGTTACCGGTATTGGTAGCTATTGAGTGGGAAATGGTAAATGGTGGGGTTGGCCGGCACTGTTGATGCCGCGGACCATTTACCAATTCCCATTTTCCATTTCCCATTTACCAACTGCCATTTTCCATTTACCGCTCCACCATGGAGATGGCCCCGCCAGCACATCCCGGCGCCCACATCAGTAAATACCGTTGCTGCCTTCCGGCCCTGGCGGAGTTTTCTACCTAGTGTCGCGGGAGGCCAACGGGGCCACCACAGTAACTTGCAAAATCAGCCGCCTATTTTAGCGCATTCGTCAGGCGACTGCCTCGGTTTCAATCTCGCCGATGGGTTCGGCCAGGTCCGCGGCCTCGTTGCGGGCGTTGTTGACGCGTTTGCTGACCGGAAAGATGGCCAACGGCGGCGCGGGCTCCGTCAGCAGCTGCATGGATTCCTTGGGATCGGAGGCGTGCAGCCATGGCATCACCCGTTCGGGGCGGAGCATCACGGGCATGCGGGAGTGGACGCGGTCGGCAATGCCTTCGGCAGGTTTGGTGATGATGGTAAAGGTCAGCAGGGCGCTGTTGCCGGCATCGGACCACAGCTCATAAAGGCCGGCGAACCACAGGGCCTCGTCGGTGGCGTGGGCGATGGCGTAGGGCTGCTTGGGTGCGGGGCCGGCGATCCATTCGTAGTAGTTGCGCGCAGGAATGACGCAGTGGCGATAGCGATACGCGGCGCGAAACATGCCACTGGTGTCCACCGTTTCGATGCGGGCGTTGATCGGTTGCGGCGGTGACAGATCTTTTTTCCACGCGGGGACCAGTCCCCATTGCATGGGTAGAGCGACGTCATTGCCTTCGAAATGGGCGACGGTTGCGACGGCGGCAGTGGGAGCGATATTGAAGCGCGGGCGGATGTGCTCGTTCAACTCGTCACGCAAATGCTCCGCCATGCCGGGCGGCAGGTGGCTCTTGAGCAGAACTTGGGCAAAGCGGCCGCACATCGTGTCGGTTTTCCGTTGAGATCAGTGATCAGCATACGAAGAGTTGGCCCTCGCGTCCTGAACCGCAGCGTGTTCGGGCCGGGTCGGCGCTTCGTCAGCGGTTTCGTGCTGCAGCTTGTGCCGGCAACAGCGCCACCGCCAGCAGCGTGACTAAGGACAATGCGGCGCCGGTTTCAAAGGTCAGGTGCGAGCCCAGGCGGTCCCACATGAAACCGGCAACGGTACTGGCGACTAGCAGCGCGAGTCCCGAGATCAGACTGAACACGCCGAATCCCGTGCCACGGTAATCGGCGGGCGTTGCGTCGGCGACCATCGCGGAGAGCAAGCCTTGGGTGAGTCCCATGTGCAAGCCCCACACCGCAACGCCAATGTACACACCGGTCGGTGACATGACACACGCCAGCACAATGTCGGCAATGGCCAAGGCGATCATGCCTAGCGCAAGCAGGCCTCTGCGACTCATGCGATCAGCCAGCAAGCCAACCGGATATGCACTCAGCGAATAGACCAGACTCATCACGACCATCAGCAGCGGGACATGCGCATTGCTCATGCCGATCTGACTGCCGCGTAATACGAGAAACGCTTCGCTGAAACGTGCCAGCGATAAAAAGCCGCCGACCATTGCAACGATCCAGAACGGTCGACCGAGGCGACGAAGGCCTTCACGCGTGATCGGAAGTCGTGCCGCCTTGGCGGTGTTGGCCGGCTCCGTCACGCCGAAAATAATCAGCAGCACACATAAGAACGCAGGGATGACGGCAACCCACAGCACCTTGCGAATGTCATCGACCCAGTAACTCAACAGCACCACTGCGATCAGCGGACCCAGCACTGCACCCACGGTATCCATCGATTGTCGAAGGCCAAACGCCGCACCGCGATTGTCGCCGGAGGTGACGTCTGCAATCAGTGCGTCGCGAGGAGCACCGCGAATGCCTTTACCAAAGCGATCAACGAGTCGGGCGGTCACCACCATGCTGATGCCGGTGGCCATTGGGAACAGCGGCTTGGTCAGTGCAGCGAGTCCGTAGCCCAATAGGACCAGTGGCTTGCGCTTGCCGAAGGCATCGCTGATGTACCCGGAAAATGTCTTGGTCACTAACACTAGGGCTTCGGATACGCCTTCGATCAGGCCAATGGATAACGCGCTGGCACCGAGCACAGAGGAGAGCAGTACCGGCAACAGGCCGTGCACCATCTCGGAGCTCATATCCATCAGCAAGCTCACGAAACCGAGCGTCCATACGGCGCGAGGTACAGGCGTTCGGGTGGGTGAGGTCATTCGCTAGTCCGACTCTATATGCAGAATTATTGGCTAGCTTAGCGGGATCGCGCGCGGCTTGAGGGGAGATCGGCGGCGGGCGTAGGATGGGATTAAGAGATGTACAGGTTTTGTGAGTCGGAGAATTGAGAATGAAAATTACAGTGGTTGGCGGTACCGGCATGATCGGTTCGCGTGTTGTGGCCGAGGCGGCGCGTCGCGGTCATGAGGTGACGTCGATCAGCGCAGAGGATTTTGCGGTCGCGATCGTTGATGAGCTGGAAAAGCCCGCGCCTGCCAGTACGCGATTTGCGGTGGCGAACTGATCTTAGTGTTGAGTTAATCGCGGAGAGGGGGATTGGATGCGGTGCATCCTGCACCGCCCGCTCGCGATGCTCGCGCAACCTGCGGTTGTCCCGCCCGCACATCCGTGTGCGGGCGTCTAACCCCCTGTTCGGGGTTCATCATCCCCTCTAATCCGCAGATACAAAAAAACCCCGCCCAATGGGCGGGGTTTTGTATCTGGCGGAGAGAGGGGGATTCGAACCCCCGAAGCGCGGTTTAGACGCTTACACACTTTCCAGGCGTGCTCCTTCAACCACTCGGACACCTCTCCGGATTCCGAAGGGGGGTGCCCAGCGGAACCCGTAATTGTACCCAAATTTGGGGCGGTTGGGAAGGGCATAGGTAGCGGGAAGGTCGCGCGAGGGGGCAGGCGGTGAACGGGAATTCTGTCAAAATAGGAGTTCATGTTCGCAAATGGGTTTTGATGTCCTACCTGGTGCTGGCGCGCAAGTGGCGCCCCAAGAAATTCTCAGAACTCGTCGGCCAGACCCATGTGGTCAAGGCCCTGACCAATGCGCTGGAAACCGGCCGCGTCCATCATGCGTTCCTGTTCACCGGTACCCGTGGTGTCGGCAAGACCACCATCGCCCGGATCTTTGCCAAGAGTCTTAACTGCGAGCAGGGCACCAGCTCCGAGCCCTGCGGACAATGTTCTACCTGTCAGGATATCGACGCCGGTCGATACTTCGACATGGTGGAAATCGATGCGGCGTCCAACACCGGCGTCGATGACGTTCGCGAACTGATTGAGAGTGCGCAGTACGTCCCGAGTCGCGGCAAGTACAAAGTATTCCTGATTGACGAAGTGCACATGCTCTCCAAGAGCGCTTTCAATGCGTTGCTCAAAACGCTCGAAGAGCCGCCGCCGCACGTCAAGTTTTTGCTCGCCACCACCGATCCGCAAAAGTTGCCGGTGACGGTGCTGTCGCGCTGTCTGCAGTTCAATCTGCTGCGTCTCGATGAGCGCCAGATTTCCGGCCAAATTCGCCACATTCTGGAGCAGGAATCGATCACGGCCGATGACTCCGCGATCGCTCTAATTACCAAAGGCGCGGACGGTTCGTTGCGTGACGGGTTGTCGCTGCTCGATCAGGCCATCGCGTATACGGGCGGTGATTTGCGTGGAGACGCGGTCGAGAAAATGCTGGGCACTGTGGATCGTGCTCGCGTCGCGCAACTGCTCGCTGCGTTGGTGACCGGTGACGCCGCCTCTTTAATGCGCGAAGTGGAAGCCCTCGCCGAATTCTCCCCGGACTGGTATGCCGTCCTGGACGCCTTGAACGAAGCGTTCCACAAGATTCAGATGGTGCAACTGATTGGCGATGCCGACGTGTCCATCGACGGTGCCAATGTGCGTGAGCTGGCAGCGGCAGTGCGGCCTGAGCTGGTGCAGCTGTGGTATCAGATGGCGCTGCAAGGTCGTCGTGATCTTGGCTTTGCGCCGTCGCCTCGTTCCGGTTTCGACATGGTGATGCTGCGCATGCTGGCGTTTAAGCCCGGCAATCCGAGCGCCGTGAGCCAATCGCCGCTTGCGAACGCACCAGCACCTGCGGCTACGCCAGTGCCGACTCCGGCACCATCACCTGCGCCTGCACCTGTTGCGAAGGCTGAGTCGGTCTCGGTGCCTGCACCTGCGACACCGGCCGTGAAACCGGAAACACCAGCACCGGTACCGGCTGCACCTCCCGCTGCACCGGAACCCGCCGCGGACGTGCCGCCACTGGAAAGCGCCGAGGACTGGGCCAAGGTCGTCAAGATCATGCCGGCCAACGGACCGACGCGTCACTTTGCAGAAATGCTGCATTGGGTTGCACGCAACGGAGACGAGCTGCATTTTGAGCTTGAAGAGCAGTACTTCCACCTCAATGATCAGCGCATGATGGCTTCGCTAAGCAATGCACTGAAAGCCGTCGGTTATCCGCGTGCGCAACTGCAGGTGGAACTGCGACCCGAGGTCAATGAACGCAACAGCGTGCAGTCGGTCAAAGACCGTGAGGCAGAGCGGATTCAGCAGGAGGCCGAGGAGCGCTTCCGCAATGATCCGCAAGTGCAGGCACTGCTGAGCGAAACGGATACGCGGCTGGTGCCGGGTTCCATTCGACCGGCTTGAAACAACACTTTTTAATCTCATCCCAACATTCGGAGAATACGATGCGCGGAAATATCGCCCAGCTGATGCAACAAGCTCAGCGCATGCAGGAAAACGTCAAGAAGGCCCAGGACGAACTGGCCAAGATCGAAGTCAGCGGCAGCGCCGGTGCCGGCATGGTTAACGTCACGCTGACCGGCAAGCTCGAATGTCTCAAGGTGCGTATCGATCCGTCGGTGATGGCCGATCCGGAAATGGTCGAAGACCTGGTCGCCGCTGCATTCAACGATGCCGTCACCAAGGCCAATGCCGAAAGCGAACAACGCATGAGCGCAGCCACCGCCGGCCTCAAGCTGCCGCCGGGCATGGGCTTCTGATCACAGGAAGTAGCACGACAACATGAGCGGATCCCCGCTGCTGGAACAGCTGATCGACGCCCTGCGGATTCTGCCGGGCGTGGGTCCCAAGTCGGCACAACGCATGGCCTATCACTTGCTGGCGCGCGAACGCGCCGGCGGTGAGCGGCTGGGCACGATGCTGACCACAGCGATGCGTGACATCGGCAACTGCAAACAATGTCGCGACTTTAGCGAGTCCGAGCTGTGTGCAATTTGTGCTAGCGCCGCGCGCGACACCACCTTGCTTTGTGTTGTGGAATCGCCGGCCGATCGGTTAGCAATTGAAACGGCCACAGGTTATCGAGGCCTGTATTTTGTGTTGCACGGAAGGCTCTCGCCATTGGATGGCATCGGCCCGCAGGATCTCGGACTCGATCGGTTGCAGACGCGCTTACGCGATCATGCACCGGCTGAGCTGATCATTGCCACCAATCCCACTATCGAAGGCGAAGCCACCGCCCACTATTTAGCGGCCATGGCAAGAGAGCAGGGCATCACACCTACGCGACTTGCACATGGTGTGCCCTTGGGTGGCGAACTCGAATACATCGATCGCGGCACCTTGTCCCACGCCTTCGGCACCCGCGCCGCCATCCAGGAGTAAGTCATGAGCGACGACACTATTTTTCATAAGATCATCAATCGCGAGATTCCGGCCGACATCGTCTACGAATCGGACAACGTGATCGCGTTCAAGGACATCGCACCGATGGCTCCGGTCCACGTGCTGTTTGTGCCGAAAAAATCCATCGCCACGTTGAACGATGCCAAGCCCGAAGACTCCGCTTTACTCGGTGAGCTGATGTTGGCGGCAGCAGATTATGCCCGTCGCGAAGGCATGGCCGACAACGGCTACCGTGTCGTCATGAACTGCAATGCCGATGGCGGACAGACCGTATATCAGCTGCACTTGCATCTGCTAGGCGGTACGCGTCTCGCCGGTTTCGGTGCCGCAGGTTCGCACCACTAAGCAGTTACCACCAAGGCCAACCGTAGCCCATGCCCCAGCCCCAGCTGCCGTAATAGCCGTACGGCGCACCGAACGGAGCGTAGTTATAACGGTCGCGCTTGCCCCACAGATAAATGGTCTGCGCATCCATCTTGGGATAGCGATAAGTAAAGTCGCCGATCTTCTGATCGCTGTAACCGTTAACGCGACCGACAAAGGTCACTTCGCGGTTCATTGCAAAAACAGCGGGATCGTAAAAACCGGCGCGGCAGGCCATAAAGCGGCCGGCCGACTCTTCGCGCAGTTCACGCGGACGCAATTGCGAATCCAATGGGGTGGAGACCACTTCGAAACAGGTTTGACCCTGCATTGGTGTGGTCTTGGCAATCACGCCGCCCCACACAGTAGTGGCACCGGTGTAGTCCTTGGCTTGCGCCTCGGCCGGCGTAATTTTGGTGTATTCGCCGCGCAGCGGTTCCGGCGGCAAGGTGGCACAAGCGCTCAGCGCCAGCACAGCGGCACCGGCAACAGTCAGTTTCAGTTTCATAGCAATGTCTCCCAACCTTACAAGGCGCGGCCGCCCGTACAGGCCGCCGTATGGTCCGAGTGTGCACCTGATCGCATTAACAGCAGCTGATGGAATCCATTGCACAGTAGGGTGCAGGCACGCGTCACGCCAAGTCAGGTACCATGGGCGGCATGGATTATTCGCCTTCCACATTCTCGATTGACCGCGCCAAACGGCTGTTTTGGGGCGCTTTTGCGCTGATTCTCGTACTCAAACTGTTCGTTGCCTCGCGGCTCCCGCCGTTCGTGGACGAGGTGTTTTACTGGCAGGAAGGCCAACACCCCGCCTTGGCGTATTCCGATCTGCCGGGCCTGACCGCGTGGCTGAACCGGCTGGGCGTGGAGTTGGGCGGCAATTTGGCGTTTTCGATGCGATTGCCGTTCCTGCTGGTCGCCGCAGCGGTGCCGTTCTTAGTGATGCGCATCACGCGCCGCGAGATTGGCATTCGTGAAGCGTGGATCGCCGGTACCTTTGCACTGTTGCTGCCGCTGGCTGGCACGCTCGGCATCATGGCCTTGCCCGATGTGCTGCTCGCCATTGCAACCTTACTGTGTGTCGATGCGGGCTCGCGTCTGCTGCGCAATGTCGATGAGATTGCCGCACTCGAACTCGCCGCCGGTCTGATCATTGGCGGCTTGAGTCATTACCGTTTCGCGGCCGTCATCGTGTTCGGATTTCTCGCGTTACTGCTGATTCCCGAAGGCCGTCGCGCCTTGCGTGATATGCGCGTGCTCGTTGCGGTCGCCATGGGCGCTGCGGCATGGATTCCGCTGATCTGGTGGAACGTGGATCACGCCGATGCCGGTTTGCGCTTCCAACTGGTGGATCGCCACCCGTGGTCGTTTCATGCCGATGGCATCGCGTTCCTCGGCATCCAAGGTGCCTTCGTCACGCCGCTGCTGTTTATTGCGTTTCTGGCGACGGCATGGCGTCATCGCAACGATGCCGATCCGCAGAAGCGTTACTTTGCGCTGTTAGGCGGTCTGGTCATTGTCGGCTTTTTTGTATTGGGCTTTTTTGCCGATACCGAGCGCGTGAGTTTCCATTGGCCGCTGCCGGGTTATCTCGCGCTGCTGCCCTTGCTGCCGGGTCTGCTGGATTCGATCAAGCCGTTCTGGCGCCGCGCAATTTGGATCACATCGGCGATGGGTGTGCTGGTGATGTTGGGCTACTACGTGGCCGTGTCGGTGCCGCGCATTCGCGAACAGGCTGCTGCCACCAAGATGTATGCCAACAACTTTGCCGGCTGGGATACGTTGGCAAAGCGCGTGCAGACCGAATTGGCGGGCATGCCTAAGGGCTCGCGCATTCTGGCCGACAACTTCAAGATCGGTTCCGAACTGGGGTTTGCGCTGTCCGATCCGAATATTCACGTGCTCGATCACGAACTCAACCGACGTCACGGTCGTGCGCCGCAGCTGGCCATCTGGAAGGTCCTGCAAGTCCGTCCGCAGATCAGCGCGCAGCAACCGTACCTGCTGGTCGTCGGTGCCAGCGACGTGCAGCTCAAACATCTGCCGCAACGTCTGCACCAGCTGTGCGATATCTTGGGCCCGCTACCGGCACCGATCGTGCACAACGTCGACCACGGTGCGCAACGCTTCCTGCTGTTCCGTCTGACCGGCACCACCGCAAGCGGTCCGTGCGTCACCCCGGCGATGGCCTGGCTGGACACCCCGGTATCGCGCCAGCAAGTGAGTGCAGGGGAGACCGTGTCGCTCAAGGGCTGGGCCTTTAAGGATGGAGTGGGCCTGCGCTCTGTTCAGGTTCTGTGGAACGGCAAACCCATGGATGCCCAGGTGCAATACGGGTCCGCCAACCCTTCGCCCAAGGCACAATGGCCGATTTCCAACGACCCCAATCACCCCAATGTAGGGTTCGAAGGCCGGTTCCGCGTGCCCCCCGCTGCCCGCAAGGGGACGGCTTGGCTGGGCCTGCGTCTGATCGGTACCGACGGCAGTGCAGAGGACTGGTCGGAGGTGCCGCTGCAAGTGCGCTAAAGCCCGATGCAACTGCCTGATTATTTTGACAATTTGCCCCACAGGCAGGTATAATTTCGCTCTTATGTCCGAGACCATGCCCGTTCACGCCGACTTCGACGCTTTCGATGTCCGCAAGCTGGTATCGTCACGGCGCCAGTTTGAGGGACAAATCCCTTTGGCGGCGTTCGTACGTTTAAAGGATTTACTGACCGTTCCGGACAGTGCCGAGTCGCTCAGCGCACCACCTTACATGGTGGATTACCGCGTTGAATTCGGAACTGACGAGCTTAAGATTCCCGGCGTAGAGATCACCGTTAAGGCTGAACTGCCGCTGCTGTGCCAACGCACGCTGCAGCCGTTCAACCATCCAGTCGCAATCCGGCAAAAGCTGGGTCTGCTGCAGGACGAGGCCGATGAGGCTGCGCTGCCGTCAGACTACGAGCCCATGCTGATTCCGGCCGATGGGCGGATCCGTCCTTTGGAGCTGGTAGAGGATGAGCTGATCATGGCCGTACCACTGGTGCCTTGTGCACCCGGTACTGAAATGATGGAGCGGGAGTGGAGCCCGCCCGATGCGGAAACGGCTGCGGCCAATCCCTTCGCGGCGTTAGGCACTCTGAAAAAGTCCTGACATTTTTAGTGGTCCCGCATCCTGCGGTACCGGTTCACGCAACACACGATTTGTTTTACGGAGCATTACCATGGCAGTTCAAAAGTCCCGCGTCACCCCGTCCAAGCGCGGCATGCGTCGTTCGCACGACTCGCTGTCCGCCAAGCAACTGGCCACGGACCCGACCACCGGCGAAACCCATATCCGCCATCACGTCACCGCTGACGGTTTCTACCGCGGCAAGAAGGTCATCGACGTCAAGTCGAAAGTCGTCGATTCCGAGTAATCGGGTCGCATCGGCATGACCACGGCGGCGCCGCAGATGTTTTCGCGGATCGCGGGTACCGGCTCTTATCTGCCGGAACGCGTGATCACCAACGATGAACTCGCTCAAACCATTGAGACGAGTGACGAATGGATCGCGGCCCGCACGGGCATTCGACAGCGTCACATCGCCGCCGAGGGTCAGCTGACCTCAGACCTCGCACTCGAGGCCGCTAAACGGGCCCTGGATGCCGCAGGCATGACTGCAGACGAGATCGAACTGATCATCGTCGGCACCACCACGCCCGATGTCATCTTCCCGTCCACGGCCACCATCGTGCAAGCAAAGCTGGGCATCGCAGGATGTCCGGCTTTCGACGTCAATGCAGCCTGCTCGGGCTTCATTTATGGCCTGACGGTCGCCGATAAGTTCATCCGCAGCGGCGCGGTGCGCAATGCACTGGTCATCGGTGCCGAAACGCTCACGCGCATGCTCGACTGGAATGACCGCACCACTGCGGTTCTGTTCGGCGACGGTGCAGGCGCTGTCGTGCTCAAGGCCGATGCCGAAACCGGCATCCTGTCCACGCACATGCATGCCGATGGCGCCAAGGGCGATCTGCTGCACAACCCGGTCGGCGTCTCCAAGGGCTTCCTGCCTGACGAAGACCGCGCCGGCGTCCGCGTGATGATGGCCGGCAACGAGGTCTTTAAGCACGCCGTCAAGGCGCTGGACAGCGTTGTCGAAGAGGCCCTCGCAGCCAACGGCATCGATCGCCATCAGATCGACTGGCTCATTCCGCACCAGGCCAACCTGCGCATCATCGAGGCCACTGCAAAGCGCCTCGAAATGCCCATGGACCACGTCATCGTCACGGTCGATCGCCACGGCAACACGTCGTCGGGCTCGGTGCCGCTGGCATTGGACGAGGCCGTTCGCTCCGGTCGCGTCCAGCGCGGCCAACTCCTGCTGCTCGAGGCATTCGGGGGTGGGTTTACTTGGGGCTCGGCTCTCATCCGCTACTAGTAGCGGATGGTGGTAAATGGAAAATGGGAGTTGGTATTTGGGAAATGGTAAATGGGAGTTGGTAACTGGTTTGACTCGTTACCGCTAATAGCTATCAATTGCCATTGGCTCTCAGACTAAGTTGCATCAGACGAACGGCGCCGCAGGGCGCCGTTACCATTTTCCAACTCCCATTTACCAATTTCCATCTCTCAGACACCAGTTCCCCACCACCATTTCCAACTCCCATTTTCCAACTCCCAATTTCCATTTACCGCTCCAATTACTTTCGGCACCTGCACCGCCTCCGCAAAGGTCTATTCTGAGAGATCAAAATCTCTGGAGAGCGTGCATGAGCGGAATTGGACGGGCGGTCAGCCGCCTCGTGGGTATCGGCGTGTTGAGTTTGGCGGTGCAGACGGCCTTCGCAGCGGACCGATGGGACATTCCGGTTGCGACCAAAAAGCTCGATAACGGGCTGACGGTGGTCGTGTCGCCGGATCCGACGTCGCCGGCGGTGGGCGTGAGTGTGGTCTATCACGTGGGCATGCGCCTGGAGCCGCGCAATCGCACCGGTTTTGCGCACTTGTTCGAGCATCTGATGTTCGAAGGCTCGGCCAATGCCAAAGAGGGCGTGTTCGACCGCGTCATTACCGGTGGTGGTGGACGCAATAACGGCTCGACGCGTCCTGACTTTACCAACTACATCGAAGTGGCGCCCAAGAGTGCCCTCGAACCGATTCTGTGGCTTGAGGCCGATCGGATGCGCGGACTCGATTTCAATCCCGCGACGCTGAAAAATCAGCAGGATGTCGTCAAGGAAGAGATTCGCGTCAACGTCAAGAATCAGCCTTACGGCGGCTTCATGTGGATCGACATTGGCCAGCAGGCATTTCAGAAGTGGGAAAACAATCACGACGGCTACGGCAGTTTCAAGGATCTTGAAACGGCATCGCTCGATGACGTGCGCGAGTTCCATCGTCAGTACTACGGTCCGAACAATGCGGTGATTGCGATTGCCGGCAACCTGACGGCCGAGGAAGGCTTTGCTCTGGCGCAAAAGTATTTCGGCAATATTCCGGCACGTGAGACGCCAAAGCCTTCGGACTTTAGTGAGGGACTTAACACCGCCGAGAAACGCATCCAACAGCTCGATCCGTTAGCGCAGGCGCCGGCATTGGCCGTGGCCTGGAAGATTCCAGAGCGCGGCAGCAAAGACCAGGCTCCGTTTGCAGTGTTGGGTGAACTGCTGGCCGGTAGCGATGCCTCGCGCATGTATCAGGGCATGGTCAAAGGTCGCGAACAGCTCATGACCATGGAATCGCTGTACGGCCTGACGGATCCGTGGACATACGACGGTCCGACCTTGTTTACGCTGTTTGCAATTTACAAGCCCGGCGTTTCTGTTGATGACGTGCTCAAGGGTGTTGACGAAGAGATTGCCCGCGTCGTCAAAGACGGCGTGAGCGCCGAGGAGTTGGCACGTATCAAGACCTCGATGCTGGCGTCCTGGTACAACGGCAACGAAAACATTCTCAGTCGCGCCGATACGCTCGCCAAGCTGCAGACCTTGTGGGGCGATGCCAGTGTGGTCAACCGCATCCCGCAATGGATCGAGGCTGTGACCGCCGCCGATGTGCAACGCGTCGCGCAAACGTATCTCACCGTCAACAACCGCACCGTCATTGATCGCGTGCCGGCCCCCGCTGCCAAGCAAGGAGAATAAGCATGAAACTGCAGACCCGAATGATGGCCGCAGCCATTGCGCTGACGCTGGCCGCACCGGCACTCGCCGGACCTAAAGCCGAATTGCCCAAAGAGCTACCGGCTTATGCGCCCGATGCCGCGATCCCGAAAATTGACATTGCCAAGCGCAAGCTGAGTAACGGTCTCGAGGTGTGGGTGCTGCCGCGCAACGGGATTCCGCGCATTGACATGACATTGGCCCTGCGTGATGCCGGTTATGCAGCCGATCCCAACGGCAGTAACGGTTTTGCCGCCATTCTTGCCGGCATGCTGACCGAAGGCACGACGGCCCGCGATTCGCGTGCCATTGCCGAACTCTCGCAAAGCCTTGGCGGCGGCGTGTATGCGGGTGCCGGAAACGATGGCCTGACCGTTGGGGGTTATTCGCTGGCCTCCAATGCCCCGCGCATGATCGAGCTGCTCGCAGAAGTCGTGCGTTCGCCGGCCTTCCCCGAAAAGGAAGTGACCTTGGCCAAGACCAATGCACTGCAGGCACTCAAGGTGAGTGAGGCACAACCCAACACGCGTGCAGCGCGTGCCTTGCTGGCGGCAACATTCGGTGATCATCCGTATGCGCGCATGATGCCAACCGAAGCCTCGATTCAAGCCGTGACGCGTGCGCAGCTGCTGAGTGAATACCAGCGTCGTTTCCGTCCTGAGCGTGGTCTCTTAGTGCTCACCGGTAAGCTCACCGCAGAGCAGGGTTTTGCGATGGCCGACAAGGCCTTCGGCAGTTGGAAAGGCATAGGCAAAGCGACCCCGGCAACGCCTAAGGCCAGGATGACTGCACCGGTGACGCGTGCGATTCTGCAGCGCGATGGCAGCGTGCAGTCGGCGATTCTGATTGGACGTCCGGCGATTCCGGCAACCCATCCGGATTATTTTCCGCTCGGCCTGGCTAGCGATGTGCTGGGCGGCGGTTTCTCCAGCCGTGTAAATCAGAACCTGCGCGAAGAAAAAGGCTACACCTATGGTGCGTCCGCGACGGATGCGGAGTTCGCTGCGGGTGGTCGCGTGCAAGCGGGTGCCAACGTTCGCAACGAGGTAACGGGCGCTGCTCTCAAAGAGTTCTTTGGTGAGTTCGATCGTCTCGCCAACGAACCCGTTCCTGCCGATGAGCTCAACGACACCAAGCGTTACGTGGCCGGTGGCTTCCTGATCACCAATCAGATGCAATCGTCGGTGGCACGTTCACTGGCCAACAACTGGCTGGTTGGCCTGCCGATTGAGGCCTTTACTCAGTACGTCGACAGGGTTCGTGCTGTCAATGCAGATCAAGTGCAGGCCATGGCGCGCAAATACTGGAAGCCTGCTGATATGTCAGTCATCGTCGTGGGTGACAGCAAAGCCGTGTCGGATCAGCTCAAGCCGTTCGGTGAGTTTGAACAGCGCAAATAACAGGCTGCAGCTTGGGTATTGCAAAAGGGCCGGAGCATTCCGGCCCTTTTTTATGGCGAAGGCAAGGCGGGCCTGCCATACCGATCGGTACAGACAATTTCACAGACACCGTTCTAAAATGGCGGATTGTGATTAGTGATTCCAAAGGTTTCGAGTGTCCGATCTGCCCGAGCAGTTAGCATTTGTATTTCCCGGCCAGGGTTCCCAGTCGGTGGGCATGCTCGCCGAACTGGCCGCAGCACAGCCGAGCCTTCGCGCTGCATTTGATGAGGCCTCACAAGGTGCCGGTGTGGACCTGTGGGATCTGAGCCAGAACAACCCCGACGATCAGCTGAATCAGACCGAGTTCACCCAGCCGGCATTGCTGGCGGCATCGGTCGGTTTGTATCGGGCTTGGATTGGGCAGGGCGGTGCTCAGCCGGCCGTGCTGTCGGGCCACTCGCTCGGTGAATACAGCGCACTGGTTGCGGCGGGGGCGTTGTCGCTGGCCGATGGCGCTGCCTTGGTGCGCAAGCGCGGGCAACTGATGCAGGCTGCCTGTCCGGTCGGCACCGGTGGCATGGCGGCGGTCCTGGGCGCTGACGATGACCTGGTGCGCAAAGCGTGCCAGACCGCTTCGACCGATACCGAAATCGTGGTGCCTGCCAATTTCAACTCGCCCGGTCAGATTGTGATCGGTGGCAGCAAGCCGGCAGTACATCGCGCCGTGGCGTGGTTGCAGGAGCAGGGTATCCGCAAGGTCATGCCGCTGGCCGTTTCGGTACCGTCGCACACGCCGCTGATGGCCGATGCCGCGCAACAGCTGCGTGCCGAATTCGACAAGGCCACATGGAGCCTGCCCGGCATACCTGTGATTCAGAATGTCGATGCCGCGGTCCACGATTCCGTTGAGTCTATCCAGGATGCGCTGGTGCGACAGTTGTCGATGCCGGTACTGTGGACTCATTGTGTGCAGGCGATTGCCGTACGCGGCATCACCCAAGTTGTCGAATGCGGTCCCGGCAAAGTGCTGGCCGGTCTGATCAAACGGATCGATGGCAATCTGAGCGCCACCACCATCAACACGCCCGATACATTCCTCGCGGCACTGCAGGGAGATGCCAAATGAGCCTTGGATTACAGGGTGAAATCGCACTGGTCACCGGCGCCAGCCGTGGTATTGGTGCCGCCATTGCCGATACGCTGGCCGCGCAAGGTGCGACTGTATACGGTACCGCCACTTCGCAATCCGGCGCCGATGCCATTACCGCGCGCTTTAAGGCCAACGGTGTGCAAGGCGAGGGTCGCGTGCTCGATGTGGCCGACGGTCCGGCCATCGAAGCGCTGATTGATGAGATCAATAAAACCAGCGGCGGCATTTCGATTCTGGTCAACAATGCCGGCATCACGCGCGACAATTTACTGATGCGCATGAAAGACGAGGACTGGGAGGCGATTCTTGATACCAACCTTACTAGCGTCTACCGCTCCAGCAAGGCAGTGATGCGCACCATGATGAAGGCGCGCAAGGGCCGCATTATTAACATCGCGTCTGTGATCGGTGTGACGGGCAACGCGGGGCAGTCGAACTATGCGGCGGCTAAAGCGGGCATCATTGCCTTCAGCAAATCGCTGGCCAAAGAAATCGGTTCGCGCGGCGTCACGGTCAACGTGGTGGCTCCGGGTTTCATCGCAACGGACATGACCAAGGATCTTCCCGAGGACAACCGCAAGGCCATGGAAGAAACCATTGCCCTAGGTCGTCTGGGTGAGCCGGCCGACATTGCCAATGCAGTGGCGTTCCTGGCCTCGCCGGCGGCGTCGTACATTACGGGTGAGACCTTGCACGTCAACGGCGGCATGTACATGCCGTAACGATTTCCTAACGCCGTTAGGGTCAAATAGATTCAAACGAACGTTTCAATCCGGTGTGTGTAGCGAACTCACGGGATTCCTTTAGACTATTCGCTGAAACATCCCATTTCGGGAGGAGAGAGAAAACATGAGCACTATCGAAGAACGCGTCAAGAAGATCGTCGTCGACCAGTTGGGCGTCAAGGAAGAAGAAGTGACCAACACGGCTTCGTTTGTTGATGACCTGGGCGCCGACTCGCTGGATACCGTTGAACTGGTGATGGCCCTCGAAGAAGAATTCGAGTGCGAAATCCCTGACGAAGAAGCTGAAAAGATCACTTCGGTGCAGGGCGCCATTGATTACATCAACGCACACGTCAAGTCGTAATACCTTTGATGCTGTTCACGTCGGGGCCGCGATTCGCGGCCCTGATTGTTTGTGCCTGCGGTAAAATCTGTCTGTAAGGAAACCTCGGAGTTCTGTATGTCTAAACGTCGCGTCGTCGTCACCGGTCTGGGTACCGTGTCGCCCCTGGGCAATGACCTTGCTTCCACCTGGCAGGGCATTCTCGATGGCCGGTCCGGCATCGGCCCCGTCACGCACTTCGACACCGAGGGCTTTACCACCAAGATTGCCGGTGAGGTCAAGGATTTTGATCCGACCACTTGGATCAACTCCAAAGATGCCCGCAAGATGGATGAGTTCATCCATTACGGGGTGGCCGCCTCGATCATGGCGCTGCAGGATGCGGGCCTGGAAATCACCGATGCCAACGCCGAACGCATTGGCGCCATCATCGGCTCGGGTATCGGCGGCATCGTCGGTATCGAGGAAACGACAGGCAAGTTTCTGGAGGGCGGTGCGCGCAAGATCTCGCCGTTCTATGTGCCATCGACCATCATCAACATGCTGCCCGGCCAAGTGTCGCTGATCACCGGCGCCAAAGGTCCTAATTTTTCTGCGGTTTCTGCCTGTGCCACGTCCAACCATTCGATTGGTATGGCGATGCGCATGATTCAGTACGGCGATGCCGATGTCATGATTGCCGGCGGTGCCGAACGCGGTTCTTCGCCCACCTCCATGGGTGGCTTCTGCGCCATGAAGGCCATGTCCACGCGCAATGACGATCCGACTACGGCCTCGCGTCCGTGGGATGAAGGTCGCGATGGCTTTGTGCTCGGCGACGGTGCCGGTATTCTGATTCTCGAAGAATACGAACACGCCAAGGCGCGCGGTGCCCGCATTTACTGCGAACTCGCAGGCTTTGGTGCATCGGCCGATGCGTATCACATGACCGCTCCGTCCGAGAACGGCGATGGCCCTGCACGTTGCATGGCCGCCGCGATTAAAGATGCCGGGGTGTCGCCCGATCAGATCGGTTACCTCAACGCGCACGGCACTTCGACCCCGCTGGGCGATCTGGCCGAGACGCTGGCCATCAAACGTGCTTTTGGCGATCACGCGTACAAGATGATGGTCTCTTCGACCAAGTCCAACACCGGTCACCTGTTGGGCGCCGCCGGCGGTATCGAAGCCATTTTCTCGGTTAAAGCCCTGGAAACCGGCATCATTCCGCCGACCATCAATCTGCACAATCCCTCCGAGGGCTGCGATCTGGACTACGTGCCACTGACGCCGCGTGAGTCGCAAGTCGATGTGGTGATGTCCAACGGCTTCGGCTTTGGTGGCACCAACGGCACCCTGATCTTCAAGCGCATTTGAGCCCCGTCATGCTCGCGCATTGCGAGACTTTGAGCGGCGACTTCGATCTGTTGCGTCTGCAGCAGTTGAATCCGCAACGCTATCCGGTGCTGTTCGAATCGTCGGCCGTGCAGGAGCGCATCGGCCGCTACGATTTTCTGCTCGTGAGCAACGGCGATCATTTCACGTTGGCCGCCGACGGATTGCTGCGTGACGCCCGGGGCACGCAACAGCCCGATGCCGATTTCTTTGCGCTGTTAAATCGCCTGTATGCCGAGCTGCCGGATCTGACCTTGCCCGATCCGACCTTGCCTGCATTCACCGGCGGCTACGGCATCTACATGGCGTACGAGCTGGCCGCGCAGGTCGAGCCGATCTTGCAGTTGCCCGCAGCGCCTTCGCAATTGCCGGTGGCTTACGCGGTGCGGGTGCCGTGGCTGATTGTGCGTGACCGTGTCGAAGGCAGTTGCCGTCTCATTGGCGATTCGCGTTTTGCCGAGCTCCATGCGCAAATCATGCAGGATCTGCAGACGGAGTTGCCGGTCTTGCCTTCGCTGCCGCCTGTGTCTGCGTTGCACGAAGATGACGGCGAACGCTTTACGCAATCCGTTGTGCGCATTCTTGAGTACTTGCGTGCCGGCGATGTGTTCCAGGTCAATCTCTCGCGCGAGTGGTTGGCTGAGTTTGCCGATGCGGTAGAACCCGCTGCCTTGTTCACGCAGTTGCGCGAACACAATCCCGCACCGTTTGCTGGTGTGTTTCATATCCCTGGCGGCGCCGTCGTCAGCGCCTCGCCGGAGCGTCTGGTTAGCGTCGCCGAAGGCATTGCTCAGACCCGACCGATCGCGGGCACCCGCGCCCGCCTGCCGGATGCCGATGACGAGGCTGTCAAACGTCGGCTCATCGAACACGCGAAAGAGCGGGCCGAACACGTCATGCTGATCGACCTTGAGCGCAACGATCTGAGTCGCATCGCGACGCCGGGCTCAGTCGAAGTTGATGAGCTGATGGTGATCGAAACATATCGGCATGTGCATCACATCGTCAGTAACGTGCGCGCGGAGTTGCGTGCGGAGGTGTGCCCCGGTGATGTGCTCAAAGCCACATTCCCCGGCGGCACCATCACCGGTTGTCCCAAGGTGCGATGCATGCAGATCGTGGCGGAGCTCGAGCAACAGGGCCGCGGTGCCTACACCGGCGCCATGGGCTGGATGGGCCGCAACAACGGCATCCGCCTGGATACCAACATCCTGATCCGCAGTGCCACGGTCGAGGCCAATACCGCGCGGTTCCGTGCGGGTGCCGGCATTGTCATCGACTCGCAACCGCAGGCGGAGCTCGCTGAAACCCGCGCTAAAGCCCGTGGCATGCTGCACGCTTTGGGTGTGCGGGAACCGTAGCCGCTCTAGCTATAATGGCCACAAGCCCCAACGCAGAGTTCCTGTGAGTCGATCCAAGAAATTCAAGTGGCCGCTGCTGATCGTTTTGGCACTGGCGCTGGCTAGCGTGGCATGGATGTGGTTCGGTTTTGCCGATCGCCCCTTGCCGAATGTTCACAAAGACGATTCGATCGTGTTGGACAGCGGTGAGGGTCTGAGCAGTGTCACCGACAAACTCGCCGCCAAAGATCAGTTGCACGGCGCGTCCTGGCAATGGCGCTTGCTCGGTATGCAAACCGGTGCGGCCGGCAAGCTAAAAGTCGGTGAGTATGAACTGGCACCCGGCATCACGCCGCGTCAGCTGCTGATTCACATGCGCGATGGCAAGGTCATCGTCCACAAAGTCACATTGGTCGAGGGCAAAACGTTTCGCGACTTCCGTCGCGCGCTGGATGCCAATACGGTGCTGAAACACGACACCAAAGGTCTCGATGACGCGGCCATTATGGCCAAGCTCGGTGCCCCGGGCGTGCATCCCGAAGGCCGTTTCCTGCCCGATACTTACGTGTTTCATCGTGGTGATACCGACCTGGATCTGATGAAGCACGCCATGTCCGCCATGAGCACGGCATTGGATGAGGCCTGGCAAAGCAAGTCGCCCGACGTCAACTTGAGTTCTAAGGATCAGATGCTGACCTTGGCCTCGATCGTTGAAAAGGAAACCGGCACGCCCGAAGAGCGCCCTGAAATTGCAGGTTTGTTTCTGGGCCGACTAAAGACCGGCATGCGTCTGCAAACCGATCCGACCATCATCTATGGCATGGGTGAGTCGTATAACGGCAACATCACCAAGGCGGATCTGCTGCGCGACAATCCGTACAACACCTATACCCGTACCGGCTTGCCGCCAACACCGATTGCGATGCCGGGTAAGGCGGCATTACAGGCGGTAGCCAAGCCCGCATCTACGGACAATGTGTATTTCGTGGCCATCGGTGACGGTAGCGGCAAACACTACTTTGCCAAGACCTATGCCGAGCATCAGGCCAATGTGGCCAAGTACATCCGTACGCAACGCGAGACCCATGCCCGCAAGCAGGCGGAGAGTAAGTAATGCTGCAAACCTTGCCACGGATGATCTCGCTCGAAGGCGGTGAGGGTGCCGGCAAATCGACCGTCATCGCACTGATCACCAAGGTGCTGCGCGAGTTGGGCGAGTCGGTGGTGCAGACGCGCGAACCGGGCGGCACACCCTATGCGGAGGATATCCGCCAGCTGCTGCTCGCCGATCACAAAGAGGCGCCGGCTGAAGATGTCGAGGTCCTGCTGATGTTCGCAGCTCGCGCGCAGCACGTACGCAAGCTGATTCTGCCCTCCATTGCGCATGGGGCGTGGGTCGTGTGCGATCGCTTCACCGATGCAAGTTTTGCCTATCAGGGCGCGGCGCGCGGTATCGATCTGCAGAAACTGGAATTGCTCAATCAGCGGTTTGTCGGCGTGCAACCCGGTCTGACCTTGTTGCTCGATGTCGATGTGCCCGTGGGCCTGGCCCGTGTGGATGCACGCGGTGACCGCGATCGCATCGAAAAAGAACCGCCCTCATTTTTTGAATCCGTACGTCAGGGCTATCTGTCCCGCGCACAAGCCGAGCCGGAACGGATCCGTGTGATCGATGCCAATCGCGATCCGCAAGTCGTTGCCGATGAGGTGCGCGACATCGTGACTGCCTACGCGCAGCCGTATCTGTCCGCATGACGCTGGCACCCTGGCAAGCCGGCGTTCTCGAGCGCAGCGTACAGGCCCTGGACGAAGGCCGTCTTGGCCACGCGCAGTTATTCGTCGGTCCGCCAACGCTTGGTACTCTGGAAACCGCTAGGGCTTTAGGCGCGCGGTTGTTGTGTACCGAAGCACACGCTCAAGGTCTGACGGAAGCCTGTGGCCGCTGCAAGTCATGCCTGCTGCTAATGGCCGGCTCGCATCCGGATTGGCACGAGGTCACCTTTGAAGAAAATCGCGAAGGCAAAATGCGGCGCGAGATCACGATTGATCAGTTGCGGTCGCTAGGGGACAAACTGCAGTTGAGTGCCCAACTGGGAACCGCAGTGATCGCGGTCATCCATCCTGCCGATGCGATGAACTTTGCGGCGGCGAATACATTGCTCAAAACGCTGGAGGAACCGCAGCCCGGTCGTTACCTGCTGCTGGTCGCCGATAATTTATCGCGTCTGAGTGCCACCATTCGCAGCCGTTGTCAGCGCACTGAGTTTCGCCAGCCGACCTCGGCGGAGTCGCTGCAGTGGCTGCAGGAGCAGGACATTGACGCCAAGCGCGCGAATACGGCGTTACTGGCCACGCGCGGCAATCCGGGTTTAGCCTTGCAGTGGTTGCAGGACGACGACATCCTGCCGCTGCGCGAAGAAGTGCGCACTGCGCTGCAGTCGTTGTCGACGGGCAAGGGCAAGTTCGACGCCACTGTGGCCGCGTGGGCGGATTCAGAGCATCTGCCGATGATGCTTGAGTTTGCAGCCGACTATGCACTGGAGCGGCAGCAGCAGCAGGTAGGAAGCGCGGATCCTGCCTCCATGCTGGCACTGGCCGATTGGTTCGACCGCGCCAATACCGCACGCCGTGAACTCAGCACGACGTTGCGCAAAGACCTGATGATCTACGAGCTGCTGTTGCGCTGGTCGATGCTCAAATAAAAAAAGCCCGATCTGCAGATCGGGCTTTTCGCTGTTGCACGTTGCGATTAGGCGCGCAGGGCAGGCGAGTCCCAGCCGGCACGCGGTGCGAATCGGGCGCCGTAACGCGCTTCGAGTTTCTTAAGACGAGCCAACACCGAGTCCGCACCCGTCTCGCGGATGTATTGAATCGGACCGCCACGGAACGGCGCAAAGCCCGTACCGAAGATGACGCCGGCATCCAGTAAGTCGGCATTCTCAACGACGCCATCATGCAGACACGCAACCGCCTCGTTGAGCAGCGGCAGAATCAGGCGATCTTCGAGATCCGTCGGGATCGCATAGCCCTCGGCCACATCCGGTTTGACGGCCTTGCCGTCTTTCCATTCGTACAAACCCTGGCCGTCTTTCTTACCGCGCGCACCGGCGGCCGGGGGTGTCGCCAGCGAATCGGGAATCGGTAGGCCCAGGAACGGCGCGAGCTCATTACCGACACCCGAGGCCACATCGAGACCCACGGTATCGATCAGTTCAATCGGTCCCATCGGCATGCCGAAGTTCGTGGCGGCCTTATCAATGACCTTGCCCGGAATGCCTTCGGCAAAGGCCGTTGCGGCCTCCAGCATGTACGGGAACAGCACGCGATTGACCAGAAAGCCCGGCGTGCCCTTGACCGGCACCGGCAGTTTGTCGATGGCTTTGCAGAACGAGGCCAATCGCTGCTGGGTTTCAGCCGAGACCTGCTCGTCGCGCACGATTTCGACCAGCGGCATCAGGGCCACCGGATTGAAATAATGCAGACCGGCAAACTGTGCAGGACGGCTCAGGCCTTCGCGCAGTTCGGCCAGCGGAATCGACGAGGTGTTGGTCGCCAGAATGGCGGTGGGTTTGAGCTGCGGCTCGACAGCTGCGTACAGGCCGCGTTTGGCATCGGGGCGTTCGACAATCGCTTCGATCAGCAGATCCGCAGAACGCACACCGTCACCGGTCAGATCGGATTGCAGGCGTGCTGCTACGGCAGGGCGCTTGGATTCGTCTTTGACTTTCTTGGTAAACAGTTCGGTGGCACGCTCCTGCGCTTTGTCCAATGCCGCCTGATCGCGATCGTTCAAGGTCACGTCAAAGCCCTTGTACGCAGCCCAGGCCGCAATGTCGCCGCCCATCACGCCGGCACCGACCACGTGCACGTGACGAATGCCCGAATCACCGCCGCCTTGCGCTTTCAGACCTTCCTGCAAGAAGAACACGCGAATCAGATTGCGCGCAGTAGATGTCGAAGACAGTTTGACCACGGCCTTTTGCTCGGCTTTCAGCAAATTGCGCGCGCTGCCGCCGGTGTTGGCCCAGGTATTGATCAGTGCATACGGTGCAGGGTAATGATCTTTGTTTGCCTTGCGGGCAACTTGACCGATCAGCGTGCCGCGCAATGCTTTACGCGCCACCGCGGTATTGGTCGCCCAAGCCAGAGCACGTTGCTTGAGCGGACGCTCATAGCCCTTGAGTGCCAGCTTGGCGGCTTCATCGATCAGATTCGCTGCATCGGTCACGCGATCGACCAGACCCATTGCACGCGCAGCCGAGGCGCTAACGGTACGACCCGTCAGCATCAGATCCATTGCAGCAGGTGCGCCGATCAGACGCGGCAAGCGCACGGTGCCACCCCAGCCCGGAATGATGCCCAGCTTGACTTCGGGTAAACCGATACGCGTCGAAGGATCGTTCGATGCCACACGATACCTGCAGGCCAGTGCCATTTCGGTGCCGCCGCCCATGCTGAAACCGTTGATTGCAGCAACAGTCGGGTAGGTGGCTTCGGACAGGCGCTGGAACACATTCTGGCCACGCGCAATCGCATCGGCGGTGGTGCCCAACTTGTCGAACTCGGCGAACTCTTTGATGTCCGCGCCCGCGACAAAGCCCTTGTCCTTGCCCGAAGCGATCACCAGACCCTTGGGTGCCTCAAACTGCAGGCGTTCGAGGATGCCATCGAGCTCGACCAGCACCTCTTGGGCCAGGGTGTTGACGCTGGCACCGGCGCGGTCAAAGTAAAGAACCAGGACGCCATCAGCGCGCAGCTCGGGGCGCCAGTTGCGCAGGGTCAGTCCGGCGAACCATTCAGAAGTGCTGGATGCAGCTGCCATTTAACATCTCTCAGTTATGGTGGAAGAGTGGGTTGACTCTGATTTTTCAAGGATACCGCAAGGTATGGAACTTTTCCCCAATTCAGCGGTCTCATTCAGGATTGCCCACGCTTCCGCCCTAATTGCAGTAACGAAATGGATCCCGTAACTCAAGCCGCCTCCACTGACGAAGACATTGCTCTGGTTGCCCGCGCGCAAGCAGGTGACACTGCTGCCTTCGATGTGCTGTTACGCAAATATCAGCACCGCGTGCTCGGTGTGATTGGCCGTTACGTCAAGGACTGGTCCGAATGTCAGGATGTGGCGCAAGACGTGTTTGTGCGCGTATACCGTGCGTTGCCGGGTTTTCGCGGTGACTCCAGTTTCAGTTCGTGGATTCACCGGATCGCGGTCAACACAGCCTTCAACCATCTCGATGCGCGCAAGCGTCGCCCGCCGGGTACCGATGTGGATTTCGCGGATGCGGAACTTTCGCACGGTCTTGACGGTCATTTCCTGTCGAGTGGTGAATCACCTGAGCAAGAGGCACTACGGCAGGAGCTGGCACAAGTCCTCAATGCGCACCTGGCGCAATTGCCGCCCGATCTGCGCTCCGCTCTGATGATGCGCGAACTCGACGGCCTCAGTTACGAAGAAATTGCACAACAAATGAATACACCCATCGGTACAGTGCGTTCCCGAATCTTCCGCGCCCGTGAGGCGATGGATGCAGTCTTGCGTCGTCATCTGCACGGCGACTCGGCACCGCGCGATCGCGATGCGGGCAATCGCAAGCGGGAGCAACTGCCATGATGACTTCGACTTCTTCTGCCGATTCCATTTCCGATCAGGAGCGTTTAAGCGCCTGGCTCGATGGCGAACTCACCGGTGATGCCGCACGGTTTTTCTCCAAGCGCGTCGCACATGATCAGGACTTGCTCGATACCGCGCAGCGTTGGTCCTTAGCCGCCGAACTGTTGCGTGAGTCGGCCGGTGATTCCCGTTCTGCGGCGCCGCATGGTTTTCTGGATCGCGTTCGGGTGGCAATCGATCAGGAGCGTGCACTGAGTGCCGATTCCGATTCGGTCCATGCCGAGCGTTTTACCGGTCAGCAGCTCAAGCGTTCTTCCGCGCGTGCGGCATCGGTTGCTGCGGCACTGCCTTCTCGCCGCTGGCGTGTTCCGGCTTCGCTGGCGGCGTCGGTTTCCGTCGTTGCCATCGCCACTTTGCTCATGCGTTTCGGGTTTGGCGGTAATGATTCGCCGGTCACGACCTTGGCCTTGCAGCAAGCGACGTTGCCGCAAGTTAAAGCGCAAAACGCAGATGTCCGTCGCAACAATGCGCAGCGCAATCGTCGCCCGGTCGCAAGCAATGGCAGCAATGCAACGCGCGTTGCGGGTCTGCGAGTAGATCGCAGCCTGCAAATCCCGGCACCGCGCCGTGAGACGCGTGCGGTCTTGAACACCGTTGCTGCAGCGACGCCGGTCGCGGCTGAAACTGCGAGCGCCGCACCGCGCCGTACCATCTCGGTGCCATTGAGTCGTGCGCTCAAGGCCAATACCGTGGCCAGCTCCAATGATCCGTTCGGTCTTGGCAACAATACCGATGACCGCATCCTGTCAGGCAAGCCCTGGCCCTCCGCATCCGGCGCAGCGGCCGGCGTCATGAACGCTTCGTTCTCCACGACGCCTTCGCAATCTGCATCGCCATGGGGTGATCCCATGAGTCTGAGTCTCAACGCCGGCGCTAACTGATTTCTGTTTCATTGTTCTACAGAGGACGTAACCCCATGACTGCTCCTACACGTGCCACCGCATTGGCGTTGGCGCTCGCCATGATTTTGCCCGTTGCCTGCAGTGCGCAGCCTTCGGAGCCGATTGCTAAACCTGCCGCTGCGGCCGCGCCGCTGGTAACCGGTCTGCCGGACTTTACCCGTCTGGTACAACAGGTCTCGCCGGCCGTGGTCAGCATCAATGCAGAAATTGCCGCGCGTCCTGCGCAGCAAATGCCCAATCAGGAAGTACCGGAGATTTTCCGCCGCTTCTTTGGTGATCAGTTGCCGCCGGGTATGTTCGGTGATCAACCGCAGAGCCGTGACCGCATGCCGTCGGCGCGTGGTGTCTCTATGGGTACCGGTTTCTTTGTCTCGCGCGATGGTTATCTGCTGACCAACGCCCACGTGGTCAGTGGTGCCGGCAAGGTGACCGTCAAATTGGCCGACCGCCGTGAATTGCCGGCCAAGGTGGTCGGTGCCGATGAGCGTTCCGACGTGGCACTGCTAAAGGTCGAGGGCAATGATCTGCCGTTCCTGCAGCTGGCCGACTCGACCGGCGTCAAAGCCGGGCAATGGGTTGTGGCCATCGGTTCGCCATTCGGTCTCGAACAGTCGGTGACCGCAGGTGTGGTGTCGGCTGTCGGCCGCAACACGCAGTTCGCTGAAAATCAGTATGTGCCGTTTATCCAGACCGACGTTGCAATCAATCGCGGTAACTCCGGTGGCCCGCTGCTCAACGTGGCCGGCCAGGTCGTCGGCATCAATTCGCAGATCTTCTCCAATAGCGGCGGCTATATGGGCGTGAGTTTTGCCATCCCGATTGATGTGGCCATGAATGCGGCCGAACAATTGCGCAGCACCGGTCGTGTGGCACGCGGTCAGCTGGGCGTGCGTGTGCAACCGCTCGATGCCGATCAGCTCGCGGCATTGAAACTCACCAAAGCACAAGGTGCTCTGATTGCCGATGTAGAGCCGGGCAGTGCGGGTGCCAAGGCCGGTCTGCTGCCGCTCGATGTGATCACCGCCGTGAACGGTCAGGAAGTTGCCGATGCGGCCGCCTTGCCGGCCATCATCGGTGGCATGCGTCCGGGCGCTCAAGTGCGCCTCGATGTGATCCGCGACGGCAAGCCGCGCCAACTCAACGCCACTTTGAGCGAGCTGGCCACGGCCAATGAGCGCACGTCGAGTGCCAATGCCGGTAGCGGGTCGAAGGGTTCGGCCGCGCCGACCACCGGTAACCGCCTCGGCGTGATTGCCGACGATCTGCCGGCCGGATTCCGCGAGCGCAATGGGATTCCCTCCAATCAGGGTGTCGGCGTTGTGCGCGTTCTGGGTCAGTCGGCGGCTGATGCCGGCCTGTCCGGCGGCGACATCGTGCTAATGGTGGGTCGCGAGAATGTCGCCTCGGTGGCGGCCCTCAATAAGGCCCTGAGCGGCTATGCCAAGGGTGAGACCGTCATGGTCCGTGTCCTCAGCCCGCGGGCCGGCAGCCGCTATGTTGCCATCGCGCTGGATTAAACCCGATTGCAGGTGTTCGGCGCGCGGCCGGGCACCTGCGCGGGCCGGGACGGGTGGCGGATATGCGATAATTGACCGTTTCCTAAGGCCTTTTCTGGCGCACTGACGTCAGGCTCACTCCCGCATGCAGCAAATTCGAAATTTCTCCATCATTGCCCACGTTGACCACGGCAAATCGACCTTGGCCGACCGCATCATTCAGCTGTGCGGGGGCTTGCAGGACCGTGAGATGGAAGCGCAGGTGCTGGACTCCAACCCGATTGAGCGCGAGCGGGGCATCACCATCAAGTCGCAATCGGTGTCGCTGCCCTACACCGCGCGCAACGGTCAGACCTACTATCTGAACTTCATTGATACGCCGGGCCACGTCGACTTCTCCTACGAGGTGTCGCGTTCACTGGCCGCCTGTGAGGGTGCTTTGCTGGTTGTCGATGCCGCGCAAGGTGTCGAAGCGCAATCCGTTGCCAACTGCTACACAGCGGTGGAGCAAGGTCTCGAAGTGGTGCCCGTTCTCAACAAGATCGACTTGCCCACGGCCGATATCGAACGCGCTAAGGAAGAAATCGAATCCGTCATCGGTATCGATGCCGAAGATGCCGTCGCCATCTCCGCCAAGACCGGCTTAAACGTGGTCGAGGTGCTCGAGGCGATCGTGCATCGGATTCCGCCGCCGAAACCGCGCGATTCCGACAAGCTGCAAGCCCTGATCATCGACTCGTGGTTCGACAACTACTTGGGTGTGGTGTCGCTGGTGCGCGTCATGCAAGGACAGATCAAACCCGGTGACAAGTTGCTGGTGATGAGCACCGGTCGTACCCATCAGGTCGATCACGTCGGTGTGTTCACACCCAAGCGCAAAGTGCTCGACGCCCTGCGTGCCGGCGAAGTCGGCTGGGTGACGGCCTCGATTAAAGATGTTCACGGTGCGCCGGTCGGCGATACGCTGACGTTGGCTTCCGATCCGGCGACCTCGCCTCTGCCGGGCTTCCAGGAAATGCAGCCGCGCGTGTTCGCGGGTCTGTTCCCGGTCGATGCCGAGGATTACCCCGATCTGCGTGAAGCGCTGGAAAAGCTGCGCCTTAACGATGCCGCGCTGCGTTTTGAACCTGAAAGCTCCGAGGCCATGGGCTTCGGTTTCCGCTGCGGGTTCCTTGGCATGCTTCACATGGAAATCGTGCAGGAGCGCCTGGAGCGCGAGTACAACCTCAACCTGATCACGACGGCGCCTACGGTTATTTACGAGGTGCTCAAGACTGACGGTACGATCATCCCCATGGACAACCCGGCCAAGTTGCCGCCGGTCAACATGGTCGAAGAGATCCGCGAGCCCATCATTCGCGCCAACATTTTGACTCCGCCGGATTACATCGGTTCCGTCATCAAGCTGTGCGAAGAAAAACGCGGTATCCAAGTCGGCATTACCTACATGTCGTCGCAAGTGCAGATCAGTTATGAGCTGCCGATGGCCGAAGTCGTGCTCGACTTCTTTGACAAGCTCAAGTCGGTCTCGCGCGGTTACGCCTCGCTCGATTATCACTTTGTGCGTTTTGAGCCGGGTCCGTTTGTCCGTGTCGATATTCTGATCAATGGCGAAAAGGTCGATGCCTTGTCGATCATCGTGCACCGTTCGCAAGCCGACCGTCGTGGCCGTGATTTGTGTGACCGCATGAAGGATCTGATTCCGCGCCAGATGTTCGATGTCGCGATTCAGGCCGCCATCGGTGCGCAGGTCATTGCGCGGACCACCGTTAAGGCGTTGCGCAAGAACGTGCTGGCCAAGTGCTACGGCGGTGACATTACCCGTAAAAAGAAGCTGCTTGAAAAGCAGAAAGAGGGTAAGAAGCGCATGAAGCAAGTCGGTCGCGTCGAAATTCCTCAGGAGGCCTTCCTGGCCGTTCTGAACATGGACAGCAAATAATCAATTAGGAACGGTCTGATGATCTGGTTCGAAAAAATTCTGGTCACCGTAACGCTGCTCAGCGGCCTGATCTGGCTGCTGGACAAGCTGGTGTTGCGCAAGCACCGCGGTGAGGCCAACGAGCTGACCGGTGAAAATCCCGAGCCGTGGTATGTGGATTACGCCAAGGCCTTCTTCCCGGTGCTGCTGGTGATTCTGGTCGTGCGCAGCTTTATCGTGGAACCGTTCAAGATTCCGTCGAACTCGATGATGCCGACCTTGCTGACCGGCGACTTCATCTTCGTCAATAAGTTCAAGTACGGTCTGCGTCTGCCCATCACCAACAAGAAGTTCGTGACGTTGGGTGAGCCGCAACGTGGTGACGTGGTCGTGTTCCGTCCGCCGCACAAACCGAACGAAGATTGGATCAAGCGCGTTGTCGGTCTGCCCGGTGATCGCATTGCCTATAAGGACACGGTGCTGACCATCAACGGCAAGCCGATGACCTATCAGGAACTGGGCCCGTATAAGGCCTTCGGTTCCGGCATGCCGGTCAATGGCTGGGACGAAAAGATCGAACATCTCGATGGCGTCGATCACCACATTCTCGAAGCACCGATGCCCGTGGGCGTCGATCCGGGCAATGGCGAGTGGGTCGTGCCGGCCGGTCACTACTTCGTCATGGGTGATGACCGCGACAACAGTGAAGATACGCGCTTCTGGCAAGGTCAGTTCCTGCCCGAGAGCAATCTGCGCGGTAAGGCCATGCGCATCTTCTTTAACTGGGATGGCGGCTTGAACAGCGACCGTTTCTTTAAGGCGATTCCGTAAGGCATGAGTAAGGGCTTGCGTCTGGCGCATACCTTTCGCGACGAAGAACTGTTGCGCAAGGCCCTGCGTCATCGCAGCGCCGGCGCGCCACACAACGAGCGCTTTGAGTTCCTGGGTGATGCTTTGCTCAATGCCATCATCGCGCAGGAGCTGTTCAAGCGTTTCCCTAAAGCGGACGAAGGCCCTCTGACGCGTGCACGCGCCGAGCTGGTGCGCGAATCCGCCTTGGCCGGTGTGGCGCAAACGATGGATCTTGCGGGTCATCTCGTGCTCGGTCCCGGTGAAATGAAGTCGGGCGGTCATCGTCGCGCGTCGATTCAGGCGGATGCTGTTGAGGCCATCATTGCGGCCGTGTTTCTCGACAGTGACATGGCCACCGTGCATGCCTTCGTGCTGCATTACTGGGAGCCGTTGCTGCAGGCACTGCCGCCGATCGCCAAGATTGTCAAAGACCCCAAGACGCGCCTGCAGGAACTGCTGCAGGGTCGTGGTCACGAGGTCCCCACCTACGAGCTGGCCGGTGAAAGCGGGCCGGATCACGCGCGCAAATTTTCCGTGCGCTGCATCATCTCTCAGTTCAATATTGAAACTCAGGGCGAGGCCTCATCGCGCCGCGCCGCCGAACAAATCGCAGCCGACATGGCGCTGACGCGCCTGCTCGAACGCCTGTAACTATAATCAGACTTATGAATACAACTCCTTTTCGTGCCGGCCATGTGGCCGTCATTGGCCGTCCCAATGTCGGCAAATCCACACTGACCAATGCCTTGGTCGGCGCGCACGTGGCCATTGTGTCGCCGCGCCCGCAAACCACTCGCCATCGC
Source organism: uncultured Lysobacteraceae bacterium (assembly GCA_936911875.1). GTDB lineage: Bacteria > Pseudomonadota > Gammaproteobacteria > Xanthomonadales > Xanthomonadaceae > Aquilutibacter. Next base: position 47,201 of record CAKZGB010000020.1, read on the forward strand.
CTGATCGGTATCGCCTCGTATCCCGAGGGTCAGATCGTCCTGGTCGATACACCGGGTCTGCACCGTGACTTCGGTTCGGCCAACGCCACCGCCATGCACAAATGGATGAACAAAGCCGCCCGCGGCTCGCTCGATGGTGTGGATGCGGCATTGCTGGTGGTGCGTGCAGGGCAGTGGGAAGAGGCCGACGAGTACGCGTATCAGGCCCTGCAAAATGAAAAACTGCCGGTGATGCTGGTGATCAATCAGGTCGATCGCATTGTCGATAAGGACCAGTTGCTGCCGTACGTGGCCGAGGTCACTAAGGATCGCGAGTTCGCGGCGGTAGCGCTGATTTCCGCGCTCAAGCGCAAGGGTCTGAAAGAGCTGACTCGCGACATTCTCAAGCTGTTGCCCGAGCAGGAAGCAATCTATCCCGAAGACGAAATCACCGACAAGTCGCAGCGTTTTCTGGCCGCCGAAATGGTTCGCGAGCAAGTCATGCGCCAACTGGGTGAGGAGTTGCCGTACGCCACCACCGTCGAAATCGAATCGTTCGAAGTCGATGGCACCATGCTGCGCATCGGCGCCGTGATCTGGGTCGAACGCAACGGTCAGAAGGCCATTGTGATCGGCAAGGGTGGTGAACGCCTTCGTGACATTGGTACGCAGGCACGTCTGCAGATGGAACGTCTGTTCGGCACCAAGGTGTTTCTGCAGACTTGGGTTCGTGTGCGCGAAGGCTGGTCCGGTGACGAGCGCGCTCTGCGGGCCTTCGGCTATCACGATTGAAGATCAGCGACGAGCCGGCCTTCGTTCTGCATGCCCGTGCGTGGCGTGAGAGCAGCCTGCTGGTCGAAGTTCTGTCCGCCAACCATGGTCGTATCGGCATGGTCGCGCGTGGGGTGCAAAGTCCCAACCGGCAGGCCTTAAGAGCGGCCTTGCAGCCCTTGCAGTGGCTGCGGTTGGATCTGGACTGGCGCGGCGAACTGGCCCGTCTGGTGCAGGCTGAAGCCGTCGATGTGGCTCCGCGTCTGAGCGGTGATGCCTTGCTCAGCGGCTTTTATCTCAACGAGCTGACCATGCGCCTGGTGCCGCGTGGCGAGCCGCAGCCCAATCTGTTTTTGGTGTACGCGCAAACGCGTCAGCGCCTGGCCGATCCTTCGGAATCTTTGGCTTGGACCTTGCGCCGTTTTGAGCGCGACTTGCTCGATGCCATCGGTGTTGGCTTTCCCTGGCATGTGGATCGCGATGGCGAGCCCTTGGATCCCGCCGCGCGGTACGTGGTCGATGTAGAGCAGGGCGCAATTAAAGTTCTGGCCGAACGCACGTCCGATGAGCGCCGTTTCAGTCCGTCCGGGCGGGCCTTGCTCAGTCTTGCTGCCGATGAGCTCCCGACCGATGAAGATCTGCAATCGCTGCGGATTCCGATGCGGGTCCTGCTGCAGCATCATTTGGGCGCCAGAGGCCTGAAATCATGGGACATGCAGCGGCTGATGCGCCGTGGGTCCAACGCGTCGGGTGTGCGACAATAAGAGGCCGTTCGCTACTGTAAGTGTCTGAATTTTGGCGCGTTTTGACCTGACCCCATTTGAACTTGAAATCACCGGCATGACCCATGACGGCAAGGGCGTCGCCCGTCGTCCTGATGGCAAGGCCGTCTTTGTGACCGGCTCGCTGCCCGGCGAACGCGTCATGGTCCAGCAGACCGGCAAGAACCGCAATTTCGATGAGGCCAAATGCGTCGAAGTGCTGCAGGCATCTCCCGATCGTGTGGAGCCGCGTTGCCCGCATTTCGGTCTGTGCTCGGGTTGCACTTTGCAGCACCTGCGTCCTGACGCACAAATTCTTGCCAAGCAGGAAGTGCTGTTCGACAACTTGCGCCGCATCGGCCACGTGCAGGAACAGACGCGTCTGCCGCCACTGACGGCCGATCTCTGGAACTATCGCCGCAAGGGCCGTTTCAGCGTACGCCGCGTTGAAAAGAAAGACAAAACGCTGGTCGGTTTTCGTGAAATGCAGGACTCGCGTTTCGTTGCCGAGATTCATACCTGTGACACCGTGCTGCCTTCGATCAGTGCGCTGATTGCACCGCTGCAGCAACTGATCGATGGCCTGCAGGGTCGTCGCGATATTCCGCAAGTCGAATTCTGCGCGGGTGATCGCGCGTTGGCGCTGACCGTGCGTCATCTGCAACCGCTGTCCGGAGCCGACCGCCAAGCTTGGATTGATTTTGCCAAGACGCATTCGGTTTCGATTTTCCTGCAGCCTGCGGGCCCCACCAGCGTGAATGCGCTGTATCCCGAACACACCGACTTGAGCTTTGATTTACCGGCGTACAACGTCAGCCTGAAATTCAAACCGCTCGACTTTATCCAGGTCAATGCGCGTCTCAATGAAAAGATGATTGATCGCGCACTGGAGTTGCTTGATCCGCAGCCCGAAGATCGCGTGCTGGATCTGTTCTGCGGTCTGGGCAATTTCACCTTGCCGCTCGCGACTAAAGTCGCCGAGGTAGTCGGTGTCGAAGGCGATGCTGTCCTCGTCGAAGCGGGCCGCGCCAATGCCGCACACAACGGCCTGGAGAATGCGAAATTCCATGTCGCCAATCTGGCCGAGGACATGCGCCATCATCCGTGGATGAAGCAGCGCTTCAACAAGCTGCTGCTCGATCCGCCACGTTCGGGCGCCGACTTCTGTCTGACCCAGCTGGATCTGAGTGCGTTTGATCGCATCGTATACGTGAGTTGCCATCCGGCCTCGCTGGCGCGTGATGCGGGTTATCTGGTCAACGAAAAGGGCTGGAAACTCAAGACCGCGGGCGTCATGGACATGTTTCCGCACACGGGTCACGTCGAATCCATCGCTCTGTTCGAACGGAGCTGATCATGGGCATCGAAATCGAACGCAAGTTTCTGGTCAACGGCACGGCGTGGCAATCCCGCGTCAGTCGCCGCATCGAAATGACGCAAGCCTATCTCAACGATCTCAAGATGGTCGAGTCCGGCGAATTGCGCTCATCGGTGCGCGTGCGGATCGAAGACGATCGTGCCTTCCTCAATATCAAATCGGCGCAGCGTGGTGCCGCACGGCAGGAATTTGAATACGAGATTCCCTGCAGTGATGCGCGCGACTTGCTGAAGCTGTGTGTCGGCGGAGTGGTCGAGAAAACGCGTCATTGGGTGGAACATGACGGATTCCGCTGGGAGATCGATCAGTTTGCCGGTGACAACGAAGGCCTGGTCGTCGCCGAAATTGAACTCCCTAGTGAAGACACCGCCTTTGACTTGCCCGAGTGGGCAGGAGTCGAGGTCACGCAGCATCTTCGTTATTACAACTTGGCCTTGGCCGAATATCCGTTTCGTCAATGGACGGAACAGGAGCGCGCCGGCCCGCAAATTGGAGCAGTAGACGCATGCTGATTATCGGCGTCGCCGGAACCGAACTTACCGAGCAAGAGCGCGATTGGCTGCAGCATCCTGCCTGTGGTGGCGTGATCCTGTTTGCACGGAACTTCGAGTCGCGCGATCAGGTGATTGAACTGACCCGCGCCATTCGTGCCGCTGCACCGCAGCCGCAACTGATCTGCGTTGATCAGGAAGGCGGTCGCGTACAGCGTTTCCGTGAGGGCTTTAGCGCATTGCCGCCACTCGAGGTCTTTGCTTCGCGTCCCGACGATACGGCGGCCGCAGCGGATCACGCGTGGCTGATGGCCTCCGAAATCCGCGCACTCGGCATGGACCTGAGCTTTGCGCCGGTGCTGGATTTAGGTCGTGGCAATCGGGCCATCGGTAATCGTGCTTTCTCTGCCGATCCGCAAGTCATTGCCCGTCTGGGCACGGCTTATATCGAGGGCCTGCACCGCGCCGATATGGCGGCAACGATCAAACATTTCCCGGGTCACGGTTCGGTGCTCGAAGACACGCACTTCGACACGGCCATTGATCCGCGCTCTTACGAAGAGATTCGTGAGCTCGACATGGTGCCGTTTGCACAAGCCATTCAAAACGGTGCCGATGCGGTCATGATGGCGCACGTCATCTACCCGCAAGTCTCCGAGGATCCGGCCGGCTACAGTACGCGTTGGATTCGCGACATTCTGCGTGGTGAGCTGGGCTTTAACGGCGTCGTGTTCTCCGATGACATCGGCATGGCCGCAGCGCATTCAACCGGTGGTGTGGCCTCGCGCATCCATGCGCATCTCGATGCCGGCTGCGATGTGGTCCTGGTCTGTCACCCCGAGCTCGTACCCGAGGCTCTCATCGCGATGCAGGGCCGCACCCTGCTCCCTGAAGTCCTGCAACCCTTGCTCCGTTCGCCGGAGCCGCACTGGCAAGATCTCACCGCATCCAAGTCCTATCAGGACATCCGCCAACTCGTGGAATCTCTGGCATGAACACAAAACATCCCCTGAGCGAGGCGCTGCCCCGTTCGGAAATCGTTGTCGACCGCGACACCATCCATGCCGGCATTCAGCGCATCGCCGCGCAAATCGTCAATGACTATCAGGACGAAGTGCCAATCATGCTGACTGTTCTGCACGGCGGTCTGCCGTTCGCAGCGTTCCTGTCGATGGCGGTAGGCGATCTGGGTCTCGATATGCGCTACGACTACGTGCATGCCACCCGCTATCGCGGCGAAACCCGCGGCAGCGATTTGGTGTGGAAGGCCAAGCCGACCGCCGACGTTGCCGGCCGTCGCGTGCTGCTGACCGATGACATTCTCGACGAAGGCCTGACCTTGCTCGCGGTGCGTGACTGGCTGCTGGAGCAGGGCGCCAAAGACGTGCGCATTGCGGCGCTGTCCGTCAAGAATCACGATCGCGCCGTGCCCGGACTCAAGGCCGATTATGTTGCGGTCGAGGTGCCGGACCGGTACGTGTTCGGATTCGGTATGGACTACTATGAGCAGGGCCGGAATCTGCCGGACATTTGGGCACTGAAGGAATAAGCGGTATGAGCGACGATTCAATCCAACTGGCAGTCATCGGCGGCACCGGTATCTACGGTCTGGCCGAACTTGTCGACATGACCACCGAGCTGCCGCTGACCGACTACGGCGATCCTTCGGGTCCTGTGCGCGTGGGTCGTCTGCAGGAGGGCGGTGCCCGCATTGCCTTCATGGCGCGTCATGGCGAAGCGCATTCCGTTCCGCCGCACCGTATCAACTACCGTGCCAATCTCGCAGCGCTCAAGTCATTGGGCGTGCAGCGTGTGCTGGCGCTCAACACTGTGGGCGGCATCACTGAAGATTACGGTCCCGGCGTGCTGGGCTGCCCGCACGATCTGATCGATTACACCTGGGGTCGCATCTCCACCATTTGCGAAGAGCCGGGCGTTGAAGTCATTCACGTCGATTTCGGTGAACCGTATTGCCGCTCGCTGCGTCAGTCCGTGCTGCAGGCATCGACGCGTGCCGGTGTTGCGGTGATCGATGGCGGTGTTTACGGTGCGACGCAAGGCCCGCGTCTGGAAACGCGCGCAGAGATTGCCCGCATGCGCCGCGACGGTTGCGATCTGGTCGGCATGACCGGCATGCCCGAGGCCGGTATCGCACGCGAACTGGGCTTGGATTATGCGTGTCTGGCCATTGTCGCCAACTGGGCCGCAGGTGCGGGCCCCGATGTCGACGAAGTCATCACCCTTGATGATGTGCTCGCCAACGTCGCGGCCGCTACGGCCGATGTCGCCAAAATCCTGCACGCACTGACGGCCCAATAATCCGGGCCGTCTTAGGGCGAGTTCTAACTCAGGACTCCGTCGCCATAAACTGCAGCGCGGCAAGATCGGCATAAAGGCCGCCTTCGGCCAGCAGCGAATCGTGCGTGCCGATAGCCGTAATCGTGCCCTGATCCATCACCACAATGCGATCCGAATTGCGGACGGTGGCAAGACGGTGGGCAATGACCAGCGACGTGCGATTGGCCATCAGATGTTCCAGCGCTTCCTGCACGGCACGTTCGCTTTGCGCGTCGAGCGCACTGGTGGCTTCATCGAGCAGCAGAATCGGCGCATCTTTCAGGATGGCGCGTGCGATGGCCACACGTTGCTGCTGACCGCCGGACAAGCGCGCACCGCGTTCACCCAGCAAGGTGTTGAATCCTTCGGGCAGGGCCTCGATAAATTCCAGTGCATTGGCGGCGCGGGCGGCGGCGATCACTTCGTCATCAGTGGCATCAAGACGGCCGTAACGGATATTGTCCATTACCGAGGCTGCAAACAGGCTCGGCGACTGCGACACCAGTGCAATGTTTTCGCGCAGCGATTGCAGGGTGACACTGCGGATGTCCTTGCCGTCCACGGCGATCTCGCCGGCGGTGGGATCGTAGAAACGCATCAGCAGATTGAGTACGGTGGTCTTACCCGCACCCGATGGGCCCACCAGCGCCACGCGTTCACCCGGTCGGATATGCAAATCAAATCCGTGGATGGCCGGACGGTCGCTGCGACTGGCGTACTCGAACCGAACATTGCGGAACTGCAGATCACCGCGTACGGACTCGAGTCGCGCATTGCCCGTGTCCTGCACGGCGGCCGGCGTCTCCAGCAATTCCGAGATGCGGCTCATGCCACCACCGGCCTTCTGCAGTTCATTCCAGACCTCGGCCAATGCCCCAACCGAACCCGCGCCGATGATGGCGTAGAACAGGAACTGGGCCAGGGTGCCGCCGGACATGTGACCTTGCGTAACGTCATTCGCGCCCAGCCACAGCACGGCAATGATCGAGCAGAACACCAGCAGCATGACCAGTGCAGTCACCAGCGATTGTGTGGTGATGCGCTTGCGCGCGGTACGGACCGCCAGATCCATCGACTCGGTGTAGCGGCCGCGCTCGTAATTTTCGCGTGTATTGGATTGGACCGTGGCGACACCTTGCAGTGTTTCGGTTGCCAGCGAGTTGGCATCACCGATGCGGTCCTGGCTTAGGCGCGAGGCTTTGGCCAAGGTCCGGCCGGCAAACACAATCGGCAGCACGGCCAGCGGAATGCCGATCAGGGTATAGGCAGCGAGGCGCGGACTGGTGACGAACAACATCGCCAGCGAACCGAACACCGTGACCAGAGAGCGCAGCGCCACAGAGATTGTGGAGCCGATGACACTGCGCAGCAGCTCGGCGTCGGCGGTGAGGCGCGAGATCAGATCGCCGCTGCGGTGCCGATCGTGAAAGGCCAGATCCATGCCGATCAGATGCGAGTACAGCTGCTTGCGCAGATCGCCGACCGTGCGCTCACCTAGCAACGAAATAAAGTAAAAGCGAATGGCGGTGCCGATGGCCATGATGATGGCAACGGCAACGGCAAACACAAAGGCCTTGTTGGTATGCGCCATCGACGCGCCCAAGCCCTGATCAATGATGCGACGCGCAGCCACCGGCAAGGTCAGTGTGGCCGAGCTGGTTACAGCGAGTGCCAGCAACCAGCCAATCAGCAGTCCTTTGTGACGACTGAGCAGGGGTGTGACGCCGCGCAGGCTCTTAAACACTTCAGAGCGGCTCAGCTTTGCGGATTGTTTCTCTTCAGTCATCTTCATTCCAAATCAATTGACCGCGGGTGGCATCGGTGAGCGCCGTGTGCAACGTCTCAAACCGGTCTGCCGGAACATCGACGTGCCACAGAACGCCTTGCGGTTGCCACTGCTCGTCGCGCTTGTGCGCGCCGTGTTGCTCCAGTAAGGCATGAGCCGGTCCCAAATACTCGAAACCCAGCTCCAGCCGAAAGCTCTTGCGTAAGACAATGGGGTCGCGCGGTGCCGTTCGCAAGCACTCAGCCGCCGTGCCGCCGTACGCACGCACCAGCCCACCAACGCCCAGCTTGGTGCCGCCGTACCATCGGATCACCAGACAGACCACACGATCCAGTCCCTGGCCCTCAATGGCCGACAGGATCGGACGTCCGGCGCTACCGCCGGGTTCGCCATCGTCATTGAAACGATACAGCCCGCCTATCTTGTACGCCCAACAGTTGTGCGTGGCATCCGCAACCTGCACGCCTCGTAACCATTCGAGCGCTTCTTCGGGCGAGGTCACCGGCACGGCAATGGCCAGAAACCGACTGCCTTTAATGTCCTGTTCGAAGCGCGCCTCGGCGCTTAACGTTTCTGCCATCAGTCACGCATCAGCAGCAAGCGCGGCCGGGTCATCTCACGAATCGCGTAGGGCACGCCTTCTAAACCGCAGCCGGAACGCTTCACGCCGCCATAGGGCATGTGGTCAACGCGAATGCTGGGCACGTCGCCGATGACCACACCACCGACATCCAACTCATTCCAAGCCTGCATGGCATGATCACGGCGCGCGGTGAACACGCCGGCCTGCAAACCATAGTCCGAGGCATTAACGGTCTGCAATGCCTGCGAGAAATCCGAGAACGATTCGATGCACACCAGCGGGCCGAACACTTCCTCACGCCAGGCGAGCTGATCGTGCGGTACGTTCTCGAGCAAGTGTGCCGGCAGCATGCGGCCCTTACGCTCTCCGCCCGCCAGTAAACCGGCACCTGCCTTACGCGCATCGCGAATCCATGTTTCCACGCGTTCTGCGGCCTGTTCATCGATCATCGGTCCGATCGTGACCGTCGAGAATTTGGGGTTACCCATCTTCAGCGACTTCACCTTGGCCCGCAGGCGTCGACGCAATCCGGGATAGATGGACTCGTGAACCAGCAACCGTTGCACGCTAATGCAGCTCTGACCGCTCTGGTAATAACCGCCGAATACCAGACGATCAACTACTCGATCCAACTCCATGCCCGGATCCGCATCGACAATGCATGCGGCATTGCCACCGAGCTCCAGCGTCACAGCCTTGCGGCCGGCCTCGGCTTTCAGTGACCAGCCGACTTGGCCGCCGGTAAAGCTCAACATATCGATGCGATCATCCTCAACCAACGCTTGCGCCTGATCGACCGGGCAGGGCAGAACCGAGAAGGCACCCTTTGGAAGGTCCGTGGCAGCAAGCACTTCGGCAATGATCAAGGCGCCGACAGGTGTCTTGTCCGAAGGCTTGAGCACAAACGGACAGCCGGCAGCAATCGCGGGCGCGACCTTGTGGGCCACCAGATTGAGCGGGAAATTAAAGGGCGTAATAAAGCTCAGTACGCCCAGCGGCACGCGACGAGTGACGGCCGTGAGACCCATCGCACGCGGCGAGACCTGCATGTCCATCTGTTCGCCGTCGATGCGCGTGGCCTCGCCGGCGGCGATACGGAACGTGTCGATCAGACGATCGACCTCGACGCGCGCATCTTTGATCGGTTTGCCGGCCTCAATGCAAAGTGCTTGCGCGAGCTCCTCATGGCGGCGCTCAAACGCACTCACACACTGCAACAGGATCTCGGCCCGCTTGTACGAAGGCAGGGCGGCCATCTCGGACTTGGCCGCAACGGCTGCAGCAATCGCGCGATCCACCATTTTGGCGTCGGCCATGGCCACATGACTGACCACTTCACCGGAGTATTTATCGGTAACGGCCAGGCGCGCCTTGGTGCGCACAGGACGTCCGGCCAGATACAGGGGGTAGGAGCGCTTCATTCTTTATTCTCCGAGACCGTCGTGTCGGTGACGGTTGCGTGCAGTTCGCCGCTGCGCAGTGAGATGCGCAACGGATCACCGATCACGACCGATTGTGCAGACTGCACTACATGGCCATGCTGATCGCGCACGACTGCATAGCCGCGCTCCAGGGTCTGTAACGGATTGACGCCATTGAGGGCACGGCCAAGACCGTTGAGTTGGGAACCGCGCAAACGCAGACGATGATCCATGCCCGATTGCAGCCGTTGCATCAGCACGCGGAAACGATCTTGCGTCTTGGCCAATTGCGCCTGCGGATGCTGCGCACTTAAGCGCAGCTGCGCGCGGTCGAGACGTTGCGCCATGGTCTGCCAACGACGCTGCAGCAAGTGATCCATGCGCGCATGCAGGCCGTTGAGCTGACGGCCCAGGTCTGCGCGTTCCGGTACTAGCAATTCCGCGGCAGCCGAGGGGGTCGGACCGCGCAAGTCGGCCGCAAATTCAGCCAAGGAAAAATCGGTCTCGTGCCCCACCGCAACTACAGTGGGGGTATTCATGGCGGCAACGGCGCGGACCACGGGCTCTTCGTTAAAGGCCCACAGGTCTTCGAGCGAACCGCCGCCGCGCGTCAGCAGCACGACATCGTGCCGTCCGGCGACATCCACCGCCTGCAGCGCGCGCACGATTTGCGGAGCGGCCTGATCGCCTTGCACCAGCACCGGCACCACATCGACCTCGACCAGATGGAACCGACGCTCGAGAACGCTGAGCACATCGCGGATGGCAGCGCCGGTAGGCGAAGTGATCACGGCGATCCGACGCGGCAGAGCAGGGATCGGGCGTTTGCGTTCGGCGTCGAACAGGCCTTCGGCCGTTAACTTGGATTTGAGCTCCTCAAAGGCCTGATGCAGATCACCGGTGCCGGCCAGGGCCAGCGAGTCCGCGATCAGCTGATAGCTGCCGGTGGCCTCGTACAGCGAGATCCGGCCGCGGGCAATCACCTTGAGCCCGTTTTGCGGGGCAAATTTGAGTCGTGCAGCGCTGGATTTGAACATGGCCGAGCGGATCTGGGCGCGCTCATCTTTCAGGGTGAAATAGTAATGCCCTGACGAAGCGCGGGTCAGCCCGCTGATTTCCGCCTCGACGGAGACAATGCCGATCGCATCCTCAAGCAGGTCCTTGGCCAGCCGGTTGAGCTGGGTCGGAGTGAGAACGGCATCGGAATTGGCGTTGATTGGCGGCATAGCAAGTCACATCCTGGAAATCCGCAAACGGTACAATGAGCGGATGACGGAATCTCCTATTATCCCACTGCCGGAGCCCCCTGAACTGGGTGCGCTGCCGCGCAAATCCACCTTTAGCGTGCAAGTCGGCAACGTGACCGTTGGCGGCGGCCGCCCGGTCGTGGTCCAGTCCATGACCAATACCGACACCACCGATGTCAAAGGCACCGCCGATCAGATCGCGCAGCTCTGGCGCGCCGGCAGCGAAATGGTCCGCATCACGGTCAACACGGTCGAGGCCGCACAGGCCGTACCGCAGATTGCCGAACGTCTGGCCATGATGAATGTCGATGTGCCGATCATTGGCGACTTCCACTACAACGGTCACCAGTTACTGACCGCCGTGCCGGAATGTGCGCAAGCGCTAGCCAAGTACCGCATCAATCCGGGCAACGTGGGTTTCGGTAAAAAGAAAGACACGCAGTTCGCAACCCTGATTGAAAAGGCCATCGAATACGGCAAGCCCGTACGCATCGGTGCCAACTGGGGTTCGTTAGATCAGGCGCTGGCCCAAGTCCTGATGGATGAGAATGCGGCCTCTGCCAATCCCAAAGATGCGGGCGCCGTTCTGCGCGAGGCATTAATCCGCTCCGCACTCGATAGCGCGTATAAAGCTGTAGAGATCGGTCTGCCGAAAGATCGCATCATTCTCAGCGCCAAGGTCAGCGGCGTGCAGGAACTGATCGCGGTGTATCGGGAACTGGCAACCCGCAGTGATTTTGCGTTGCATTTGGGCCTGACCGAGGCCGGCATCGGTTCCAAGGGCATCGTCGCTTCGAGCGCCGCATTGGCGGTCTTATTGCAGGAAGGCATTGGCGACACCATCCGCATCTCCCTGACCCCCGAACCCGGGCAGTCACGCACGGCCGAGGTCGTCGTGGCGCAGGAACTGCTGCAAACGATGGGGCTGCGTGCATTCACGCCCATGGTTACAGCGTGCCCCGGTTGCGGACGGACGACCAGTACGTTCTTCCAGGAGCTGGCGCAGAAAGTGCAGCAGCATGTGCGCGACAAAATGCCCGAATGGCGCATCACGCACCCCGGCGCAGAGAATCTGACACTGGCCGTGATGGGTTGCGTGGTCAACGGACCGGGTGAATCGCGTCATGCCGACATCGGTATTTCCCTGCCGGGCACCGGCGAAGCGCCGTCCGCACCTGTCTTTGAAAATGGCGAAAAGACAGTCACATTGCGTGGTGAGGGTATTGCCGATGAATTTGTGCAACTGATCGACGATTACGTCGAACGGCGCTGGTCACAGCGGGCATAAAAAAAGAGACGCAACGTTGCCGTTGCGTCTCTTCTGTTTTACGGGGCGGAATTACAAAGTGCCGCCACCCAGAGCCTGATACAACTTCACGCGATTGATCTGCGCCACCAGCTGCGTCGAGATCAATGCGCTTTGCGCCTGGTACAGCGAGCGCTGTGCATCGAGCACATTGAGATAGCCGTCGTAACCGTAACGATAGCGGACGTTGGTCAGCTCATGAGAACGTGCAACGGCACGCACCAGATTGGTTTGCGCGACGACTTGCTGTTCCTGCGTGCGGAGCAGGTCGAGGCCATCGGCCACTTCGCGGAAGCCCGATTGAATCGCCTTTTCGTAGCTGGCCAATGCCAGATCCTGATCGGCCTTGGACGCCGCGTACTGGCCCTGCAGTGCACCGCCATTGAAAATCGGCAGCGAAATCTTGGGAGTAAAGTTCCACAGGAACTTGCCCGAAACCAAATCGCTCAGCTCCGTGCCACCCACACCGGCACTACCGGTCAGCGAAATGCTCGGGAAGAATGCCGCACGTGCTGCCGCCACATTGGCCTGTGCAGCGCGCAAGCTGTATTCGGCCGCCATGATGTCGGGACGACGCAGCAGGGCAGTGGACTCAAGACCGGCCGGAATCGGCGGGGCCACAACGAGATTGTTATTCCATTCGCCTTGGATCGATTCGGGTACAACCGGCTCACCGACCAGCAAGGTCAGCAGATTTTCATCCTGCTCAATCTGGCCGCGGTACTGCGCCTGCGAAGAACGCGCCGACTCGACTTGCGAGCGCGCTTGGGCTAGATCCAAACCGCTGGCCACACCGACGGTGTGACGCTTGTCGACCAGATCCAGAGTTCCCTGATTGGCTTTGAGCGTGGATGTAGCCAACGCCAGCTGGGCCCGATCAGCGAGTGTGGTCAGGTACAGCTGTGCGATTTGCGACACCAGGGCCGATTGCGCAGCGCGTGCGTTTTGTTCCTGCGACAGCAGCGACTGTTGCGCCGCGGCCGATTCGTTTCGCAACTTGCCGAACAGATCGAGCTCGTACGCCGCATTGGCACCGGTCTGATAAGAGTCATCGCCGGGCCCCACCGAGGCTTGCGAACCCACATTGACCGAAGGCAATAAGGGCGAGCGGGCAATACGTGCTTGGGCACGAGCCTTTTCAACGTTGATCACGGCCATGCGCAGATCGCGGTTGTTGCGCAAAGCGCGATCAATCAGATTGCGCAATTGCGGATCGGTGAAGTAGCTGGACCATGGTAAGTCGGCAGCCAAGCCGATCACCGCGTCATCACCCGGAACGGCCGGGAACGATGACGGCACCACCGCCTGCACGGTGGCCTCGCCGGTTGCCGGCGGGGCCTCGCGTTGAGGCACCATGCCGGCACAAGCCGACAGGGAAAGACTCAGCGCCACTGCGATGGTTAAGGTCTTACGCATTGGGAGTCTCCTGCGTCTTGCTGGCGGGATGGGGCTTGCGCGCATTGATCAGTTTTTCAACGACCACAAAGAACAGCGGCACAAAGAAGATACCCAGGAAGGTACCGGCGAGCATGCCGCCGAGCACACCGGTGCCGATGGCGCGCTGCGCACCCGAACCGGCACCCGAGGCCATCGCCAGCGGCAACACACCCAGACCGAAGGCCATCGACGTCATCAGAATCGGACGCAGACGGTCACGGATCGCGTGCAGTGTCGCTTCGATCAGTTCCATGCCTTCTTCGTAATAGGTCTTGGCAAATTCCACGATCAGAATTGCGTTCTTGGACGTCAGACCCACGGTGGTCAGCATCGCCACCTGGAAGTACACGTCGCGGCTCATGCCGAACAGGGTGTTACCGAGCGCAGCGCCGAGAATACCCAGCGGTGCCACCAGCAGGACGGCGGTCGGCACGGCCCAGCTTTCATACAGCGCGGCCAGGCAGAGGAACACGATCAGCAGCGACAGGATGTACAGCATGGTCGTCTGCGAACCGGCCTGACGTTCCTGATACGACAGGCCCGTCCAGTCGACCGTAAAGCCCTGCGGCAACTTGGCAGCCATCGCCTCAATCTCGGCCATTGCATCACCCGACGAAACGCCCGGTGCGCCCTGACCTTGAATGCCCATGGCACCGACGCCGTTATAACGGTCCAGACCTTGCGGGCCGAACTCCCAGCGCGTCGTGGCGAAGGCAGAGAAGGGAACCATTTGCCCCAGGTTGTTCTTGACCTTCCAGAGGGCAAAGTTATCCGGCGACATGCGGAACGGTGCATCGGCCTGCATGTAGACGCGCTTAACCCGACCGCGATCAATAAAGTCATCGAGATAAGCACCACCCCAGGCAGTACTCAGTGTTGCGTTGATCTGATCCATCGTCAGATTGAGCGCGCCCACACGTTGCGGATCAATATCCACCCGCAGGGTTGGCGCATCTTCGGAACTGCTCGGTCGTACACCGGTTAGCTTTTTGTTCTGCATCGCCATGCCCAGCAGCATGTTACGAGCTTCGAGCAATTTGGCATGGCCGGAACCGTTGTTGTCCTTGAGATAGAACTCAAAGCCGGACGACGTGCCCAGCTCCGGCATCGCCGGCGGGGCCATCACGTAAGCTTGTGCATCGGTGACGGTGCCCATCAGGCTCATCATGCCGCGCATGGCAACGCCCTGGGCGCTGTTGTCCTTACCGTGCCGTTCACTCCAATCCTTAAGTCGCACGAAGGCCATACCGTTGTTCTGGCCGGAACCCATAAAGCTGAAGCCCTGCACCGTGAACAGCGATCGTACGGTTCCGGATTCCTTTTCCAGGAAGAAGTCCTCGACCTCTGCAAGCGCGTGCAAGGTGCGCTCCTGCGTAGCACCCGGTGGCGCCGTGATCATGCCAAACAGCATGCCCTGATCTTCGTCGGGGAGGAAGGAGCTGGGCAAGCGCACGAACAGCACCACCATGGCGAGCACCAGTGCGGCGTAGATCGCCAGGTAGCGACCCGGGAAACGCAGAATGCGCGCGACCAGCGTCTGGTATTTCTTGTTCGTCTGGTCGAACTTGTTATTGAACCAAGTAAAGAACTTGCCGTGGCCGTGATGCTCGCCCTTTTTAACGGGCAGCAGAATGTTGGCGCACAGGGCAGGCGTCAGCACGATGGCGATCAGCACCGACAGAGCCATGGCCGACACAATCGTGGCCGAGAACTGACGATAGATGATGCCGGTCGAGCCATCCATAAAGGCCATGGGCACGAACACTGCCGACAGGACGATACCGATACCGACCAGTGCACCGGTGATCTGATGCATGGACTTGCGGGTTGCCTCCAGTGGCGAGAGGCCCTCGTCGGTCATCAGTCGCTCGACGTTTTCCACCACCACGATGGCATCGTCGACCAGCAGACCGATCGCGAGAACCATGGCGAACATGGTCAGCATGTTGATGGTGAACCCAAGTGCCAGCAGCACACCGAATGTACCCAAAAGAACGACAGGAATCGCAATCGTCGGGATCAGCGTGGCGCGGAAGTTCTGCATGAACAGATACATCACGAAGAACACCAGCACGATGGCTTCGAGCAGGGTCTTAATCACGTTCTTGATCGAGACCTTAACGAACGGGGTGGTGTCATATGCGACTTCGGTTTTCAGACCTTTCGGGAAGTGCGGCTGAAGCTGAGCGATGGCGGCGTTGACGCCTTCGGCCGTGTCGAGTGCGTTAGCACCCGTAGCCAGATTGATCGCGATACCCGATGCGTTCTTGCCGTTGTAGCGTGAGACGAAACCGTAGCTTTCGGCGCCGAGTTCGATGCGGGCCACATCGCCCAGACGCAGAATCGAACCGTCGTTGCCGCTGCGGACAATGATGTTACGGAACTGCTCGGGAGTCTGTAGACGGTCCTGCGCCGTGATCGGTGCGTAGATCTGCGTGCCCTGTACCGCCGGAGTTTCACCCAGTTGGCCCAGAGCAATTTGTGCATTCTGCGCTCTTACAGCTACAGCCACTTCGGACGGCGAGAGTTGGAAGGTATCGAGTTTGTTAGGGTCCAACCAGATCCGCATAGCGTACTTGGCGCCGAACAGCTGCACGTTACCTACGCCCGGCACGCGAGCCAGCTGATCGACCACTGACGCGGCCAGATAGTCACCGATGTCCGTTGGGTTCATCGAACCGTCTTCGGAGTAGAACGCCAGCACCATCAGGAAGCTGTCGCCGGATTTTGTCACCGAGATACCTTGGCGTTGCACTTCCTGCGGCAGCAGCGGTGTGACGCTCTGCAGTTTGTTCTGGACCTGGACTTGAGCCGTGTCCGGATTGGTACCGGTCTTGAAGGTCAGGTTCAAACTGGCGGAACCGCTGGACGTGGATGCGGAGTTGAAATACAGCAAACCGTCGAGGCCTTTGAGGTTTTGCTCGATGATCTGGACCACCGAGTCCTCAACCACCTTGGCGGAAGCGCCCGGGTAAACTGCATTCACGCTGACTGTGGGCGGCGCCACATTGGGGTACATGGAGATTGGCAGGCGCAGCACCGACAGGGTGCCGACCAGCAGGATAATGAGCGCAATCACCCATGCCAGGATGGGGCGCTCAATAAAGAATTTAGACATTAGGTCAGGCTCCGGTCAGTGCGCTGCCGGCGCGGCGGCCGCCGGCTTATCGGCGCGAGGTTGCACCGGTGCCTTTGCGACGTAGGGACGGGCATTGACCGTGGCGCCGGGCTGCACTTTTTGCTGGCCTTCCATGATCACGCGATCGCCATCTTTGAGGCCGCTTTCAACCAACCAGCCATTGTCCATGGAGCTCGAGACGACGATCGGACGCGACTCGACCTTATTGTCCTTGCCAACCACCATGACTGAAGTGCCGCCCTTGGCATCACGCGAGACTGCCATTTGCGGAACGACGATGGCACTGTCACGCTCGGACGAACCGACGATGGCACGGACATACATACCCGGCAGCAGCAGGTTGTTCGGATTCGGCACTACGATGCGGGTGGTGTAGCTACCGGTACTCGGATCCACCAGAGTCGAACTGAAGGCCAGACGACCGGCCTGCGGATATTCGCTGCCATCTTCGAGCACAATCTTGACCGGCACCGAACTGGCCGTATGGCCCTGTCCATCGGCGATGGCTTTGCGGGTGCGCAAGTATTCCGAGCTGCTCTGCGTCACGTCAATATAGACCGGATCGAGCGATTGAATGGTTGCCAGTACGGTGGCTTGGCCGGCAGTAACTAGGGCCCCTGCAGTGACGGACGAGGCGCCAATCACGCCGGAGATCGGTGCCGTGATGCGGGCGCGGCCCAACTGCACCTGTGAGCCACTCAAGATCGCCTGTTGCGCACGGACGGCAGCAACGGCCTGATTGTAGGCAGCTTGGGCGTTGTCATTTTCCTGCTTGCTGATGGCATCCATCTTGACCAGCTGCGCGGCACGGGCGGCGGTGGAACGTGCCGAGGCCGCCGTGGCTTCGGCAGCGGCGAGTTGTGCTCGAGCAGAGGCCGTGTCGGCGCGGTACTGCGAATCATCGAGCTGATACAGAGCTTGGCCGGCGCGAACATATCCGCCTTCGGTAAACAGGCGGCGTTGGATAATGCCGGAGACTTGCGGGCGCACTTCGGACATTTGCGATGCGACTACGCGGCCGGGCAGTTCGGACTCAATAACCTGTCGGCCGCTTTGAATGGTGACGACGGTGACAGCAGCGGGAGGCATTTGGCCTGCGCCTGCGCCTGCGGCAGCGGCAGCATCCTTATCCTTGCATGCAGTGACGGACAGGACAGCAACCAAGGCGAGTGCCAAAGCTGCCGGACGGATGGAAGTATGCGTACGCATGTGGATTTCCGGCTCCAGAATCGAAGCTACCAGTTTACCAGCCAACGGTGCCGTATCGTGTGCTAAGAGACAGGGGTGGGACTAAGGAAATCCGCCGTTAAGCACGTATTCAGCTGACCGGTGTCACGGACTGCGAGGGTTTGTCCGATAGCGCCTGGCGGGCCAAGGTGGCTTCGCGATGGGCAATGTAGGCGTTTGCGCCAAGAATGATGGCGGCACCGAGCAGGGTGTAGCCATCGACCTGTTCTGCGAACCACATCCAGCCGAACAAGGTCACCAACGGCAACTGCAGGAAGCTGATTGGAGACAGGGCCGAGACTTCGCCTAATTGCATTGCGCGAGTCCACAGCAATTGACCGCCCGTGCCGAACAGTCCAAGCGCCGCGATCTGGAGCCAGGTGACACCGCGTGGCCATTGCCATTCGGGCAGTGCCGGCCACAGCGACATGCCAACCCAGAACAAGTAGGTGTAGAACACCACGGTGTAGGGATCGTCGATCTTAGTCAGCTGCTTGAGTTGAATCGAAACCGCGGCGTTGAGCAGTGCGGCCATCACGGCAACCAAAGCGCCGATCTCGAACGCATGAGAGAACGGCCTGACCAGAATCAGCACACCGATAAAGCCCGCGATCACCGCCATCCAGCGGCGGATGCGAACCACTTCGCCAAGGAATAGGGCGGCCGCAATCGTAACGAACAGGGCCGATGAATACGAAATCGATACCGCTTGCGCTAAGGGCAAGTGCGCGATGGACCAGAAGATGCAGTACATCGAGAGGATGCCGACAGCGCACCGGATAAAGTACTTGCCAAGCTGCGAGGTGCGCGGAACCTGACGGTGAACCCGCAGCACAAACGGAATCGCCACCAGAAAGCCGGCAAGATTACGCCAGAAGGCCGTCTCCAGGACGGGTAGCGATTGCGAGACCAGACGCACCGCAATGGTCATCAGTGCAAAGCACATCGCCGAGGCGACCATGAGTCCTGCCGCCTTACCTAAATCCGGTTTGGGGTTCGCGCTCATGAAATGACGCGCGGTTCCGGTTCGATACGGATTCCAAAACGTTGCTCCACGCTCTCCATGATGCGGTGAGCGAGGTTCATGATGTCAGCGCCACTGGCGTTGCAGTAATTGACCAGTACCAGCGCGTGTCCGGGTGCGACGCCGGCATCGCCATCGCGATGACCCTTCCAGCCGGCCTGATCAATCAGCCATGCGGCACTGAGTTTGCGGGTGGCATCACTGGAGCCGCGAAATACCGGCATTTGCGGATTTTGTGCGAGCAGTGCATCGGCCACTTGCAGCGGCACGATCGGGTTTTTAAAGAAGCTACCGGCATTACCCAGTACTGCAGGGTCGGGCAGTTTGGCGCGGCGGATCGCAACTACCGCATCGGCAATCTGTTGCGACGTTGGCGTCTGCGTAGCGGCCTCGGGAAGGGCATCGCGCAGTCCGGCGTAATCGAGACGCGGTTCGCCTTGACGATACAGATTGAACGTCACGTCTGTAATGACGAATCGACTCAGATCCTGCTTGAACAACGAGTCACGATACGCGAACTCACAATCGGCATTACTCAAGTGATGCCATTCGCCGGTGCGCGGTTCAAAGGCATGTACCGATTCGATGGCGCTGTTGACCTCGACCCCGTACGCGCCAATGTTCTGAATCGGGCAGGCACCGACGGTGCCCGGGATGTAGGCCAGATTCTCGAGACCGAACAGGCCTTGCGCCACGCTGTCCATGACGAGCTCGTGCCAGATCTTGCCGGCGCCGACGCGCCATTGCACGCGATCCCCGTCATCACTGATCAGTTCGATGTCGGCATTGCGAAGGCGAACCAGCGGCACCCTGGGGTCGGCGGCCAATACGATATTGGAGCCGCTGCCGACTACCAACGGCGCGGTATCAAAGCGCGCCCACAGTGCGGGCACCGCAACGGGATCCCGAACCTCAAACAGTTCGGCAGCGCGCGCCGCAATACCCATGGTGTTGAGCTGACGCAGCTCGACATCTACTAGGCGTTCAATGGCACTCATGCGGTGCGGGCTCCGGCGATGGCATGGACACTTTCAGCAATCAGTTCCGGTCCACGGTACACCAGTCCGCTGTACAGTTGCACGGCCTGTGCGCCCATTTGCATTTTCTGTGCGGCGTGCTCACCTTGCGTAATGCCGCCAACGCCGATCACAGGTAGTTGATTGCCGATACGGCTCAGCAATGCCTGTAGCGTCGCATTGGCCTTGGGTAGCAGGGGGGCGCCGGACAAACCGCCGGCCTCGTTGCGCAGTGGCTCGGAGTCGGGCAGGGGGCGGTCGATCGTGGTGTTGGTGGCGATCACGCCATCGACCACATCGGCGGTGAGCACTTGCGCAATTGAGTCGAGGTCCGAGTCATTAAGATCGGGTGCGATCTTGACGAACATCGGGACGCGGCGCGACGTGTTGAGTCGCAACTGCATGTCACGCAGGCGAGACAGCAGCTCCTTGAGCGCATCCTGTTCCTGCAGTGCACGCAGGCCCACCGTGTTGGGTGACGAGATATTGACGGTCACGTAGTCGGCATGTGCATGGACACGTTCAAGGCAATGCAGATAATCATCGGCTGCGCACTCATTATCGGTGTCCTTGTTCTTGCCGATATTGATGCCCAGCTGGCCCGTGCGGTTGCGCGCACGCTCTACGTTACGAACGAGCGCATCCACGCCGTCATTATTGAAACCAAAGCGATTAATCACCGCCATCTCGTCTTTCAGGCGGAACAGTCGCGGTTTGGGGTTGCCGGCCTGGGGACGTGGAGTGACCGTGCCCACTTCGACAAAGGAAAAGTCCAGAGCGAAGAGGGCGTCAATGTATTCGCCGTTCTTGTCGAGACCGGCGGCAAGACCAACCGGGTGGCGCAGGGCTAAACCGGCCAACGTAGTCCGCAAGTCGGGAGCGTGGGGTACTGCCAGACGCGAGAGGCCGGCGCGATAGCCGGCCTCCATCAGTTGCAGCGTGCGGTGATGGGCCCGCTCGGCATCCATCGCAAACAGTAGCGGGCGCAGCAACGCGTACATTACAGATCGAACTTGATGCCTTGAGCCAGCGGCAAGGAGTCAGAGTAGTTGATGGTGTTGGTCTGACGACGCATGTAAGTGCGCCATGCATCGGAACCCGACTCGCGACCGCCACCGGTCTCCTTTTCACCACCGAAGGCACCACCGATCTCCGCACCCGAGGTGCCGATGTTGACGTTGGCAATACCGCAGTCCGAACCCCAGGCGGCCAGGAACTGCTCGGCATTCTTGAGGTTGGTCGTGAAGATGGCCGACGACAGGCCTTGCGGCACATCGTTTTGCATGTCGATCGCATCTTCGAGTTCGGAGTAGCGCATCACATACAGAATCGGTGCAAAGGTTTCCATCTGCACGACTTCGGCCTTGTTATCCAGACCGGTGATAATGGTCGGCAATACAAAGTTGCCTTTGCCTTCGCGTGCGGAACCGCCGGTTTCGACTTTGCCGCCGGCAGCCTTGGCGCGTTCAATGGTGTCCAGGAACGCATCGACGCCATCGCGCGAGTTCAACGGACCCATCAGGTTCGAAGGATCAGTCGGATCGCCGATCTTGCCTTCGACTTGTTTGTAAGCGGTGATCAGCTTGGCCAGCACATCGTCGTAGATCGAGTCGTGCACGAACAGACGACGCGTGGTGGTGCAACGCTGTCCTGCGGTGCCGACGGCGCCGAACACGATGGCAGGAATCGCCAGCTTCAGATCGGCCGACGGATCGACGATGATCGCGTTGTTGCCGCCCAGCTCGAGCAGCGAACGACCCATGCGACGCGCGACGCGCTCACCGACCATGCGACCGACCTTAGTCGAACCCGTGAATGACACGAGCGCAACACGCTTGTCATCAACAAAGCTTTGCGCCAAGTCGGTGCCGGCATCGTTAAACAGGAAGAAGATATCGGGGAAACCGGCATCGCGCAGGGCATCGTTGCAGATGCGAGTGGCAGCGATGGCAGACAACGGAGTCTTGGGCGAGGGCTTCCAGATGGTGATGTTGCCGCAAGCAGCAGCCAGAAAGGCATTCCATGCCCACACAGCCACCGGGAAGTTAAACGCACTGATCACGCCAACGATACCCAGCGGATGCCATTGCTCGTACATGCGGTGACCCGGACGTTCGGAATGCATGGTCAGGCCGTACAGCTGACGTGACAGACCGACAGCAAAATCGCCGATGTCGATCATCTCTTGCACTTCGCCATCGCCTTCCGGCTTGGACTTGCCCATTTCCAGAGCGACCAGCGAACCCAATGCATCTTTGTGGGTGCGCAGTGCTTCGGCGCACAGACGCACAGCTTCACCACGACGCGGTGCCGGAATCTTGCGCCAGACCTTAAAGGCTTCGGTCGCGCGCTCCATGATGGTGTCGTAGTCGGCTTGCGAGCTCGAATGCACGCGGGCCAGCACCTCACCGGTGGTCGGGTTGACCGGCTCCAGCACGCCGGCATCGGACACAGAGGACCATTCGCCCTTGCCCAAATAAGTGCCGGATTCCGTGGCGTTTAAGTTCAGGGCTTGCAGTACAGGATGCATCAACTCTCTCCGGGGTATGTGATCACGCGTCACGCGCTCTTTTGCTCTTGCTCTTGCTTTTGCTGTAACCAGTTTCGAAATCCCATTTACCAGTTACCGCTCTTGCTTTTGCTGTAACCAGTTTCCAATTCCCATTTTCCAGTTACGGCTTTTCTGGCGACCCCGAGACGATTCGAACGTCCGACCTGCCCCTTAGGAGGGGGCCGCTCTATCCAGCTGAGCTACAGGGCCAAATGGCTTTGTTATGCGGCTTTTGGCACTCCACCAGAATTGCTCAGAGTCTTGCTGGGACAAATCTGGGGCACCGTAATATGAACGGCCGCATCAAACATCTCCCGGACTTGATCTGACCCGGGACTTGCTCTTTAGTTTAGCAGTGAGTCCAAACCCATGACAGACTCCAAACCCAAATACTCGTCAAAGTCAGTGGGGTGCTCGCACGGTAGGCCGCCTGGACGAGCCTCACTACTTCAATGTTTTCCACGACAGACGCGATGACCAGACTGGCACATCATGTCGCGCGAAGCCATGCGTGCCCCTTCCATCGCCCACGCGAGTGGGCTGTACGTGCGCGGAGGCACCAGTTTCCAACAGAGAGGCCAGTACCTCGGAGTAAAGCACCGCACCGCGATTGTTGGGGTTGATCATGACGGTAGCCCCTGCCGTGCCTTCAAGTAGCTCACGCCCACTTGCCTTAACGACTGGGGCGGCATTGCCTGCAGCACTTTGCGCCTGCTCAAGCGACGTGAAAAGGGGTATTGCCATGAAGCCGTCAGGATGTCGGAACATGATCAGGCGCAGCCTAGGGGGATCATCCGAGACTGGAACATGGGCGTAGATCTTCGCAGCCAGCAACGCCCTGAAAAAGTCACCCTCACGGCTCGCGTCCCGCCGCGCGTGCTACATAAGCTGATCCAGGGTGCGGGTATCCATGGCATAAGCTAAGAAATACTTAGGTTAAGTCCTACCACAGACGGCATTTGCTTAGCCGTCACCCTTGGAAAGCATTTCGCGCATCTGGGCAATTTCCCGTTCCTGCGCCCGGACGATCTCCGCGCACAGCTGTTTTACGTCGGCCCGAGTGAGATCCGCCTCATTGCACATCAGGATGGCCCCTGCGTGGTGGGGAATCATCGATTTCAGGAATTGTTGGTCACGTACGGCAAACTGCTCCCGGATTGCAAACCAGGATCCGAAAAGCAACAAGACACCGCCACCTAGCAGCAGCAAGTTCTTCCGCTTATCCGGGTACATGGTCCCCATCAGCAGCAGCTCGAGAATCAACATAGGCGCAGTCATCAGCGCTGCCATGTAAGCCTGGTTGACGTTGGGAACCACGTTCCCGATCCGGTCCACCATTGCGTACATGAAGACAAACATCGCGATGAAGGACAGCAGGATCATCATCAGGAATTTGCCGTAGTGGCTATGGCCATTTGACTCCTGTTTAGTAGCTTGATGCGTTCCCGCATGCTTTGCACTATTCATTGTCGTAGCGCGCTGCGATGCGCCGTGGTTCTGGTGAGATTCCATTGGTGGGCTCCTAATTAGTAAAAGGGCGACCCTTCGGGCCGCCCGGCTGGCTCAGTGGCTGGCGAACTCAGTCGTGCTCAGAAAACCGTCTTGGTTCTCGTCCATCATCGAGAAGTGACCTGCCATGGGATGCTTGGCCATCTCGGCTTTGGAAAGCTTTCCATCTTTGTTGAAATCCAACTGGGCAAAGGTGGCGACGGCGCTGCGGTGGGCAGCGTGATCCATCTTGCTGTGATCCATCTCGGCGTGATCGCTTCCGCCTTTGGCATGCTGCATGCCGTGCACCCCATGGTCCATGTCGCGGTGATGGGCCAGAAATTCATCACGGCTAATGACACTGTTCCTGTCCGCGTCCATTTTGTCGAAGATCGTGTTAGCCATCTTCGCCCTGTCTTCGGGCGTGTTTGGCATTTGCATGCCATCGTGGCCTTGGTGGACGTCGTGCTTGATAGTGGTCTGTGCCATCAATGCTGCGGGCGCGCTCAACAGGAGTGCGGCCAAGAGTAAAACGTATTTGCTGGTCTTCATGAGTTCATCCTAAAGTAGCGACCCGTTAGGTGGAGGCGCTGGTCCCGGGTCGGAAGGACGTGGCGTCATCTGGTAAATTCGTGCGCGCAAGGCGGAGTGCGTTGGCAACCACCGAAAAAGAACTCAGGCTCATGGCGAGTGCGGCAATCATCGGGCTCAGCAGCAACCCGAAGAACGGGTACAACACGCCGGCAGCAATCGGCACACCGATGGCGTTGTACAGGAATGCGAAGGAGAGGTTCTGCCGCATGTTCTGCACCGTCGCCTCGGACAATGCGCGGGCGCGCAGGATGCCGCGCAAGTCGCCCTTCACCAAGGTGACTTGTGAACTCGACATGGCGACGTCGGTACCGGTGCCCATCGCGATGCCCACGTCTGCACTCGCAAGTGCGGGCGCGTCGTTGATCCCGTCGCCGGCCATCGCGACCCGGTGCCCTTCGGACTTGAGCTTCTGAACCAGAACCGCCTTGTCCTCCGGCGTCACTTCGCCATGGAACTCCGCAATGCCGAGTTCACGCGCCACCGCTCGCGCCGTGGTAGCGCCATCGCCCGTCGCCATCACGACGCGCATGCCACGCGACTGCAACGCGGCAACGGCGGGGCGAGCAGAAGGCTTGATGGGATCGGCGACCGCCAACAACCCGATCAAGTGCCCATCAGCGGCGAGGAACATGACGCTGGCACCTTCGCCGCGCAAACGCTCCGCGTCTTCCGCGACATCGGCAACGGATACACCGTTTCTGTCCATGAGTGAGCGATTGCCCAGCAGCAGGTTGCGACCGTCGACGGTGCCTTGGACACCTGACCCTGTAATCGAGTCGAAGTCCGGTGCCGCCGACAGCTTGAGTTCACGCGCTCTCGCCTCGGTCACAATGGCTTCGGCCAACGGATGCTCGCTTCCCTGATCCAGGCTTGCGGCAAGGCGCAACACTTCCTCGTCAGCAGTCTCGGCGACACCGCGGACGGTCTTGAACGCCGGACGTCCCTCGGTGAGCGTCCCCGTCTTGTCCACCACGACCGTGTCGAGGGTGCGGAACTGCTCAATCGCCTCGGCGTCCCGGAAAAGGACACCCGCCTGGGCCGCACGTCCGGTGGCGACCATGATCGACATCGGGGTGGCCAGACCCAAGGCACAGGGGCAAGCAATGATGAGCACCGATACCGCATTGAGCACGGCCCAGGTCCATGAGGGTTCAGGGCCGAACAAGCCCCAGGCGAAAAACGTGGCGATGGCCACTGCGACCACGGCCAGCACGAACCAATAGGCCACCTTGTCGGCCATCCTTTGCATGGGGGCACGCGAACGTTGTGCCTGCGCCACGAGTTGCACGATTCGCGACAACACCGTCTCGGCGCCCACCTGATCCGCACGCATGACCAAGCTGCCGGTCCCGTTGAGTGTGGCGCCGATCAGCCGTTCGCCAACGCTTTTCGACACGGGCATTGGCTCCCCGGTGAGCATGGACTCGTCAACACTCGATCGGCCTTCGATCACGGTGCCATCCACCGGAACCTTTTCACCTGGTCGTACGCGCAAGTGGTCGCCCACATTCACGTGCTCGAGCGGGATGTCCTCCTCGCCGCCATCGGCCTTGATGCGTCGTGCGGTCTTCGGGGTCAGGCCCAAGAGTGCCTTGATGGCAGCGGACGTCTTCGATCGGGCACGCAGCTCCAGCAATTGACCGAGTAGCGTCAGGGAGATGATGACGGCCGCAGCCTCAAAGTAGACGCCCACGCGCCCGTGTTCACGGAAAGAGTCAGGGAACACGCCCGGCGCGACCGTGGCGACCACGCTATAGCCGAAGGCCGCGGCGACACCGATTCCGATCAGCGTCCACATGTTGGGGCTGCGATTGCGGATTGACTGCACACAACGCTCGAAGAAGGGCCAGCCGGCCCACAGCACGACGGGCGTGGTCAGGACGAGTTCGACCCATGTCCGCGCGGTGGTCGACAACCCGCTGAAGCGGTGTCCGAACATCGCAAGGACGAGCACGATCAGGGTCAGCGGCAGCGTCCACCAGAAGCGATGGCTGAAATCCCGCAGCTCGGGGTTGTCCTCGTCTTCAAGACTCGGCATTTCCGGTTCTAAAGCCATACCGCAGATCGGACACGTTCCGGGTCCCTCCTGCCGAACCTCAGGGTGCATGGGACACGTGTAGATCGTGCCCGGCGCGGCCGGAGCCATGGTTTGATCGACAGGCTTCTTGCCGTGATAGGCACTCGGGTCAGCGACAAACTTGTCCTGACAACGCTGGGAGCAGAAATGAAATGTCTGGCACGCGTGATCTGCATGGAACTCGGTGGCGTTGGGGTCCACCTGCATGCCGCAAACGGGATCGGTCACAATGCCAGGAACAGGGCCCGATGCTTGATGGCCACAGCAACTTTTCGGCTGCGGCGCATTGTCTTTGGAGATGTAATGTTCGGGCTTCGCTTCGAACTTCGTCAGGCAACCGCTTGAGCAGAAATGGATCGTCCTGCCTGCGTATTGCGTGTGGTGGGCAGACGTGCTGTCGACGTTCATGCCACACACCGGGTCTTTAATTTCCGCCCCTTCGCCGGCTTGGGCATTGCCGTGATCGTCGCTCATGAATCGTCTCCAGATAGTGCCGCAAGGATCGGGCACGCATCCAATTGCCCGCTTCCGGGACACTTGTGCACTAACGTTTGCAGCGCTGAGCGGACGCGCTGAAGCTCGGCGATCCGCGAATCGATGTCCTGGAGCTTCGCGTTCGCGTGATGATTGAACGTTGCCATGTCTTCGGTCGGGTCCTCGCTCAGGCCGAGCAGATCCTGCACTTCTGACAACGTGAACCCCAGTCGCTTGGCGCGACGCACGAATTGAAGCCGATTGACGTCCACTTCGCTGTAGTCGCGATAGCCCGATTCACGACGCATCGGCGGCGGAATCACGCCCTCCCGCTCATAGAAGCGGACCGTATCGACGGAAACGTCGGCGCGCTTTGCCAATTCTCCGATCTTCACTTAACAAATCTCCCGAGGAACATGATGCAAGTCTGCACCCTGTACCGTGGTCCAGAGTCAAGCCTCACTGGCCATGTTGTGCGTAGGCAGTCGTGGTGCCATTCATTCCGATGAGTTCGACGGTATAGGGCGCCACCCGACCATCCGGACTTTCCATGCCAGGCGAACCCATCGGCATGCCCGGCAGCACTAAGCCCTTTGCCTTAGGTCCTTCGAACAGCAAGCGCTTGATGTCGGCGGCCGGCACATGCCCCTCGACCACGTACCCACCCACTTCTGCGGTATGGCAAGAGCCCTTGGCGTAGGGCACACCCAATCGCTTGCGGATCGGCTCGAGCTCGTCTGTTTCGTCCACCTGTACCTCGAATCCGGTGTGGCGCAGGTGATCCACCCAAGCGCTACAACAGCCGCAAGAGGGACTCTTGTGCACGAGGATTTTCGGAAGTGCTGACTGTACGGCTGCGGGTTGCGCAGGGTTCGTTGTCATCTCGGTTGGCGCCGCAATGTTCGTGGCGGGTATCGCTGGTTCAACGGCGGCTGTCGTCGTGGCGGGCGCGTTGCAGGCTGCCAAGCCAAGCGCCGCGGCGAAGGCGCCGCCCCATGCCAAAAGATAATTGATTCTCATGACGTGCTTCCTCATTGTTTCTTGGTTCGTGAAGACCAGTGGATATGTTCGATGCGCCACACGTCTTGCTCGCGTTTGAGCACCATGGTTTCGGTGCTGAGCAAGACGGCAGTTTTGCCGTCCTTGTTGACGTGCACTTCGCTTTCCGAGACCACCCAAGCGATGTCACCCGCGGCTGTGGCATAGCGCGCCAGCGGTTGAACATGGGCATCTTGCAGAAATGCCGCATCGGCGGCTGCGTGATGTTCCAGGTATTCGCTGCGTGACTTCTCGACACCGCCGCTCTCCAGGATGACGACGTCCGCAGCCAAGTGGCTTGCGGCTGCTTTCAGATCACCTGCTTGCATGGCCTGCGAGAATGCATCGACCACGCGGATGGCCGGGCGTGCCGTTTCTTCGACCTGCTGAGAGACCGCTCTGGTGGCGACGGGTTCGTGAGCCTGCGCCGACCCGGCGAGTAGAAGGATGGCGAATAGCTTCGCCCCTGAGCTTTCAATGGCCTTCATGATGGTCTCCCTGGGGCTGTTGGTTTAAAGGTGCCGGTGCCTCTGCAGGCGCCTGCTTCTTTGGCGTCGCTGTGTTCTCGCTTG
Source organism: uncultured Lysobacteraceae bacterium (assembly GCA_936911875.1). Taxonomy (GTDB): domain Bacteria; phylum Pseudomonadota; class Gammaproteobacteria; order Xanthomonadales; family Xanthomonadaceae; genus Aquilutibacter. Next base: position 75,898 of record CAKZGB010000020.1, read on the forward strand.
GGCGATCCGGCTTGCGTGTCGCAGTTGCACCCTTCGCCGGGGCGTCGTGCACATGCGTTTTTCCATCCCCATGAACGTGGGTATTGGCAGCGGTCGCCCCCGTGGCGTGATCCGATTTGGATGTGGTATCGGATTGGTGGGAGTGGGTCTCGCCCCCACCGTGGGAATGTCCCTCGCTGCTCTCCACCAGTGCAACATATTCCGCTTCGCTCAGGGACGGCAGACGCTGCAGAAATGCGACCATTCCCCAGATGTACTCATCGTCCATGCTGCGGCCCCATGCCGGCATGCCACTGGCCTTGATACCGTGCTTGATCACCCAGAATTGGTGGGCCGGATTGGGCCGCAGCGACTTAAAGGATGGCGGAACTGGATATAGCCCTTTGCTGAGCTCCGTTGGCGCCATGCCTGGTGCCAAATGGCACGCCGTGCACATGGCCGCGTAGTTGCCAGCGCCCTGACGGATCTTCTCCGGGGCCGACAGATCAGGCACCTTGATCTCCGCGGCGTGGCGACGGATGGACTGCTCACGCATCGTCGTCAACATCGAGAGCACAGGTGCGGTGTGGGCGTCATCGGCGGCGACGTTGTAACTTCCCGACCACAGCAGCCCCCCGCCAACGCCAATGCCTGCCACCGACAACAGAGCAAGGAGCAGCGCGCTTCGCTTGAGAGTGATATTCATCTTTCGCCCTCAGAACCAGATCCGCACGCCGGCGAGCACCTTGGTGTCGCCCGCGCCGTGCCCGGATGCGTGCCGATACCGAGCCGTGTCGCCGAACGCTCGATCGTGCTCGACACCGATGTAAGGTGCGAATTGTCGGGTGATCTCGTAGCGAAGCCGCATCCCTGCCTCAATCGTGGACAATCCGGATCCTATGCTTATCGCGGGATCATCCTTGCCATAGGCGTTGCCTTCGAGACGCCACTGCAGGATCAGCCGGTTGGTGATGAGACTGTCGTACTCCACGCCTGCCCGGAGGGCGGTACGCCCTTGTGGCCCTACGTAGGCCGTGGCGGACACCTCGAACTTGTAGGGCGCGAGTCCCTGAACGCCCACACCAACCCAGGTGCGACCCGGTCCTTCACCGAAGTCTTGGCGAACACCAGCGACCACGTCCCACCAGGCCCTTACGCCACGGCCATACAACAATTCAACACTGGCGCGCTCGACAGTGCCCGATTGCGCGTGGCCATCGGTACGCCACCAGAATTTCTGTATGTCGCCGCCCACCCATCCGATGGCCTCCCATGCCTGCTCGCCCTTGCCACCCACTCGCGAAACTTCAAGGCGATCAATGAGCGAATAGTTCTGGATGCTGGTGCCGTGTTTGCGGTGCTCGTGGACCGGGGGAAAGGCCTCCTCACGATCGGCTGCCGTCAAGGCCGGAATGGGTTCACGTGGCACCGCGTTCGCTGGCAGGTCGCCGTCTGACTGGGGCTTGCCTTGCACTTGGCTGTGGTCCATCTTCGAATGGTCCATGTCTTGCATCTGGCTGTGGTCCATCTGCGAGTGGTCCGTGTTTGACTGCGAATTCTTGTACGCGGACGCCGGAGGCTCGCTCTTCTTGACCGTCTTGGCCGGCGGAGACGCTGGTTGCGTCATGCCATGCCCGACGTGCTGTGCGTGAACGGATGCACTCGCAAGTACAACGGAAATCACGGTTACCGACAGTTGTGCGGTCTTCATGCCCGGTCCTCCACGCGTACTTCGCGGAACATCCCGGCTTCCATGTGGAAGAAGAGATGGCAGTGATAAGCCCATCGGCCGAGTGCGTCGGCACGGACCCTGTAACTCCGCTTGGTGCCTGGCGGCATGTCCACGGTGTGCTTGCGTAAATGGAAGGCGCCGTGCTCGTCCTCGAGATCGCTCCACATGCCGTGGAGATGGATCGGATGGTTCATCATCGTATCGTTGACCAGCACGATCCGAACACGCTCTCCGTAGGTCAACTTCAGCGGCTCAGCTTGGGCGAATTTGACCCCGTCGAATGCCCAGGCAAATTTCTCCATGTGCCCGGTCAGGTGCAGTTCGATGGTTCTTCCAGGTTCACGACCATCCGGGTCAGGGAACGCACTTTTCAGGTCGGCATAGGTGGCAACTTTCCGACCGTTATCGCGCAAGCCAAGTCCAGGATCGGCCAGTCGCGGCTCGGGTGTCATGGTCTGCATGTCGACGAGCGGATTGTTCCTTTCGCTGGCAGGGTGCGCCTGCATCGTCGCGCCGCCGTGATTCATGCCTTGCATGTCGTGTCCGGCATGCGGGGTGGCCGCAGTGGTGGAAGTACCGGACATGACGCCGTGGCCCATATCGGCCATCGTGAGGAGTGGACGCGGGTCCAGGCTAGGCACTGGGGCACGCAAGCCTTCACGGATGGCCAGCGTCGCCGAAACCCAGCCAGTTCTTGCGTTGTCCTGTGCGAAGATCGTGTAAGCGTCTTGTCCGGACGGCTCCACGATGACATCGAACGTTTCAGCCGCAGCCAGTCGAAGCTCGTCTACAGTGATCGGGTGCACGTACTGGCCATCCACAGCTACCACAGTCATCTTCAAGCCCGGGATGCGCAGGTCGAAGTACGTCATGGCCGAGCCGTTGATGAACCTCAATCGGATCTTTTCGCCCGGCTTGAAGAGTCCCGTCCAATTGCCCAGCGACGTCGTGCCGTTGATGAGATAGGTATAGGTATGCGCGTTGACGTCTGACAGATCCGTCGGCGACATCCGCATTTTCCCCCACGCCTTGCGATCTTCAATCGTGGTGGACAGGCCATGCTTGTCGGCGTCCCGGAAGAAGTCGCCAACCGTCCGCTGGTAGTAGTTGTCGTGGCTCGACATCTTCTTCAGGCGCGCAAACAACTTCGCGGGGTCCATGTCCGTCCAGTCGGAGAGGAACACCACGTAGTCGCGGTCGTAGCGGAAGGGCTCCGGGGCAATGGGGTCAATGATCAAAGGCCCGTACATCCCTCCTTGCTCCTGGAAGCCCGAATGGCTGTGGTACCAGTACGTACCGGCCTGCTTGACCTGGAATCGGTAGAGATAGCTCTCGCCCGGTCGGATGCCGTCGAAACTCATGCCCGGCACACCATCCATGTTGGCCGGCAACAGAATGCCGTGCCAGTGGATCGACGTGTCTGGCCCATGGATGGATCCGCGCGGTAGGTCGTTACGCACGCGCAGTGTGACCGTCGTACCTTCCTTCCAGCGCAAGATGGGTGCAGGCAAGCTGCCGTTGACCGTGACTGCAGGGCGGGTCTTACCGGTGTAGTTGACCAGCGTCTCGCCGACGCTCAGGTCGAAATCGGTTCCAGAAAGAACTTCCAGTTGACCGTCTGAGCGCAAAGCCCAGCTTGGCTTTGGCCAGAGGCCGAACGCGGCCACCGCACCTGCAGCGGCAAGACCCTGGACAAATCGGCGCCGCGACAGCAGCGAGACACTGCCGGGCAAGCCGGAACGAGTAGCAGACATGAGAACACTCCATAGGGCGAAGAGGCCGAAATAACGACGTTGACCCGCGTGTCAAGTGGGGACGTCAATGAGCGCCAATGGCGCTTGGGGCGCTTAGCAGATGGGAGGTCGGAGTCGCTCGCCGGGCGGCGGCGCAAGATGGCCTAATTCGAACTGGGTCGAGATATGAGTGGGCGCAATCGAGCCTGCAAATTCTACCGAGTCGGAGGTCAGGGCTTGGGAATGTTGCAGGCAGAGGCACTGACAAGTACCAGAATCGCGGCAGCAGTCGTCGTCGCAATCGCCCTTTGTCTTGCCGTGGTGTCCAGCCAATTCTTGGAGGTGGTGCGATGTCACGCCCGAAAAATCGATGGACGTGCCCGATTGATGATGTTCAGAAGGGGCCACGGGTGACTCTCCCGCATGCATCGACACCGACGCCATTGCGCCGCCGATGCCGTTCAGCACCAACGAGAGGGCGAGGAGCCAAGGGAGCAGTCTGCGCAGCATTGAAAGACACTAGCACCTAGTCTTTCACATTGTAAAGGGGCAGGACTTACCGGCCATTCAGTGTTGAACCTTAGCCCGCCTCGGAGAAAAGCGAATGGGCAGTGGTGCCAAAGTCCTTGACCTGTTCCAACTGGTGGCAAGCGCCGGTCCAACAAACGTGGCAGCGCTCGGAAGAACAAGCGGAGGGGTCGAAAACGCTCGCGAAAGCGGCGCATGAGGGGATAAATGACAATTCTACTTTCGTGAGAAGTAGAACGTGAACGCAACACCTTGACGTTTGGTGGGCAGGCTCGTCTCATGGGCCTCTTTGGCAGGCGTCGGTTCCAGCACCTCAGCGAGATCGGTCCAAGGCAACTGCCACACTCCATCGATCTTGCGTGCGCCAGCGCCATAGACACCTGTCCTCATGTGTCCCGAAAGCGGTCCGTGATGCGTTCCGTGATGCGTGTTAGTGACCCGTCCACGAAGCAGCAGGGCAACTTCATCGGCACGTAGAGAAAAGCGCCCTGGCAAGGTCTTACGAAGCTCGGCGAAACTTTATGCGCTCATCGTTTCATTCAGTTACTGGGACAAATCTGGGACAAAACGGAGGGGAAATAAGTGCATATTAGGGCGTTCTTGCCCGGATGTACCGGCGCATGAAACGAAGACGTATCTTATAAATCAATGAGTTAGAGGATTTTCCCCGCTCCTCAAAAGTGAGATTCTTCCGTTAGGAGGGGGCCGCTCTATCCAGCTGAGCTACGGGGCCATTTAACTCTCAAGTTTAACAAATCTCGTATGCAGCCACGTTGCAGCGAAGGCCATTCCAACACGTCACTACAACCGCACTAGACGCTCATCACGGCACGACTGAAGAAAAGCGTGTACAATAGACGGTTATCGCGCTGAGCCAGCACTCGCTGGTCCCGTTTCTACTGTTCAGTAGCTTGATTGTTTCCGATTCAGCGCCCCTCGAGCCTTTTGTTTGATTTCACCACCGCCATCCCGGTTGTGGTGATGGGCTCAACACGCTAAATGGAGATCTATCTTGAATACTGATTTTTCGGCGCTTGAATTGGCGCCCGCTTTGCTGCAATCGCTCGCAGAGAACGGCTTTACTGTCCCCACACCGATCCAAGCCCAGGCCATTCCTTTGGTTCTGCAGGGCCGCGACGTCATGGGCGGCGCCCAGACCGGTACCGGCAAGACCGCTGCATTCGGTTTGCCCGTGCTGCATCGTCTGCTCGAGTCGGTTGACCTGACGCAACGCAACCGCAAGCCGCAGGTGCTGATTCTGGTGCCGACACGCGAACTCGCCGTGCAAGTCCACGACAATCTGATGACCTATGCCAAGCACACCAAGCTGCGCATGGCCGTTCTGTTCGGAGGTGCCGGCATGATTCCGCAGGAACAGGCACTGCGTCGCGGCGTCGATGTGCTGGTCGCAACTCCGGGCCGTCTCATTGACCACATGGAACGCGGCACCGCTCAACTTGGCGAAGTGCGTACCGTCGTCCTCGACGAAGCCGACCGCATGCTGGACATGGGCTTCCTGCCCTCGATGAAGCGTGTTCTCGGCCGAATCCGCAAATCCCGTCAGACGCTGCTGTTCTCGGCAACGTTTGAAACGCGCATCAAGCAACTGGCACTGGAATTCATGATCGATCCTGTGCAAGTGCAAGTGGCCGCACAGAACACCATCGCTGAAACGATTGCACACAAAGCTCACCCGGTCGATGCCGCGCAAAAGCGCGATCTGCTGGTGGAACTGCTGGCGCGTCGTTTCAAAGATCAGGCCATTGTGTTTGCCAAAACCAAACACGGCTGCAACCGTCTTGCCGAATACCTCGAAGAAGCCGGCTTGCCCGCGCTGGCCATCCATGGCAACAAGTCGCAGGCCCAACGCCAAAAGGCTTTGAACGAATTCAAGGCCGGCAAGGTGCGTCTGCTGGTGGCTACCGACGTGGCCGCTCGCGGTCTCGACATTCCGAACTTGCCGTTGGTGATCAATTACGATCTGCCGACCGTTGCCGAGGATTATGTTCACCGTATCGGTCGTACCGGCCGCAACGGCTCCACGGGCGAGGCGCTGTCACTGCTCGCACCGGAAGAGGGCGGTCTGCTGCGTCAGATCCAGGAAGTGCTGAAGGCACCGGTGGAAATGGAAATGGTGCCGGGCTTTGAACCCTCGCGCCCGGTCCAGTTGAATGCCCCGATTCCGAAGCAGCCGCAACGTCAAGGCCGTGGTGCACGTCCTAAGCACGCCAGTGCCGGTAAGCAACGCAAGCCGCAAGGTCACACCGCGCAGCCGCGTAACGGCAGCGGCAAGACCGGCAACAAGAAGCGCCGCGGTTCCGGCAGCGGCTTCAGTAAATCCTAATTTCCGCCTCTTACATCCGGAAGACGCCAAAGTCCGTCTTAGGCGGAATCGGCGCATTCATCGCAGCAGCCAAGCCTAGGCCGAGCACACGACGTGTATCGGCCGGGTCGATGATGCCATCGTCCCACAAGCGCGCAGAGGCGTAATAGGGGTTGCCCTGGTCCTCGTACTGCGCACGGACCGGGGCCTTGAATGCTTCCTCGTCCTCCGACGACCATGTGCCGCCGCTAGCCTCGATGGCATCACGCTTGACGGTAGCGAGCACGGACGATGCCTGTTCGCCACCCATGACCGAGATGCGTGCATTGGGCCACATCCACAGGAAGCGGCCGCCGTACGCACGTCCGCACATGGCGTAGTTGCCCGCACCGAACGAGCCGCCAATCACCACGGTGAACTTGGGTACGACCGAGCACGCCACCGCGGTCACCATCTTGGCGCCATCTTTGGCGATACCGGCGTTCTCGTATTTGCGTCCGACCATAAAGCCCGTGATGTTCTGCAGGAACACCAGCGGAATTCCGCGCTGATTGCACAGCTCGATAAAGTGCGCACCCTTGAGTGCACTCTCACCAAACAGAATGCCGTTATTGGCGATGATGCCCACCGGATAGCCATGGATATGCGCAAAACCGGTGATCAGCGTCTTGCCGTAGCGCGCCTTAAACTCCTGAAACTCCGAACCGTCGACGATGCGGGCAATCACTTCGCGCGCGTCAAACGGCTTGCGCGTGTCCTTGGGCACAATGCCGTACAGTTCCTCGGCGGGGTACAACGGTTCGACCGATTCGCGTTGAACGACCGGCACCTGCCGTTGACGGTTAAAGGTAGCAACCACATCACGCGCGATCTGCAGCGCATGGTGATCATCCTGTGCGAAGTGATCGGCGACACCTGACACGGACGCGTGCACGTCAGCGCCACCTAAATCCTCGGCATTAACGACTTCACCGGTTGCGGCCTTCACCAGCGGCGGACCGCCCAAAAAGATCGTGCCTTGTTCTTTCACGATAATGGACTCATCGCACATGGCCGGCACATACGCGCCACCCGCGGTCGACGAACCCATCACCACGGCAACCTGCGGAATGTTCTGCGCGGACAGTCGTGCCTGGTTGTAAAAGATACGGCCGAAATGTTCGCGGTCGGGAAACACTTCGTCCTGCAACGGCAAAAACGCACCGCCGGAGTCGACGAGATAAATGCAGGGCAGGCGATTCTCTTCGGCAATGGCTTGGGCGCGCAGATGCTTTTTCACCGTCATGGGGAAGTACGTTCCGCCCTTGACCGTGGCATCGTTGGCGACAATCATGACCTCGATCCCGTTGACGCGACCGATTCCGGTCACCACGCCGGCGCCGGGAGCCGCACCCTCGTACATGCCCTCGGCTGCGAGCGGCGCGATCTCGAGAAACGGCGAGCCCGGATCGAGCAGGGCATTGATGCGATCGCGCACCAGCAGCTTGCCGCGCTCGGTGTGTTTGGCACGTGCCTTGTCACCGCCACCCAATGCAACGCGTGCCATGCGCTCCCGCAGTTCCGTCACCAGTCCGCGATGGTAGTCCGAGTTTTCGGCAAAGTCGGCGCCGCGGAGATCAAGTGACGAATGCAGTACGGGCATGAGGGGATGGCCGATGATTAAAAAAGTGCCTTAAAAATAGCACAAAACAGAAAAACCCGCCCCCTGAGGGACGGGTTTTTAAGTTTGCAGCAGCGCGAAGATTACTTCTTGGCTTCGGCTTCGACTTCAGCAGCAGCTTCTTGCGTAGCTTGAGCGGCGTCAGCGGTTGCGTCCTTAGCGGCAGCAGTTACATCGGCAGCAGCTTCCTTGGTGGCAGCAGCGGCTTGGTCAGCGGCAGCAGCCGTAGTAGCAGCGGCGTCAGCAACGTTGTTTTCGATCACTTCGCCGGTAGCTTGGGCGGCGTCAGCGATTTCGGACTTGGCAGCTTCTTCAGTTGCTTGGGTTTCAGCCGACTTGTTGCAGGCGGTCAGGGCAACGGCAACGGTCAGTGCAGCGGCGATCAGTTTGAAGTTCATGAGAACGTCCTTGGAATTAAGAGAAAAAAGCCCTGAAGTGCAGAACACAACAGGGCCGAGGAAATTACTTCTTGGCTTCTTCAGCGGCCTTGTCGGCAGCAGCGGCAGCGTCAGCAGCCGAATCGGCAGCGGCATCAGCAGCGGCATCAGCAGCACCTGCAGCGGCGTTAGCAGCATCGGTGGTGGCAGCAGCAGCGGCGTCAACGGTAGCGGCAGCAACGTCACCGGCAGCGTCAGCGGCGTTGGTGGCCGAGTCGGTAGCGGCAGCAGCAGCGTCGGTTGCGGCCGAAGCAGCGGCAGCAGCCGAGTCAGCCGCGTTAGCAGCGGATTCTTCAGCGTTGTTGGAGCAGGCGGCCAGAGCCAGAGCGGCGGCCAGAGCGGCGATAGCAAGCTTTGCGTTCATGAGTTTGGATTCTCTAGAAAAAATTACGAAGAAAAAACAATTAGAAAGCCAGTCGCGCTTGGTGGTCCCCATTAACTCCTGGTCGGACCAATTTATCACGCCGTCTGAACATTTTGTGCATTTGCGAATAAAAAAGACCACCGCCGAAGCGGTGGTCTCTATGGCTCGATATAAAACCAAGCCGAAGTGATTAGAGGGCCAATGCCCGCTGATTACTTCTTGGCAGCTTCTTCAGCAGCGTCCTTGGCTTGTTCAGCCGATTCAGCAGCTTGGTCAGCAGCGTCGGCAGCAGCGTCAGCAGCGCCAGCGGTCGGAGCGGCAGCAGCGTCGGTAGCCGAAGTTGCAGCGGCGTCAGCGGCTTGAGCAGCGGCGTCAGCGGCTTGAGCAGCAGCGTCAGCACCGGCAGCGCCGGTAGCAGCAGCGGCGTCAGCAGCGGTCGAAGCTTCAGCAGCAGCGGCCGAAGCGTCAGCAGCGGCGTCGTTGGCTTGTTCTTGGTTCGAGCAAGCGGCCAGGGCCAAACCCAGGGCCATAGCCAGCAGAGCCTTGTTCAAAGTCATTGTGTTTTCCTCGTCAAATACAAAAAAGACACGCACAATTGCGTACCGTTGTTAATGATGACAACAGCAAAATTACTGTCAAGCTATATTTTTGTAAATTTTTAAAAAAACTCTCGCCATTCTGTGCGATTGGTCACACTAATTCGACTGCGACCGCTGTGGCCTCGCCACCACCGATGCAAAGAGAGGCAACACCGCGCTTCAAACCACGTGCTTGCAGCGCATGCACCAAGGTCACCAGCAGTCGCGCACCGCTGGCACCAATCGGGTGTCCGAGCGCCACGGCACCACCGTTGACGTTGACCTTTTCCGGGTCCAGACCCAGGTCCTTGATGGCCGCCATGCTGACGCAGCTAAAGGCCTCGTTGATCTCAAACAGGTCAACCGATTCCACCGACCAGCCGGCCTTGTCGAGCACCTTGCGGATCGCATCGATCGGTGCGGTGGTAAATTGCGAAGGCTCTTGCGAGTGCGTCGCGTGAGCCACGACATTGGCCATTGGCTTGGCGCCGAGTTCTGCTGCCGTGTCGGCACCCATCAGCACGAGCGCCGCCGCGCCATCGGAAATCTTGGATGAGGAAGCCGCAGTCAGCACGCCATCTTTACCGAATGCCGCACGCAGCGAAGGGATCTTGGACGTGTCGATCTTGCCGGGTTCCTCGTCGGTCGCGACAACCACATCGCCCTTACGGCCACTGACCGTAACCGCTGCAATTTCAGTCTTAAACGCATATTGTGCGATGGCGGCCTGGGCGCGCTCCACGCTACGTGCGCTGTACGCGTCGAGTTCTTCACGCGAGAGGCTGTAGTCCTTACAGGTGGCATCACCAAAGATGCCCATGGCATTGCCATCGTACGGGTTGGTGAGACCGTCCCATGCCATGTGGTCGAGCATGGTGGCATTGCCGTAGCGGATACCGGTGCGCGAGTTGTTGAGCAGATGCGGGGCGTTGGTCATGGATTCCATACCACCGGCAACCACGACCTTGGCCGAACCGGCCTTGATCAGATCGGTGCCGAGCATGACGGCCTTCATACCCGAGCCGCAGACTTTGTTGATGGTGGTGCAGCCGGCCGAGGTGGGGATGTCGGCGCCCAGGGCGGCCTGACGCGCAGGTGCCTGACCGAGGCCGGCGGGCAGGACGCAGCCCATGATCACTTCGTCTACCTGATCGGCGCTGACGCCCGCGGATTCCAGAGCAGCGCGCATAGCGGTGGCGCCCAGAACAGGCGTAGGCACGCCCGTGAATTGACCGAGGAACGAGCCGATGGCCGTACGTTTAGCGCCAACGATCACAACTTGCGTCATGGAAACAACTCCGAAATCTGAATGAAAAAGAATGCCAGACCGGCGCAATTTGCGCGGCCGGCAGAGACTTTCGATTATGCGCCCCGCGCGGAATCGGCGCAAATACACAGCGGAGCAGAATGAGTTGTCATGAGGATGTCGATTGCATTACAAAGGAAGAATGACCGAGGCCGGGAGGCGCGGCTAGGTCCCCCGTTTGCAGGTGCATGTTATGAACATTCTTCTTCCGTCCGGTCGAGTCGTCGGCCGTCTGATTCCGGTCTCGGTGCTTGCGGCTGCATTGTCGGCCTGCGGCGGTGGTGGTGGCGGTGGCGGCAACGTCGTTATCAATCCGCCGCCAACAACCACTCCGTCAGTCCCGGCACCGGTGGTCGGCACCGTCAGTCCGAACCTGGCTGTTGCATACGATGTGACCAACGTGGCCGCTGCGCGTGCCGCCGGTTTTACCGGTGCGGGTGTCACCATCGGTGTCGTTGACTCCGGTGTGACGCGCAACAATCCCGCTTTGTATCCGCGCGTGATCGCCAATCTCAATTACGTCAGTAGCAGTAACGATCTGAGCGTTGACGACAAGGTGGGCCACGGTACGGCCGTGTCGTTGAGCATGGCCGGTTTGCCGTGGGGCAACTGGCCGGGTGGTGTGGCCACCGGATCCAACATCGTTTCTGCACGCATCATTCAAGACGAGCGTCCCACCGATGACGGTTCGGGCCAGGGCAACGAGGTCAATGGTGCGCTGGGGCTCGCTTCGATTCACGACGATCTCATCGCCCGTGGCGCGCGCATCATGAATAACTCATGGGGCGGTTTGTACTGGACCAACTTGAATGCGACGGCGCCGATCGCGTCCGAGTATCGCCGCTTCATCATCAACAACGATGGCCTGGTAGTGTTTGCGACCGGTAACGAAAGCCGTTCTACGCCGACTGATATGTCCTCGCTGCCGAGCAAGCCCGGCCCCGATGGCAGCATGCCCGCCGCCGATCTGGAACGCGGTTGGATCGCGGTGGCGGCACTCGCTTCGGGCAAAATCGCCGGTACCGATACTTACATGACCAAAGACGAAGTGCTGGCGAACCCTTCGTTAGCGTCGTACTCCAATGCGTGTGGAGTGGCGATGCGTTATTGCTTAGTTGCACCGGGCGATGTCGTCGTGCCGGGCAAGGACGATCCGTACAACGCGCCGCAGTATTGGCGTTACAGCGGCACATCGTTGGCAGCACCGCAAGTTTCGGGTGCGGCCGCGCTGGTATGGCAAGCGTTCCCGTGGTTCAACAACGATCAGGTGCGTCAGACGATTCTCGGCACTGCCCGCGATCTCGGGGCCCCGGGTATTGATGCCGTGTTCGGCAACGGTTTGCTCGATGTCGGTAAGGCGGTGAAAGGGCCTTCGCGATTGGATTTTGGAGCGTTTACTGCCAACAACTCCACGACTGCAACCTTTGCCAATGATTTGAGCGGCGCGGGCAGTCTGATCAAGAACGGCGCCGGCGTTCTGAATCTGACCGGCAAAAATACCTATACCGGGATCACGCAAATCAACGCAGGCTCGCTGGCCTTGCACAACAACGGCGTCGGCGGCAGCTTGTACAACACCGCCACCTTGAACCTGATTGGTGCAGGTGGCCATACCGTTGGCGGCGATTACTCGCAAACATCCAACGCCACCTTGTCGTATCTGGTCGGCGCCCCTTTGATGGTCGAAGGCAGTGCCACACTCGCAGGCACTCTCAACGTGGCCGGCAAAGTCACGGGCTATATCAATAAAGCGCAGGAAACGGTGGTTAACGCGAGAGGCGGCCTGAACGGTCAGTTCGGTGCGCTCACGCAATCGCCGGGTGTGTTTCTGCAAGGGTCGTTGTCGTACGATGCGAACAACGCGTTCCTGAACATCACGTCCTTGAGCGTGTCGGCAACGGCGCAGGCACTCGGATTCACGCCGGCTGCCGTGTCCGCCGCTGAACGCGTGCAAGGTGGCTTTGATGGCATTGACGGTGGCACGGTACCGGGTAGCGGATTTGTATCCGGTGGCGGTGCGATCCAGCGCGTCAGTACTTACAGCGCCGCCGAGTTCTCGCTCGCTTCGCTCAACGGCGAACTGCTGACGTCCGATCTCGCCTTTGTGCGCATGGCCATTGATGGCTCGCAACGTCGCCTGGATCGTCGTCTCGATGCGCTGACCGATCCTTCGGCGCGTACCGGCAGTTGGAGTTCGCAGGGTGGCGGCACCATGTCCGCCACGAGTGGCATGGGCTTGAACAGCAACGGTTGGCGTTTCGGTCAGGATTGGCGTTTCGCCGGCGGCAATGCCCTGATGGGCGTCGCACTGGCCGAAGAGCGCGGCTCGGCCTTCAGCACCCTGCGTTCGGACCGTTCGCGCTCACGCAATGTCGATGCCTCGCTGTACGGCCTGTGGTCGCTGCCGGGCGATTGGTTTGTTTCCGGCGTCATGGGCATGGGCCAACTCGATCAGAGCGGCAATCGTCTCGTGGCGCTGGGTGATTACGGTTTCGAAGTGGCCAACGGCCTGACTGATCGCTACCGCCGTTCCTCTGTACAGTTTGGAAGGCGCTGGCAGCTCGGAGACTCATCGAGCTATCTGACGCCGTATGCGGGCATGCAACAGCTGTCGCTGACGCGTGGTGGCTTTGCCGAGCAAGGCGCACTGGGCTTTGGCCTGCAGGCACCCGGGAGCCGCCTGGGCGCATCGCACGGCCTGATCGGTTTGCGCCTGTCGTCGCGTTGGGGCGCCAACAACGACTGGTCGCTGTTCGGTTATGCGGAACACCAACGACTGCTCTCATCCGTCGGCGTGGATCGCATGGCCTCGTTCACCGGCTTTGATTTGGCCTCGCCGATTATGGGTTACTCGCTGGCACCATCGGCGCAAGTGCTCAGAGGCGGTCTGAGTCATCGCGGCTTCTCGCTCTCGTTCGATGGCCGTCGCGAGCAGGGCACGCTCTACAAGCAGGCCTCCGTGGCGTATCGCCGCGGATTCTGATCAGAGTTCGTGTCAAAAGATAAGGAGCCGGCATGCCGGCTCCTTTTTTGTAACCACTCGCGTTGAACTGCGATCAGCTGTTGCCGTTAAACAACTCGCGACCGATCAGCATGCGACGGATCTCGTTGGTGCCCGCGCCAATTTCGTACAGCTTGGCATCGCGCAACAGTCGGCCCGTATCGAACTCGTTGATGTAACCGTTGCCGCCGAGAGCTTGAATGGCTTCGAGCGTCACTTGCACCGCGGATTCAGATGCATGCAGCAGGCAGGATGCCGCATCGACGCGCGACTTGTAGCCGGCGTCGTAATCGCGTGCGACCTGATACGCAAACGCGCGCGAGGATTGCAAGCGCGTGTACATATCCGCGATCTTGCCTTGCATCAGACCGAAGGTGCCGATGGCCGCATCGAACTGCTTGCGCTCGCGCACATAGGGCAGGGCAATGTCCATGGCCTTCTGCATCAGACCCAGTGGACCGCCGGACAGCACCAGACGTTCGGTGTTGAGTCCGGACATCAGAACCTTGACGCCCTGATTCACTTCGCCAAGTACGTTGGCAGCCGGAATCTCGCAGTTTTCAAACACCAGCTCGCAGGTGTTGGAACCGCGCATGCCGAACTTGTCGAGCTTTTGCGCCGTCGAGAAACCGGGCATGCCGCGTTCAACAATGAAAGCCGTCATGCACTTGGAACCGGCCTCACGCCCTGCAGTGCGCATGTAAACGATGAGCACGTCGGCTTCGGGACCGTTCGTGATCCACATCTTGTTGCCGTTAGCAATCCAGACCTGGCGCTCTTCGTTGAACTCAGCGCGGCAGGACATCGAACCGACGACGTCCGAACCGGCGCCCGGTTCACTCATCGCCAGTGCGCCCTTGTGTTCGCCCGTGCACAGCTTAGGCAAATACTTGGCGCATTGTTCCGGCGTGCCGTTGGCGGCCAGATTGTTGACGCACAGATTCGAATGCGCACCGTACGACAGGCCGACAGAGCCCGAAGCGCGCGAGATCTCTTCCATTGCAACCAAGTGCGCGAGATAACCCATTTCACTGCCGCCGTATTCGGCGGGGATGGTCATGCCGAGCAGGCCCATCTCACCGAGCTTAGGCCACAGATCCTGCGGGAACTCGTTGGCTTCGTCGATGGCAGCAGCGCGCGGTGCAATCTCCGCGTCGGCGAAGCGGCGAACCGCTTCGCGCAGCGCATCAATGTCTTCGCCGAGAGGAAAGCTCCTCATGGATTAGTGACCTCCGCGGATACGGCCCTTGAAGCGAGCCTCGCCTGCGCGTTGCGGCAACTTGAGCTTGCCGATGGCGGCAATACGTTCGTCACCCAGACGGTCGGCAGCGGCGTAAGTCGGGATGCCTTCGCGACCCGAGATTTCGTAAATGCGCGTGAGGTTGTGATAAATCGTGCGCATCATGCGCATCGCACGTTCGCGGTTGTAGCCTTCGAGCTCCAGAGCCACGTTCATGACGCCGCCGGCATTCACTGCGTAATCGGGTGCGTACAGAATGCCGCGCTGTTCCAGTTCCTTGCCGATGGCATTGTTGGCCAGCTGATTGTTGGCAGCGCCGCAGATGACCTTGGCCTTGAGACGCGGCAGCGTGTTTTCGTTGACGGTACCGCCCAGTGCGCAAGGCGAGTAGACGTCCGCCGGCACATCGTAGATTTCATCAAGACCGACGGCTTCGGCGCCGTATTCGTTGACGGCCTTGTCGACCAGAGCCTGATTGATATCGGTAACCCAAATCTTGGCGCCGCGTTCCTTGAGGAGCTTGACGTATTCCATGCCGACATGGCCCAGGCCTTGCACAGCGTACTTGTACTTGCCGACTTCCTCATCGCCGAACTTGCGGTTCAACGTGGCCATCAGACCTTGCAGAGTGCCGTAGGCGGTGAACGGCGACGGATCGCCCGAACCACCGTGCACCTGGTGCACGCCGGTGACGTATTCGGTTTCCTGGTAGACGTATTCCATGTCGTTGACATCGATACCGACGTCTTCGGCAGTGATGTAACGGCCGCCCAGGCTATCGACAAACTGACCGAAGGCACGGAACAGTTCTTCGGACTTGTCCTTGGCCGGATCGCCGATGATGACGGCCTTACCGCCACCGATATTCAGACCGGCAACGGCATTTTTGTACGTCATGCCGCGGCTCAGACGCAGAACGTCGTTGAGCGCTTCGGCTTCGGACTGGTAGGGCCACATCCGTGTACCGCCCAGTGCCGGACCCAGCACGGTGCTATGGATGGCAATGATCGCCTTTAAGCCGGCATCCTTGTTGTGACAAAAGACAACCTGTTCGTGACCGGTGGTGTCCAGTGTTTCAAAGATCATGATCTCTCCGCGCAACGCGCTTTCGGGTGACAAAGAACGCCCATTTTACCCGCATCCGTCAGAGAAAGCCCCCATGTGTGGCTACTGCACCGCAACAATAGAGGGGCGTATGGAGAGCCGGGCAGGGCCATCCGCTACAATAAAAAGTTATCCAGACTCGAGTCCGTTCGCTCCGTGAATAGTCAGATCCAAGCCCCCGAGACCCACGCCGAATCCACTCCGCTGCGCTTCGTGACAGCCGCCAGCCTATTCGATGGCCATGATGCCGCGATCAACATCATGCGTCGCCTGATCCAGGCGCAGGGCGCTGAAGTGATCCATCTGGGTCATAACCGCAGTGTTGAAGACGTGGTGCGAGCAGCGCTGCAGGAAGACGCCGACGGCATCGCATTGAGCAGCTATCAGGGCGGCCACGTCGAGTACTTCAAGTACATGGTCGACATGCTGCGCGAGAACGGTGCGGGCCACATCAAGATTTTCGGCGGTGGTGGCGGCACCATCACGCCCGAAGAAATTCGCGAACTGCAGGACTACGGCGTCGAACGCATCTACCACCCCAACGATGGCATGCACATGGGCTTGGTGCAGATGATCGAAGACGTGGTCGAACGCGCCGCCGATGGTCGCATCGGCACGGATCCCGCAGCGCGAGCCTCCATCGATGACGAACTCAGCATCGGCAAGCTGCTGTCGGCCATTGAGGAAGGCGCTCTTGACGACGCCACGCTGAGCAAGCTCCGTAAAGAATGGTCGTTGGCCGGTAGCAAGACGCCGGTCATCGGTATCACCGGTACAGGCGGTGCCGGTAAATCCAGCGTCACCGACGAACTGCTGAACCGCTTCCTGGCCGCATTCCCCGAGATGCGCATTGCCGTGATCTCGGTCGATCCGACCCGTCGCCGCACCGGTGGTGCATTGCTCGGCGACCGCATCCGCATGAATTCACTGCGCTCCAAGCGCGTCTTTATGCGTTCGATGGCTACGCGTCGTCAGCATTCGGCAACCAACACGGTGCTCGTCGATTGCATCGGCGCCCTCAAGGGTCTGGGCTTTGATCTGGTGATTGTCGAAACCGCCGGTATCGGTCAGAGTGACAGCGAGATCGTCGATCTGGTCGATTTCCCGATGTACGTCATGACCAGCGATTTCGGCGCGCCGAGTCAGCTGGAAAAAATCGACATGCTCGATTTTGCCGAACTGGTCGTGCTCAACAAGTTCGACAAGCGCGGTGCCGAAGACGCCTTGCGCGATATTCGCAAGCAGTGGAAACGCAACCGTGTTGCCTTCAATGTCAAAGACGAAGACGTTCCGGTCTATCCGAGCATTGCCTCGCAGTTCAACGATCCCGGTCTGAGCTGGATGTTCGTCAATCTGTGCCGCCTGCTGCAGGACAAGCTGACGGCCGAGGGTGCGCAACCGTTCACCACCGCGCATTGTGATTTCAAGCCAACGGTCAACACCGAACTCAAAGAGCCCAAGGCTACTGTGCTGATTCCCGGTAGCCGCGTGCGTTATCTCGCAGAGATTTCCGAGCAGGGTCGCGGCATCAACCGTCGCATTGAATCCCAGCGCGATGTCGCCAGCCGCGCTCAGTCGTATTACGAATCGCTGCAGAATCTCGACGATCCGCAGTTGCCGCGTGCACTCGATCTGTATCCGGCCGATCAGCTGCATGCCGGCGGCGATGTCGATCGCACCTTGGCACTGCTGCGCCAACGCTACAACGATGCGATCACCTCACTCGACAAAGAAGCGTGGCAGCTGTTGCGCGAATGGCCGGGTCGCGTTGAGTCGGTGACCTCGGAGTACAACGAATACAAGGTCCGCGACAAACTCATCCGCGTGGACAACTATCGCGAGTCGCTGTCGCACAGCAAGATCCCCAAGATCGCCGTGCCGCATTTCAAGGACTGGGGCGAGCTGCTGTATTTCCTGCAAAAGGAAAATCTGCCGGGCGCGTACCCCTATACCGGCGGTGTGTACCCGTACCGTCGCACCGGTGAGGATCCCATTCGCATGTTTGCGGGTGAGGGCACGCCTGAGCGCACCAACCGTCGCTTCCACTATCTGAGTGCAGGTTTGCCGGCTGCGCGTCTGTCGACCGCGTTCGACAGCGTGACTCTGTATGGCGAAGACCCGGCCATTCGCCCCGACATTTTCGGCAAGATCGGCAACAGCGGTGTCAACATCGCCTCGCTCGATGACATGAAGAAGCTCTACAGCGGCTTCGATCTGTGCCAACCGACGACGTCGGTGTCGATGACGATCAACGGTCCGGCGCCGATCATCTTGGCGATGTTCATGAATACGGCCATCGATCAGCAAATCGAACTGTACCTGCGCGAAGACGAGCAACGTTGGGCCGAGGCGCAGCGCAAGATCGATGCCTGGTTCGAAGGCCGTGAACGTCCGCGTTACGAGGGCGATCTGCCCGAGAACAACAACGGTCTGGGTCTGGGCCTATTGGGCATCACCGGCGATCAGTTGGTTGATGCCGAGACGTACGCAACGATCAAAGCCCGCACGCTCAAGACGGTGCGCGGCACGGTGCAGGCCGACATCCTCAAGGAAGATCAGGCCCAAAACACCTGTATTTTCAGCACCGAATTCGCGCTGCGCATGATGGGCGACATCCAGCAGTTCTTTGTGGACAAGGGTGTCCGCAATTTCTACTCGGTCTCCATCAGCGGTTATCACATTGCCGAAGCGGGTGCGAACCCGATCTCGCAGCTGGCCTTTACGCTGTCGAACGGCTTTACGATCGTCGAGTACTACCTGGCGCGCGGCATGAAGATCGATGACTTTGCGCCGAACCTGTCGTTCTTTTTCAGTAACGGCATGGATCCGGAATACACGGTGATTGGTCGTGTGGCGCGTCGCATCTGGGCGCGTGCCATGCGCGAGCGTTACGGCGCCGATGCCCGTTCGCAGATGATGAAGTATCACATCCAGACGTCGGGCCGTTCACTGCACGCGCAGGAAATCCAGTTCAACGACATCCGCACCACCTTGCAGGCGCTGTACGCACTGTTCGACAACTGCAACTCGCTGCACACCAACGCCTACGACGAAGCGATCACCACGCCGACCGAGGAATCGGTCCGTCGTGCAGTGGCCATCCAGATGATCATCAACAAGGAGTTGGGTCTGAACTTTAACGAGAACCCGTGGCAGGGCTCGTTTATTGTCGATCAGCTCACTGACCTGGTCGAGGAAGCCGTCTACAAGGAGTTCGATGCGATCTCCGAGCGCGGTGGCGTACTCGGCGCAATGGACACGATGTATCAGCGCGGCAAGATCCAGGAAGAATCGCTGTACTACGAGCACAAGAAGCATGACGGTTCGTTGCCGCTCGTCGGCGTCAACACCTTCCTGCCGAAGGAGCACGGTGGCGACATCGTCACCGAGATCGAACTGATCCGTTCCACCGACTCGGAAAAGCAGCAGCAAATCGCTCACGTCGCCGGCTTCCAGTCCAACCGCAACGGCCTGGCCGATGGCGGTCTGCGCTTCCTGCAAGTTACCGCGCTGGAACGTCGCAATCTGTTCGAGCAACTGATGGAAGCGGTCAAGACGCACTCGCTGGGCCAGATCTCGCATGCGCTTTACGAGGTCGGCGGCGAATACCGCCGGAATATGTAATTCATTGATGGGAGTGGGCTGCTTAACTTCAGCCCATTCCTACGTGAATGACGGGTTTTTTCCGACCGGAAATTTGGGTTCGATGAGCGGGCGGTATGGTATCGTCTGCTTAATGAACGGGCCGAAGGCTCTTCAGGGGTTTACTCCAGTTCGGTCGAAGAGGTAATTCGCCATGCAATACACCATAGAAGTCGAGATGGAAGAAGATGGCCGCTGGATTGCGGAAGTCGTCGAAATCCCGGGCGTCATGGCGTATGGCGCGACACAAGACGAGGCTGTCAAGAAGACAGAGTCGCTAGCGCTTCGAGTTATTGCTGAGCGCATTGAGAATAGCGAGGCCCCGGCAGCCAGTTTCAGCATCAGGCTTCCTGCGGCTGCATGAGCAAGTGGCCGTCGGCCAAGGCAAAACGAGTACTCGCAGCACTAAAACGGATCGGTTGGTCCGAAAAACGCGTGTCCGGATCACACCGCACACTGGCGCGCGAAGGTTGGCCGGATTATGTATTCGGATTCCATGACGGCGAAGAAATCGGACCTGCAATGCTCGCGAGAATCTCCAAACACACTGGGCTCACGCCAAGTGATCTCTGACTGTCATTTAATCGTTGCTCCAGAAGCACCGGTGGTTCTGGAGTTCGGCGGCGAATACCGCCGCAATATGTAAGAACGGTAAAGAGTTCGATTACGTTGTGGAATCGGACTCGTCCAGCCAATCGGCATAAGTCTTGCCGCTTTCGGTCTGCTTCCACTCCATTCGCCCGTTGGCGGGACGACCGTGCACAATTGCGGCCGCGGCAGAGGGTGATGCGAAAACCTGGTCACGAGTAAACGTCATGTACTCATTGCTCTCATTCTTAGCTAGGGTGCCGTCGTCCTCGAGCTTTTGTCGCAGCCGCTTGTAGCCGTCATCCGTTCCCTCCCAACGGCTACGTGCCGTAGAACCTTCGAGAACAGTGAATTCGCCGTCGATGACGCGAGCGCGCGCCTTGTAATCCAGTCGGGTTGCTTTGCAGATGAACTCGGGAGAGGTTTGTAGTTTTACGGCTTCCGCAGATGTTGCAGCAGACGTTGGCTCGGTCCTTCCTCGAAGAATATTGACTCCAAGGACGGGCAACAGAACTTTGGCCTGCGAAAGGAAATACTCCATATCCGAGATATCCGATTCGGGGAGACGAATCGTTGGCGGGCGTGTGCTGTTCAACAGACGGCAGCGATCTGCTGCTGCGCTGAGCTCGATAAAACGCGATTCCAAATAGCGTGCGTGCGCCTTGGTTAGGTTGCCGTCCTTGCTGGTTAGGACCAGCACGCGATTCCAAGTATCCTCAGAGCCTAAACGCTCTGAGCGATTGTGGTCACGCAGACGGGTGCGAATTTCATCGGCCTCACCGATATACGCGTCGGTACTATCCGGACTCGACGGATTTTCGCCAATCAGCAGATAGATGCCGGTGCGCTGGGTTTCTTCGCGCTTTAGTAGATCGCCAAGGCCACTGCGAGGTGCCATGATCAGGTGACCTGACCAATTGCCGATCTCCGCAGTCATCAGCCCGCCCGATGTGCCCTCTACCAGAAACAGCCGAATTGATTTGCCAACTTGCGCCATTTGAATCTCTGCTCGGAAAATACTTACGGTTTATATTTTCTCGACGACGGTGTCGTAAAGACCGATATGCGATAGGTTCGGATGACTCTCAAGGCCGGTATAACGCAATGAGGCATCTTCGTAGCGGCGAAATGCAAACACCGCTTGGTTCATCTGCTCGGTGTTGAATACTTTGAGACGCACTAGTAGATGGAAATCCGCCACAGTCAGACCTGTAACCACCCTAAAGAGATCAGGCTCGATCTTGGTAATGACATCTTTTAGCGAATTCTCGCGGAAGTCCGTTAAGTACATAAAGGCCGGGATTCGGGTTGCAAACTTAATCAGCTTTTCCTGAATCTGCTTGCGCTTTGATTTGAACTCCCTCTCGGCATCGGAGAGCTGGTCCTTATCCTTCTTTGTCAGCTTGCCGTCTTTGGCTTTCTTCTTCAGCGACTTGATCTTTTCGCTCTTATTGATGATGGTCTCTATGACATTATTGCCAAGCGATCTCCAACCTTCGATCCGCTCTACGGCTGCCATTGCATCGGGGTTTTCTAGGACGCGGCGTAACGTGTCGTTGTCGACATTGACGAGCAGGGCGCTTTCCCATTTTCTGGCCAGCAGCGTTGCGGACGTGCCTGACATCGCAATATCAAGAATGCCTCCGGCATCGACCTGTGTCATGTTGGCGCCGTCGTATGCAAGCACGGGCAAGAACGACACTAGTTCCTTGACTGCATTTTCCGGGTTAGGTTCGTTGGGAGAGAGCCCAATGCCGTACTCGGACAGTTGGCGTAGCGCACGGGTTGGGGCAAAGTCGAATACGTAGCAGACCGGCTTGAGCACTTCCTCTTCGTTCGGGTTGTCACCGTTTGGATTCTTTATGGACCAGGGTGACTGCACGCGGAATGCAGCTTGGAAGTACGTCTCAGGTGACTTCAGGTTGCGCAACATCAGGATCGATGACCACTGCGCGACGGTGACGCCAGTCGTGAGTTTGCCGCAGGACAGCGTGATGGATTTGGAATCAAATCCGCTGCCGATCGCCTTACGTACCGGCGGCAGGGCCGCGAGACCAATGCCTGCTCCCGTGCCGGCAGCCGCAATGACCTTGTAATCGTGCCAGAAGGTATTTTGTTTCTCGGCCAACAAATTGGCCATTGCATGACACGAGGCGACACTCGGCAAGAACCAGAATGAATGCTGCAAATAGGGCAGTAACCGGCTGTCTGAATAGGGAAAGGGCGGTTTTTTACTTGTCTTCAGATGTTCAACGGCGCGGGGCATGTAGGAGCCGCGAATAATTTCCAGCCACTTCTGAACTTCGGTCTTGTGCTTGAACTTTGCTTTTTTGCCTGTGCCTGTTGCTGAGAAGAATTCGTTGAGATCAAACTCGTCGAATTCACCGGAACTGGCAATAGCGAGTAACTCGTCCGGCATCTGGTAGGTCAGTAGTCGCATCTGTGGCAGTGCGCCATACGGGTTCCAAGATCCCGGGTGATACTTCTCGTGTTCCTCTTTGACGCGTTGTTCGTCCGTGTAGGTCCAGTTATAAATCTGCTCTTCGATGAACTCGCCGGTTGCGAGGGCCTTAAAGGGTGTCCCCGACAAATACAAATAGGCCTTGGTGGTGATGGGTAGGAAATCGGCGTCCTTTTCAGACAAAACCCCGAGGTCTTCGTTCACATAATCCAAGCTCGGCGCATATTCGAATTTATTCTCCTGTTTAGCCTCTGCGTCATCCTCGCCCTCAAATAACTCCTTGGAGGTCTCGCGCCAGGCGCCAAAGTGATACTCATCAAAGATCACAAGGTCCCAGTTGACCTCATGCAGCCATTCGTTCCTTGACTTAATTGCACCGGTCGCTTTGTCGCGGCCGAGTAGATCCTGAAACGAGCCGAAATATACGACAGGTTTCTTTTTGTCGATTTGAGTAGGATCACGGCCGGAGGACTTGGATAAATACTGCCAGCCATCAAAATCAACGTGGGACTCTAGATCGGTCTGCCACGCGTCCTCGACGGCGGGTTTGAATGTCAACACGAGCACGCGCTTGGCACCCATCTCCTTGGCAAGCTGATACGAAGTAAATGTCTTGCCAAAGCGCATCTTTGCGTTCCAAAGAAATCGAGGAACGGCGCGCTTGTCTTCGTCCCAGCGGGAGCGATAGTATTCGTGCGTTAGTCGAACGGCCTCGGCCTGTTCCTGCCGCATAGGGAAAGTGGCGTGGTGCGTGCCGGTGAATGTTTGCCCTGTACGCAGTTCTGCCAGAACTGTTTTCAGGTCTGCTAGGGTGCAGCGGACCCATTCCAGTGACGTGTTTTCGAAGCCCTTCTTCTTAAGTGCGGCGCGCACCGCGTGATCGCTGAAGATCGAGCCGTCTTCCCGCTCAGCAGGCTCCTCCAGCACGATCTTGAAGTTCTGAATCGCCGCCGTCTTCAACTGTTCCGCAATTCGTTTCCTTACATCACGTGTGGTCTGGCCAATTTTCAGCTGTCCCTTGTGTGCGGCGTCGTCGATTGTATAGGCGTAAATCCGTGGTCTGGCTTTTGGCTTTGGCGTGAGGACTTCGTCTGTGGATTTACTCATCGTCTGAAGTCAATTCTTTGATGCGAGATTCGATAAAACTGATTTCCCGCTTAGTGAGACCATACTTTTCGTATAACGCGTCGTCTGTCCATGTGCGGTTCCATTTTTGTTGCGGAACCCATGTATAGGTTGACCGCGTGGCATCTTGTGTAATCTTGCGCAGCGATACCAGAAAACGAAAAAATCGTGTTCGAATATAACTCTCGATACTTTTGGCCGCTCTCTCGGAACTGGTGTGGAAAAAGAGATAGGACTGAGTGCAAACCGAGGGGTCCGGGGCGACAAATGGCTGACCGAGGATCTGGTGCGGAATTGACTCCCCGGCACCATATGCCTTTGGAACCATAACCTTCCACTTGTCAGCCAGTTCGGGGCTCTTTAAAACGGCCTCACGTTCTATCCAGGCAGAGCTCCTCTTACCATTTCTAATGAAATAGATTGGAATATCGCCGCTCTTCTTTTTCTCGTGATATCCGCTGAAGTTTGAGGTCCACCCAAATTCTTTGTCTACCGACAAAATGTCAACGATACTTGGCGCTTCCCCAGCCTTATGAACCTTGTTCAAAATCTGGATGGCGCGACCATCTCGAACAAATACATCGTGCTCGCCAAGGTTGCGATCCACCGGACCTACGACTTCGTCACCACGAATTGTTGTTACTGAGCAGTCACCCTCTGAATCTCGTTCCCAAAGGAAGTAACAGGCGCCGCCCTTGATCTCTACGCCTGGAAAGACTTCGCTTGCGACCGGATAATCGACTAGTGCTCGAATATGGCGGTCCGTTAGCATGTTCTGACGAAAGTCATTCAGGCCGAGGCCCGATGCCATCCATCGAGAAGGAATGACCATAACAAGGTAGCGGGGCTCCAGTTTCTTTGCCTGCTCTACAAATTTGTTGTAGATCGGCATGTCTCGGGTGCCGCCATCGCTCGCGAGCTGATACGGTGGGTTCCCGATAATTACGTCAAATTGCATGTTTTCTCCAAAGATCTCTTTCATCCGTGACTTGATGTCATCGGTATGAATAAACGCGTATGCATGCGTCTCTAATGATTCACCACGATCTAATGATTTCCTGCTGGTTCCACAGAAGGTGCATTTATCACCGTTCCACGTGTGTTCCACGCGCTCGAACCAGACATTTCCCTGATCGTTGCCGAACGACTTTGCAATCGAATGTTCGCCGTTGGCGAATTTCGAACAGTACAGGCTGCGCCGCGCGAGCAAGCTGGTAAGGCGCGTAATGCCAATTCCGAAAACCTGATTCTTGAGAATGTGATCAACGCGTGTCTGCAGGTCCGGAATTTCCTTGGCAAGTCCAGCCGTTAGCCGGCTAGTAATCTCCCGTAGGAAGACGCCGGATTTGGTAAACGGATCCAGAAAGCGCACATTCGGGTTTTCCCAGATACTCTCGCCGTTGTGGTCAGCGGCCCATGCAGACGCCACGGAATCCAGCATTTGGTTAGCGAATTCAGGTGGCGTAAACACCTCATCATTCGAAAGGTTGGCAATACAGGTCAGAACATCCGGATTGCGTCCGCGGAGCTGAAAACTGGCCTGTTCACTCATGCTGAAGTCTCCGCGGCAAGCTCGTTGATCGTGCAAGTGGGGTAGGTTTTGACCGGGGTGAATATCTCGTGTTTGCCTAGGTGTGCGAACAGCGAGTCTTCGGCACTAAATGCCGAGGAGTGGGTGAGGATGTCAAAACGGAAGTCCCGTCGCTGGTATTTGCCTTTACCCAGATAGCCCCATTCCGCAAACGTTATTGGTTGTTTGGAGCTATCGAGCATGGTCACCGCATCGCCGTGCACAAGATTTTGGGACAGTACATAGCTTGCGGCGCGATAGAGGTCGTCAGTCTCGTCCAAATTCAGATATTCGGAGAAAATGTCCAACAGGTGTTTGCGGCATTCTGCAATGTTGTCCGGCAGCAGTTCGACCCCATACATGCACATTAGTCCGAATAGGGCAAAGTGCTTTTTCTCAAAATCCGACCTGCCGTATTTGAGCTCAACGGCGGCGAGCTTGCGCTTCAGAATCTGAATCAGAAAATTGCCGCTGCCGCAGGCGGGCTCCAGAAAGCGGCTATCAATTCGCTCGGTCTCGCCCTTGACCATGTCGAGCATGGCCTCGACCATCCACGCCGGGGTGAAAACCTCACCATGATCGGCCACGCGCTGTTTAGACTTAACAAGACTCATTGGAGCGATTCAGAATTTTCCCACCTAGTTTCTACAGTCTACTGGGTGCCCCATCGCGGGTGAAGCACTGGCCCCGACGCCGAGAAGAAGCAATGGCGAGCGGCGCATGTCGTCACTAATTTCAGGTGGCGCCCTAGCACGCTGCAGCAACGCGCCGGGTTGCGGCGACGTTCCCTGTGTGGCTGCCTTTCACTGACGTTGGATTGAGGGTGTAACAGGTGTTATAACATGATCCGGAGATTGGGCATCAAACTCACGATCACCACAGTCGGCAATTCGTCGGGGCTGATTGTGCCTAAGGACGTGCTGTCGCGGCTGCATCTGCAAAAGGGCGACGAGTTCCATCTGCTCGAAACGCCCGATGGCTTTCGTATCACGACCTATGCCCCCGATTTCGCCGCCAAGATGGATGTGATTTAGGACGTGATGCGCCGTCGACGCAATCTGCTGCACGAGTTGGCCAAGTAAGTAGAAACAGCCATGATGATCTGGATCGATCTGCAGCTGATTCTGCCTCGTTATGAGCATAAGCTTGCAGAACATGGTGGTGGCGCGACGCAGGACGAGGCGGTCAAGAAGACAGAGTCGCTAGCGCTTCGAGTTATTTCTGAGCGAATTTAGAATTTCCAGACATACCGGTCATTCGTTGAGTGATCTCTAACTGGCATTGATCCGCCCACAAAATCAGACTGTAGATAGATTTCACACACGCACACAAATGCGATACTGAAACAGTATTTTGGGGTGGGCATTCGTCAGGATTCGTAGGCGATAGTAGTTGATGTGGCTGAGATAATGAATCGATAATTCGCGATCACGAACGACCGGTCCCCGCGATACAAGGCGATCAAGCTGGTCCTCAAAGGACATCGCTGGTTTTGTGAAACCCATTCGTAAACCCCGAGTACGAAAAAGCCCGCCGATTTGAGGATATCGATCGAGATCGACATAGCCTTGGCGGGCATTGTTAATTCTATTTTATCGCCAATGATTGGGGAAAATAGTTATGGGATACTGAATGTTCAGTAGAAAATTTTTGAAAATGTCTCACATGGTGTGGCGTACGGCGGACTGCGTAATATAAATATCGTTGCGTTTGCAGTGAGTCGGGCATGGGAATGGGATAATGGGATGTCTTCGACGTATTTGATAGTTTGCTTGGACAGACGATCAGCGAGCCGGCGCACGTCCGGTATCGATGGCCTTCTCAGTTGCAGTGACGTTACCCCACATTTGAGTAGCACAGCGATTTAGAGTTCAATCCCAATTAGT